>NZ_JBXWOU010000005.1:0-246077 GCF_059611045.1 Ruegeria sp. CDSB113
ACTTCGATCGCCTTGTCCTCGGGGATCGAGATCTCATACCCGTCCTCGCCGGTGTAGCCCAGCCGCGAGATGCGGCACTCGACACCGTTGATCGGGGCCTCAGTGGTTTCCATGAACTTCAGGTCGCGGGCGGCAGGGCAAAGATCACCCACAACGTTTTCCGCCGCCGGGCCCTGCACCGCCACCAGCGCGCGGTCGAAGATCTCGATCACTTCGACGCCGTCCAGATTGTCCCGCATATGCGGAATGTCCTGATGGCGCAGCGCCGCATTCACCACCACGAAATAGTAATCCCCCGCATTCGACACGATCAAATCGTCCATGATCCCGCCTTCCGGGTTGGTGAAAAACCCGTACCGCGCCTTGCCCGGCTTCAGGGTCGCATAGGCCTGCGGGCACAAAGCTTCCAGCTTCTCACCCACATTCTCACCGCGCAGGATCACCTGTCCCATATGAGACACATCAAACAACGCCGCCTTCTCACGGCACTGCTTATGTTCCCCCATAATCCCCAAAGGATACTGAACAGGCATCTCCCAACCAGCAAAATCAACCAACTTACCCCCCAACTCAACGTGCAAAGAATGCAATGGGGTGCGTTTTAAATCAGTCATATCTCTAGCCTTTCGATCAGCGAGACTGGTCACGAACGACCATGACGGTGCAATGCGCGTTGCGCACGACACGGGCCAGGTTCGGGCCAATCTCATAATTCGGGAAATCGCCTTTGGTCGACGCCATGACGATCAGATCAAAGCCGTCCTTGTAGGCCAGCTTCAGGATTTCGCGGTAGACGCTGCCTTCTTCGACATGCACTTGCACGTCAGATGCGTTGCCGTGATCCAGTATGGCCTGAACTGCATTGCGCACGTGGTCTTTGGCACCAGCGCCGTAGTTGGCAGGCAGGTTCGGCAGCTGGATGATCTCGGGGATGACGGCAACCGCATGCAGTTCGGCACCGTAGAACTTCGCCTGTTCCAGTGCGACCGGCAGGGCCAGTTTCCACGAGCGGTCGTCGGTGTGATCAATAGGCAGCAGGATTTTCGTGGCCATCACGTCTCTCCTCGAGATATGGAATTCTGTTTAAGTGCGGGGGGCCGGCGCGGCCCCCCGTTTTATTTTGGGACCGGATTACTCGGCAGGTGTCCCACCCGGCTCTTCGGACTTGCCACCCGAGGCAAAGAACTCTTTCGTCAGTTTGAAGACGATCGGGCTCAGCAGGGCCAGGGCGATCAGGTTCGGGATGGCCATCATGGCGTTCAGCGTGTCTGCCAACAGCCAGATAAAGCCTAGATCCGCGGTCGCGCCGAAGTAGATCGCGATGATCCACAGGATGCGGTACGGCATCAGGGATTTGACACCCAGCAGGAACTCGACGCATTTCTCACCGTAGAACGACCAACCGAGGATGGTGGTGAACGCAAAGATCGACAGCGCGATTGCAATCAGGTGACCGCCGCCCGGCAAAGACGTCGCAAATGCCAGAGAAGTCAAAGCTGCACCTGATTCACCCGACGTCCACGCACCCGACGAGATGATCGCCAGACCAGTGATCGAGCAGACGATGATCGTGTCGATGAACGTGCCCAGCATCGCGATCAGGCCTTGGTTGACCGGACCTTTGGTCTCAGCCGCGGCATGTGCGATTGGAGCAGAACCCAGACCGGCTTCGTTTGAGAACACACCACGTGCCACACCAAAGCGGATGGCGGCCCAGACGGCCGCGCCTGCGAAACCACCTTCAGCAGCTGATGGGGTGAAGGCATAGGTGAAGACCAGCGACAAGGCGTTGCCGATCTCGCCAATGTTGATGATCAGAACCAGAAGACCAGCGACAATGTAGGCGATTGCCATGGCCGGAACCAGTTTACCGGCAACCGCACCGATGCGGGTGATGCCGCCCAGGATAACGGCAGCGGTCAGGACCATCAGGACAACACCGGTGACCGAGGTGTTGACGCCCCAGTTCGATTCCAGAACCTGCGCCACACCGTTGGCTTGTACGCCGTTGCCAATGCCGAAGGCCGCGATTGCACCGAACAGGGCAAATGCAACACCCAGCCAGGCCCATTTCGCGCCGAGGCCGTTTTTGATGTAGTACATCGGGCCGCCGACAAAATTGCCCAGCTCGTCTTTTTCACGGTATTTCACCGCCAGAACGGCTTCGGCATATTTGGTGGCCATGCCCACCAGGGCGGTCATCCACATCCAGAACAAAGCGCCCGGACCGCCCAGGAAGACAGCAGTGGCCACACCGGCGATGTTGCCGGTACCAATGGTTGCCGACAGCGACGTCATCAGCGCGTTGAACGGGCTGATCTGACCGTCGCCCTGACCTTCACGACCCGCAAACAACAGCTTGAAGCCGGTGCCGACTTTCAGGATCGGCATGAATTTCAGCCCGACCTGCAGGAAGAAGCCGACGCCAAGGATGAGGACCAGCATCAGCGGCCCCCATACGACGCCATTGATGGCTCCTACGATTGAATTTAACGCTTCCATGGTTTCCCTCCCATTTGCGTTTGGTTTATGCCCCGTTGGCGATGGCCCGTTGGCGGGCCTGCTTGAGGGCGGCAAAATCTTCGTCGGCGTGGAACGAGGAACGTGTCAGCGGCGTCGCCGACACATGCAAAAAGCCCTTGGACCTTGCGATCTGTTCCAGTTGGGCGAACTCTTCCGGTGACCAGAACCGGTCAATTGGATGGTGTTTTGGGGTCGGCTGCAGGTATTGACCCACGGTCAGAAAATCGACCTGAGCCGCGCGCAGATCGTCCATGACCTGACGCACGTCATTCAGGCTCTCGCCCAGGCCAACCATCAAGCCGGATTTCGTAAAGATTTCTGGGTTTGCACGTTTGGCATCATCTAGAAGTCGCAGTGAAGTATAGTAGCGTGCGCCGGGGCGAACGGTCGGGTACAGGTGCGGAACGGTTTCCAGATTGTGGTTGAACACGTCCGGGGCAGCATCGAACACCAGATCCGCCGCATCGCCTTTGCCGAGAAAATCGGGGGTCAGCACCTCGACCGTAGTGCCAGGGTTCTGATGACGCACGGCACGGATGGTTTGGGCGATATGCTCGGCTCCACCGTCTGCCAGATCATCGCGGTCGACCGAGGTGATCACCACGTGACGCAAGCCTAGTTTCTTAACCGCTGCAGCAACTCGGCCCGGCTCGAACAGGTCCAGTGCATCGGGGCGTCCTGTTGAGACGTTGCAGAAGGAACAGCCGCGGGTGCAGACCTCGCCCATGATCATCATGGTGGCGTGGCGCTTGGACCAGCATTCGCCGATGTTGGGGCATGCAGCCTCTTCACAAACCGTCGTCAGATTGTGGTCGCGCATCAGGCGGCGGGTCTCGTAATATTCGGGCCCGTCGACCTTTTTCTTGCGAATCCACTTGGGCTTTCGCGGGATGACGCTGTCAGCCTTTTTGGCTTTTTCCGGATGGCGGGTGCGAAGCTGGATGGTCATCTGGCTGTTCCCTCTCAGGCGTGGATTGCGCGGCCCATGGCGTCCAGGCAGGCTTCCTTGACGGCCTCGCCCATTGCCGGATGCGCATGACAGGTTGAGGCGACCTCGCCGACGGTTGCGCCCTTGGTCATGGCCAGAACCAGTTCGGCGATTAGGTCACCGCCATGTGCGCCGCAGATATGCGCGCCCAGGATTTTGCCCTTTGGGTCGGCCAGTACTTTGACGGCTCCGTCTGTCTCGCCAGTCGAACGCGCGCGTGAGTTGGCCATGAAGGCAAACTTGCCGACAGCGTATTCGGACCCGGCTTCTTTCAGCGCTTCCTCGGTCAAACCGACCGAAGCGACCTCGGGGTCCGTATACACAACGCCAGGAACGGTATTGTAGTCCACATGCCCGGTTTCACCGGCCAGCATTTCGACACAGGCGACGCCGTCTTCTTCGGCCTTGTGGGCAAGCATCGGGCCGGGGACACAGTCGCCAATCGCATAGATGCCGGGAACCGAGGTGCGGAACGACGTGTCCACCTGAATGAAGCCGCGCGGGTCAAGGGCTATCCCCAGATCTTCCAACCCAAGCCCGCGCGATACGGGGCGGCGTCCGACGGCGATCAGAACCTTGTCGGCTTCGATCACCTCTTCCTTGTCTTTGCCAACCCGGTCCAATGTCAGCGTCAGCCCAACGTTGGTTTTGTCGATGGTTTTCAGTGCGCGCCCCAGCTGAAACTTCAGACCACGCTTTGACAGGGCGCGCTGTGCGAGTTTTGCTATCTCGCCGTCGATTCCGGGCAGAATGCGGTCAAGATACTCAACAACCGTGACCTTCGCGCCCAATCGGGACCAGACCTGTCCAAGTTCCAGGCCGATCACGCCAGCACCGACGACCACCAGATGTTCGGGAACAGCATCCAGCGCGATCGCTCCGGTCGAGCTTAGGATATCCTGCTCGTCAATCTCGATCCCGTTTAGCGGGGTTGGCTCGGAACCGGTGGCGATCAGGATGTTTTTGGCTTCATAAACATCGTCGCCAACTTTGACCTGCCCGTCAGAGGGGATACTGGCCCAACCCTCAACCAGATCGACGCCGTTTTTCTTGAACAGAAACGCAATGCCCTTGGTCAGATCGCCGACGATCTTGTCCTTGCGACCCATCATCGAGCTCAGGTCGATGCTGGCCCCCTCGACAGCAATGCCATGGGAGGAGAGATGTGCAAGCTCGGCATACTTAGCCGAGGAGGTCAGCAACGCTTTGGAGGGTATGCACCCCACATTCAGACAGGTTCCGCCAAGCGAACCGCGGCCTTCAACGCAGGCGACTTTCATGCCCAGTTGTGCTGCGCGGATTGCTGCAACATATCCGCCGGGTCCGCCCCCGATGACGATTAGGTCGTAGATACTCATTGAACGGTCTTTCAGTAGATCGGGTGGCTGGCGCAGAGTGCGCGGACTTTTTCTTGGGTTTCGGCTTCGATCTTCGCGTCGCCCTCGGGGGATTGGGCCAAGGCCTCGAGCACGTCGCCGATCAGGTGACCGATCTGTTTGAACTCTTCCGGTCCAAACCCGCGGCTGCAGCCTGCTGCGGTACCCAGCCGGATACCGCTGGTCACGGTAGGTTTTTGCGGATCGCCCGGCACGCTGTTCTTGTTGCAGGTGAAACCGGCACGCTCCAGCGCGGCTTCTGCGTCTTTGCCGGTCACGCCCAGCGGGCGCAGATCGACCAGCATCAGGTGGTTTTCCGTGCCGCCCGAAACGATGTCACATCCACGTGCCATCATGACGTTTGCCAGCGCCGATGCGCTATCCACAACGCGTTGCATGTAGTCCTTGAATTCGGGCTTTAGCGCCTCGCCAAACGCGACAGCCTTACCGGCAATCACATGCATCAGGGGGCCGCCCTGAAGGCCGGGGAATACGGCCGAATTCATCTTTTTCGCCAGCGCCTCGTCATTCGTCAGAATGATCCCGCCGCGCGGACCGCGCAGGGTTTTATGTGTGGTCGAGGTAACCACATGCGCGTGGCCGATAGGCGAGGGGTGCAGCCCGGTTGCGACCAGACCGGCGATATGTGCCATATCCGCCAGCAGCCAAGCGCCGACCTCATCCGCAATGGCGCGGAAGCGGGCGAAATCGATCTTTTGCGAATAGGCGGATGCGCCAGCGATGATCAGTTGCGGCTTTTCGGCTTTCGCCAGTTCTTCGACCTGATCATAGTCAATCAGACCGGCATCGGTCAGACCGTACTGAACCGGGCGGAACCACTTGCCGGATTGTGCTGGTTTGGCACCGTGCGTCAGGTGGCCACCCGCATCCAGTGACATGCCCAGGATCGTGTCGCCGGGGCTGAGCAGGGCCAATTTAACAGCGCCGTTTGCCTGCGCGCCCGAATGCGGCTGAACGTTTGCGTATTCGCAGCCGAACAACTGTTTCAGACGGTCGATGGCCTCGGATTCAACTTCGTCTACAAATTCGCAGCCGCCATAGTAGCGACGACCAGGGTACCCTTCGGCGTATTTGTTGGTCAGGACTGACCCCTGCGCGTCGATCACAGCTTGCGAGACAATATTCTCGGACGCGATCAATTCGATCTGTTCAGCCTGACGTTTGCCTTCTCGCGTAATTGACGCGGCGACAACCGGATCAGCTTCGGTAAGCGACGTTTTGAACATGGTTTCCTCCTCAGGCACCGAATCCTCAGTACGAAATTTTGTTTCCTATAGTGGAATTCGTGCAGCTAAGGCAACATATATCTCACATTTGTGAAGTTGTGTGGTTTGAGGGAAATCTGTAACCTCTGGTAAAACAGGGAGATTTTTATGGGCGACGAGACTCGCGGTGATGTTTCCTCACCGGAAGATCAGGACGAAGGTGAGGTTCTGGGGCGTTCCATCCGCGATGCACGACGTGCAAAAGGCTGGACTTTGGAGGAAGCCGGACGCGCGGCGGGAATCGGTCGGTCCACCCTGTCGAAGATCGAGAACAACCAGACGCGGCCAAGTTTCGACATCGTGCGCAGGCTGACACAGGCGCTGGATATGAGCACCCCTCAGCTGTTTCTGCAGTCCGGGCAATCGGGGATTTCGGGAAGGCGCGACTTTACCCCGAAAGGTGAAGGCGAGATAAAAAGCACACCGACCTATTTGCACGAATTGCTGTGTCCCGAGCTGACCAGCAAGCGGATGCTGCCCTATATCGCGACAATCAAAGCCCGCGACCTGTCAGAGTTCGAAAACTGGATCCGGCATACGGGTGAAGAGTTCATGTATGTCATCAGTGGCGAGCTGATCTTTGTATCAGAGCATTATCGCCCGCTGCCGATGAAGGCTGGTGACTCGCTTTATTATGACAGCGGGATGGGGCACGGGTGCATTTCAACCAGTGAGGAAGACGCGAAGGTGCTGTGGGTGTCACTCGAATAAGCGCGACCCACAAGGCATGAAAAAAACGGCCCCAGCGGCCGCTTTTTGAAGTATAAGACGGTCTCTGGGTCAGGTGTGGCCCAGCACCTTGCGGGCAACGCGGAAACACTCCAGCGCTTGCGGGACGCCACAGTAGATGCCAATCACGTGGATGATGGCTCGGATTTCCTCGGGCGAGACGCCGTTGTTGATCGCACCTTTGCAGTGAATTTCCCATTCATGCATCTTCCCAAGCGCGCCGATCATGGACAGGTTCATCATCGATCGCGTTTTGGCATCGATCACGTCATCGCCCCAGCCAAACCCCCAGCACCACGCCGTCATGGCCTCTTGAAACGGGCGGGTAAAGTCATCGGCCGCCGCCAGGTTCTTTTCCACATATTCCGCACCAAGCGTGTTCTTGCGCTGCTCCAGGCCTTTCAGGAACAGGTCTTCGTCGAAAATATCAGCCATCTATGGTCTCCGGTTCTTCATCGCTTTGCGCGGTGTTCGTAAATGCGATCATAATGTGGGTTCATTTTGAACTGTACCCGTTCGATCCGATCCTGCAGGTCACTTTTGGGCGCGCGCAGATTATTCCACCGCCTCGCGCATCCATTGTTGCAACCGGGCAATTGAGTGTTCCGACATCACCCCACAACTGGGGTCCAGCACGAGCGGACCGGGGCGATACCCGCGGGATTTCAGGCCGCGATGGACGCTTTCGACCAGATGGATGTCTTCTTCGACTGTGGTTTCCCGGTCCTGCACGGCCAGTTGTCGGATCACCGCGCTTTCGGATCCACCCTCGGTGTACCAGCCGCGCCAGACGGTGCAGTGATCGGCATCAATGGCGCGCCAGTGATAGGTGTTCAGCACATTGCCCGGGTAGCACTGGAACGAGAACATCGGCCACAGGAACCATGACTGATAGTCGCCCGCATGTGGCACCGACAGGTCGATGGGATAGGTCATCTTGTCGAGGCTTTGGCATTCGGTCGTATGGCGCAACACGTAACCGCCGTCTGCATCGGGCTGGATGTCGTAGGTCTCGGGCTTGACCACACCTTCGGCAAAGGTCGGGTGGTTGGTCGGGCAGTGATAGCACTCCGAGTAATTCTCGATACTGACTTTCCAGTTGCAGTTTTCCGGGATTTCGACCCATTCCAGCGGTTCCAGATCGTCGATATGCGGAACGAACGTGCGGATTTCCTCGCGCACGCCGGGGTACCATTCATCCATCGGGGCGGCGTTGTCGTCGAGGTTGATGAAGATGAAGCCGTTGAACACCTCAGTCCGAACCGAAGTCAGGCATATGGCGCTGCGATCAAAGCCAGGAACGGACTTGATGTTGGGTCCGGCGCGTAATTGGCCTGACAGCTCATAAGTCCACGCGTGATAGGGGCAGACTACGACGCGGGTGTTGCCTGCGCCTGTTACCATCTCATGTGCGCGATGCTGGCACACGTTATAAAACGTGCGAATTTCGCCGTCTCGGCCCCGAATGCAGAACAGGTTTTGCCCGGCGATTTCAAAAGCAAAGTAATCGCCCGATTCCCGGACCTGCGCCACGTGCCCGGCAAACTGCCACGTGCGGGCCAAAAGCCCCTGCATCTCCTGCTCGAAAATGGCGGGGTCGGTATAATACCGCGCGTCGAGCGAATGCGTCAGAGGTGCGTTCATTCGGGTTCCTCCGCGTAGAGGCCAAGTTGGTGGCGGCGTTGGTGAAATCGTTCCACCCGTTCGACGATCTCATCGCTGGACACGGCGATTACAAAGGACAGCAGCGTTTCCAGCAAGGCGATGGTCGAAACCGAGGACGGAAAGAACTGTGGTGTGTCAGCGGCAACGACAAAACCGTGCTGTGCATTTAGGATCACTGGGCTGGCCGGGCTGTCGGAAATGCCAA
Source organism: Ruegeria sp. CDSB113 (assembly GCF_059611045.1). Taxonomy (NCBI): domain Bacteria; kingdom Pseudomonadati; phylum Pseudomonadota; class Alphaproteobacteria; order Rhodobacterales; family Roseobacteraceae; genus Ruegeria; species Ruegeria sp. CDSB113. The sequence continues at coordinate 8,773 of NZ_JBXWOU010000005.1, forward strand.
TGACGGTCATTCCCTGTTGCCGCGCCAGTTTGATCGCGTCGATGACTTCGGTGCGGTAAGGGTGGCAGGTGATCGCGATCAGTACGTCTTGCTCATCCGCCCATGCCAGATCATCCACCGGAGTGGAACCGGGGCGCGGGATAGCGTGGAACTGTTTCATGCCGGTTGAAGCCAGATAGGTGAAATTGCGTGCGTTCGAATTGTTGACGCCTACACCCAGTGTGAAAATCTGGCGACAATTCCAGATATCCTCGGCGGCGGCCTTCAGGTTTGCGGCGTCGATCCCGGCAAAGGTTTCTTCGATATTGCGGATCGCGGCGCCGATCATATCGGCGTAGAGGCCGCCCAGTTCCCCTGACTTGCCGATGTCCTGCAACCAGCGGGCGCGGTCAGGAAATGACACACGTCCCTGCCGGATCGCATCCCGGAACGGGGCACGGAAATCTTCGTAGCCTTCGAACCCCACCTGCTGGGCCATCCGCACGAAGGTGTTCGGTTTTACTCTGGCGGCCTCGGCAATCTCGCGCACGGTTGAAACCCCAACGTCCGTTGGGTTTTCCAGCACGTAGCGCGCGGCCTTCTGCGCCTCGGGCGTCAGGGCGTCCCATTCTTCGGACAAGCGTTCCAGAACGATCGATGATACATTTGTGTCATTCATGATTGACGATGGTACATTTGTGGAATTAGCCTGTCGAGCAGAAACGCGACTCGGGAGAGGAAAAATCATGTCCGAGAAGAATCTGCCGTCCCATTCCCGCGTGGTGATTGTCGGTGGCGGCGTCATGGGGGTCGGTCTGGCCTATCATCTGGCGCATGAAGGGTGGGGCGGTGATACCGTCCTGCTTGAAAAGGCCGAGCTGACCAGTGGCAGCACTTGGCACGCCGCTGGGCAGATCACGCATTCGACGTCCAGTTTTGGGTTGGGCAAATGCGTGGATTACAATATCGGATTGTATTCCGGTCAGTTGGAGGCTGAAACCGGTCAGCCGGTGACATGGCATGGCTGTGGCTCGTTCCGCCTGGCCTATACCGAGGATGAGATGGACTGGCTGCGCCACACCCTGTCTGTAGGCCGGTCGTTGGGGTTCAACATTGAACTGGTCGGACCTGAAAAGGTTGCGGAACTGCACCCGTTCTACAATCTCGACGGCGTATTGGGTGCGCTATACACGCCAGATGATGGGCATGTGGACCCGACCAACGTCACCATGGCGATGGCAACCGGGGCGCGTCAGAAGGGCGCGCGCATTTTTCGCAATTGCCGCGCCACCAACATCACGCAGGCCGCGAATGGCGAATGGGTGGTTGAGACCGAGCGGGGTACCATCACGTGCGAGCATGTGGTGAACGCGGGCGGCACCTATGCGCGGCAGATGGGCGAATGGTCGGGTCTGCAGCTGCCCATGACCTCGATGACGCACCATTATTTTGTGACCGAGCCGGTACCGGAGTTCCAGAACCTGGATAAGGAACTGCCGGTGATCCGCGATGACCGCAAGGTTTCGGGCTATATCCGGATGGAGCAACAGCGCGGCCTGATCGGGATTTACGAGAAAGAGAACCCGAACTCGGTTTGGCACGATCACTGCCCGTGGGAAAACGAGAACTGGTTGTTCGACGCGGATTACGACCGGGTGATGCCATGGCTTGAGGAAAGTCTGAACCGCATGCCGATCTTTGCCGAATTGGGCATTCAGCGCGATGTGCATGGGGCGATTTCGCATCCGCCCGATGGCAACCCTCTGATCGGGCCGGCGCCGGGTGTGCGGAACTATTGGTGTTGTTGCGGGACGCAGATCGGCATCGGCTGGGGGCCGGGTTTGACCCGCGAGTTGGCACGCTGGATGGTGCATGGCGCGGCCGATATCTCGATGCGTGAGTTCGATCCACGCAGGTTCGGCAGCTATGCGACCAAGGATTGGCAGGTGATCAAGGCTGAGGAAGACTACTGCCTGCGCCACGAGATCCCGTTCCCGCATTTCAACCGTTTGGAAGGGCGTCCGATCAAGCCGTCGCCTCTCTATGATCTGTTGAATTCCAAGGGTGCTGTATATGAAGAGGTTTATGGCTTTGAGCGCGCCCGCTGGTTCGCGCGGGACGGGGCCGAGCAGCGCGATCACTATTCCTTCCGCCGCACCCCTGCAGATGGCATGGTCGCAGCCGAAGTCAAAGCGGTGCGCGAAAAGGTCGGCATCATGGACGTGACCGCCTTCACCAAGGTCGAAGTCTCGGGCCCTGACGCCTACGCGCTGCTGGACCGGCTGACCGCCAACCGGATGCCGCAAAAGGTCGGCTCAATCACCCTGACTCATATGCTGAACCGCCGTGGTCGGATCGAGTTGGAGACCACGATTGTCCGAATGGCCGAAGACTGCTTCTATCTGGTCTGCGCCGCCTTCTTCGAACAGCGTCTGCTGGACCATCTCGCGCAACAACGCGCAAAGGAGAATGTTCAGGTCACGGCCCTGTCTTCCGACTGGTCCGCCCTGTCGCTGAACGGCCCTCGGTCGCGGGACGTGTTGGGACAGTGCACTGATGCCGATCTGACCAACGCTGGTTTCCGCTGGCTGTCAGCACAGGCAATCACCATTGCAGGTCACAAGGTCTGGGCCTTCCGTATGTCTTATGCCGGCGAGTTGGGGTGGGAACTGCACATGCCCAATGCCGCCTGCCTCGATGTCTACACCGCGCTTTGGACCGCAGGCGAACCGTATGGCATCGCCGACTATGGCAGCTTTGCCATGAACGTGATGCGAATGGAGAAGGGGTTCAAGGGTGCGGGCGAGCTGACCAATGAGGTCACTTTGGCCGAGGCTGACGTGCTGCGTTTTGCCCGCTCCGACAAGGAGTATCTGGGTAAAGACAAAACCCTGGACACTGACTTGCCGTGGGTCTGCGCGTATCTGCAGATCGAGCCGGATGGTGAAATTGACGGCCACGGTGGAGAAGCAGTGATGCTGGACGGACGCGTAGTGGGTTCAACAGCCTCGGTCGTCTATGGGCACACGGTCGGCAAGATCCTGGCCTTTGCGTACATCAAGCCCGAGGCTTCCGACCCCGGCACCGAATTGGAGGCCGTCATCCACGGCCAACCCCGCGCGGCCCGTGTTCTGGGCGAACCTGCTTATGATCCGCAAAGCCTGCTGCCCCGCACCGACGCTATTTTGGAGACTGCATAATGAGCTTGCCTGACAAAATGAAGGCCATGGTCACGATGGGCCATGGCGGCTTGGAACAAATGGTGCTGCACAAAGACTGGCCGCGCCCGGAACCCGCGGCCGGCGAGGTGTTGATCAAAGTCGCTGCCTGCGGGCTAAACAACACGGACGTTAATACGCGGTCCGGCTGGTACTCAAAAGCCGTGACCGATGCGACGACGGGCGACGCATTCGCGGAAGTCAGTGACGAGGATCCGACATGGGGCGGCGCGCCCATCACTTTTCCCCGAATCCAAGGGGCAGATATCTGCGGGGAAATCGTCGCCGTGGGTGGCAGTGCCGATCCCGGGCTGATCGGTCAACGCGTTATCACCGATGGCTGGCTGCGCGACCCGTCTGATCCGGGCAATAAGGACAAAACGGGTTATTTCGGCTCGGAACGGGACGGTGGTTTTGCTGAATACGCCACGACTCTGGCGGTTAACGCGGTGCCGATCCTGTCCGACCTGTCGGATGCCGAACTGGCCACGTTCTCCTGTTCCTATTCGACCGCCGAAGGCATGCTGACCCGCTCAAATGTAACTGGCACTGACACGGTTCTGGTGCCCGGAGCCTCAGGCGGGGTTGGCGGTGCCTTGGTGCAACTGGCCAAACGCCGGGGTGCACGGGTGATCGCGATGGCGTCTGATGCAAAACACGCAGACGTTGCCGAACTGGGTGCCGACAAAATCTTGTCTCGTGCCCCGGAAAATCTGCGCGCGGCGCTTGGCGATGAAAAGGTCACCGTTGTGGCCGATGTGGTTGGTGGTCCCTACTGGCCAAACCTGATCGACGTTCTGGAGCGCGGTGGGCGCTATACCTGCTCGGGCGCGATTGCCGGGCCGATGGTCGAATTCGATCTGCGCACGTTCTACTTGCGTGACCTGACATTCACCGGCTCCACCGTGATTGATCCGCAGGTGATGCGTAACATCGTTCAGTATATCGAGGCCGGTGAGATCAAGCCCGCCCTGGCCGCGACATTTCCCCTGGAAGAGTTGCGCGAGGCACAAGCCGCATTCATTGCCAAGCAACACACCGGCAACATCGTGGTGATCCCATGACGATGGACGACGTTCTCGAAGCGGCCCGACAGCTGCATCAATCACATCCTGAGCTTTCAGAATTCGGCGCCTGGCCTGATGACCTGACGTCGGCCGATTTGGAGGCATACCAAATCCCAGCCGTTGAACTGATTCAGCAAACTGACTTCGCGACCGGGCACGCAACGCGATCCCTTTCAGACGCGATCAGGGCAACCGCACACCTGGCGCGGTGGCAACACACCTATACTGAAGAGGAGGTCGGAGCCGATTTCCTCAATCGCTATGGCTATTATGAGCTGTTCGGCCCAACCGGGCATTTCCACTCGACCCAAATGCGCGGCTACGTCGCCTACTGGGGGGCGGGTCTGGATTATGATTGGCACAGCCATCAGGCCGAAGAACTCTATCTGATCGTAGGCGGCGGGGCGATGTTCCGGGTTCAAGGAAACGAAACCTATGTCGGCCCAAACCAGACGCGCCATCACGATAGCTGGCAAAGCCATGCGATGACCACAACCGAACAGTCAATCCTGACCTTTGTCCTTTGGCGAGGTGATGGATTGAACGATTTGCCCAGAATGGACGCCGCATGAAAATCTCCCACATCCGCATTTACCAATCCAGGCTGCCATATGTAGGCGGCGCTTACGTTTGGGGTGCGGGTAATGCGATCGAAACGGCCATAGCCTCGGTTGTGGTCATCGATACGGATGCGGGTCTTCAAGGTTGTGGAGAGTTCACACCCTGTGGCGAAAACTATATGGTGGCGCATTCCGAAGGCGTGCTTGCGCTGGCCCGGCTTGTGGCCACGAAACTGCTGGGCGAAGACCCACGCCAGGTGGGCCGGATCGAACAACTTTTGGATCATCTGGTGCAGGGCCATGGTTATGCAAAGGCCCCGTTCGATGCAGCATGCTGGGACATTCTGGGGCAAGCTTGCGATCAACCCGTTTGGATGTTGCTGGGCGGCAAGTTGACCGATGGCGCGCCGATGTACCGGGTAGCGCCGCAGAAAGCTGTGGACGAGACAGTCGCCGAAATGGATCGATACCGCGCGCAGGGCTATCGCCAGTTTCAGGTCAAAGTGGGTGGAGATTGGGCGACCGACATAGACCGCATTCGGACAACTGTGCCTTTGCTGATGTCCGGTGAAGTAGCGATGGCCGATGCCAATCAGGGCTGGCGCGTGGATAACGCAATTCGGGTGGCGCGGGCAACGCGGAATCTGGACTACATCCTGGAACAACCCTGCCGTACTTATGAGGAATGCCAGCAGGTGCGCCGCGTGGCCGAGCAACCGATGAAGCTGGATGAATGTCTCACCGGTATACACATGGCGCAGCGCATCGTCGCGGATCGCGGGGCCGAGATCTGCTGTCTCAAAATTTCCAACCTCGGCGGGATCAGCAAAGCGCGGCGGGTGCGAGACTATCTGGTCGAGAACCGTATTGCTGTGGTCTGCGAGGATACATGGGGTGGTGAAATTGCGACCTCGGCAGTCGCCCATTTTGCAGCCTCGACATCGCCCGAATACCTGCAGAACACCACCGACTTGATGAACTACAACACACGATCCACCGGAATCGGCGGACCAATGTCGCGGAATGGCAAGCTCTATGCCTCGGATGCCCCAGGAATGGGCGTAGTGCCCGATTTCGAATGCCTCGGTGCGCCGATTGAGGAGTTCAGCCTATGAGACCACAAGCCGTTGCAACCCAAATGATTGATGACGCCCGCGTGCGTGTGACGCGATTTGACTTTGCACCGGGGGCCGAAACGGGATGGCATCGTCACGCAATGGACTACGTCATCACCGCCGTAACCGATTGCCATATGCAACTGGAAATGCCCGATGGTTCTGTCAACGAAGTAACGGTTGCTGCGGGAATAACTTATCGCCGCGACGAGGGTGTCGAACACAACGTAATCAATGCCGGGGACGCGCCGATGACCTTTGTTGAAGTGGAACTGAAATGAAAATCACTCGTCTTTCAGTCTACCATGTCGACCTACCGCTTGAGCATCCGTATTGGTTGTCCGGCGGCCGGCTGAAGTTCGAAGTGCTGGATGCAACGTTGGTCAAAACCGAAACCGATACGGGTCTAATCGGCTGGGGCGAGGGTACGCCGTGGGGCCACACATATGTCCCAGCACACGGGCCGGGTATTCGCGCCGGGATTGAGACGATGGCGCCATTCGTTTTGGGCCTTGATCCGCGTCGGGTGCTGGATGTCGAACGGGCGATGGATATCGCTCTGCCCGGCCACCTCTATGCCAAAAGCCCCATAGATATGGCTTGCTGGGATATTGCGGGTCAGGCCGCCGGTCTGCCAATTGCCGATCTGATGGGCGGCGGGTCCCGCACGCCGCGCCCGATTGCCTCGTCGGTCGGCGCGAAGACCGTCGAAGAAACGCGTGAAGTGATGGAACGATATCGCAGCCGGGGCTACGTTGCGCATTCGGTCAAAATCGGCGGTGATGTAGAACGCGACATTGCCCGCGTCCGCGACGTGGAAAGCACCCGACGCCCCGGCGAGATCGTCCTTTATGACGTAAACCGTGGCTGGACCCGGCAGCAAGCCCTGCGGGTGATGAGCGCCTGTGAGGACCTGAACGTGATGTTTGAACAGCCTTGCGAGTCGCTGGACGATATCGCCGCGATCGCGGGCCGCCATGCCTCACCCGTTTCGGTGGATGAAAGTCTTGTGACCCTGCAAGATGCTGCCCGCATTGCCCGCGAAGGGTTGGTCGAGGTGTTTGGAATAAAGCTGAACCGTGTCGGTGGCCTGACCAAGGCGGCACGGATGCGGGACATCGCGTTAGCGCATGGAATCGACATGTTCGTGATGGCCACTGGCGGTTCGGTTTTGGCCGATACCGAGGCCTTGCATCTGGCGGCCACCATCCCGGACGACAACTGTCATGCCGTTTGGGCTTGTCAGGACATGATCACCGTCGATGTCGCTGGCGGGCGAGGCCCACGAAACATCGATGGCCATCTTCATTTACCAGAGGCGCCGGGACTTGGTGTGCACCCTGACGAAGATGCGTTGGGCGACCCTGTCGGCGTCTATCAGTGAGGATAACCAGGATAACGCTCTGGGCCGTCGATCTGACGAGTCATGAGACCTATCACATGGCCGAGGGTAAGACCTGCGCGACCGTGACCTCTCATATCCTGTGCCTTGAGACAGATACAGGCTTGAGGGGTTGGGGCGAGGTCTGCCCTATCCCGCATTACCTGCCAGCGTTTGCGGGCGGAGTGCCGGGCGCAGTAACAGAGATGGGCCGCGAGATTCTGGGCATGTCCCCCTTCGGGGTGGATGCGCCGATGCGAAAGCTGGACGGGTTCCTGCAGGGGCATCTCTATGCCAAGTCCCTTGTCGACATCGCGCTGTGGGATTTGTTCGGGCAAGCGACGGGTCAACCGGTCTATGCGCTGCTGGGCGGGCGGACACGAAAGGACATGCCGCTGTACCACTCGATCACCTGCGTCGCGCCGGATAATATGGCGCGGATCGCCAAGACGGCTTACCAGACCGGCATTCGTCAGTTTCAGGTCAAGCTGGGGGTCGAAGGCGACTGGCAGGCCGACGCCGAGCGCTTGACCAAAGTGCGTGAGGCCGTGGGACCGGGGCCTCTGGTTTATGGCGACTGGAACTGCGGTGCGTCACGCCTGCAAGCTACGCGAACGGGCAGGGCGGTGGCCCACTTGGATGTGATGCTGGAACAGCCCTGCAAAACACTTGAGGACTGTGCGGCGGTTCGACAGGCCACTGGCTTACCTATGAAGATAGACGAGAACGCCCATGATCTGGCGTCGCTGCGGCGTGCACATGAGTTGGGCTGCATGGATGCTGTCGCTTTGAAACTGTCGAAGTTCGGCGGTTTGTCGGCCATGCGCCGGGCGCGCGACCTGACCGTGCATTTCGGGGCCGAGATCTGCGCCGAATGCACCTGGGGCTCGGATATTGTCACCGCCGCGTCGCTGCATTTTGCGGCCTCGACCCCGCACGGGTCACTGATGAACACCTGCGACCTGTCATCCTATGTGTCACCACGCATTTGCCCCGACGCACCAAACCGTGAAAACGGCCGGATTGCCCCGCCTGAAGGACCGGGGTTAGGTGTTGTGCCGGACCAAGAGGTTCTTGGCCCGCCAATATTGGAGATCGTTTGAGATGCTGAAAATCAACACCCAATCCGAATGGATCGCCCGCGCGAATGAGGTACTGCCCGCCGGCGGATTTGGTAATTTCGATCCCGGTATCATCATCGCGCGTGGTGAGGGCAGCCATGTCTGGGATGAGGATGGCAACGAATATGTGGACTTCCTGATCGGTTCGGGCCCGATGCTGCTGGGCCATGGTCACCCCGAGGTCATGGAAGCCGTGCTGGAACAGCTACCCAAGGGCATGACCTTCTTTGCCAACAATGCCCGGGGCATCGAACTGGCCGAGGCCATTGTTGACGCAGTGCCGTGTTGCGAGCAAGTCCGCTTTGTCGCTGCGGGGGGTGAGGCGGATATGTACGCCATCCGTCTGGCCCGAGCCTATACTGGCCGCAGCAAGATCCTGAAGTTCGAAGGCGGCTATCACGGGATGAGCGCCGAGGCGCAGATGAGCCTGGCCCCCAGCCGCCACGTCAACTTCCCCCAAGCGGTCCCGGACAGCGCGGGCATTCCCGACAGTGTGGCCGAGCAGATGCTGATCGCGCCCTTCAATGATCTTGACGCGGTGGCCAATCTACTGGCCGAGCATGATGACGTTGCCGCGATCATGGTTGAGCCGTTGCAACGAATTGTCCCTCCGGCACCCGGATACCTTCAGGGATTGCGCGATCTCTGCGACAAACACAATGTCCTGTTGATTTTCGATGAAATCGTCACCGGATTCCGTTTGGCCTATGGCGGTGCGCAAGAGAAATATGGCGTGACGCCCGATATCTGCACCTTGGGCAAAATCATCGGCGGCGGCTTCCCTTTGGCCGCTCTGGGCGCAAGCGCCGAGATCATGCAGCATTTCGACAAAGCGAAAGTGGGCGAGGAAGGCTGGCTGATGCAGTTGGGCACGCTGTCGGGTAACCCTGTCGCCTCGGCTGCCGGGTTGAAGACAATGGAGGTTTTGCGGCGCGACGGCATGTATGACCGTCTGCGTGAAATCGGTGCCGAGCTTCAGCAGATGCAGGTGGATGCGCTGACCGGGGCTGGCATCCCGCATCAGATCTGCGGGGACGAAACGCTGTTCGACATCTATTTCACCGATACGGACTGTCGTGACTACCGCAGCGCCAAACATGATGACCCGCGCCGTAACGCCATCTACAACGAATCGCTGCGCGCACATGGGATTTTCAAAGCCCCCGGCAAACTCTATCCGTCTCTGGCTGTGACCCAAGCAGATCTGGATCAGACGCGGATGGCCGTTGAGAAAGCGGTTCAGGCGATCAGCGCAGAATAGAGTTCACAAGGTCATAAAAATAAGCGGGCCGCCGTCATTTCTGACAGCGGCCCTAACTGGTTGGATTTCAGGGCCTGGTCTCGCCCCCTCGAATACCACTTAAAAGAGAACGGACTAAAAAAACTTTCGACTATTTCGAGACCGACCCGACTTCACAACCGGTATGAATACTTTATGCACCATCGGCGGCACTGTCTCAGTGAAGTAGTTCACTTTTCTTAAACTTTTTTATTTTTTCCAATCAAAAAAGCCTGGGCCTGCCTGTTTCAGCAGGGATTCTGCCATGGCGCGACCTATTTCCGGGCCATCTGCTACCGACCCAGTGGTGTCCTCGGATATGGATTCGGACCCGTCGGGGCGCAAAACCTCACCGCGCAGGCGTAGTTGATCACCTTCTATTTCTGCCAAACCCGCGATCGGCGTTTCGCAAGAGCCGTCCAAAGCGGCCAGCAACGCGCGTTCCGCCGCCAAGCGCTGCGCGGTCTCATCGTGGTGGATGGCCTCGAGCATTTCGGCCGCACGGGAATCATCGCCACGGCGTTCGATGCCGATCGTGCCTTGGGCGATGGCGGGCAGCATATCTTCGACGGCGATGGCGGTTGCGGGAGCCTCCTCCATATTCAGACGCCGGATGCCGGCCATGGCCAGAAACGTGCAATCGGCCACACCATCTGCCAGCTTCTTGAGGCGCGTTTGAACATTGCCCCGAAACTCGACCACGTTCAGGTCCGGGCGACGGTTCAACAATTGTGCCCGCCGCCGCAGCGATGAGGTGCCCACAACTGCACCCTGCGTGAGGTCACGGATCGAGCTCAGGCTGGGTGAGATAAAGGCGTCGCGCACATCTTCGCGCGGCAGAAACGTGTCCAGGACAAGACCTTTTGGCTGTTCAACCGGCATGTCCTTGGTTGAATGCACCGCGATGTCGATATCTCCGCGCAGCATCGCCTCTTCGATTTCCTTGGTGAACAGGCCCTTGTTGCCAATCTCTTTCAGCGGGCGGTCCGCATCAATCATGGCGCGGTTGTCACCGGTGGTCTTGATCACCACAATCTCAAACGCGTCTTCGGGCAGATCAAAGGCTTTGCCCAGTCGCTCTCGGGTTTCATAAGCTTGCGCCAGCGCCAGCGGTGAGCCACGAGTGCCGATTTTGAGCGGTGATGCGGGGGTTGGCAGGGTCAGTGTCATGTGCACAGCTTTAGTCGCGTCACATTGCCCTGACAATGGGGGCAGACCTTGACAAATTGACGCCGAAGGCAGACCCGTTTGCCGCAAACCAGACGAGTGGGGACAAAGATGGCCGAGACAAAGAAACTGCTGCGGGCGCTGGCTGGCGAAGTACAGGACGTGCCACCGATCTGGATGATGCGGCAGGCGGGGCGTTATTTGCCGGAGTACCGCGCAACCCGGGCGCAGGCCGGGGACTTTTTGTCTTTGTGTTATAACCCCGAGTTGGCGGCCGAGGTGACGTTACAGCCGATCCGCCGCTATGGCTTTGACGCGGCTATCCTGTTTGCTGACATTCTGTTGGTGCCGCAAGCTCTGGGTGCGGATCTGTGGTTTGTCACAGGTGAGGGGCCGCGGTTGTCGACGATCACTCAGCAATCCGATTTCGATGCGCTGAAACCGGTATCGGATATCCATGAAACCCTGTCGCCGGTGTACGAAACTGTCCGAATCCTTTCGCGAGAATTGCCATCCGAGACCACCCTTATCGGGTTCGCAGGCGCGCCATGGACGGTTGCGACCTACATGATCGCCGGTCGCGGCACGCCAGATCAGGGACCGGCTCATGCGCTGCGCGAGGAAAACACCGCCCTGTTCGAAGCGCTACTGGAGCGGATCACGCTGGCCACCATCGAATATCTCTCGGCCCAAATCGAGGCCGGTGCCGAGGTGGTGAAGATTTTCGACAGCTGGGCCGGGTCGCTGAAGGGCGATGCCTTTCAGAAATATGCGGTCGAGCCTTGCCATGTGATCACGCAGGCCATCAAGCAGCGCCATCCGGGCATCCCGGTGATCGGTTTCCCGCGCGAGGCAGGTGATGGTTACATAGGTTTTGCCAAAACCACCGGTGTGGATTGCGTTGCGCTGGACAACTCCGTGTCGCCGGATTGGGCGGTCGAGCATGTGCAGGTGGATGGCTGCGTTCAGGGCAATCTGGCCTCGTCACACATGGTGACCGGCGGACAGGCGCTGGTGGATGAGACGCGTCAGATTGTCGAGGCGTTCTCGAAAGGACCGCATATCTTTAATCTGGGCCACGGGATCACACCCGATGCCGATCCCGATAATGTTCAGCTGATGATCGACACGGTGCGGTCGTGGCGGGGCGCGTAGAGGGGCCAGCCCCTCTTGGATTTCGGCCAACTCACCCAGGGAGATTTTTAGCCAGGTGAGGGGTCAGGAGGCGTGTTGGTAGACAGCTGATCCAGAATATCCTGCCTGTGTTCGCCTCGGCGTGGGCTGGTTTTGGGCTGCCATGTCTCGGTCGAAAAGCGGGGCGCAGCCGCAGCCTGCAGCGCGCCGTCATGGTCGATCCAGGTTTGGCGCGCGGCGTTCATGGGATGGGCTTGCGCCTCGACCGGGTCGAGTACGGGCGCGACGCAGGCGTCGGAACCTTGGAAGATATCGGCCCAGTGGGCGCGGGGTTTGCTGACGAATAAGTCGGTGAGCCGTTGCGTGAGTTTGGGCCAAAGTGCCGGAACATATTGGTTTTTGAATTCGGGATCGTTGGTGAGTCCCAGTTTTTGAAGGAATTCGGCGTAGAACTTGGGCTCAAGACACTGGACGGACATGAAGCCCCCGTCCAGGCACGCGTAAGTGCGGCTCCAATGCGGGCCATCCAGCAGGCTTTGACCGCGCGCCTCAGAAAGGTTTCCGGTTTGGCGCATACTCATCAACAGATTCATCATGTGGGCCGATCCGTCATAAATGGCGGCATCAACCACGGTGCCCTGTCCGGTCCGCTGCGCGTTGAGAAGCCCGGCAAGAATACCGGCAACTAAATACATGGCACCGCCGCCAATATCCCCGACCAGGGTCGCCGGGGTCTGCGGGGGCTGGCCCGCTGCTGATGCATACCACAATGCCCCGGACAATGAGATGTAGTTCAAATCGTGTCCGGCCGTTTCGGACAACGGGCTGTTCTGACCCCATCCGGTCATGCGACCATAGACCAGTTTGGGGTTCGACGCGTTGAACGTGTCGGGACCCAGTCCCAGTTTTTCCATCACGCCGGGGCGGAACCCTTCGATTAGCGCATCGGCCGAGGCGATCAGACTCCTTGCGATGTCCAGATCGGCGGCATCCTTCAGATTCAAGTCAATCGAGCGTTTGCCGCGATCCAGGACGGATTGCTCGGGCATACCCGGTACGGCAGGCTGGCCTTTGCGGTGGATCGTGATGACGTCCGCCCCCAGATCGGCCAGCAGCATGGCGGCGAACGGACCCGGCCCCAAACCTTCAACTTCAATGATCCGTATTCCGCTGAGCATGGACCTTCTCCTTTTGGCGCAAGTTTTCGTGGATGCCCGGGGATTGCAAGCCCCGGATTCTGCTGGATGTGTGGGCGCGTCTGCTTCCGCCGGGTTGTTTGAAGTTGCCGGCAATTGAAACGCAAAGAGCCCGCGGCCTATCGGCAAGGACAACATGATGTGCGGTTGCATGTCGAACTGGTACAAAAACGGCACGCCGTATTGCAGCAGCATAGTCAGACCTGACTCAGCCGCGCGCCCACAAAAAAGCGCAGAGCAATGTGCGGAATTGACCTGTTCTGTGCCGGGCGGTCGCGGTAGTGTCCCCGCCAGAACAGGGAATGTGTATGACAACTATTCTGTCCATCAGGGATTTGCGTAAGTCCTATGCCGACGGATTCGAGGCGCTCAAAGGAGTGTCCTTGGATATCGAGCAGGGCGAAATTCTGGCGTTGCTGGGCCCGAACGGGGCCGGCAAGACGACCTTAATTTCCACCGTGTGCGGCATTACCACGCCGACTTCGGGCACCGTTACCGTTGGTGGGCATGACATCCAGACCGAATTTCGTGCCGCGCGCCGGATGATCGGGCTCGTGCCGCAGGAAATCGCGCTTGAGCCGTTTGAGAAAGTTTGGAACACGGTCCGGTTTTCTCGCGGCCTTTTCGGATATGGCAGCGACAATGCCCGGATCGAAGAGATCCTGCGCAAGCTGTCTCTGTGGGACAAGCGTAAAAACGCGATCAAGGAACTGTCCGGTGGCATGAAGCGCCGCGTGCTGATTGCCAAGGCCCTGGCGCACGAGCCGCGCGTGCTGTTCCTGGATGAGCCGACCGCCGGCGTAGATGTCGAACTGCGCAAGGACATGTGGGAGATCGTGGCCGAGCTGAAACAGGCCGGGGTCACCATCATCTTGACCACGCATTATATCGAAGAGGCCGAGGCCATTGCCGACAGGGTAGGTGTGATCGACAAGGGTGAGCTGCGGCTGGTGCAGGACAAGAACACCCTGATGGCCCAGATGGGCAAGAAGCAGATCGAGGTTATGCTGGCCGATCCTATCCAGGCCATTCCCGACAGTCTGGCTGTGCATAACCTGACGTTGAACGGCAATGGCGATGCGCTGGTCTATACCTATGACACTCATGCGGACCGCACTGGGATCACCACGTTGCTGAACGATGTGGCGCAGGCGGGGCTTGTTCTGCGCGACGTGCAGACCCGGCAGTCGAGCCTGGAAGAGATTTTCGTGAACCTGGTATCCGGAGAACCCGCATGAACTGGTCTGCCATCGCTGCAATCTACCGGTTCGAAATGGCCCGGTTCTTCCGCACTCTGGCGCAGAGCTTTCTGTCGCCGGTCCTGTCGACTTCGCTGTATTTCGTGGTTTTTGGCACCGCGATCGGCAGCCGCATCCAAGAGGTCGAAGGGGTGTCCTACGGCGCGTTTATCGTGCCGGGGCTTATCATGTTGTCCGTGGTGATGCTGGCAATCTCGAACGCGTCATTCGGGATCTACTTCCCGAAATTCCTTGGTACGATCTACGAACTGTTATCGGCACCAGTGAATTTCATTGAGATCGTAATAGGTTACGTCGGAGCTGCCGCCACCAAGTCGTTGTTTGTCGGGCTGGTAATCCTTGTGACAGCCACGTTCTTCGTGGACATACGCATCGAACATCCCTTTGCGATGGCAGCGTTCTTGATCCTGTCCTGCCTCAGTTTTTCGCTGTTGGGCTTTATCGTCGGGATATGGGCCAGCAACTTTGAGCAGATATCTTTGGTGCCCCAACTGGTTGTCACGCCACTGATCTTTCTGGGCGGTACGTTCTATTCGATCTCGATGCTGCCTCCGGTGTGGCAGACGATCACCCTGTTCAACCCGGTTGTTTACCTGATTTCCGGGTTCCGCTGGTCGTTTTACGGGTTGGCCGATGTCCCGATCGGATTCAGCTTGCTGGCGATTCTGGTCTTCACGGGGACTTGTCTGGCTGTGATCGGCTGGATCTTCAAAACCGGTTGGCGCATTCGCAGCTAGGGCGTTGCATTTTTGCCCGCCATGTGTGTGAATTTGGTTCACGTCACGTCTAAGGCCCGAACGGTCCCTTGTTTAGGGCCCGGCCGCACTCTACATCGGCACCCATGAAGCTCAGCCTGCCATTTGTCAAAAAGCAGCCTCTCGTGGCCGTGGTTCGCCTGTCCGGCGCCATCGGAATGGCGGGGCGTGGATCGTTGAACGACACCGCGCTGGCCCCCGTTCTGGAAAAGGCGTTTCGCAAAGGTAAACCTGCGGCCGTGGCGCTTGAGATCAACTCGCCCGGTGGATCGCCGGTGCAAAGCTCTCTGATAGGGTCGCGAATCCGGCGGCTGTCGGAAGAGCTTGAGATCCCCGTTATCGCCTTCGTAGAAGACGTTGCAGCGTCTGGCGGCTACTGGCTGGCCGCTGCCGCCGACGAAATCTGGGCGGATGACAGCTCGGTCCTGGGGTCGATCGGTGTGATTTCGGCTGGGTTTGGCGCGCATGTCCTTCTGGCGCGGCAAGGCATCGAGCGGCGCGTACATACGGCAGGCAAATCAAAATCAATGCTCGACCCGTTTTCGCCGGAAAAAGAAGAAGATGTCGCGCGGCTGCAAGGCTTGCTGGGTGATATCCACGCGAACTTCATTGACCATGTCAAAGCCCGCCGCGGTGACAAACTGGATCAAAGTGCGGATCTGTTCACGGGCGAGGTCTGGCTTGCCAGACGTGCGCAGGAACTGGGCCTGATTGACGGCGTCGCGCACCTGAGGCCGAAAATGCAGGAGCGGTTCGGCGACAAGGTGAAGTTCCGCCGCTATGGCCTGCGCAAACCGTTCTGGTCGCGGTTCGGGGCCACACTTGCCCAGGACGCCATAACCGGAATTGAGGAGCGGGCGGCTTACGCGCGCTTTGGTTTGTGACGTGATTGTCAAGATTGTCACCCTTTTCCTGATTGCCATGGGTGTCTTGGCGATGTTCGGCAAGCTGCGATTTCCGGGGCAGAAGAAGTTGCAATCTGCAAGATGCCCGCGCTGTGGACGGTTCAGTATCGGTAAGGGGCCTTGCTCCTGCGAAAAAGGAGGCCGTACATGACGGCATGGCTGTTATCCGGCCTCGGCTTGCTGATCTTGCTTCTCGCAGGTGATGCTCTGGTCCGCGGTGCAGTGAACCTGAGCCTGCGCCTGGGTGTACCGGCCCTGATTGTCAGCCTGACCATTGTGGCCTTTGGCACCTCGGCCCCTGAGCTGTTAATCGCGATCAGTGCGATCAAGGAAAACGCGCCGGGGATTGCGCTGGGTAACGTGGTCGGGTCGAATACAGCAAACATCTTGCTGGTTCTGGGTCTGCCAGCCTTGCTTGCCACGCTGCACACCAGCGAATGCAACACCCGAAGAAATTATGTGTTCATGCTGCTGGCCACGGTGCTGTTCATCGGCCTGGCATTTTGCGGCGTGTTCAACATGGCCAGTGGTGCGATCTTGCTGGCTGCTTTGGGATTGGTCCTGCTTAACGCGTTCCGCGATGCGCGCGCGCATCGCAAAGCCTGCGGCGAAGCCTGTGCGGAAGAGGATGAGCTGGAAGGTCTGGAAGAGGCCGACCCGGACATGCCCTATTGGAAACTATCGATCTATCTGGTCCTGGGCCTGATTGGCCTGCCGATGGGTGCGCATCTACTGGTCGACAACGCCACGATCATTGCCCGCACATATGGCGTCAGCGAAACGATTATTGGTCTGACTCTGATCGCGGTGGGGACATCCCTGCCGGAACTGGCCACGACCGTCATGGCGGCCTTGCGCAGACAGGCGGATGTCGCCTTGGGCAACGTGATCGGGTCGAACATGTTCAACCTTTTGGCCATCGTCGGTATCGCCACGTTGTTTGGACGTATCCCGGTGGACCCGGAATTCCTGCGTTTCGATCTGTGGGTCATGCTGGGCGCATCGCTTCTGTTGATCCCGTTCGTGTTCTTGAAACAAGATATCACGCGCGGCTGGGGTCTGGTGTTGACGCTACTGTATGCGGTCTACATCGTCTCGCTGCTGGCGTGACCTGAAGATAGGGGAAATCCATGGCCCGAGCGTTGGTGACCGGTGCAGGTATTCGTCTTGGTCGGGCAATGGCCCTGTATCTGGCAAAGCGGGGATATGACGTCGCAGTGCACTATGCGACGTCTGAACAACCTGCCTCCGAGACCGTGGCCGAGGTGCAGGCGCTTGGGCGGAACGCGGTCGCCTTGCACGCCGATCTGCTGGATGAGGCGCAGGTTCTTACCTTGCTGCCCCGTGCGGCAGAGGCGTTAGGCGGACCAATCACCTGTCTGGTGAACAACGCATCGATCTTTGAATACGACAGCCTTCAGTCCGCCACGCGGCAAAGCTGGGACCGACACCTCGACAGCAACCTGCGCGCGCCTTTCGTACTTACGCAGGCCATGGCCGAGCAGGGGCTGCAGCCGGGCACGGACGAGGCGGGTGAGCCTGTTGCCACCGGGCTGATCGTGAACATGGTGGATATGCGAGTGCGCAAGCTCACGCCAGAGTTCATGACCTATACGATTGCCAAGATGGGTCTTTGGGCCTTGACGCGCACCTCGGCGCAGGCGCTTTCGCCAGCAATCCGGGTTAACGCGATCGGGCCTGGTCCAACGATGCAAGGTCATCGGCAAAGCCAAGAACACTTCAATGCGCAGCGCGCGAACACGGTGCTGGAGCGCGGGTCAAACCCATCCGATATCACCGCGGCATTGGGTTATTTCCTGGATGCGCATGCGGTCACAGGCCAACTATTGTGCGTCGACGGGGGGCAGCATCTGGGGTGGAAAACACCGGATGTTCTGGGGCTTGAATAAGTAAAACTGCTGCAAGTTTTGCACCGCTCTCGGTTCTGTTACCTTCGCGTTACAAAAATGTCTTTTTTTTCATACACTTGCCTTGTGAATGAAATTATATACAATGAAAACAATGAGTTAAATATTTGCTTATTTTTTGTGCAAATCAAGGATTCCTTAATGAATCAAGGGAAATTCGCCACGCCCAGAAACTTATCTTCACACTTATCCACAGAAACCGTGGATTTGTTTTCTCTTGATCTGGGGGCCACAAGATTGCAGCCATGGTCAGAGAATCATATCTCAGGCAAATGACAACAGACAGCGACTCGACCCCTGACACTCAATTGACCGGCTATGCCTGCATTTTGCGGTATGTGAAGACGCTGGACAGCTCACCCGGTGTGTATCGGATGTTGGATGCGGACAGCCGGGTGCTGTACGTCGGCAAGGCGCGCAACCTTAAAGCGCGGGTGTCGAACTATGCGCGGCCGGGACATTCGGGGCGGATTGAGCGGATGATCGCGGCGACAGCCTCGATGATGTTCCTGACAACGCGGACCGAGACCGAGGCGCTGCTGCTTGAGCAGAACCTGATCAAGCAGCTCAAGCCCAAGTACAACGTGCTGCTGCGGGACGATAAAAGTTTTCCCAATATTCTGGTCGCCAAGGACCATGCCTTTCCGCAGATCAAAAAACACCGTGGCGCGAAGAAAGAGAAGGGGACCTATTTTGGCCCCTTCGCCAGTGCTGGCGCGGTCAATCGAACGTTGAACCAGCTGCAAAAGGCGTTTCTGCTGCGCAACTGCTCGGATTCCATGTTTGACGGCCGCACGCGGCCCTGTCTGCTTTATCAGATCAAGCGGTGCTCGGGGCCATGCGTTGGCCTGATCTCGGAAGATGAATACGGCGAAAGCGTCAAAGATGCCGAGCGGTTCCTGTCGGGGCGGTCGACCAAAGTGCAAGAGGAGCTGGCCGAACAGATGATGGCCGCGTCCGAGGCGATGGAGTTCGAACGCGCCGCCGGGCTACGAGATCGCATCCGGGCGCTGACGCAGGTGCAGACGTCCCAGGGTATCAATCCGCGCGGCGTGGCTGAGGCGGATGTAATCGGCCTCTATATGGACAGTGGGCAGGCTTGTGTTCAGGTGTTCTTTATCCGCGCAAATCAGAACTGGGGGAACAAAGATTTCTATCCTCGTGTCGGTGCGGATGTGTCCGCAGCAGAGGTGATGGAGGCGTTTCTTGGCCAGTTCTACGACAACAAGGAACCGCCCCGGCAGCTGATCCTGTCGGACGCCGTCGAAAATGCCGATCTAATGCACGAGGCGCTGAGCGAGAAGGCAGGTCGCAAGGTCGAAATCCTAGTGCCTCAGCGCGGCGAGAAACAAGAACTGATTGCAGGGGCCTTGCGCAACGCGCGGGAATCCCTGGCCCGTCGGATGTCGGAAAGCGCCACGCAGGCCAAGCTGTTACGTGGCGTGGCCGAAGCGTTTGATCTGGACAGCCCGCCGAACCGGATTGAGGTTTACGATAACTCTCATATCCAGGGCACCAACGCCGTTGGTGGGATGATCGTGGCAGGCCCAGAAGGGTACATGAAAAACGCCTATCGAAAGTTCAACATTCGGGGTGATGACCTGACCCCCGGTGACGACTTTGGCATGATGAAAGAGGTTCTGACCCGCCGCTTTACTCGCCTGCAAAAAGAGGATCCGGATCGTGACAAGGGGATGTGGCCCGACCTGTTACTGATCGATGGCGGCGCGGGGCAGGTGAGTGCTGTGCGCGAGATCATGGTTGAACATGGGGTCGAAGATATCCCTATGGTCGGTGTTGCAAAGGGCGTTGATCGCGATCACGGCAAGGAAGAGTTCTATCGTACCGGCCAGCGCCCCTTTGCCTTAAAACGCAATGACCCGGTGCTGTATTTTATTCAGCGTCTGCGGGACGAGGCGCACCGGTTTGCAATCGGCACTCACCGTGCCAAACGTGCCAAAGCGGTCGGCGCGACGCCGTTGGACGAAGTCCCCGGAGTTGGTGCTGCGCGCAAACGGGCATTGCTGGCGCATTTCGGCAGTGCCAAGGCTGTTAGCCGGGCCAATCTGGCGGATTTGAAAGCGGTCGAGGGGATCTCAGCCGGGTTGGCGCAGAAAGTTTATGATTTCTTCCACGACAAGGGCTAGACCTTGCGCCCGCGCCACAGGATGTAGAGGCCGGAGGCCACGATCAGACCACTACCGATCCACATTGTCTGGTCCAGATCCTCGCCGAAAAAGATCACGCCCAGGGCAACACCGAACAGCAGGCGGGAATAGCGGAAGGGCGTGACGGCGGACACCTCTCCGGTTCGCATGGCCTTCATCAGGGATGTGTATGCGATTGCGCCAAGGCCCACAGCTCCGGCGATATGCAGGCTTGTGAGCAACGGCACAGGCGCGATGGGGGCCTGTTCCCAAAAGCTGTAGGCAAACCCAGCGACAATCACGCTGACAAAGCCGTAGAACCCTAAAACTTCGGTTCCAAGGCTAGCGGGTGCGACCCGACTGGCCAGATCACGGCCGGCAAATCCCAACATCCCCAGCACGGCCAGAAGGGACAAGATGGTGAAACTGTCCCCAGTTGGTTGGATGATGATCACAACGCCGATCAGGCCAACGAGAATGGCGCTCCACCGCCGCCAACCAACGGTCTCTCCGAATAGAAGCGCGGCACAGGCGACGACCACAAGCGGGGTGGCCTGCAGGATAACAGTTGCTGATGACAAGGGCGTCAGTGTGATGGCCAGAACGTAGAACAGCCGCCCTAGGATTTCGAACACCGCGCGGATCTTCATTGCAGGCGACAGCACATCCGGCTGCAGCAGCCGCGTGCCACGTGCCATGGCGACACAGGCAAAGATGACCGAGCCACCCAATCCGAACAGGACAAGAATTTGCCAGACGGGCAAGGCAACCGCCGCCGCTTTCAGCAGAGCGTCTTCCAGTGCGAAACATGCCATCGCGCCGATCATCCATGCGCTACCGATCAGGTTGGCGCGCGCGTCGGTCTCAATATTCGGGGTCATCGGGTCGTCTTTGCCATTGGGCTTGGTCAGCTGCACTCTGCCGACAATCCGGCCCGGGGCCAAGGTCAATAACCGGCGTCGTGCCGGACTGCGGCGCTTTGACCAAGTCTCTGTGATCGGTACAGTTTTTTTCCGCCCCGTCTTTCCTGTCCCCGGTCGGCGATGTAGGGTCTGCTTCATGAAGTGGAACCTGCCGAATATCCTGACCGTCCTGCGCCTGGTGGCCGCGCCCGGTCTGGCCGTAATGTTTCTGTATTTCACCAGACCCTATGCAGACTGGTTTGCGCTGATCCTGTTTCTGACGGCAGCCATTACCGACTGGTTTGACGGATATTTGGCGCGAGCGTGGAAACAGGAAACCAAGATCGGCGCCATGCTGGACCCGATTGCGGATAAGGCGATGGTGGTGATTGCGCTGATGATCCTTGTGGGTTACTCCGCTGAGCACTGGACGCCCTGGTTGGTGCTGCCAGCGACGGTCATCCTATTCCGCGAGGTGTTTGTCTCGGGCCTGCGTGAATATCTGGGCGATACAGCCGGAACGCTCAAGGTGACCAAGCTGGCGAAATGGAAAACGACCGCTCAGATGGTGGCGATCGCGGTTCTGTTTTCGCAGGGGATTTTCGAGCACAATTTTGTGATGGCCACGTTCGGGATGGATGCCGAAACGATGGATATGGTCCTGACGGGTCAGCTGGAAGACCTGAATCATATGCGCTGGCACCTTGAGGCGATGTTCTGGTCTGGCCGGATCGGGTTGTGGCTGCTGTGGATCGCGGCGGCGCTGACATTGATCACCGGCTATGACTACCTACGTAAAGCCATGCCCCACCTGAAGGAGAGCTAAGGGATGGACGTGCTGTATTTTGCCTGGGTGCGTGAACGGATCGGCCTGCCGAAAGAACGGATTGAGACCGAGGCCGCGACCGTATCCGATCTGGTGGCCGAGCTGAGCGCGCGTGAAGACCGCTATGCTGCCGCATTTGCGGACCTGTCCGCACTGCGCGTGGCACTGGATCAGGAACTGTCCGATTTTGACGCATCGCTTGCCGGCGTGCGCGAAGTAGCTTTTTTCCCGCCGATGACCGGCGGCTGACACCATGCGCATCGCGGTTCAAGAAGAAGAATTTGATCTTGGGGCCGAAGCCAATACCTTCGCCGCTAGAGACGATGCCAACGGCGCCATCGTGACCTTTACCGGCGTGGTTCGCGATCTGGCATCCGGTGATCTGGATGTGATGGAGATCGAGCATTACCCCGGCATGACCGAACGCGCGCTAACCAAAATCGCCGAAGAGGCACAGCAGCGCTGGTCGTTGGGCGATGTTTTGGTGATCCACCGCCACGGACGTCTGGCTCCGGGGGACCGGATCATGATGGTGGCCACTGCCGCGCGGCACCGCAAGGATGCGTTTGAGGCGGCAGAATACCTGATGGATTACCTGAAATCCCGCGCCCCGTTCTGGAAAAAGGAAATCACCACATCCGGCGCGGAATGGGTCGCAGCCAAGGATGAGGATGAAGATGCGTTGACGCGGTGGTGACCCTGTCATCCGGGCACAAAGCTGGACCCAGCCAAACTTAGCTCAAAAGCCTGCCAAGTTCGTCACCAGAGATCGCATCAGCCGAATAGCTGAATGTCCCACTGGATTTCACTTCGTCGGCAGCCCGTTTCAACGCGCCAAACGCGGCACGTGCGAATGACCCGCCTACGCTGACCCGCCGAACGCCTGCGTCGGACAGCTCGGATACGGAATAGACAGGGCCGCTCAGACCCATCACCACATTCACCGGTTTGTCGACCTCGCGGCACACGGTTCTGATCGCGTCCAAGTCCGGTAATCCGGGTGCGTAGAGTACGGCTGCGCCTACTTCCGAAAACAGCTGCAACCGTTTGATTGTATCGCCCAGTTCCGTGCGGCCCCAAAGGTAGTTTTCTGCTCGTGCGGTCAACAGGAACGGCAAACCGACAGCGGCTTCCGCCGCAGCCTGAATACGGTCAACCGCCTGGTGCAGGTCATAGATCGGGGCATCGGGATCGCCTGTCGCGTCTTCTATTGATCCGCCAACCAGACCGATTTCCGCTGCCATGCGTATAGTCAGGGCACAGGCTTCGGGTTCATGCCCAAAGCCTGCCTCGAGATCGGCGGAAACAGGCAAAGGAACCGCTTCGACGATGTCCGAAGCATTATCCAGAAGCTCATCCCTGCTCAGGTCAGCAAAAGAGTCACGTTTCCCTTTTGAGAACGCAAAGCCAGCACTGGTTGTTGCCAATGCGTCAAAGCCCAAATTGCACAGCAACCGCGCCGAGCCTGCGTCCCAGGCGTTGGGTATAACAAAAGCCTCAGACCCAAAATGCAGGCTTTTGAATTGCTCGAATTTGTCTGTTTGATTTGACATTGAACGTCCCCGTGTTGGTGACGACCCTACAGCAACCAGACTGAAGTGAGAGCGAAAAATACAGCTTCCCGGTCAAGCCTGCCCTGATAGGGATAGCTCCCTTAATCCGCGTTGTTGATACGCCCACGCAATTCTTCGGCCTCTTGCCGCGCCGCGCGTAGGCCGTCCATGGCGGCGGCCAGTTCTGCCTCGGTCTGGGTCAGCTGGTTGGTCAGCTCGGCCTCGCGCTGCTGCAGATAGGTGATCGCCTGGTCGCGGGTTTCCTCTGCCTCGTGCAGCTCCTGGCTCATGCGGTCCAGATCGGCGACGTCGCTTTGGCGGACACGTGACAGGCGATGGGCCAGCCAATTGGCGAACCACCCCATGCAAAAGGCGGCAAACAATATGACGGCGGTCGCGATAATGAATTCGATTCTGTTCAACTTACTGGTCCCCTGCGCCCGAGTCGGTTTCCGCATCCGTTTCCGCGGCTTCGGCCTCTGGCTCTGCGTCTTGTGACGTCTCTGCTTCGTCTTCCATCGCTTCCAGCGCCGTTTGAGATTCGGCAGTGGATTCGGGCCGGATCAGGCGGAATTCGATACGTCTGTTTTCTTCGCGCCCGTTTTCGGTGTCATTGTCGGCGATTGGCTGGGTTTCACCATAGCCCAAGGCGGTAAAGCTGGCTGTGGGCACGCGCCGCGCGCGCAGCTCATTGAGGATGGATTGTGCCCGTGATTGGCTGAGCTGCTGGTTCATCTCTTCACGGCCCTGGCTGTCAGTGTGGCCCTGAATCTCCAGCCGGATGGGTCCGCATTCCCGCAGGATGTCGGCGATCTGATTAACCGTATCGCGCGACTCGGCGGCGACCGTGGCAGAACCCGGTTCAAAGGCGATTTTCGAACCCGCCTGAACTTCGGCGATGCGCTCTTCGCAAACATCCGGGTCGGGCAGCTTGTCTGCGGGCTCGGGTGGCTTTTGATAGGTGATCGACAGGCTGAAATCTTGCGCCTCGCCCAGTTTTTCCGACAAAAGCCCCGAAATATAGGCCCGGGTTTTGGGATCGTGGCTGATGCCGTTCAGAACCACTTCGTCCGGTGTCACGGTCAGCGCGCCATTGTGCAGTTGCGACAACGCTTCAAGCCCACTGAGGACGCGAATGGGCCAATCAGCAGGCAGGTCAGGGGCCACGCGGGTTGCGGTATGGACGTGTTCATAACCAAAGGCTGCACGGGCATAGCTGTCGACCATGTCGCGCTGGGTTTCATCCCCCAGCCGGCCGCGCATTTGCACCAGGCCTTCGGGACTTCGTGTTGCTGAGAATTCGGGCGGGCCGGATTGGTTTTCCGTTTCGGGTTCTGGCAGAACCGCGTGCAGGGCAAAGACCTCGGGCAGTGCGTTTTCCAGTTCACCGATCACCTGATCAAACCGCGCGGCGCCAGTGCCTTCGGCCGCGACCAAAGTGATATCCGCATCTGACAAGGTCACCGTACCCTGGCCGATTTCCGACAGCGCCCGAATGCTCAACACGGCGGCGTCGGGCCAGCGAGGCGAGGGTTCACCCAGACCGATGGTGCAGGAATAAGGCCCGGTCAGACCAGCATCCTGTGCGGCTGCGACGATCCGGTCCCGCGCCTTTTCATCCTGGGCTGAACAGGCGTCGAATTGCCCGCCATTTTCGTCGATCAGGTAACGCAGGGTGAAAGGTGTAATGACCGGGCGCGGTGCGGAAATGGACAAGCCAATGCGCAGGCTGGGTGGTGCCGCGCGCGTCAGTTCTTGCTCCAGCCGCTCTTTTTCCTGCTGGCTGTCGGCAATTGCCGTCACCTTTACAAGCCCGGGGCTGGCCGAGATTTTTGCCCGCGGCAGTCGGGCCAGCGCCTCAACGGCATAGGCGATCGCATCGTCCCAGCCTTTGGGCTTTGGATAGTCGGCGGTTTCCAGCAAATCGGATATCGGCCCGTCATTCAGCGAGCTCAATCTTTTCGTCAGAGCGTCGCGGTCTTCGCTGGCCGGGATAAGGCCAATTACCGAGATACCGCTGTCATTGCGCAGAATTTCGGCTGAAAAGCGTGGGGAGGCCAGCTGCGTCGAGGGCGCGACCTCCATGTCATCAATCACGCGCGAGGTGTCGACCTCGGTCCCCGCTGCCGTCAGGGCGTTAAATCGTGTTGCCTCATCCGTGGCAGTGCCGGTCAGAACCACCCGCAGCCCGTCTGACTGGACCTCGGCCCAGTTATGGCCTTTCAGGTCCAGCGCACGCCGCACGGCGAATTCCGAGGCTTCTTCGACCTTTGTTACGGCAAAGCTTGCGGCCAGCAAGGACAGCCCAGCGGACGCAAGGAAGACAAAGGCAACGACGAAGATATAAGGCAGACGCATGTGCGAACTATCGACTCCTCGGGTGAGTGTTCAGAACTCTTACAGAGGCCTAGGCCAAGGTGCAATCAGAGCAACAAGGCGACGCAAAGGAAGATCAGCGGAATAAGGCCGGTGTCGCGGTTGGCGCGAAACAATTGCAGCAGTTTGGCGTTGTCCTCAATATCAAGCCCCCGCAGTTGCCATGCCATGTGCCACCCCATCGCCCAAGGCCCGCCAAGGGCCACCACCAGGGCAATAATTGATACCTGGGTCGTCGCGGCGTCAATGATTGCCAGTCCCATCAGGGCCACGGTAGCCACCAGGAAATATTTCAACCATCGCGCAGTGTCGGTGCCAAACAGCCGGGCGGTGGACTTGATCCCGATCAGCTCGTCATCTTCGGCGTCCTGATGGGCGTAAATCGTGTCGTAAAACAGCGTCCACGCGATTCCGGCCAGATACAGCGTGATTGCGGGTATGTTTACGGTTCCCGTGTGTGCGGCCCAGGTCAGCAGGATGCCCCAGTTGAAGGCAAGCCCCAGAAACACCTGCGGCCACCATGTAAATCGCTTGGCAAATGGATAGATCGTCACTGGCAACAGTGACAACACACCCATCGCAATTGCAGCTTGGTTGAATGTGAGCAGAATCATCAGCGCCAGCAGGCATTGCAGCCCCATCCAGATAACGGCCTGGCGCACACTGACCTGACCGGACGGGATTGGGCGGGACCGTGTGCGTTCGACCTGACCATCGAATTCGCGGTCGGTGATGTCGTTCCACGTACAGCCAGCACCGCGCATCAGAAATGCGCCGAAGGCGCAGCCGATGGCGATCCACAGATCCTCCCACCGCGGGGTGCCGTCGCTGAGGATGGCCAGTGCCAATCCCCACCAGCAGGGAATCAACAGCAACCACGTGCCGATGGGCCGGTCAGCGCGGCTCAGGCGCAGGTAGGGGCGGGTGAAAGCGGGCGCATATGTATCGACCCAGTTGCCGCTGACAGCGTCGGCAACCTGACCGTCTGGTGTTGGGGCATTGCCTTGCATATGTAAGGTCTCATGAGTGCAAAGATCAGACTGTATGTAGAGCACCCTCTGGGTCAGGGGCAATCGGTTCCTTTGACGCGCGAGCAGGCCCATTACCTGTTTGGCGTCATGCGCCTGTCCGTCGGTGGACAGGTCGCGCTGTTCAATGGGCAGGACGGAGAGTGGCTGGCCGAGGTAATAGAGGCAGGCAAGCGGGGCGGCGTCTTGTCCTGCGTTGAGCAATCCAAACCGCTGCAACTGCCCCCAGATCTGTGGTTCCTGTTCGCGCCGATTAAAAAAGCGCGCACTGACTTTATCGTTGAAAAGGCAGCGGAAATGGGCGCAGCGCGGATCATGCCGGTGCAGACGGAATTTACCAATTCGGAACGCATTCGTCAGGACCGATTGCAGGCGCACGCCGTTGAGGCGACCGAGCAATGCGGTGGAACATTTGTGCCCGAGGTGGCTGATCTGCAGCGATTGGATCGCGTTTTGGAAAGCTGGCCCGAGGGGCGGCAACTGATGTTCTGCGATGAGGCCGAGGTAGGCTCGGCCCTGCGGTTGGCTGGCAATGAAACGGACCAACCCTGGGCTATTCTCATCGGCCCCGAAGGTGGCTTTTCCGAGCGTGAACGCGCGAGGCTGGCCGCGTTGCCTTATTCACATGTGGTCAGCCTTGGCCCGCGCATCCTGCGCGCCGATACGGCTGCCGTGGCGGCGCTGACCATGTGGCAGCAGGCGCTGGGAGACTGGGTGTGAACTGGCAAGAAGCGCAAGGCGCAGACGTTCCAAAGATCGACAGGTTCCTGTTTGAACACATCCAGACGTCCATGTTCCCTCTGGCGAACCTGCGGGATTTCGGCTTGCGCGGTTCAGACCCGCGCGCCGTGAACTTGTGGACATTGGGTGATGGCCCGCGGGCGGTTTTTGGAATTACCAACGAAGGTATGGTCCTGCCGCAATGCCCCGAATGTTCGGATGATGAACTGAGCCATGCGATTCGCCTGATCCGAGGGCGCAAGTTGTTCGGTCTGGCGGCTGAGGCCGCTCAAGCCGGTCGGATCATGCAGCTTGCGGGATGGGAAGACCGGCCTGCAACCCTAAACAGCGACGAGCCGGGGTTCTCGCTGGATCTGAATCGACTTGTCATGCCGGACGCCACCGGCGCGAAACTGGTGCCGCTGGATGAACTGGACCGATCTACAACAGTGGGATGGCGGCAAGACTATCTGATCGAAGCAATGGGCTTTGACCCCGAACGCGCGCAACCTCAGGCACAAAAAGATATCGCTGCCTATATCGAACGCGATTCCCATCGGGCCTTGTTGATGGATAACCAGCCGGTAGGAATGACCGGGTTCAACTCGCGTTTGCCAGAGGTTGTCCAGATTGGGGGCGTGTACACGCCGCCCGATCTTCGGGGGCATGGATACGCGCGACTGGCAGTGGCGCTGCATCTAAGCGAGGCGTATAGCAACGGCGCAACCCGCGCTGTTCTGTTTGCTGCTAGCGATGCCGCCGCGCGTGCCTATATAGCAATTGGGTTCCGGCCAGCAGGCCACTATTCCCTGATTCTGTTCAAAAACCCCGAGGACACGGCATGAGTTTCATCCGACCCGAAGCCAAACTGGCCCTGTGGCGCTGGCGCGAAGTGCTGGTGGCAGGGGTCGTCTTGTTGGTCGGCCTCAGCTGGATCGGCGGACCAGGTGGATTGCTGGGTTGGCTGGGCTGGGTTCTGATCGCAGTCTCGGTGGCGCTGGCCGTTATTGGCATTCAACGTGCCCGGTTCCGAACCGGTGCAGGTGGCCCTGGTCTGGTGACCATCGATGAAGGTCAGATCACTTATCTAGGACCGCTGACAGGCGGCATCGTTGCGACACGTGAAATCGAGCGCCTTGCGCTGGACCCGACATCGTCCCCGGCGCATTGGATTTTGGATCAACAGGGGCAGCCGACGCTTCACATTCCTGTGAATGCTGAAGGTGCCGAAGCGCTGTTCGATGTGTTCTCGGCCCTTCCGGGCTTGAAAACCGAACAAATGCTGTCGGAACTGAACGGTGGCGCGACGCATCCTGTGGTTATTTGGGAACGTACGCCTCTGCGTCCGGCCCATTTGAGGCTGCATTGACACTGGCGCGGTTTAAGACCACGACTGACCAAACGACAGACACATCAGGATCGGAGCACGGTTCATGTCCATTCCCCAGTCCGGCGGCGGACCGATCGAACGCCATGAGCAACTGGCCGAATATCTGGAATCGGGCTGCAAGCCCAAACAGGATTGGCGTATCGGAACCGAACATGAGAAGTTCGGTTATTGCAAGGACACGCTGAAACCGCTGCCCTTTGAGGGTGAGCGTTCCATTCTTGCGGTGCTGCAGGGGCTGCGCGATCTGCACGGCTGGGCCCCGGTGGAAGAGGCCGGCAAGCTGATCGGGTTGGAAAAGGACGGGGCCAATGTCTCGCTGGAACCCGGTGGGCAGTTGGAATTGTCAGGTGCGCCGCTTGAGACCATTCATGAAACCTGTGACGAGGTGAACGCGCATCTGCGCGATGTGAAGGATATCGCGGACAAGATCGGTGTCGGCTTCATCGGCCTTGGGGCCGCCCCGATCTGGACCCACGAGGAAATGCCGCTGATGCCCAAGGGGCGTTACCGGCTGATGAATGACTACATGGAAAAGGTCGGCACCATGGGCCGGTCGATGATGCGCCGGACGTGTACGGTTCAGGTCAATATCGACTTTGGATCCGAGGCTGACATGGTGCAGAAACTGCGCGTCGCGCTGGCGTTGCAGCCGGTGGCAACCGCACTGTTTGCCAATTCGCCGTTTTTTGAGGGGAAACCCAACGGCCAGAAAAGCTGGCGCAGCTATATCTGGCGTCATCTGGATGATGCGCGCACCGGTATGCTGCCCTTTGTGTTCGAAGACGGGTTCGGGTTCGAGGCTTGGGTCGAGTACGCCTTGGATGTGCCGATGTATTTCGTCTATCGCGACGGCAAGTATATCGACGCGCTGGGCCAGTCCTTCCGTGACTTTCTGCAAGGCAAACTGCCTGCATTGCCGGGCGAAACGCCGACTTTGTCAGACTGGGCGGATCACCTGACCACAGCCTTCCCCGAGGCGCGGATCAAGAAGTTCATGGAGATGCGCGGGGCCGATGGTGGCCCATGGCGGCGCCTGTGTGCCTTGCCCGCATTCTGGGTCGGTCTGACCTATGATCAGGGTGCGTTGGATGCGGCCTGGGATCTGGTCAAAGGCTGGGATGCCGAAACGCGTGAAGAGCTGCGGGTAGCCGCGGCCCGGGACGGTTTGCAGGCGCAGGTCGGCGACATCAACATGCACGATCTGGCTGGTGAGGTGGTTTCGATCGCCCAAGCCGGCCTGAAATCCCGCGCCTTTCCTGGTGCAGGTGGGTTGGTGCCGGATGAGACGCATTTCCTGAATGCGCTCAAGGACAGTATCGAAACCGGCAAGGTTCCAGCGGATGAATTGCTGGATCACTATAACGGCGACTGGAACGGCGATCTGACCCGGATTTATCCCGATTTCAGTTACTGACCGTCTTTTAGGTCTGTTGCCTTTAGGAGAGTATTTGCCAATTAACGCGATGTGACCTTGCCATGTGGCAGGGTCCTTCGAGTATGATTGGCGGGATATTCCCAAGCGTGATGGCGTCATGGCCCGTATCAGCGAACTGCATTATTCCAATGCCTACGCCGCCCAAAGCGGTGTGTCCGAGTTCCTAGAGGTTGCGCTGAGATCCGATGAGGATCCGGCCAATTTCACTGTGTCCTTCTATCAGGCGAATGGTCAGGTCGGGATCGAAATTCCGCTGGATCACCCGTCGGTTCAGGTTTCGACAGACCCTGACAACAACGAACAAGTCTTTGTGATTTCAGCGGACTTCTTTCCGATCTTGCTGACCGATCCCAATGGCGGTGGCTCTACCAACTATGAAGCCTATGCGCTGACCAATACGTCGACGGGCGAGGTCATTGATTTCTACGATATCGGTGGCGGAACCACAGATATCGTCGCTCAAAACGGGTTGGCCGCCGGGGAAACTTCGGAAAATCTGCCGGTTCTTGTCGGGCCGAACCAAACCACAACGACCCTGCAATTCAATCAGCCCAACCCGGATACACTGGTACATGCGCCGCTCTCACCCGGCGATTCAGGCGCGCCGTGTTTCGCGGCTGGCACGTTGGTCGACACGCCAGACGGCCCGCGCAGGGTTGAAACTCTGGGGCCGGGTGACCTGGTGCTGACGCAGGACGATGGCGCTTGCATCATTCGCTGGGCCGGTGGCCGCACTGTTTCAGGACGGGGTCGGTTTGCACCCGTTCGCATCCGTTCCAGTGCGTTGGGGGCAGAAAGGGACATTTACGTCTCGCCGCAACACCGTCTGCTGGTCGCAGGTTGGCAGGCGCAGCTGTTGTTCGGAGAAGATGAGGTCCTTGTCGCGGCTAAATCAATGGTCAATGACACGACCATCACATCCGCGCCTTGCGACCTTGTCCATTATGTCCACCTGTTCTTTGACCGGCATCAACTGGTGTCGACCTCTGGCCTGATCTCGGAAAGCTTCTTTCCCGGGGCGCAGGGCCTATCGAGTCTTGACCGCGAAGCCGCGGACGAGCTGTTCGCCCTGTTCCCCGAGCTTTTGGATCAGCCGCAAAGCTATGGCCCGACCGTTCGCCCGGTCCGGTGCGGCCCACAAGTGGCAATGCTGCGGGCGATCTGATCCGCCCCTCTTGCTTTCGCAGACTGCTGTGATAGCAGAGCTTCAACAGCATTCAGGGAACCGTCATGGACGATCTTAAGGGAAAATATCTGGGTCAGATCGCCGATGCAGGCGACGAAAACGCGCTCGAAGCGATCCGTGTCGCGGCTGTCGGCAAAAAGGGCGAAGTCGCGCTGAAGATGCGTGAGTTGGGCAAGATGACGCCCGAGGAACGCCAGGTCGCTGGCCCCGCGCTGAATGCCCTGAAGGATGAGATCAACTCGGCCCTGTCCGCCAAGAAAGCCGCTTTGGCCGATGCCGCGCTGGACGAACGCCTGCGCACAGAATGGCTGGATGTGACTCTGCCGACCCGCGCGCGCCGTCAGGGCTCGATCCACCCAGTTAGCCAGGCGACCGAGGAGCTGACCGCGATCTTTGCCGAACTGGGTTTCTCGGTGGCTGAAGGGCCGCGGATTGAGACCGACTGGCATAATTTCGACGCTCTGAACATCCCCGGCCACCACCCCGCGCGGGCCGAGATGGATACGTTCTATATGCACCGTGCCGAGGGCGACAATCGCCCGCCGCACGTGCTGCGCACCCATACTTCGCCAGTCCAGATCCGCTCGATGGAGAAACAGGGCGCGCCGATCCGCATCATTTGTCCGGGCGGCGTGTACCGTGCAGACTACGATCAGACCCACACCCCGATGTTCCATCAGGTCGAGGGGCTGGCCATCGACAAGGACATCTCGATGGCGAACCTGAAATGGGTTCTGGAAGAGTTCGTGAAGGCGTTCTTCGAGGTCGACGATGTCGAACTGCGCTTCCGCGCCTCGCACTTCCCCTTCACCGAGCCATCGGCCGAGGTCGATATCCGCTGTTCCTGGGATAACGGCCAGCTGAAGATCGGTGAGGGCGACGACTGGATGGAGATTCTGGGCTCTGGCATGGTCCATCCCAAGGTGATCGCCGCCGGTGGGATTGATCCGGACGTCTATCAGGGTTTTGCCTTTGGCATCGGCATCGACCGTCTGGCGATGCTGAAATACGGCATTCCGGATTTGCGGGCGTTCTTTGATAGCGACCTGCGCTGGCTGCGGCACTACGGGTTTGCAGCGCTGGATATGCCGAACCTTCATGGTGGTTTGTCGCGGTGAAGCAAAACTCGTTGAGTTATGCCGCTCAACTGATTTTTGGGCTTGTTCTTGGTATAATCCCAAGCCTTTCCACAGCAGAGCAAGTCAAAAAAGACCACCTATGTTTCGAGCTTTGGCAGGACCAGGTTGCGGAGATCCGAAGTGCGTTCCCCGACGGGTTTTCATCGAACCAGGTTGTCTATTTTGCCGGGAGTGATGGCAGAACTTTTGACTGCCTAAATGTCAATGTTCCCTCTAGCGTTCTTGAAGAATCAGAGCGTTGGTCGCAGCAAATTGCACCGCACGCTGATGAAATGGCGAGAGAGTCAGGTGAGATTTCTGTCAACTTCTGTAACCTAAGTCGCCAAAGAATAGGCGGGTTTCAAGTCGTTGCAGTACACTTGCCTTATGAAACAGGGGAACTGACTTCTTCAACATGCCAGAAGAGGCTCCGTGACCTCCCGGACCGTATTAAAGACAGCTTCAAGTAAGTAGGACGTGGTGCCCGTCGAAGCTTTTGGATTCATAGTTTGTAGCGCGGCTTGTCACAACCTCCCACGGGGTTGTGACGTGACAGCGGGCGCAGGCTCGCTAGGGTTCGACAGATGATTTACCGACTGCTCTGCCTTCTCCTTCTGACCGCCACCCAAGCCACTGCTGTGGATACATGCCACGGCGATACCGCCTGTCAGGTCGGCGACCGCTCGTACCATGTACTGGAACCCGACGGGTGGGATGGCGAAACGCCTCTGCCGGTGTTGCTGCATTTTCACGGCTGGGCGCGGCAGGGGACGGTGGTGGTGAACCATGAACGCATCGCAGGGGCTACGAAGCTGCGCGGCGTGTTGCTGGTGGCCCCAAACGGACTGGGCAAAAGCTGGGATTTCTGGACCTCGGACACGCGCGATGTCCCCTTCGCCGACCGGGTGCTTGAGGACGTCGCCAAACGCTATCCGATTGATCCGGACGGCATCTATGTCTCGGGCTATTCCTTTGGCGGTGCGATGGCGTGGCGCTATGTGTGCCAGTCGGGCAATGACACGGCTGCTTTGCTGGCGGTCGCGGGGTCGATCCGTCAGACCGAGCACTGCCCGCAAGCCCCGGCCGAGGTGCGCCATGTGCACGGGACCAGCGACACCGTGATGGACTTCCCCTTTGGGCCGGGCGGGGACACGACTTATCCAGTGGCGCTGTGGCGGCAGAAATATGGTTGCCACGACGCTACCCCGGGCGGGGATTGGAGCGTCGTGCCGATCCTTACGCTCAGCCGGATGGAATGGACCGATTGCGCGCAGGGGCAGGTGGTGCTGGACACACATCCCGGTGGGCATTTCATCCCCCACGGCTGGATCGGACGGCAGTTGGATGAGCTGCTGGGGCGTGAGCCGACATATCCCTGATCATTTGACTTGCACGGTATTTCCAGCTTGGTTGCCCGGAATGATCCGAAAATGGAACTGCCCGATGAAAACCTTGCTGCTAAGCGCCCTAATCCTTGCCGCCACACCTCAACTGGCGCGAGACACCTATCCGCCAGTTGAGGTTCTGTTGCAGACGGATAAATCCGTGATTGGTGAACCGCTGGAATACCCCGAAGGCAAGGCGCAGATAACCATGGCCATCGTGACCATGCAGCCCGGCCAAAAAACCGGCTGGCACCGGCACGAGGCCCCATTGGCGGCTTACATGTTGGAGGGTGAAATCACCGTGGATTACGGGGATGCCGGGACTAAAACCTACAAAACCGGTGATGCGCTGGTTGAGGCATTTCGCTCACCTCATGCAGGGGTGAACTCAGGTGAAGATATCGCACGGATTCTAGCCGTGTTTGCCGGTGCGGATGGTGTTTCCAACACGGTCGCGGAAGAGTAGGCGCCCAAGCCCCCCGCACCCTCTTTCCCCTGTCCGCAATATCCGTTACACGCGGTCTGACCCTAGATTTACTGGCGGAAACCGACCGATGAAATTCACTCTTTCCTGGCTGAAAGACCACCTCGACACCGATGCGTCGGTGGATGAGATTGC
The DNA here is from genome assembly GCF_059611045.1 of Ruegeria sp. CDSB113. Classification (NCBI taxonomy): domain Bacteria; kingdom Pseudomonadati; phylum Pseudomonadota; class Alphaproteobacteria; order Rhodobacterales; family Roseobacteraceae; genus Ruegeria; species Ruegeria sp. CDSB113. The sequence goes on from NZ_JBXWOU010000005.1 coordinate 43,522, forward strand.
AGAGACGCTGACCGATCTTGGACTGGAAGTCGAAGAGATCGTGAACCCGGCGGACCGTCTGGCAGGCTTTACGCTGGGCTATGTGAAACACGCGGAAAAGCACCCGGATGCGGATAAGCTGCGCGTGTGCACTGTTGCGACTGACGAGGGCGATCTGCAGATCATCTGCGGCGCGCCCAACGCACGCGAAGGTATCACGGTAGTGGTCTGTAAGCCGGGCATGTATATCCCCGGTCTGGATCTGACGATCAGCGTGGGCAAGATCCGCGGCGTCGAAAGCTTTGGCATGATGGCCTCGGAGCGGGAGCTGGAGCTGTCAGAAGAACATGACGGCATCATCGAGCTGCCCTCGGGCGAGGTTGGAGACAAGTTCGTCGACTGGCTGACCGAGAACGAGCCGGCAAAGGTCGATACGATGATCGAAATCGCGATCACGCCGAACCGCCCCGATGCGCTGGGCGTGGCCGGGATCGCTCGCGATTTGGCTGCACGTGGCGTCGGTACGCTGAAAGAACGCGGCTATACACCGGTGCCGGGTGAGTTCAAAAGCCCGATCAAGGTGACGATCGACGAAGATACGCTGGACGGTGCGCCGCATTTCACCGGTCGCCTGATCAAAGGGGTCAAGAATGGCCCCAGCCCGCAATGGCTGCAGGATCAGTTGAAGGCAATTGGCCTGCGCCCGATCTCAGCTTTGGTGGATATCACCAACTATATGACGTTCGACCAGAACCGCCCGCTGCACGTTTTCGATGCGGACAAGGTGCAGGGCAACCTGCGCGTTCACCGTGCCAAAGGCGGTGAAAAGCTGGTTGCGCTGGACGAGAAAGAATACACCCTGCAGCCCGGTATGATGGTGATTTCGGACGATAAGGGCCCGGAGTCGATTGCCGGCATCATGGGCGGTGAGGAAACCGGCTGTACCGAGGACACCGTGAATGTGTTCCTTGAAAGCGCGTTTTGGGATCATGTGCAGATCGCGTTGACCGGTCGTGCGCTTAAGATCACCTCGGACGCGCGTTATCGGTTCGAACGTGGCGTAGACCCTGAATACACGCTGGAAGGGTTAGAACATGCAACGCAGATGATCCTGGATATCTGCGGTGGCGAAGCCTCGAAAGTGGTCGAAGCTGGCAAGGCACCGGATCACTCGCGCGCCTACAAGCTGGACGCTGAACGCGTGCAGTCGTTGGTGGGCATGGACATTCCGGAAAGCGAGCAACGCCAGACCCTGACCCGCTTGGGCTTTCGTCTGGAAGGCGAGATGGCGCATGTCCCCAGCTGGCGTCCCGATATTATGGGCGAAGCTGATCTGGTGGAAGAGGTCGCGCGGATTGCATCCCTGACTAAATTGCAGGGCAAGCCGCTGCCGCGTGTGACGGATGGTATTCCCAAGGCGGTGATGACCCCGACGCAGCGGCGTCAGTCGATGGCGCGACGTACCTGCGCGGCGCTGGGGTACAACGAATGCGTCAGCTATACGTTCATTGATCAGGCTTCGGCCGCGCTGTTTGGTGGTGGGGATGAAGCGACGCAGTTGGAAAACCCGATCTCGTCCGAGATGAGCCATATGCGTCCCGACTTGCTGCCCGGTCTGCTGCAGGCCGCCGCCCGCAATCAGGCGCGCGGGTATGCAGATGTCGCGCTGTTCGAGGTTGGCCCGGTTTTCCATGACGGTGAGCCCGGCGATCAGAAAACCCAGATCACCGGTCTGCTTGTCGGTCGCAACGGCCCCAAGGACGTTCACGGTGCCTCGCGCCCGATTGACGTGTTCGATGCCAAGGCGGATGCCGAGGCCGTGCTGATGGCCATTGGTGCACCCGCCAAGGTGCAGGTCCTGCGCGACGGTGACGCCTGGTGGCATCCGGGTCGTCACGGCAAAATTTGCCTGGGTCCCAAAAAGGTGTTGGGTGTCTTTGGCGAACTGCATCCGCGCGTGTTGCAGGCGATGGACATCAAAGGCCCGGCGATGGCCTTCACCATCTGGCCAGAAGAGGTGCCTCTGCCGCGTAAATCCGGCGCTACCCGCGCCGCGCTTGAACTGCGTGATTTGCAGGCGGTCGAGCGTGACTTTGCATTCGTCGTCGACGAGAGCGTCGAGGCGCTGACATTGGTGAACGCCGCAGCCGGCGCCGACAAAGCTTTGGTCGAGGACGTTCGCGTCTTTGACGAATTCATTGGCGGCAGCCTGGGTGAAGGCAAGAAATCTCTGGCCATTACTGTGCGCCTGCAGCCGACGGATGCGACGCTGAAGGAAAAAGATATCGAAGCTGTGGCCGAAAAGATCATCGCCAAGGTTACCAAGGCAACAGGCGGTACATTACGCGGTTGATGCTTGGCCGCCGCTGGCGGGAGTGTTTTTGAAAAGATGAAGGGGCGGTCGCGCCCTTTCTGTTTTTGCGGAGGACAATAGATGCTGAACGTTTACCTATCTGGCGAAATCCACACCGACTGGCGTGAGCAAATCATCGACGGCGCGCAGGGGTTGGACATCACGTTCAACAGTCCGGTCACCGATCACGCGGCCAGCGACGATTGCGGTGTAGCCATTCTGGGGGCCGAGCCGAACAAGTATTGGCATGACCACAAGGGCGCTATGGTCAACGCGATCCGCACGCGCAAGGGTATTGCGGATGCCGATGTGGTCGTGGTCCGGTTCGGCGAGAAGTACAAACAGTGGAACGCGGCATTTGACGCGGGTTACGCCGCGGCGCTGGGGAAATCACTGATTGTGCTGCACGGCCCTGACCACCAACACGCGTTGAAAGAGGTGGATGCGGCGGCACTGGCCGTGGCCGAGCATCCGGGCCAAGTGGTTGATGTGCTGCGCTATGTTCTGACGGGCGCCCTGCCAAAATAGCTCACGCTACGTTTCGCTTGCCTGAATTCAGAGCGCTTTCTACCGTCTGATAGGGCAGTAGGGGAGAACAGCCATGGAATTCGATTACGTCATCGTGGGCGGCGGGTCCGCTGGTTGTGTGATGGCCGCGCGGCTGAGCGAACAACCAGACACAAGCGTTTGCCTGATCGAAGCGGGCGGGGCGGGTGAGGATCTGGTGATCCGGGCTCCCGCCCTGGTGGCGGCCATGGTATCGGGGCGACCCAAGCTGAACAATTGGGCTTTTCAAACGGTGCGCCAACCCGGGTTGAATGGTCGGAAAGGGTTTCAGCCACGCGGCAAGGCGCTGGGGGGCTCATCGGCGATCAACGCGATGCTATATGTGCGTGGGCATCCCAGCGACTATGATGAATGGGCGGATTTGGGGTGCGAAGGATGGGATTGGAAGAGTGTCCTGCCTTACTTCCGCAAGGCCGAAGGCAATGCGCGCGGTGCGGATGATTTCCATAGCGGTGACGGTCCTTTGCACGTGTCGGATCAGTCTGAGCCACGGGCAATCTCTCATGCGTTTGTCGAAGCCTGCGGCCAGCAACAAATTCGCGAGACAAAGGATTTCAACGGGCCGGAACAGGAAGGCGCGGGCCTGTATCAGGTCACGCAGTTCCACGACGGGGCGCATAAGGGTGAACGTTGCTCGGCAGCTGCGGCCTATTTGCGGGGCGTCAAAACGCGACCCAATCTGACAATCATGACAGGGGCAGAAGCCCAGAAGATCCTTTTTGACAAAAAGCGCGCAACCGGGGTTTTGCTGCGTCAGAAAGGCAAAGAAGTCGAAGTTCGCGCCCGCCGGGAAGTCATCCTTTCGGGGGGTGCTTTTGGTTCGCCACAATTGCTGATGCTGTCCGGTATCGGGCCCGAAGACGAGTTGAAACAGCACGGTATTCCTGTTCTGCACGACTTGCCCGGCGTTGGTCAGAATCTGCAGGACCATCTGGACTATGTCCTCAGCTATCATTCGAAACGTAAGGATGTCATCGGGCTGACCCCGGGCGGGCTATGGAACCTGGCTAAGGCGGGGTTGGACTGGCGCCGCACCGGAGAGGGGTTGTTTGCGACCCCCTTTGCCGAAGGCGGCGCGTTCTTCAAATCCGATCCATCCGTTTCCAAACCGGATCTTCAACTGCACTTTGTTGTCGGAATCGTTGATGACCACATGCGCAAGATTCACTTGCCGCACGGGTATTCGTGCCATGTCTGTGTGTTGCGCCCGTTCAGCAGGGGCAGCGTTGGGCTAACCTCGGACCGGGCAGAAGAGCCGCCGCGTATTGATCCGGCTTATCTCAGTGATGACCGCGATCTGGATCTGTTGAAGCGCGGGGCTCGTATCATGGAATCAATTCTCGAATCCGAACCGCTGGAACCCTGGCGCAAAAAGCGGCTCTATGCCCATGACGGCAGTGATCAGGCCTTGGAGGCTGATATCCGCAGCCGTGCCGACACGATCTATCACCCGGTGGGCACCTGCAAGATGGGGGTCGACGATATGGCCGTTGTCGATACCGAAGGCCGGGTTCGTGGGGTCGATGGGCTGCGGGTGGTGGACGCATCAATCATGCCGACTTTGGTCGGCGGCAATACCAATGCGCCCACTATCATGATTGCCGAAAAGATCGCCGAAGCAATCAGTCCCGGGGCGGCGTAACCAGGCCTTTTTGCACTGCGGGTCGCTCCAGGAACCGGTCGAGATACGCCACCAGATTGGCGTGGTCTTCCCAACCAACAAGGTCGTGGGCATTGTAGAATTCGAGCCCGCGCAGCCACGGTGCGATTGCGATATCGGCAATCGAATAGTCTCCGGCAATCCAATCCTGACCTTCAAGCTGTTGGTTCAGGACATTCAGCAGTCGCTTGGCTTCGTTCACATAGCGTTCGCGGGGGCGCGGGTCTTCGATCTCGCTGCCTGCGAATTTGTGAAAATAGCCTAGTTGCCCGAACATCGGACCGATGCCACCCATCTGGAACATCACCCATTGGATCACGCGATATTTGTCGGCTTTGGTCTGACCCAGAAACTTACCGCTTTTCTCGGCGAGGTATATCAGGATCGCTCCGCTTTCGAACAGACCAATGGGTGTGCTATCCGGACCATTCGGGTCAATAATCGCAGGGATCTTGTTATTGGGATTCAACGACAGGAACTCAGGGCTTTTGACATCCGAGTCCGAAAGCGTAACCCGATGGGCTTCATAGGGCAGGCCGGTTTCTTCCAGCATGATTGACGCTTTGACGCCGTTCGGCGTGGGGAAAGAATAGAGCTGAATCCTGTCGGGAAACTGCGCAGGCCAGCGGGCCGTTATCGGGTGAGAGGCGGTGTCCAGCATGGGGGGCTCCTGTCATGGGTTGCCAGCAATAGGTAGGTACAATTGCCCAGTCTTGCCAGTATCCGGGCTGTGCATACAAGGTCAGGGGCTGTTTACGTGAGAACAACGGGGAAAACCTGCGTATCTCACACCTAGACCGAAGCGCGCTTATGGATCACTATTCCGCCAATCCCGCGCTGAGAGACGCGGGTTTGCCGTGAATCGAAAGGAGATGCGCGTGGATGAGGTCGTAACACAGGTGGGTGCCTATGCCCCGCTGATCATAAGCGCGGTCAAAGCGCTGGTCGTACTGATCCTTGGATGGATCATTGCTGGCGCCATTGCCGGTGTAGTCCGGCGCCGGATCAATGCGACACCGCATATTGATCAGACGCTTGGGAATTTCGTCGCCAGTCTGGTGAAATGGGTCATACTGGCCATGGTACTGGTTGCAGTGCTGGGCATCTTTGGCATTCAGGCGACAAGCATCGTCGCCATTTTGGGTGCTGCTTCTCTGGCCATCGGTTTGGCCCTACAGGGAACGCTGAGCGATCTTGCTGCGGGCGTTATGCTGGTTGTCTTCCGCCCTTACAAGCTGGGTCAGTATGTCGATATCGGCGGCACCGCAGGCACTGTTAAGGATCTGAACCTGTTCACGACAGAGCTGGTGACGCCGGATAACGTGCAGATCATCGTTCCGAACGGGCAATCCTGGGGATCGATCATCACGAACTACTCGGCGCATGACACGCGGCGTGTCGATCTGGTGTTCGGTATCGATTATGGCGACAGCGCTGATGAGGCGATGAAGATCATTCTGGATGTGGCAAAGGCCGATGACCGTATCCACAGTGATCCGGAACCTTGGGTGCGTGTGACAAACTTGGGTGACAGCTCGGTCGATCTGACGGCGCGCCTCTGGTGCGCGGCCGCGGACTATTGGGATGTGAAGTTCGACCTGACCAAAGCCGTGAAGGAAGCGTTTGACGCCAAAGGCGTTTCGATTCCCTACCCGCATTCTGTGGAAATTCACAAAGAAGGGTAAATTCTCCCGCCCGTCGCGCGGGCATTGGAAATGCCCTCCTCCGTTTGGGCCCGGCGCCGCGCTTTTAGCGCGGCGTTTTTTTGTCGGTGCAAAAGTCGTTCGATCAAAAGAAAAGCGGCGCGCCAAAGGCGCGCCGCCATGCCCAACGCTGTAAAGCAGCCGCTTTAGCGGCTCCTTTCAGGGGCGGGAGTGCTTCAGGCGTTGACGATTGCCTCGGGCGAGACAACATCCAGACCCAGCGCCGTACCAACAGCTTCGTAAGTCAGCTGACCGGCATGGACGTTCAGACCTGCCAGCAAATGCGGGTCGTCCTGACATGCTTTCTTCCAGCCTTTACCCGCCAGTGCCAGCAGGAACGGCATAGTCGCGTTGCCCAATGCGATGGTTGAGGTTCGCGCAACTGCGCCCGGCATGTTGGCCACGCAATAGTGCATGACGCCGTCCACTTCATAGATCGGATCGGCATGGGTGGTCGCTTTGGAGGTTTCAAAGCAGCCGCCCTGGTCGATCGCAACGTCAACCAGAACCGCACCGGGTTTCATGGTGGACAGTTGTGCGCGCGAGATCAGCTTGGGTGCCGCAGCGCCGGGGATCAGAACCGCACCGATGACCATGTCGGCTTCCTGGATCAGCTCGGCCGTTGCGCCAGCTGTCGAGTACTGGCTTTTGAATGTACCGCCAAAGACGTCGTCGAGGTAGCGCAGGCGTGGCAGAGACCGGTCCAAAACGGTGACATCAGCGCCCATGCCGGCCGCGATCTTGGCTGCGTGCGTGCCAACAACGCCGCCGCCGATCACGATGACTTTGGCCGGGCCAACGCCGGGAACGCCACCCATCAGAACCCCGCGGCCGCCATTGGCCTTCTGCAAGGTCCACGAACCGACCTGAGGTGCCAGACGACCGGCAACTTCGGACATCGGCGCCAGCAGCGGCAGGCCGCCGTTGCGGTCGGTTACGGTCTCATAGGCAATCGCGGTGCAGCCCGACGCCAGCAGGTCGTGGGTCTGGTCTGGATCAGGTGCCAGGTGCAGGTAGGTGAACAGCAGCTGGCCTTCACGCAGCATCTTGCGCTCGACCGCCTGAGGTTCTTTGACCTTTACGATCATGTCTGCGGTCGCAAAAACTTCTTCTGCGGTGTCGACGATACGCGCACCTGCGGCGACGTACGAGTCGTTGTCAAAGCCGGAACCCATGCCGGCATTGGTTTCAATGATGACCTCGTGGCCGCGCGCAACAGCTTCTTGCGCAGCGTTGGGGGTCATGCCAACACGGAATTCCTGGGGTTTGATTTCCTTGGGGCAACCGATTTTCATTTCTCGCTCCTCCATTCATAAACTGCCCAAATTATGTGCAATTCAGGATGCAATTTCTGTGAAACTCTGCCCGTCATTTGGGTTTTCTTTGCGAGAATCTTCGGTATTATTGGAATTTCTTGCAAAGGACTTGCGCGTATGAGCCTCGACACGACCGATAGAAAGATTCTGGCCGCCCTGCAGAGAAACGGCAGGATGTCGAATGCTGAGCTGTCAGATCAGGTGAATCTGTCGCCATCGGCATGTCACCGGCGGGTCCAACGGCTTGAGGCCGAAGGGTACATCCGAAACTATGTTGCGCTGCTGGACGCACGCAAGATGAACGTCCCGACCACCGTGTTTGTTGAGATCACCTTGCAGGGGCAAGCCGAAGAGCTTCTGGACGCGTTCGAAAAAGCGGTGGCGCGTATTCCCGACGTTCTGGAGTGTCATCTTATGGCGGGGACGGCGGACTATATTCTGAAGGTTGTCGCCGAGAACACCGAGGATTTCGCCCGAATTCACCGTCAGTACCTGTCGCGTTTGCCCGGCGTGGCGCAAATGCAAAGCTCATTTGCTTTGCGCACTGTGTTCAAGACGACGGCCTTACCGGTGTGACCGTCAGGCTGGGGTCGGGTAGGTGAACAGGATCAGATGTACGGCATTGAAGCCGAAATGCATCATAACGGGCACCCACAACCGACCGGTCGCATAAAATCCCAAACCACAGGCCGCGCCAAGAATCGCGGCATAAGCGACTAGGGCCGGACCCCCGGCAAAATGTGCCAGACCAAACAGAATGCTGGCCAGAGTTACGCCACGTGCTGCACCAAGTTTGGAAGCAATAAGCGACTGCAGGTAACCGCGGAAAAAAGCCTCTTCCGTCAGGCAGGTCAGAAACAGGTTCGACAATGCAAAAATCAGCCACCAAGGTGGTAGGCTGAGTTCTGGCCGGATGGCCTGCGCGGCCAGCCCAAAGGCGAAGAGGGCGGGCAAGGTCGCGAGGCCCACTAGCAAGGGTGTTCTCCGGACAGGTCTCGCTGAATCGGTCATTCCCGGCCAGGCCAGCAGGACCGCGAACAGCACCATTGGCTTGTCCAGATTCAAGTACATTGAAAACGCCGAACTGTCCGGCCCGGCATAGACCCGGTCCAGTACCAGCAGGTTTTGAAAACCGGGCACCTGATGCGCGCCCAATGCAAGACACCAGCCGATCAACATGACGTGGCCAACCGCCGCGCCGGTGCCTGTAAGATGGTTCAGGGCCGCAGCCCCCAACAATCCGGCAGCAACAACTCCAACAGCCAAAGGCGTGACCAGCCCCAGGGCGAGGGCGGCAAGACCAAACACCAACAGCAGCGTCAGGCCAAGTTGCCGCCGGCCCGAGGCCGCACTGACCATGCCGGCGATCAGTATGGACCAGGGCCACATCAATGGCAGAAGGGATACAAAATGCGCCACGGCTCTCTCATGTATTCAGGTGCGTATTGATGCCGTCGGACAACCCCAAATGGCAAGGCCGTGCAAGGATCAGCCTGTGCCTAACTGCTGGCGTTGCGTCAAATCGGACGCTTGTATCTAGGCGCAGGTCGGTTCAATTATAGGAATGACCGAACGTCTGTCTGTTTTACGGCCCCGCACCAACTTGAAATTGAACCGGCGCGGAGCGTTCATCAATTGTATCTGATGACATCAGGCGGTCACACTCTCTGGGTATGGTCGGAACCCGTTGACTGATAAGGAGCAGATCTTGGCTTACCAAAACAATGATGCCCCAAAAGACTGGCTGGAAGCCGAGCTCGAAGACACGCTGGATGAAGATCTCGAAATCGAATTCAGCGAGCCGATGCTGTCGATGGAAGTTCGCAAGATCTATAAGGAACAGCATCCTGACATGCTGGACCGCAAGGTCTATTTCCAGAACCTGCTGCGATTGCAGGCCGAACTGATCAGGGTTCAGGATTGGGTTCAACACACCGGTGCCAAAGTGTGCATCCTGTTCGAAGGTCGCGACAGTGCCGGTAAAGGGGGGGTAATCAAGCGGATTACCCAGCGCCTGAACCCGCGTGTTGCGCGTGTGGTTGCGTTGCCCGCACCCAGTCGCAGGGAACAAAGCCAGTGGTATTTCCAACGCTACGTGCCGCATCTGCCCGCAGCTGGCGAAATCGTTCTGTTCGACCGGTCCTGGTACAACCGTGCGGGCGTCGAGCGGGTCATGGGTTTTGCCAGTGAAGATCAGGTCGAACAGTTCTTTCAGGACGTTCCCGAATTCGAACGGATGCTGGTGCGGTCGGGGATCATCCTGCTGAAATACTGGTTCTCGATCACCGACGAAGAACAGCAGTTGCGATTCCTGATGCGCATTCACGATCCGATGAAGCAGTGGAAGCTGTCGCCGATGGATCTGGAATCGCGCATTCGGTGGGAATCCTACACCAAGGCCAAAGAGGACATGTTGTTTCGCACGAACATTCCCGAAGCGCCCTGGTACATCGTCGAAGGCAACGACAAAAAGCGCGAACGCCTGAATTGTATCGAACACCTGTTGACCAAGATCCCGTATTCGGATGTGCCGCAGGAAAAGGTCGATCTGCCGGATCGAAAGTATAACCCGGAATATGAACGCCGGATTTTGCCGGACGATCTGTATGTTCCCAAGGTCTATTGAACTATTGAAGTAGAAATTGGTGCGAGGCAGGATCGCCCCCGCCTCGCACCGTGGTATCCGTTAAGCGGCGTCCATCATGCAGTCGAAATCATAATAGTTGAACACAAAGACATCACCTGAATTGTCGCCGGCCATGTCAGAACATGTCTCAACATCGTCCACAGGATTGTCACCGCCGGTCATCACCATATCGAAATCGTCGGTTTCGGGTTCCGCATCGGCATAGTCCGTGTCGTTCCAATCAAACTGGTCAAACTGCGCCTGAATCGATTGGACGAATGCCCGGATCTCGGCAAGAAACTCCTGAACGTCAAAACAGGCAAACTCTTCGGGTTCTTCCGTTCCGGGCGTTTCTGCCACCGGTTCCTCGGGCTCGGTAACTTCGGGGTCAGGTACTTCGGCCACCGGTTCCTCGGGCTCGGTAACTTCAGGGTCAGGTACTTCGGCCACAGGTTCCTCAGGCTCGGTAACTTCTGGGTCAGGTACTTCGGCCACCGGTTCCTCGGGTTCGGTAACTTCTGGGTCAGGCACTTCGGCCACCGGTTCCTCGGGCTCGGTAACTTCAGGGTCAGGCGTTTCGGCCACCGGTTCCTCGGGCTCGGTAACTTCAGGGTTAGGCACTTCGGCTACCGGTTCCTCAGGCTCTGTAACCTCGGGTTCTGGCACTTCGGCAACCGGCTCTTCGGGCTGCGGGGTTTCTTCAACCGGTGGCGTCGGCGCTGGCGGAGTGGTGGAGCCGTTGTCCAGCATGACCTCACCCTGGGTGGCAGCAAAATTCTGCGTCACCATCACAGCGTCAAAACCCTGCATGTCGCCGGTTTCAATGCCGATCCCGATGTATTTGAAATCGGGGTTCAGAATATTGGCGCGGTGACCGGGGCTGTTCATCAGGTTCTGATGAAGCTGGGCGACGTCATCGCTGATGCCTGGCGCGCCGCGCTCGGATTGCCAGGCGATGTTTTCACCTGACCGCCAGTTGCCCGAGAAGTCGAACCCGGCCATTTCCATCCGCTGCGTGGCGCTGGAACCACCCGAGCCGGTGTGGCTGAAGACATCCGATTCCAGCATCCATTCACTGTGATCCTCGGACGAGTCGTTCAGGCGCGTTTCAAGCTGTAGGGGGTCCAGCCCGCGGGATGTGCGCTCTTGGTTAATCAGCGCCAGCATTTCTTGTTCGATACTACTTGCAGTCGACATTTTTGCCTCCGATTGGTTTTTTGTCGTGGTAGACGGCGCCAGTTACAAAGGCTCGATACTGCGTTGATAGGGATGGCGTGTTTAGAGGCGAGTTTTGGCGGGGCAGTGCTGCCGCAACGGGATTCGCTGCGCTGCAAAATGCCGGGCAAAATGTTGCTGAGGGGAAAATGGCAGCTTGTCGCGCGTAGGCGGCCCGAGTCGGCATAAATCATCCGACCCTGAAAACGACAAACCCCCGGGCGATGCCTCGGGGGTCGTCAAATAGTGTCATCCAAAGCTGGACGAGCGAGGTTTTAGAGCAAACCTTCGCGCTGTGCTTTCTTACGTGCCAGTTTACGGGCACGGCGGATCGCTTCAGCTTTCTCGCGCGCTTTTTTCTCGGACGGTTTCTCGAAATGTTGCTTGAGCTTCATTTCGCGGAACACGCCTTCGCGCTGCAGCTTTTTCTTCAGGGCACGAAGCGCCTGATCGACGTTATTGTCGCGAACACTAACCTGCATGTGGTTGTCACCACCTTTCTAGATAGAGTTGCAAGGAAATTGCAGGAATTGGCCGTATAGCAAAGCCGTTCTATCTTGTCTAGTACTGGTCCCCAGAACCGGAGAACCGCCATGACCACCACATATGAAGACGCCAAGCAGCAGTTGTTGGACGCGATTTTGATCCATGTGCCGTTTGACGGCTGGTCCGAAGCCAGCTTTCGTGCAGCTATCTTAGATTGCGATATGGATGACACGCTGGCGCGCGCGATCTGTCCCCGTGGCGCGGTTGATCTGGCACTGGCCTTTCACGCGCGCGGCGACGCGGCGATGGAGGATCGGCTGAAGTCCTCGGACCTGAGCGAGTTGAAGTTCCGCGAGCGAATCGCCGCTGCAGTTCGGTTCCGGCTTGAGGCGGTTCCGGACAAAGAGCTTGTTCGCCGGGGTATGACGTTGTTTTCGCTGCCCACCCACGCGGCCGATGGGGCAAAAGCCTTGTGGCAGACCTGCGATCTGATCTGGGACACGCTGGGCGATTCCTCGGAAGACGTGAACTGGTACACGAAACGGGCGACGTTGTCGGGCGTCTATTCCTCGACTCTGCTGTTTTGGCTGGGTGACGATTCCCCCGATCACCAGAAAACATGGGAGTTTCTGGATCGGCGGATAGACAACGTCATGCAGTTCGAAAAGATCAAGGCGCAGGTGAAGGACAACCCGTTGTTCAAACCGTTTCTGGCGGTGCCGAACTGGTTGGCCGGTCAGGTAAAAGCGCCGACGAAGATGCGGGCTGATTTGCCGGGTATGTTGAACCCGCGCAAGTAAGCGTCTGGGCCTTCCAGAAATTGCCTGCTAGGCATTGGGCAAAGGAGATTTGCCCATGACCCAGATGATGCGCGCTGTCGAAATCACCAAACCCGGTGGCCCGGATGTTCTGCAACTGACGGAACGCCCGGTGCCGGAACCGCAAGCCGGACAGGTGATCCTGAAAGTGGCCTATGCGGGTGTGAACCGCCCGGACGCGCTGCAGCGTGCCGGGGCCTATGATCCGCCGCAGGGTGCCAGTGATTTGCCGGGGCTTGAGGCATCGGGCGAGGTTGTTGCCGTTGGTGCCGGGGTCGAGGGTCTGGCCATCGGCGATCAGGTCTGTGCCTTGCTGCCCGGTGGCGGTTATGCGGAATATGTGGCCACACCCGCCGCGCATTGTCTGCCAGTTCCTTCGGAAATGGGGATGAAAGAGGCCGCGTGCCTGCCCGAAACCTTCTTTACTGTGTGGTCCAACGTCTTCACGCGCGGCGGTCTGAAGGCAGGTGAGCGGTTTCTGGTGCATGGTGGGTCCAGCGGCATTGGCACAACAGCGATCCAGCTGGCGAACGCGTTTGGTGCGCGGGTGTTTGCAACCGCCGGATCTGCTGAGAAATGCGAGGCCTGTGTGAACCTCGGGGCCGAGAGGGCGATCAATTACCGGGATGAGGACTTCGTGGGCGTCATGCGGGCTGAGGGTGGGGCGAACCTGATCCTCGACATGGTTGGTGGCGACTATATCCCGCGCAACGTCAAAGCTCTGGCCGAGGATGGGCGTCTGGTTCAGATCGCCTTCCTGCAAGGGCCGAAGGTCGAGTTGAACTTTGCGATGATGATGGTCAAACGCCTGACCCTGACGGGCAGTACTTTGCGCCCGCAAAGCGATCTGGCAAAGGCGAAGATTGCGCAGGATCTGCGCGAGGCTGTCTGGCCATTGCTGGAGGCTGGGAAGGTGGCCCCCGTCATGGACAGTGAGTTCGATCTGGCCGAGGCGGCGGCCGCCCATGCGCGGATGGAAAGCTCGGGCCACATCGGCAAGATTGTCCTCAAGGTCGCTGGTTAAAACTCTGGCGCGGGTATATCCCGCGCTTTTTTCGATCAGACCACTGCACGGCGGTAAAGATGCCAGGTTGCATGGCCCAGGACTGGCATGACAACGATCAGCCCCAATAGCATCGGGATGGCTCCGATGATCAACAGGGCCGCTACGATGAACCCCCATGCCAAAATGACACCGGGGTTATGCCGCAACACCCGGACGGACGTCACGACCGCCACCGGCAGCCCGACAGGACGGTCCAACAGCAATGGAAAGCTGACGACGCTCATGGCTAATGCGACCAGCGCGAATAGAAACCCGATCGCATTGCCGAAAATGATCATGGACCAGCCTGCGCCCGTGGTGAACACCTGAGTCACGAAAGCCCCGAGTGAGGTGGGCAGATCAGGCCCAAGCGTATGTACATAGATGCTCTGCGCGACCATCAGCCAGACCAGCAGCAGCAAGACCAGATAGAACCCCAAAGCCAGAATTGCACCGAAGGACGGGGACCGGAAGACGCCCAAGGCGTCCAGCCAACGCACCTCGCCGCCTTGCTCGCGTTTGCGGCTGATTTCGTAAAGGCCCACGGCTGCTATCGGACCGACTAGTGCGAAACCCATGATCAGCGGAGCCAGAAGGGGAACCATGTTGCGATTAAGGCCAAACCCGAACATCAGCAGACCTGCAATCGGGTAAACCAGTATGATGAAAATGGCATCCGCCCGTGTTTCCAGAAAATCATTGTATCCGGCCTGCAAACAGGCCTTCAGGTCCTGCATCGACAGTGTTTGCACCTGCGGCAGATGTCGGGTATCCGCGCTGCCGATGTGGTGCACGCTTTCGGTAATATGATCGCCGGTTGCGCCGATGTTTCGGGCGGCCCAACTGATCGGATTTCCTATTGTTTTGGCCATCTTGATCCCCTCACTTTGCCAGTGCGCAACGGGTTGAATCCGGCGGTGGTTGCCTTTGGCCGGACCATCCGGCAACGCTCAGACCCCAGTATAGCACAGTTTTTCCCGTTGTGGTTGCGCGGCAGCGAAAACCTACCAATTGCCCTGTTTCACAGGCGTGTTAGCTTGGCGTCAGGCAACAGGAGGTCAGCATGCAGCAAACGGCAAGAACCGTCGTCATTCATGAACACGGCGGTCCCGAAGTTCTAAAGATCGAAGACCGGCCCTTGGGCGACCCCGGACCCGGCGAGGTTCGCATCCGCCACCGGGCCTGTGGGCTGAACTTCATTGATGTCTATCAGCGCACCGGGTTGTACCCGATGGATTTACCGCACGCGCTGGGCATGGAAGCGGCAGGTGTGATTGAGGCCGTCGGCGAAGGTGTTACCCATCTGAAACCGGGCCAGCGCGCGGCCTATGCCGCAGCACCCGCCGGGGCCTATTGCGAAGCGCGCGTGATGCCAGCGGCGCAGGTGTGTCCGTTGTCCGAAGGGATTTCTTTTGACGCGGCTGCGGCGATGATGCTCAAGGGGATGACGGTCGAGTATCTGTTTCACCGGACAACGCCATTGAAACGGGGTGACACGGTTCTGTTTCACGCGGCTGCTGGTGGCGTTGGTCTGATTGCCTGCCAATGGGCCAAGTCTGAGGGCATCACCCTGATCGGAACAGCCGGGACAGATGAGAAATGCAGCCTCGCGCAGTTCAATGGGGCTGCGCATTGCATCAACTACCGGACCGAGAACTTTGCCGAACGTGTGGCCGAAATCACCGGCAGCAAAGGCGTGGATGTGGTCATGGATTCTATCGGCGCGGACACGTTCAATGGCTCGCTGGACTGCCTGAAGCCTTTGGGAATGATGATCTCATTCGGCAATGCCTCAGGTCCGGTTCCTTTGATGGACATCGGGATTCTGGGCAAGAAAGGTTCCCTGAAAATCACCCGACCTACCCTGTTCACCCATATCGCCGACCCTTCCGTCTGCCAGGCAATGGCACGGCGGCTGTTCGGCAAGGTTGAGGGCGGCGAGGTCAAAATCCACATCGACCAGCGGTTCCCGTTGGATCAGGTGGCCGAGGCGCATCGGGTGCTTGAAGCGCGTCAGACCACAGGCAGCACGGTTCTGGAGCCATAAGGCCGATTGAACCCGGCTCGTTGGTGTTTGATATTGAAACGAAAAGCGGCGGCAGAATACTCTGCCGCCGCCTATTTGGGGAATGTCAGAAATTATTGCTGCAGTTCCGCCGGTGTTTTATCCGCGATGGTTTCCCAATTGGCGCTGGCTTGTTCGACAAAACCAGGGATGTCACCTTCCCAGCGCTGCTGGATGTCTTGCGACAGGTTCAGGTACAGCTTGTTGTCGACGATCTTCCAATAGGTCGGGTCACCGTCAAACTTGAAGCCCATCGCAGCGCCGAATGCGCAGTAGCCACCATATGCAGGCAGGTAGGCCTCGGGGTTTTCTTCGAACGCGGCTTTGTTTTCTTCATTGGCAAAGCGATACATCGCGTCGTTGTGCAGTGTGGTGATGCGGTAGTCACCTTTGGTCGGCTCGCCAGCGGTGAAGTAGGCAACCGGATCATAGCCCTGCATGGCCAGACCGGTCGAGCTTGCGTTCAGTTCAACACCAGCGGCCAGAGCCGAGCTTGCAATGGCAACAGACAGCGCGACGCCGCCGATAAGAGATTTGAACTTGTTCATTGTTTTCACCTTTCGTGAAGGGGCTGCCACGTGACGCAGAAAATTGCGCCCAGACAACCCAAGAGTTTTTTTGTCCGTGAGACCCGCAATTGGTCGTCACGGAACCCAAGTGGGCAGGCGGCCCATCACGTTCAAAGCAATCAATTGTGAATGTGCAGGGGCGAAGAGGCACTGTTCACAAATGCAGGGTAGGCCTTAGGTATCGGGCGTCAGATCCAAAACGAATTCGGTGACTTTTTCCGCGGGCATTTCGCAGGGGCGAAGAAGAGATCCGCGTTTGGTCAGATAAAGGTTCAGGCTGATGTAGTCGCTGCCGTCCAGTGCGCGTGCGACAAGTTTCAGGGACTTGCCGTCTGAAAATTCCGTTCGACTGACGATATACCGCCTGCCGTGGGCACGCCCGGTCGACGACCCCTTGGGGATGGCAAAAAAGGCGGTCAGGAAGGCGTTCGGAGCGCTCAAGACTGTCCGATTTTTGGTTCAGTGCCGGATTTGATGCGGGCTATATTCGCGCTGTGGCGCCAATAGACCAACAGGGTCAGGACGCCAGCTAGTAGCAGCGTTTGCGAACTTGTCAGGAAAAGGACCCAGATAGTGGACGTTGCCGCCGCTGCAAGTGCCGCAAGGGATGAGATACGCCAGATTGCAGCAGCAACCACCCAGGTCAGGCAACAGGCCACACCGACGCGCCAATCCAACGCCAGCCAGATCCCCAGAAACGTGGCGACGCCTTTGCCGCCCTTAAATCCCAGCCAAACCGGAAAGCAATGGCCCAAAAGTGCTGCCAGCGCGGCAATCTGCGCGGCATCCTCGCCCGCCAGTGCGCGTGCTACCAGAACGGCAACCCCGCCTTTTGCGGCGTCGAAGATCAGGGTCAGGGCCGCGGCGGTCTTGTTGCCCGTCCGCAGAACATTGGTTGCGCCGATATTGCCCGATCCGATGTTGCGCAGGTTGCCCAGCCCCATCACCTTGGCCATGACCATGCCAAACGGGATCGACCCCATCAGATACCCAAGTGCAGCCCACAGGATCAGCTGGGTCATTGTACTGTCGATGATCGGCATCAGGGTCTCCGGTAAACTTCTTGTCCTGCAACGAAAGTTGCGGTGACCTTACCCTGCATGCGCTGGCCGTCAAACGGTGTGTTCTGTGATTTCGATTTGAGTGAGAACCGGTTCAGCACAAAGGGCACATCCGGGTCAAACAGCACCAGATCCGCAGGCGCGCCTTCGGACAGACGGCCGTTGTTCAGCCCCAGTCTTTTCGCCGGGTTCAGCGCCATAGCGCGGAACAGTGTCGGCAGGTCCAACTGCCCGGCATGATACAGACGCAAGGCGGCGGGCAGCAGCGTTTCCAGCGCCACCGCGCCGGAGGCCGCCTCTTCAAACGGCAGGCGTTTGCTTTCCTCATCCTGAGGCGTGTGCATGGAACTGATCGTATCAATCAGGCCGGTCCGCACTGCTTCGATCACTGCTTGCCGGTCGTCCTCGGATCGCAGCGGCGGCTTGACCTTGAAGAAGGTGCGATAGTCGGCCACGTCCAGTTCATTCAGCGTCAGGTGGTGGATTGACGTACCTGCCGTGATGTCCAGTCCATTCCGCTTGGCCCGCTCCAGCGCAGGCAGGGCGCGGGCGGTAGTGATCTGGTCGGCGTGATAGGCGGCCCCGGTCATCTCTAGCAGAGCGATGTCGCGGTCCAGTCCCATCCGCTCGGCCATTGGTGAGACGGCGGGCAGGCCACGCAGCACGGCGAATTTACCACTGGTGGCTGCGGCACCATTGCTAAGGATGGGTTCTTGCGGGTGGGCGATGACCAGCGCGCCACAGGCCCGGGCATAGGTCAGGGCGCGGGAAAACACCTTGGTGTTGGCGATCACGTGATCGCAGTCAGTAAAGGCGACGGCACCGGCATCCTGTAGGAATCCGATCTCAGTCATTTCGCGGCCTTCGCGACCTTTGGTCAACGCGGCCATTGGCAGGACGTTGACCGGAGTGTCGGCCTGCGCTCGGCGTGTGACGAACTCCAGAATTTCGGGCGTGTCGATCGCGGGGCTGGTATCGGGGCGGGTCACAATGGTGGTCACGCCTCCGGCCGCAGCGGCCAGACCGGCGGATTTATAGCTTTCCTTGTGCCGCTCACCCGGTTCACAGACCTTGACGCCGATATCGACGATGCCGGGGGCAAGGCACTGCCCGCCACAATCGATGACCTGCGCCTCCAATGCCGGAGCATCCCCCTCGCCGCGCGCAGTAATCTGACCGTCGGATACTTGTAGCCAGCCAGGGCAGTCGGTGCCGGTTTCCGGGTCAATCAGGCGGGCGTTGGTGAAAAGAGTGTTGTTCATGCCATTGCCCTTTCGATGGCGGTTTTGGTGGCGGCGGGGTCAGCCTGATACTTGATCAGGTGTTTGTCGCCGCCCTTGGTGACGATCTGGACAAAGCTGCCCATGAGGTTGACCGCCTCTATCTGGTTCAGCGCCACTTTGCGTGGTCCCGGGCCGGTTAGGGTGGTGTCCGTTATCTGCCATGTGGTGGTCAGTTCTTCTGAGGCCAGGTACCATGCGCGAAAGGCGACCGCTGCAAGACCGGCGGGTGCCCCGGTCCAGACGTAGGGGTTTCCGACCAGCCACAGCACGATCATAGCGACTGCCATGGCCCCGGCGGCCAGCCATGTATTCGTGCGGATATACGCGCCTTTGTCGGGGGTGAAGGTCACAGGATCAGCCACAGGATGCCTCCGATGACCACCAGCGCCACCACTGCCAGCATGGCCGACCCAATACGGCGGGGTTTGTCGTCTTGTGGCGGGGTTTGCGGGGCCGAGAACGGTTTCGCGCTTTCGGTATTAATTGCCCCACCGGTCCAGCTTGTCGCCTCTTCTGTGTAAAGGCCGATCAGACGCACTTTGGCGTCCGGTCGCAAAGTGGCGGCACGTCCCTGAAACGCGGCACTGCGCACGACCATGACCCAGCCTTCAACGCTCTCCAGCGCAGCCCGGTCCAGCTGATCTTTAGGGACGCCGCACCCTTCGTTGAGATAGCCGAAAAGACCCAGTTCCTCGAGATCTGATACGGGAAAGACGTCGATCTGAACGGGATCCAGACCCTCGACACCCAGAACCTGGTCGGCGGCGCCCGGTTCGCGCAGGAACTTTGCTGCCTCGGGCCGCATGTCCAGCTGAAACAGGCGCAGGACGCCGTATTCGTGGGGGGCGACGATCAGATCACTCATGCTGCCTCGCGCAGGTTGCGGGCCAACAGTTCCATTGCGGCCATGCGAACGGCGACGCCCATTTCGACCTGTTCCTGAATAACGGACCGGTTGATGTCGTCCGCCAGCGTTCCGTCAATCTCAACACCGCGATTCATCGGGCCGGGATGCATGACGATGGCGTCAGGCTTGGCCTGCGACAGCTTAGCGGCGTCCAGACCATAGCGGTGATAGTACTCCCGCTCGGACGGGATGAACCCGCCATCCATCCGCTCTTTCTGAAGGCGCAGCATCATCACGACGTCGACGTCCTTGAGGCCTTCGTTCATGTCGTCGTAAATTTCAGCGCCAAACTCGGCAAACTGGTTGGGGACCAGCGTCGGTGGTCCGATCAGACGAATACGGTTTTCCATTTTGCCCAGCAGGATCAGGTTCGACCGGGCCACCCGGGAATGGGCGACATCGCCGCAGATCGCGATGTTCAGACGGTGCAGGCGACCTTTGGCGCGGCGAATGGTCAGCGCGTCCAGCAGAGCTTGCGTCGGGTGTTCGTGCTTGCCATCACCAGCGTTCAGCACCGCGCAATTCACCTTCTGCGCCAGCAGGTCGACCGCGCCGGAATGCGGATGGCGCACCACCAGCAGATCAGGGTGCATCGCATTCAGCGTCATCGCTGTGTCGATCAGCGTCTCGCCTTTTTTGATCGAGCTGGCTTGCATCGCCATGTTCATCACATCCGCGCCCAGCCGCTTGCCGGCAATCTCGAAACTGGCCTGCGTGCGGGTTGAGTTCTCGAAGAACATGTTGATTTGCGTCAGCCCTGACAGCACGTCGGAATGCTTGGTCGACTGGCGGTTCATGTCGACATATTTCTCGGCCAGATCGAGAATGGCAGTGATATCGGATTGCGACAGATGCTCGATGCCAAGAAGGTGACGATGGGCGAAACGCATTGGCGGGCTCCTGTCTGACAATCGCGCCGCTTATAGGAAGCCGCGCTGCGCAAGGCAACCTAAGGATCAGATCCTTCGGGCAGTTTCTCGCATCCGCCTTCGGGCAGGCACTGTTCGCCGGGCTTGCACCACTTGCCGTATCCGCAATCGATGGCCTTGACGGGAACACAGCCCTGATTTTTGGAACACTTGAACCCCTGACGGCATTGCGACCCGGTTTTTTCGCAAAGATACCAGCCAGGGCGTGAACATCCGCCACCCGGCAGGCAAGACGACCCGGATCCGCAAATGCGACCGTCGTCGCATGTCAGTGAAGGCAGTTCCAGAATGTCAGGCGTGTTACGCTCGCATTCGCCACGGGCATTGCAGATGCTGCCGCCGGGGCAGTCCAGACGCGACCTGCACTTATTTTGCCCCGCTGGTGCGCATCGGGTGCCGCCTGCCACGCAGCGCTCGAATGGGCCGCAGGTTCTGCCGCCACCGCAATAGGTGCCGCCCAGCGGAATGCAGTTCCCGTCAAAGCTGCATCTTTGGCCACCCGAACAGCAGGTACTGCCGCATTTGAACTGACCCGCACGGCACTGCCCGTACCGGTCTTGAAACTGCGCAGAGGCCGGGCCGCTGAGCATGGTCAGCAGCAAACTGATGAGAAAGAATCGCAATACACACAACATGAATACGCCAATGGTCGGTGCGACGGACCGACCAATCAAGGCCTATTCGCTTTCCCTCGTTCAAAAGGTGGTTAGATTGAGGGGTATGGAATCGGCTTTGGACTATCATACTGCCCGTGCTCTGCTGGAATGGCAGATCGAGCTGGGTGCGACGGATGCGATCGGTGATGCACCGGTGGATCGCTATGCGCTGCCAGATACGGCGCCAAAAGCCAAGAAACCCGCAAAGGCCCAAACCGCACCAGAAAAACCAAAGCAGGTTGATCCGGTGGCGGTTGCGAAATCTGCGGCACAGTCCGCCGGGTCGCTGGATCAGTTACGGGCGGCCATGGACGCGTTTGACCATTGCGAGTTGAAGCGCGGTGCGCGGCAGTTGGTCTTTGCCGACGGCACCCCGGGTTCGCGGGTGATGATTATCGGAGAGGCTCCGGGCCGGGATGAGGACCGCGAGGGCAAGCCCTTTGTCGGACGCGCCGGGCAGTTGTTGGACCGGATGCTGGCGGCGATTAATCTCAATCGGACCGAAAACGTCTATATCACCAACGTCCTGCCGTGGCGCCCACCGCAGAACCGGGATCCCAAGCCCGAAGAGATTGGCATGTTGAAGCCGTTTCTCGAACGGCACGTGGCCTTGGCCAAACCCGAGGTTTTGGTGGTGATGGGCAATATCAGCTGTCAGGCTGTTCTGGGCAAACGGGGGATCACACGGCTTCGGGGTCAGTGGGGTCAGGCGATGGACTTGCCGGTTATCCCGATGTTCCATCCAGCATATCTGCTGCGACAGCCACAGATGAAGCGGCAGGCATGGGCCGATTTGCTGGAACTCAAAGCAAGGCTGGAGGGCAAGGCATGAAAATCCTCGCATTCTCTGACCTACATATGTCGAGAAACCGTGCCGCCGACATTGTTGCAGCCAGCGAAGAGGCCGATCTGGTTATCGGAGCCGGAGACTATTGCAACATGCGGCAAGGTCTGGAGGACGCGATGGCGATGCTCTCTGGTATCAATGCGCCGCTGGTTCTGGTGCCGGGCAATGCCGAAAGCTCCGGTGAACTGACCGACGCTGCGCCCGAAGGTGTGCACGTTCTACACGGGACAGGCATGACTGTGGATGGGCTGCGTCTGTTTGGCCTTGGTTACGGCGTGCCGGTGACGCCATTCGGTGAGTGGTCCTGTGATCTGTCGGACCCTGAAGCGGCTGAGTTGCTGGATCGTTGCGAAGGAGCTGACATCCTGATCGCGCATTCTCCGCCCAAGGGTCACGGCGATCTTACATCGACGGGTGATGCGGTAGGATCAGTGGCGGTCCGTGACGCAATCGAGCGGTTGCAGCCGCAATTTGCCCTTTGTGGCCATATCCATGACAGCTGGGGCTACCGAGGCGCAATCGGCGTGACGCAGGTCGCCAATCTTGGCCCCACAGTAAATTGGTTCGAGGTCACCACGTGATTGAAACAGTTACGCTGCTGGCGTTTATCCCGGCGGCAATTGCCCTGAATCTAACCCCCGGGGCGGATATGATGTTCTGCTTTGGGCAGGGGCTGCGGTCCGGGGCGCGGCCTGCAATCGCCGCCAGCGCAGGTATCTCCGTCGGATCGATAGTTCATGTTCTGGTAGCGGGTCTTGGTCTAGGAGCCGCGGTGGCCACGATGCCTTGGCTGTTCGATGTGATCCGCTGGATGGGCGTTGCTTATCTGCTGTATCTCGCCTGGGGGGCGTTTCGGAATGGGGCGGTCGCTGCGGATGCGCCGTCCGGTCCCACCCAATTGGCATTCCGGGACGGGCTGGTTGTGAACCTGACCAACCCTAAGGTAATTCTGTTTGTTCTGGCTTTTATCCCGCAGTTCGTGAACCCGGCGGCGGGATCGATCCTGCCGCAGTTCCTGATTTTCGGATCCATCATTGCGCTGGGCGGATTTGTGGTGAATGGGCTAGTGGGAATTTTTGCCGGTGGTGCGGGGCGGATGCTAATCGAGAACCCGCGCGCCTCACGCATCGTTGGTTGGCTGACCGGGGGGATCTTCACAGCCCTCGCCATCCGGCTTGCCATCTTGGAAAGGGCCTGACCAAACATGTCGCGCATTGATGAAACCAAAGACTTCATTGCTGTCCGGATCGCCGTGCTGACCGTCTCGGACACGCGGTCGCTGGATGAAGATAAATCCGGCCAGACACTTGTGGACCGCATCGAACGCGCCGGGCATCACGTTGCTGATCGCAGCCTAATACAGGACGAACGCAACAAGATCGCTGATCAGTTGCGGACCTGGATCGCTAACCCAGAAATAGATGTGGTAATTTCAACCGGCGGTACCGGCTTGACGGGGCGCGACGTAACTGTCGAAGCGCATCGCGATGTCTATGAGAAGGAAATCGAGGCCTTCGGCACGGTGTTCACAATTATTTCCATGGAAAAGATCGGCACCTCCGCCGTTCAATCGCGGGCAACTGGTGGCGTGGCAGGCGGCACATATCTATTTGCATTGCCCGGCAGTCCGGGCGCTTGCAAGGACGCTTGGGACGGGATTTTGGAAAAGCAGTTCGACTATCGCCACCGTCCCTGTAATTTCGTCGAGATAATGCCCAGATTGGACGAACATTTGCGACGGAAGTAGACTGGTCGCACGTTAAACCGTTCATAACCGCTTTGTGGCTTGGCATTTTTTGCTGCCCAGCTACCTTTTGCTAATGGCAGCCTGATGCAACCGGGGTGAATTTTATATGCGATTTCTGAGGCAAAGCCTTGTAGGAGTCTTTTTGACGTCGTTGACTGTGGCCCTGTTGTTTGTGGCAGCGCAGATGATTTCGGGCGCCGTACAAGACGTTCTGACGCGGGAGGAGTCGGCTCCGCAGGCGCGCGAGCGTGTCTTTGCCGTTTCTGTTCGGTCTGCGGAATTGGAAACCGTGACTCCGTATCTTGAAGCCTTTGGCGAGGTTCAAAGCCGTCGCAGGTTAGAGTTGCGCGCCGCGCTGGGCGGGCGCGTTGTCGAGTTGGCCGAAGATTTTGAAGATGGCGGTGTGGTAACAACAGGCGAAGTTCTGGTCGAACTTGATCCCGTAGACGCCCAGTCCGCGCTGGACCGGGCAAAATCCGATTTGCTGGACGCGCAGTTTGAAGAGCGTGACGCGGAGCGGTCGCTGCTGCTGGCGCAGGACGAGTTGAACTCGGCTGAGGCGCAGGCGGAGCTGCGCGGGCGCGCCTTGCAGCGCCAACAGGATTTGCAGACCCGCGGGGTCGGGGCCGCAGCATCTGTGGAAGAGGCTGAGCTGGCCAAAGCTGCCGCGCAGCAGGCGGTGCTGGCGCGGCGGATTGCACTGGCCCAGGCCGAATCCCGCGTCGATCAGGCGACCACCCTGTTGTCACGAGCCCGCATTGCGCTTGAGGCCGCTGAACGCGATCTGGATGATATGACAATCCGCGCCCGGTTCGGGGGCACATTGACGGATGTAACACTGGTCGAAGGACGGCTGGTGTCCGCGAACGAAAAGCTGGCGGAGCTTGTCGACCCCAATGCGTTGGAGGTGGCATTCCGGGTCTCAACCGCGCAATACGTCCGATTGCTGGATGCAGACGGTGATCTGATCGACGCGCCAGTGACTATCTCGCTTGAGGTCACGGGCACCGACCTGACCGCCCAAGGCCGCATTAGCCGCGACAGCGGATCGGCGGGCGAAGGGCAGACCGGGCGTTTGATCTATGCCCGGCTGGATGAGGCGTCGGGGTTCAAGCCAGGCGATTTTGTTACCGTCACAGTGCAGGAACAACCGCTGGACAACGTAGTATTGCTGCCGTCTTCGGTTCTTGATGCTGTTGGAACAGTGTTGGTGCTGGATGAGAATGACAGGCTCGAAGCGCTGCCAGTCCAGCTGATCCGCCGTCAGGGCGATGAGGTCTTGCTGCGCGGCGAAGGTTTGGTTGGGCGTGAGGTCGTGATAGGCCGCACGCCGCTGCTGGGATCGGGCGTGCGTGTCCGGCCCCTGCGGATAGATGATAGCGCCGGGGCCGCACCGGATATGGTTGAGCTGTCTGTGGAACAGCGCGCTAAGTTGGTCGCTCAGGTTGAGGCTAGCACCCGCATGCCAAAGGACGTCAAAGAACGGGTTCTGGGTCAGTTGAGCGAGGCCAAGGTGCCCGCCTCGCTTGTCCAGCGGCTTGAAAACAGGGCGGGGGGCTAAGCG
This sequence comes from Ruegeria sp. CDSB113, assembly GCF_059611045.1. Classification (NCBI taxonomy): domain Bacteria; kingdom Pseudomonadati; phylum Pseudomonadota; class Alphaproteobacteria; order Rhodobacterales; family Roseobacteraceae; genus Ruegeria; species Ruegeria sp. CDSB113. The sequence continues at coordinate 68,918 of NZ_JBXWOU010000005.1, forward strand.
CCATGATGCGCGAGATCCCCGGCGCGGCAGGCGGCATACTTAGTTACTTCACGCGTCACAAAACAGTGGCAAACCTGCTGCTGCTGGTGATGCTGGTCCTGGGCGCGGCCGCAATCCCGAACATGCGGGCACAGTTCTTTCCGGATGTGATCCTGGAACGCGTCGACGTGAGTGTGGACTGGGATGGGGCCGGTCCCGAAGATGTGGACAACGGAATCGTTCAGGTGCTTGAGCCCGCCTTGCTGGCGGTCGAGGGTGTCGCCAGCACCGAGTCCACGTCACGCGAGGGGCGCGCCAGCATTCGGCTCGAGTTCGAGCCAAACTGGGACATGTCCCGCGCTGTCGAAGAAGTACGGACGGCTGTCGACAGTGTCACCAGCCTGCCCGACGATGCCGAAGAACCAACAATCCGGCGGGGAGCCTGGCGGGACCGGGTTACCGATGTGGTTGTGACCGGGCCTGTCGATCCTGATCAATTGGCCAAGTTCACGGACGAGTTGATCAACCGGCTTTTCGCAGTCGGGGTTACCCGTACCACGATTCGGGGGCTTGCCGCGCCGCGCATCGTGGTCGAGATACCGACCGCCCAACTGATTGCCAACGACATCACCCTGTCCGAGGTCGCATCAGCTGTCGCGGCCGAGGTCAACGCAAACCCGGCAGGTGATGTGACTGGCGCGAATGCCCGTATTCGCACGGGTACGGAAAAGCGCACACCCGAAGAAATCGAAGGTATCGCCCTGCGCAATTTTGCGGACGGATCCAAGTTGCTGGTGGGCGATGTCGCCCAGATCCGGGTCGAAGGGGTCAACCGCAATCGCAGCTACTTCGTGGGCGAAAACCCGGCAATGTCGGTGCGCGTAGATCGCTCAAACTTGGGTGACGCGATTGAAATCCAGCACGCGGTTGAAGACGTTGTGACGGAAATGCAGGCCAGCGTTCCCGAAGGTGTGACGATCGAGTTGATCAGAACCCGCGCTCAGGCGATCACCGACCGTCTGGATATTCTGGTCGACAACGGCCTTGTTGGCTTGGGCTTGGTGGTCTGTCTGCTGTTTTTGTTTCTGAATGCGCGGATCGCCTTTTGGGTCGCAGCAGGTATTCCGGTTGCCATGTCCGCCGCGATTGCCTTCATGTATATCGGCGGGCTGTCGATCAACATGGTGTCCCTGTTCGGCCTGATCATCACATTGGGCATTGTTGTGGATGACGCCATCGTCGTGGGTGAGCATGCAGACTTTCGCGCGCGCCGGCTGGGTGAGGCACCGATGGTGGCTGCCGAACGGGCGGCACGGCGCATGGCGATGCCGGTCTTTGCGGCCACCCTGACGACGGTGATTGCCTTTTTTGGTCTGACCCTGGTTGGCGGCCGGTTTGGCGAGTTGATCCGCGACATCCCCTTTACCGTGATTGCGGTGCTGATTGCCTCGTTGATCGAATGCTTCTTGATTTTGCCGAACCATATGGCGCATGCCATCGCGCATTCCACGAAAGAGCACTGGTATGACCTGCCCAACCGGGTGGTCAATCGCGGGTTTCGCTGGGTGCGCGATCATCTGTTCCGCCCGTTGATCGCCTGGGTCGTATGGGCGCGATATGTGGTGGTTGCAATGATGGTGGTGATCCTGGCCAGCCAGGTTGCTTTGTTCATTCGAGGTGATGTGAACTGGCGGTTTTTCAACGCACCCGAGCGCGGCTCGGTCACGGGCAACTTCATAATGGTCGAAGGTGCCACCCGCGCCGAGACCGTGGCCATGATGCATGAGCTGCAGCGCGCGACCGAAGAGCTGGGCCAGATCTATGAAGACCGCCACGGTCGTAACCCGATCGACTATGTGCTGGCCGAGGTGGGCGGGTCCGCAGGATGGGGATTGGCCGCCGCTGATGGCAAAGACGCTGACTTGCTGGGTGGTATTTCCATCGAGCTGATCGATGCGGATCTGCGCCCCTATTCCAGCTTTGAGTTTGTGGGTGAGTTGCAGGATTTTGTTCCGCGCCACCCAAAGGTCGAACTGCTCAGCTTCCGGGGATGGCGCTCTGGGCCCGGTGGCGATGCCATTGACGTTCAGTTCTATGGCGCGGAGGTGAATACGCTCAAATCCGCTTCCGAGGATTTGCAGACCGAGTTGTCAAAATACCCTGAAGTTTCGGCACTGGAAGACAATCTTGCCTATGACAAGGAAGAGTACATTCTGGACCTTACAGCGCAGGGTCAGTCGCTGGGGTTCAGGATCGAAACGCTGGGACGCGTGTTGCGTGACCGGTTAAACGGGATCGAGGCGGCGACCTTCCCGGACGGCCCGCGTAGTGCCGAGATCAGGGTTGAACTGCCCGAAGGAGAGCTGACCGCAGACTTCCTGGAACGCACTCTGATGCGCACACCGGACGGCGTTTATGTGCCGCTGGCCGATATCGTGTCGGTCGAGCGAAAATCCGGCTTCTCGACCGTCCGGCGCGAAAATGGACTGCGGGTGATATCTGTGAATGGCGACATCTCGGAAGATGACCCGACGCGCGCGGCTGAGATTGCACGTGCCATGGGCGAGGAAATCCTGCCGAAAATCGCTTCGGAACGACAAGTTGAATGGCGGATGGCCGGTCTGAGCGAACAGGAAGACGAGTTCCTGTCCGAGGCGCGCACCGGCTTGATTCTGTGCCTGACGGGTATCTATCTTGTGCTGGCCTGGGTGTTTGCCAGCTGGACGCGGCCACTGGTGGTGATGGCGATTATCCCATTTGGGTTGGTCGGCGCGATCTGGGGGCACTACCTGTGGGAGGTTCCGCTAAGCATGTTCACGGTCGTCGGTCTGCTGGGGATGACGGGGATCATCATCAACGACTCGATTGTTTTGGTGACGACCATCGACGATTACCAAAAAGAGCGCGGGCTTGTGCCTTCGATAGTTGAAGGTACCGCAGACCGGTTGCGGCCTGTGATGCTGACCACTCTGACCACGGTTCTGGGGCTGACCCCATTGCTATATGAAGGATCGCAACAGGCGCAGTTCCTCAAACCCACCGTGATTACTTTGGTCTATGGGCTGGGCTTTGGAATGTTGCTGGTCCTGCTGCTAGTCCCGGCGTTGCTTGCCATTCTGAACGATCTGTCCCGCCCAATGACCGCGATGCGTCGGGCGGCACGTGCCCCGGACCGTGTGGTGCAGGGGGCGTTGGCGTGTTCGGGCCTCGCCTTGCTTTCATGGTTTACGGTCACGATGGTGTGGCCCGCAATTTACGGCGCGCCCATCGGGTTCTTGTCCGGGCTTTATGCGGGCGAGGATGGCATGGCTATTCTTCGGATGGGCTTGGGCGCATTCGTTACAGGTGCCGCGCTGATACTGTTCCTCAGCGTGGCAGTCTCTGGCTTGCTTTACGCCCGGCTCAAAAGGCCCGCGACCTAAGTCCGGCGCAGGGCGGTTTCCAGCAGATCGATGACGCGGTTGCTCATCTCTAGTTCGCCGCGGCGGATCTGATCCACAGGGAACCAACGCGCATCGAGCGCGTCGTCACCTGCAATGGGGTCGCCGGTTTGATACTGACAGGCCACGCCTACCAGCAGGTAGTGTGTCTGGACGTCGCCGTTTTCGTTCCAGCGCAGCAAATCAAGATTGTCTAAGTAGTGCTGTGGGTCTGCAATGACCGAGGTTTCTTCGCGCAGCTCTCTTTGCGCGGCTTGCAAAACAGTCTCGCCCCATTCCACGTGACCCCCAGGAAACCCCCATAGCCCAGCATCAGGTTGCTTGCTGCGTTGAACCAGCAGCACTTGGTCCTGATGCAGGACTACTGCCAACGCGCCGATTTTTGGAGTTTGTGTCATGAAATCACCGGGCTCAGCTTGCGCTGCATCCTCGAATGTCGACCGCGTGATTTGCACCCAACACGGTGATCCGAATTTCCGACCGATCCAGCGCAAACGGTCCACCGGATGCATTAATTACCTCAGAGGTTGCGATCAGAGTCTTGCCGGTTCGCGTCGTCTCGGTCTGCGAAGCCCAGAGCGCGGGGTTCCCCGGCTCGATCACGGCCACTTCGCGACCGCCGGCCGAGGGCATGGTCACCCTGGCCTCGATCTTCATTCCGTCTGATGTGGGTGAGAGGTGACAGGTGGTATGGGCCACTCTGGCCTCGTGTTCGGAAAAGGGCCGTTGGGCCAGTGCAGCGGCGATGGTCGGGTTGCGCCCGGCCTCTGCGTTCAGCGTGTGGTCGAAATCCAACTGTTCCGGGATGCAGACATCCTTGCAGACGCCCAGATCCATCGTTCCCTGCAGGCGTACGGGCTTGGCCGGGTTTTTCGGCGTGATCTCGACTGGCAAAACCAGTTGGTTTTCGTAACCGATCGATTGCAATCCGTTCTGGTCAAACACATCTGGCGCGGGCCATGTAATCGACACATCCCCAACATTGTCCGAGCGGTTCCAGTCGAATTGCGGCGGAATGCCAGCATCCCCCGGCGCACGCCAATAGGTTTTCCATCCGTCCTGCAGCGTTACACGCACGGCGCTGAGGTACGTTCCTTTAGCGGTGCGTCCGCCATCCAGAATATCCAACTCGGCAACGGGGCCGTTGACCTGCGCTGTTGCAGGTAGGGCCAGACCAAAGGTTATGGCGATCGCCGGCAATACATTTTTTACGCTCATGGTTCATAAATGCGCGGTTGCGGCACAGAATCCAAGTCACGTTCCGGTAACCAGGATGAAATCTGCGGAAATGTGCGCTGATCCCTTGCCATTCCGGGTGACCAAGGGTCATTGTTGAAGCATACCTGATAAGAGATGTCGGCCCATGGATCTTACCGGAAAACTGTTGATTGCGATGCCCGGCATGGGCGATCCGCGTTTTGATCATTCGGTGGTGTACCTTTGCAGCCATGGCGAAGATGGTGCTATGGGGTTGATTATCAACAAACCTTCGGACCTACGGCTGAAAACTCTGTTGAGTCAGCTCAACATCCCCTGCCGGATTCCGGTTGTGGGTGAACGTTTGGTCCATTTCGGCGGCCCGGTCGAGATGTCGCGTGGTTTTGTCCTGCACAGCTCGGATTACGAGGCGAACCTGCATTCCATGCACATCACGGATGAGTTCAGCATGACGGCAACGCTGGATATCCTTGAAGATCTTGCTGCCGGGCGTGGACCTTTGAATTCCACGTTGGTGCTGGGCTATTCGGGCTGGGGGCCCGGTCAGCTTGAGGACGAGATCGCGATGAACGGCTGGTTGACGACCGAAGCGTCACCGAACCTGGTATTTGACGTGCCGGATGACGAAAAATGGCAGGGTGCACTTGCGACTTTGGGCGTTGACCCCTTGATCCTGTCTGCCGAGTCCGGGCGCGCCTGATCAGCCGTTACGCGGGGCCGCAGCGCGGCGCAGGCGGTCGTTAATTGCCGCACCCAAATCATGTTCGGGAATTTGGGTCACCGCAATTGGTCTGCCGGTGTCATTCAGGTGGTGCAGTGCGGCAAACAGGTTGGCAGCGGCCTCGGCAAGATCACCTTTCGCTGACAGGTTCAGATCGCAGCCCACCGGGCCAAACCCCAGCAGAACTTCATCGCCTTGGGCGGTGCTGGCGTTCAGACGAACGGGCGCATCCGGAGCATAATGCGATTGCAGCTGGCCGGGCGCGTTCAGCGCTTCACCCGGCTGGTGGTGGTGCAGCTGAGTATCCAGAACCGCCTCGATCTGTTCCAGCGCAACACCGCCAGGGCGCAAAAGGGCAGGCTCGCTCGCAAGGCCCACGATTGTGCTTTCCAACCCGACCCCGCATGGCCCATCATCCAGAACCGCGGCGATGCACCCATTCAGGCCGGACAGGACGTGCGCGGCTGTGGTCGGGCTGATTTGCCCGGACGGATTGGCCGATGGCGCGGCGACCGGCCCGTCGAAGGCGGACAGCAGTGCACGCGCTGCAGGGTGGGCCGGAACCCGCACTGCCAGCGTGTCCAGCCCGGCTGTCACCAGCGACGAAATCCCGTGATCCGGGCGCAGTGGCAGAACCAGGGTCAGCGGTCCGGGCCAAAACGCGGCCGATAAGGCCTCGGCCTGATCGGACCATGTCACGAACCGCTGGGCGGCTTCGACCGAAGCCACATGCGCAATCAGCGGGTTGAAGCTGGGTCGCCCCTTGGCGGCATAGATGCTTGCCACCGCTTCTCCGTTACGGGCATCGCCGCCCAGACCGTAGACCGTCTCGGTTGGGAAGGCCACCAGAAGGCCTTGCCGCAACAGGTCTGCCGCTTGCGCGATTCCGGCTGGATCGGCGGATAATGTCATTGTGCCGTTGGGGATCATTGGTGGTGACGCCGCGTTTTGATTGCGTGTAGCTTTCGGACCGATACCTAATCGGTTGAACCCAGATGCATAAAGGTGGGCGGTGGAAATTCCAAGCCCGTCGGCGTAAACGCAATCAGACAGCCTAGAGGGAAGACATGCCATATCGCGCCCCAATCTCTGATTATGAATTCTTGTTCCGCCACGCGGTCAATTTTGACAAGATCGCTGCCACCGAGAAGTTCTCGGAAGCCAGCGACGATGTGGTCAGTGCCATTCTGACCGAAGCCGGAAAACTGTGCGAAGAGGTGATGGCCCCTCTGCAACGCCCCGGTGATCTTGAGCCCGCGCGTTTGGAAAACGGCGTGCTGCGTACCTCGACCGGGTATGCTGATGGCTGGAAAGCCATAGCCGAAGGCGGCTGGGTCGGGATGAGCGGTGATCCGGATTATGGCGGCATGGGTCTGCCGATGACGTTGACCACCGCCGTTAATGAAATGATGTCTGCCGCCTGTCTGTCGCTGCAACTTGCGCCGCTGATGACACAGGGCCAGATCGAAGCGCTGGAACATCATGCCAGCGATGAGCTCAAGGCGCTCTATCTGCCTAAGATGATGGCGGGTGAATGGTCGGGGACCATGAACCTGACCGAGCCGCAGGCTGGGTCGGATGTGGGGGCGTTGACATCAAAAGCGATCTCGAATGGTGACGGCACATATGCTGTTACGGGGCAGAAAATCTTTATCTCATGGGGCGATAACGATTTTGCTGGGAATGTCTGCCATTTGGTACTGGCGCGCCTGCCCGATGGCGTTCCCGGAACCAAGGGTATTTCACTGTTCCTGGTGCCCAAGCTGCTGCCGGATGAGAACGGCAATCCCGGTGTGGCCAATGACCTGAAGGTCGTATCGGTCGAGCACAAGATGGGCCTGCATGGCTCACCAACCTGCGTGATGCAGTTTGACGGTGCCAAAGGCTGGCTTGTAGGCAAGGAACATGGCGGCATGGCCGCGATGTTCACCATGATGAACAACGCGCGTCTGGGTGTTGGCGGTCAGGGCGTAGGTGCAGCCGAAGGTGCCTTTCAGCACGCGCTGGCCTATGCGTTGGAGCGGAAACAGGGCAAAACCCCCTCGGGCACCATTGTCGACCACGCGGATGTGCGTCGGATGTTGATGAGCATGCGTGCTGACACTTTCGCTGCGCGTGCGATTATGCTGGCCAACGCCGCAGCCATCGATATGGCCAACGCAACGGGCGACGCCGATTGGATGTCTCGTGCCGCCCTTTTGACGCCGATTGGCAAGGTTTTTGGCACCGAGACGGGAATGCGCGTATCTGAGACCGGTGTTCAGGTCCACGGCGGTATGGGCTTCATCGAAGAATCCGGTGCGGCTCAGTATTACCGCGACGTCCGCGTGACCGCGATCTACGAAGGCACCAACGGTATTCAGGCGATGGATTTGGTGGCGCGCAAGATGATGGATGGCGGCGAGGCGGCCTCGCGCCTACTGGACGAGATCGAAGATCATGCCGAACAGGCGCGGGCGACCATGCCCGAACTGGCTGGCCCGGTTTGGGAAGCGACCGAAAGCTTGCGCGAGACGACCGAGTGGATGGTGGCGCAGTCTGATTTGAACAACCGGTTTGCCGGGGCGTTGCCCTATCTGCATGCCTTTGCCCGCGTTTTGGGTGCACATTACCACCTGAAGTCGGCTCTGGCTGAACCGGGTGGCCCGCGCTTTAAACTGGCCCGGTATTACATCAACGCGCTGTTGCCTGAATATGCCGGACTGCTTGTTCAAGCACAGAACGGGGCAGATGATGTATTCGGGCTCAGCGCCGAGGAGTTTGTATCCTGATGGACGGAGATACCCCTTTGGCGATCAGATATCCTTGGTCTGAGCCTCCGGCCGAGGGCGAGGCGACCGAGGTTGCCGAAGGTGTTCTGTGGATGCGTTTGCCGCTGCCCATGGCGCTGGATCACGTTAACATTTACGCGCTGGACGATGGCGACGGCTGGACCGTGATCGACACAGGAATGTCGTCGAACAAAACACGGCGCATCTGGGAAAAGCTGATGGCAGGCCCGTTGGCGGGCAAGCCGATCACGCGGGTGGTCGTGACCCACCATCACCCGGATCACGTGGGCAATGCGGGTTGGTTCCAATCCGAACATGGCGTGGAACTGGTGGCGTCGCGAACGGCCTGGCTGTTTTCGCGGATGCTACAGCTGGATGTTCAGGAAAGCTGGCCCCAGGAGACGCTGGACTATTACCGCAGTGCAGGAATGGCGCCCGACGTGCTGGCCAAGCGGATGGCCGAGCGCCCCTTCAATTATTGCGACACTGTTTATCCGATGCCGCTGGGTTTCACCCGGATCAAGCAAGGCAGCGTGATCCGCATGGGTGGGCGCGACTGGGATGTCCATATGGGCAATGGCCATGCCCCTGAACACGCCACGTTCTGGAGCCGCGACGACAATCTGGTGATCACCGGCGATCAGATCCTCAGTTCGATCAGTCCCAACCTGGGTGTCTATGTCACCGAACCACTTGCTGATCCGGTTGCGGAATGGCTTGAGGCCTGCGAACGGCTACAGGGGCTGGCGCGACCCGATCATCTGGCGCTGGGCGGGCATAAGTTGCCATTCACCGGGCTGCCCATCCGGATGAGGCAACTGATCGACAATCACCACAGCGCATTGGATCGTTTGGAAAAGTATTTGGACCAGCCCAAGACCGCTGCCGAATGTTTCATGCCCCTGTTCAAACGGCAGATCAGCGGTGGCGAGTATGGGCTTGCGCTGGTCGAAGCGGTTGCACATCTGAACCATCTTTACCACATTGGAGCTGTCACCCGGACGCGCCGCGCGGACGGGGCGTGGGAGTTTCAGCGCAAAGGGTAAAGCTATGCAGGATCAGATCGAAACCTCGGCCGAGGCCGCCGAAGCCGCAGCTTTGCCGCGCTGCTACGAAGTGCATTCCGACCCCGAAGCAAAGTCAGGCGCGAAAGATTTGCCCGGTCCGTTGCAAAAACCGGTCGAGACGAAAAGCCCCGCGCAATGGGCTTATGAGCGGCTGATCCTCTATATCCAGAATTTCGAAAAGACGCTGACTGGCGACCAAGAGGTCGCGATGGGATTCACGGGCGGCGACGCAGGCGTCATGCGGATCGAAGGGATGGGGTATTTTGATCCCGATATCATCACCTTTTACGGATCGGATGCGACCGGCGCGCGCACTCAGCTTGTACAACATGTGAGCCAGCTGAACGTGATGCTGCGGGCCCTGCCCAAATCGGTTGAGGACAAACCAGCCAACCGGATCGGGTTCCGCTTGGCGGCTGATCTGGAAGAAAGCTGATCACCTGACTTGCAATTCACGTCTGCGCAGCCTTGAATGAGTCTACCATTCAAGGGGACCTCACGTGACCACTTTCTCTGCCGTTACAAGTGCCTACAAGGGTGCATGGGCCCGTCGCCGTGTCTTTGTGCCGATCTATCTTGTTGTGCGCCTGTTGCTGGTTGCGCTGATTGCGCCCGGCGTGGCGATCACGGTGAATCTTGCCGTATCGCTGTCCAACCAGACGGCGCTGACTGATCAGGCGATCGCTGCATTCATCCTCTCACCTGCCGGGTTTATTGCGGCAGTTGTGGTTCTCAGCCTGTTTCTACTGGCCGAGGTGTTTGTCTTCTCGGTCATGGCCGGGTCGTTGCGGATGGCAGAGCCGGACCCATGGCGCGCTGGTAGTTCTTCGATCAGGCTGATCCTGTCGCGGCTTCCATCCCTGTTTGGATTTGCGGTGCGCTTTGTTGTGCGCGTTCTGCTGTTGGTTCTGCCCTTTGCGATCGTTTCTGCCGTGATCGCGTGGTGGACGCTGACTGAATATGACATCAACTATTATCTGACATTCCACCCGCCCTCATTCTGGGTGGCTGTGGTGCTGATCGGGGCGGTTGCGCTGGCTATGGCTTGGGTGTTGATCCGACGCCTGTCAGCCTGGGCATTGTCGCTGCATTTGGTTTTGTTCGAAGGCGTTCACCCCGGACATGCGTTTGGCATCAGCGCCAGTCGGATGGAAGGTAAGCGCGGTCGCCTCAAGATAGAATTGGCCATCTGGCTGGCTGTTCGCCTTGTCATCGCCGCCGTGATCGCCTGGGTGGCCGGGCTATTGTTCGCGCTGGTGCCGCTGCAAGGCGCAGCCAATCTGAGATTGGCCCTGATTTACAGCTTGGCCGTCGCCGGTATCTGGTCACTGGCCGGACTGGTATTGGCAGCCACGGCTCTGGGCGCATTGGCAGTGCTGCTCGATGGGTTCTTTGATATCCAGACATCAGATCCAACCCCTCCAAAGCCGCGCAACCTGCGCAGAACAATGGTCACGGCTGTTGGGGCCGCCATCGTCGCCGTTCTTGTCGGGATATGGTTTGGGCAGCACCTTCTGGAAAGGGTGCAGGCACCGGACCGTGCCGAGGTTATCGGACATCGCGGCGCTGCCGCGCTGAAGCCCGAAAACACGATGGCCTCGGTTCTCAAGGCGATCGAGGACGGTGCCGACTGGGTTGAGATCGATGTTCAGGAAACAGCGGATGATGTAGTCATCGTCGCCCATGACAGTGATTTCATGAAGCTGGCCGGTGTTAACCTCAAGGTGTGGGATGCCACGATGGAGGATATCGATCAGATCGACATCGGCAGCTGGTTTGGCCCTGAATACGCAGATGAGCGGACGCCGACGCTGCGTGACGTGCTGGAGGCCGCGAAGGGCAAGGCCAAGGTCATTATCGAACTGAAATACTACGGCCACGACGTAGACCTTGAGAATCGGGTTGTCGCTCTGGTCGAAGAGCTGGGCATGCAGGACGACATTGCAACGATGTCCCTGAAATACCCGGCTGTGCAAAAAATGAAGACGATTCGCCCCGACTGGCGCGCCGGTGTTCTGGCCGCGACTGCCGTGGGTAATCTCTCAGGTCTCGAAGGTGATTTTGTTGCGGTGAACGCCGCGATGGCGACGCCGGGTTTGGTCAATTCGGTCCACGCTGCCGGTAAGGACATCTATGTCTGGACCGTGAATGATCCTCTGCAAATGTCGGCGATGGCGTCGATCGGGGTGGATGGGCTGATCACGGACCAACCCGCGATGGCGAATGAAGTTCTGCGTGTGCGCGCCGAATTGGGGCCGGCAGAGCGGTTGTTGCTGTGGCTGGCGACGACCTTTGGCATGTCCTTTGATACTGAGGCGATGCGCGATGAAAGCCCCTAATCTGGCAGCAATCCTTTTGGTGAGTGCCGCGCCAGCCTTCGCGCAAGACGTCATGCGCAGCTTTGAGCTGCCCGCGCATCGCGCCCTGATGGCCGGGCTCAGCAGCGCAGAGTTGACCCCGTTTGAAACGGATGGCTGTTCGGGTGGTCTTTCGGCCAGCTGGCGCTTTGTGGCGGATACATTCCCCAGCTTTCGGGGACTGTATGAGGCGCACCCGCCGTGGGAATACTGCTGTGTGACGCATGATCGCGCCTATCACCATGCTGGCGGGGCTTTGCGGGCCGAAGACAGCTATGACGCACGCCTGTCCGCGGACGACACCCTGCGTGCCTGCGTCAAACAGCATGGGACAGACCATGCCGAGGAATATGCCGAACGCTATGACATGACGGCCGAACAGATTCGCACCGCCCATTCCGTTACCGCCGAGGCGATGTACGCGGCGGTCCGATTTGGCGGCGGCCCCTGTTCGGGCCTGCCCTGGCGTTGGGGTTTTGGGTATCCGGGGTGCTCGGTGTTTCCACCTTTGGCCCCTGCGCGCGAATGACGTGGTGACAGGCCCCGGATTTTCCATTATCCAACATTTCAAACACGCGAATTAGGATTCTGAGACTCATGGCTGAACACAAGCACGGCGAAATGGATATCACTGTTCAAACCAAAACCTTTGATGGGTTTGTCAAAGCCACCACATGGTGTGTGGTTGCCATCGCCCTCCTTTGCCTGTTCCTGGCGGTCTTCGCCGCATAATCCAAAACGGGGTTGACCTTGATCCGGATTTTGATTGCCTGCCTGCTGGCAGCAACTGTTGCTGGCTGCACGGGATCGCAGCGCCCGCAAGCCGACCGGTCCGAGGTCGTTGCCCGATCCTATCGTGATCCGGGTCCCTCGACCCTGACGCTGTATACGATGATCAGCACGCGCACCGGGTCTGGTGCCCATACTTCGTTGATGATCAGCGGCAGCGAGCGGGTGATCTTTGATCCTGCGGGGTCTTTCCGCGCAGATGTGGTTCCGATCAAGGACGACGTGCTGTACGGCATTACCCCGAATGCGGAGCGCGCCTATCGCAGCTCGCACGCGCGCGAGACACATTATGCGCGTATCCAGACGATTCAGGTAAGCCCGCAACAGGCTGAGATTGCCTTGCAACTGGCCAAACAATCCGGTCCGGTCGCTGGCGCCTATTGTGCGAATTCCACCGCGTCGCTGCTGAAGCAGGTTCCGGGGTTCGAACAGATCGACGTAACCTTTTTTCCGGTCAAGCTGTCAGATCAGTTCGGTCAGATCCCGGGCGTCGTGACAACGGAGTATCGTGAGAACGACGATGCCGACCTGCAAAAAGGTCTGGCCGCCAACAATGCGGCGCTGAACCAACAAGACGCTGTCTCAGCCCAGTAAATACAACAAACCATACAGGGTTGCGGCACCGCTGAAGATCGCTGCCAGCACATTCTTTGTGATCACTCCAACACTCAGCGCAACCGCGGCGGCCGCCATCCGTGGAATGTCGGGCTGCCCTTCGGTTGCGGTTGGCCAAACAACCAGCGGTGCAATCAGGGCGGGCAGGATGGCCACAGCAGTATAGCGCAAGTGGCGCAACAGCCAGGGAGGCATCGGGCGATCCCCGACGAGGCCAATAAAGACAAACCGCAAACTATAACTGCCAATGGCAAGTCCAATGATGATGGACCAGATCGTGACCGGATCAACAGGGGTCATTGTGTGGCCTTTCTGCGTTCGGCGAACAATTCGGCCTGAGCACCGGCCATCATGCCGGCACATCCGGCAATCAGCAGGCCCAGATTGTATGGGATGCCAGCGGTCAACAAAGAAACGACAATGGCGACCAGCGCAGCCACCACGTGGGGCAGGGTGCGCATCATTGGCCCGATCATTGCCAGAAATGTAATCGGCAAGGCAAAGTCCAGCGCCCAGCTTTCGGGAATGCGCGTGCCAAGAACCGCGCCCAGATAGGTCGCAAATATCCATAGCGGCGTGATGGGTGTGACCGAGCCCACGAAATAAGCCATGCGCTGGGGCACCGTCATCTTGGGTTCTTTTTCAAACTGCACGATTGAACAGGCATAAGACTGATCGACGGTCAGGTAGGCCGCACATGCCCGTTGCCACATCGGCGCAGCCCCCAGATAGGGCGTCAGGGACGCTGAATACATCGCCATCCGCAGATTTACCGCCAGGGCAGAGACAAGAATAATGGCCGTCGGCGTCTGATCCTGCAGCAATTGCAGCGCGGCAAACTGCGCAGCACCCGCAAAGACGGTGGATGTGAACGCCATGGTTTGCACGATATTCAACCCAGCCTCGGTCGCGAACACGCCGAACAGGGTGCCAAACGGGATCGCCACAAAAATGAACGGGGTCCCGTCGCGAAAACCCCTCCAGAAGTATGACTTGGATGTGGTGTCTGCCATGGCTAAATCCTATGGTGATCCCCGCAGCAGTAGCGGTCTTGGGAAAGGGTTGCAATTGGCCACGGAACAGAACCAGTCAGACTACATCATCGCCCCAGATCCCGGTGCGCCCCGCCTGACCCGCGCCGTTGAAGGCGTGGACCAGAATGGTGAGGTCAGCCAGATCTCGGTGGTCGAGGAACGCCCGCTGACGATTTTCCTGAATTCGCAAGAGATCGTGACGGCGATGACGATCGGTGACTACCCCGAGTATCTGGCGCTGGGGTTCCTGCGCAATCAGGGGATGCTGCTGGTCGATGACGACATCACGCGCGTCGATTACGATGAAGATCTGGAAACTGTAGTGGTACGTACTGCGCGCGAGACCTCGTATGAGGACAAGCTGAAGAAAAAGACCCGCACCAGCGGCTGTGCAGTCGGCACGGTGTTCGGTGACATGATGGAGGGTTTGGAGGGCGTGCGCCTGCCGCAGATCTCGGTCCGCACCTCGTGGCTGTACGATCTGGCGGCCAAGATCAACCGCACCCCGTCGCTGTATCTTGAGGCTGGGGCGATCCACGGCACTGTGCTGTGCCACGAGAACCGCCCGCTGGTCTATATGGAAGACGTGGGCCGCCACAACGCTGTCGACAAGATCGCGGGTTGGATGCTGTCCGAAGGTGAGGGGGCTGAAGACAAAATCCTCTACACCACCGGACGCCTGACCTCGGAAATGGTGATCAAGACCGCGATGATGGGCATCCCGGTTCTGGCGTCTCGATCGGGCTTCACCGCATGGGGCGTAGAGATCGCTCGCGAAGTCGGACTGACATTGATCGGCCGTATGCGTGGGCAGCGCTTTGTATGTCTTTCAGGCGAAGACCGTCTGGTGCGCGATGTAGACCCGTCTACCGTTGCGGTCGAAGATAAGAAGCACAAAAGGAAAAGTTCCCAGTCCTGAAATCCGTGGGTGACCAGATTTTGAGAAAACTCTGCAAGCTCCAGAAGATATACGCTAAGGTAGAGCAACTCAGAGTAGAATTTTGGATGGTTGCCACGTAGGGAAGCTATGGAATTAATCAGTTTGATTGCACCGGTCTTCGCGGTGATCTTGACGGGGTACGTGTTTTCTTGGACGAATCTTCTGGGTGAAGACACGTCAGAAGCTCTGGTGCAATTTGCGGTTTACGTCCTGATCCCCGCCATCATGTTTTACCTGATTGGTCAGGAGGAGTTTGAGAACCTTCTGAACTACGGTTTCTACGTGTCGTATGGCGGTACGATACTGGCTCTTTTTGCCGTTCTGTTCATCGGTTTGAAAGCGCTGACGAATTTTCAGGTCGGATCAGCAACCGTATTGGCGTTTGCTGGCGTCGCCTCGAACACAGCGTTGGTTGCGTTGCCCATCCTTCATTCGATTTTTGGGTCAAAGGGGGCGCTGCCGGCTGTATTGGCAAATCTGGTGGTCGCCATTCTGCTGTTGATCATGACCACCATTCTAGAAACCTCGGCCGGGCACAAGGCAAGCGCCAAGACTCCCATTTACAAGATCCTTCTTAATGTTTTGAAAAACCCGATAATCGCTGCAACGTTGTTGGGTGTTCTTTACTCTTTCACAGGTATTGGGTTTTCTGACGCCGTTTCGGATTATTTAGAGCTTATGAGCCAGGCGCTTGCAGCTGTTGCGCTGTTTGCGATCGGGTTCACCACAAGTGTTCGCACGATTGTTCAGACTGGACCGATGATCCTGTTCTTGACAGTAATAAAACTTCTCGTTGTTCCGGGGGTGGTGCTGCTTGCGGGGCATTTGATCGGCCTGGATCCGCTTTGGATCATTGCGGCGACGGTCTCTGCAGCAGCGCCCACAGCAAAGAGCATCTTTTTGCTGGCCAAACATTATGATCAGGAGCCGCAACTCGCCGCTCACATCGTGTCGGCGACCTCGTTCCTGGCGGTCGGGACTTTGATCCTGTGGCTGTTTGTCCTGCATCATCTGCATCCTACCGCGTTCCAATTGAATTGAGTTCGCTCTACAAAGTTGCGATCTATTGATCACTTGGACGCAAGCAACAAGGTGCAGCAATGAACACCCCTTTGGGCGTAATCCTCGCAGGCGGCCTCGCCACCCGTATGGGCGGCGGCGACAAGGGTCTGTTGCAGATCGGGGGGCAAAGCCTGCTGTCTCATGTCATTGACCGGTTCGGCCCGCAGGTAGACGGTCTGGCGCTGAACGCCAATGGCGACCCCGAACGGTTCGCCGATCTGAACCTGCCGGTTCTGCCCGATACCATCGAAGGTTTCGCCGGGCCTTTGGCGGGTGTGCTGGCGGGGCTCGACTGGGCTGCTAAGCAAGGCGCCTACAGCATAGTCACAGCCGCCGCTGACACGCCGTTTTTTCCACGCGATCTTGTGGCACGGCTGACCGACGCTGCCCAAGGGCAAACACATCCTCTGGTGCTGGCCACCACGCCGCGCACCGGGGATGAAGCTCTAAAGTCCGGCGGCGGCAAGCGGGTCAACAGGCATCCGACATTTGGGCTCTGGCCTGTCGCCCTGCGCGATGATCTGCGGGATGCCTTGAATGACGGGCTGCGCAAGGTTGTGCTGTGGACCGACAAACATGACGGTCGTGAAGCTTTGTTTCCCGCGGAACCTTTCGATCCCTTCTTCAACGTCAACACGCCCGACGATTTGGCGCGGGCGCAAAAGCTGCTGGAACAGGCATGAGGGTCTTCGGCGTCACCGGCTGGAAAAACGCAGGCAAGACCGGCCTAGTGGAGCGGTTAGTGACCGAGATTACCGGGCGCGGCTTCTCAGTTTCGACGGTCAAACATGCCCATCACGCGGTCGATGTCGACCAGACCGGAACCGACAGCTTCCGCCATCGAGAAGCCGGTGCGTCCGAGGTGCTGTTGGCATCCGGCAAGCGCATTGCGGTGATGCAGGAACTGCGCGGCGCACCTGAGCCGCCACTGGCTGATCTTCTGACGCGGCTGCTTCCGGTCGACCTCGTTCTGATCGAAGGGTTCAAACGAGAAAGCCACCCCAAGGTCGAAGCGTTTCGCGCTGAGGCCGGCAATGCGTTAATGGCCGGGGAAAACAGTACGATCCGCGCTGTCGCCAGCGATACGCCCCTGCAGGTACAGGTTCCGGTGTTTGATCTGGACAACACCGCCGCAGTCGCGGATTTCATCTTGAAAGAGGTCGGATTATGACGCCGCCGAACATCACGCCTCCGCCCCTGCGAAACGATTGTTTTGCCTTGCCTGCCGGGGTCAACTGGACACCTGTGGACGACGCGCTGGCCTTGTTGCGATCTCGGTTGACGGTGGTGACTTCGGTCGAAACCGTTCTGATCGGGCAGGCTGTGGGGCGGATACTGGCAGAAGACGGTTTTGCGAAACGTTCAAACCCGCCGCAACCGAACACGGCTGTGGATGGCTATGGATTTTCCGGGTCTGTCTCCGAGGGCCCCCAAGTGATGCCGCTGCAGGATGGGCGCGCTGCGGCTGGTATTCCGTTTGATGGCACGGTGCCACACGGCAAGGCGCTGCGCGTGCTGACCGGCGCAGCGCTGCCTGCTGGTGTGGATACGGTCATACTGGAAGAGGACGTGACCGTTCAGGATGGTCACATCGCCTTTCACGGCCCGTTGAAACTGGGCGCAAATACCCGCAAAGCCGGTGAAGATGTGGCCGAAGGTGACATGGTCCTGCCCGCAGGGCGAAGGCTGACTCCCGCTGATATGGCCCTTCTGTCCGCAACCGGGATTGCCGAGGTTGCGGTACGCAAAACGCTACGCGTTGCGGTGCTCTCGACCGGAGATGAACTGGTTGAACCCGGAGAATCCGCCGGACCCGGTCAGATTTTCGACGCCAACCGTCCGATGCTGTTGTCGATGATCGCGCGGCTGGGCTTTTGTCCGGTGGATTTGGGGCGCGTGTCTGACGACCGGGAAGATTTGCGTGACAGATTGAACAAAGCGGCGGAACAGGCCGACGTCATTCTGACCAGCGGCGGTGCGTCCGCCGGGGATGAAGATCACGTCTCGGCCCTGTTGCGAGAGGCCGGTGCGATGCAAGAGTGGCGGATCGCACTGAAACCAGGCCGCCCATTGGCGTTGGGTATGTGGAACGAAACGCCCGTATTTGGCCTGCCGGGTAATCCCGTCGCTGCCAAAGTCTGTACGTTGATCTTTGCCCGCCCTGCGCTGGGTCTGATGGCGGGCGAAGGCTGGTCTCAGCCGCAGGGGTTCGACCTGCCAGCCAATTTCGAGAAGCGCAAAAAACCGGGGCGGCGCGAGTACTTGCGGGCCCGTGTCCGAGACGGTCGGGTCGAAGTTTTTGCATCGGAAGGCTCGGGTCGTATCAGCGGCCTTAGCTGGGCCGAGGGATTGGTCGAGGTTCAGGATGGCGCATGTCACATCAGGCCGGGCGATCTGGTGCGGTTCATTCCCTATGGCAGCTTTGGGCTGTGATCAATCGAAGGTGCCCGCCACACGTCCCAACAGCATGAACGCACGGGCGGTTCGCGTGTCGCCCAAAGCCGTCAGATCCGCGTCGCTGGCAATCGGTTCAAATTCAACAATCATGTGATCAAAACGGCGCAGGAAATGGTGCACGGCGTCCCGGAATATCGGGTCCTGCTTCATCCGTGCTGCCGTCAGTGCCAGCGAGGACCGGTCCCTGATCCCGCCCAACGCGGCAACCGCGCGGCCGCGTGCGCCCTGAGCAAACTGTCGCCAGATTTCGGGACGCGCCATATCCGGGCGCAGGTCATCCATATAGATGCCTTCCTGGCTCAGCAGGGTAAGCACGTCCTGCGAAGCCTGCACCAGTTGGGCTGTCTTGCGATCCCGTAGCGCCAACCTAAGGGCGTCGAACCCTTCAGCATCATCCTGCGTTTCAGGGAAATTCAGCGCCCGAATGAAGGTATCGGTCGTCAATGGCGGCGCGATATCTTCGGCCGGAGTGCCCAGTTCCAAAGATGTCTGGTCGCCTGTGGCAATAGATGCTTCGCCGCGAATCGGCTCGGTCCGTTTCGACGAAAACGTCGCCAGCGCGGTTTCTGCTTTTTTGGCGGTCTCGGCGATTTCGTCCAGCTTTTTGCTGACACCGGGTTCTTGCAAACTGGCGGCGCGCTGTTGCTGAATCACGTAAGCCTGACGGATCGCATCTATCGCTGTCTGCAGCCGAGCGCTTTCTTCGCGCATGACGCGACTGGCGCGCATCGCCATAGCGGCGACCCAAATCATCGCCACCGGCATGAAAACAGCCAGCAGAGTCACGACGAATCCGCCGCCATCGACCTTGTCGGGAAGCACCAGAAACACAATCGACACGATCAGCCAAACCACGCTAAGCGCGACGGCAACGATCTCGATCTCGGTCACCGAAGGATGCGAAGGCTTATCATATATACCCAAAGGGGTTGGCCGTTCGGGATCTTGTTCGGGATTGGGCTCTGACATGGTCAAGGCTCCGGTCAGGCATACTCGATACTTAGAACTTCATAGGACCGCACACCGCCGGGGGTGCGTACTTCGACACTGTCGCCTTCTTCCTTGCCGATCAATGCCCGCGCGATTGGGGATTTGATATTCAGCAGGCCGTTTTCGATGTTGGCTTCGTATTCGCCAACAATCTGCCAGGTCTTTTCTTCGTCAGTGTCTTCATCCACCAGGGTGACCTTTGCGCCAAATTTGATCGCGCCGTTCAGTTTGGCGGGGTCGATCACATCGGCAAGCGACAGAATGCCTTCCAGCTCTTTGATGCGACCTTCGATGAAG
The DNA here is from genome assembly GCF_059611045.1 of Ruegeria sp. CDSB113. Classification (NCBI taxonomy): domain Bacteria; kingdom Pseudomonadati; phylum Pseudomonadota; class Alphaproteobacteria; order Rhodobacterales; family Roseobacteraceae; genus Ruegeria; species Ruegeria sp. CDSB113. Next base: position 88,655 of record NZ_JBXWOU010000005.1, read on the forward strand.
CCCTGCTTTTCTCGGGCCGAATGATACTCGGCATTCTCTTTCAGGTCGCCCAGCTCGCGCGCTGTGGCGATGGCTTCGATGATCGCCGGGCGCTCGACGGACTTGAGGTTTTTGAGCTCCGCCCCAAGCGCGGCATTACCCGCAGGCGTCATTGGAATTTTTTCCATGTTCTTGTCGTCCACGCATAAATTGGTTCGCCCCGCCGCATGAGACACGCGTCGGGGCGATTTGATGGGTCGTCAATTAACTGACCCAAATGAGGCGTGAATTGCAAGGGGGCTTGGTCGCTCAACGCGCGGATTACGGCCTATGATGTTCAGGAAAAGTCTGAATCGCCAATGCTCTGTCGCGCTTCGCGCTCTCGGGGCATTGGCGATGAAGAATCTATCAGGTGTTTCCCAGAACGCCTTAATCGTAGCTAATCACTTCAAATTCGATGTCATTGTCGTCATTGAAATAGAACCGCCGACCCGGTTCATAATCAGCATGGGACTTGGGCGTGAAACCGGCGTCGATCACCTTTTTCTCGGTCGCGTCGATGTCTTCGACCAGAACACCCACATGGTTCAGCCCGCCGACGATGTCATAGCTGCTTTCCCCGGACGGTTGTGGATCGCTGGGCGCGTAAAGGGCCAGATAGGTGTGCTTGGAGCCCACGTGAACCGTGTAGCCGCCCGCAATTGCCGGGCCTTCCCAGCGTGTTTTCCAACCGAACACCTTGTGCATCCACGCAGCCGAGGCCTGCGGGTCGCGAACGGTGAAATTGGTGTGTTCAAGTGTCGCCATCATGGGATCTCCTTCGTGTTTTGAGGCTTGTCCCGACTCACCGTAATTCCTAAACCTAACTTTAGATCAAGGTATTTTTCAGGAGAATGTGATGGCGGCTTCGGAAGGGTTGGCAATTGGCGCATTGGCCCGGCGCACAGGCTTGGCCGTTTCGGCGATCCGGTATTATGAGGCGCAAGGTCTGATATCGCCGTGGCGCAATGCGGGCGGGCAGCGGCGATATCAGCGCGCAGATATCAGACGCCTGAGTTTTGTGATGATCGCACAGCAGTTCGGACTGACCCTGCCCGAGATCCGCGAGGTCCTGTCTGGCCTGCCCGGAAACCGCACGCCAACACCGCAGGATTGGCAGGACATCAGCAAGGGGCTAAGGGCCCATCTGGACCAGCGAATCGATACCCTGAAGCGTTTGCGCGACAATTTGGATGGCTGCATCGGCTGCGGATGTCTAAGCCTGCCGAAATGCGCCCTCTACAACCCGGATGACCGCGCAAAATCCAATGGTAGCGGTCCCAGGTACCTAATGGGGGACTCACCCGAGGCATAACTGCCGCATTGCAGCAAAGTTACGCCGTGTTTTGATTGACCAAGGTGTTTGCGACCATGTAATCAGCCGTGAAACAAAATTGCGCAGAGCATGCAGTGAAAGCGCCAATTCGGAAAGTTAGCTAGGGAGCCCGCGATGGCCGAGATTGAACGCGAAGCGATGGAATACGACGTGGTGATCGTGGGCGCAGGCCCCGCGGGCCTGTCGGCGGCCATCCGTCTGAAACAGCTGGATGCCGACCTGAATGTCGTGGTTCTGGAAAAGGGCTCGGAAGTGGGCGCGCATATCCTGTCGGGCGCGGTTCTGGACCCTTGCGGGCTGGACGCACTGATCCCGGACTGGAAAGAAAAAGGCGCGCCGCTGAACGTGCCGGTACACGAAGACAACTTCTATATGCTGGGCGAGGCGGGCAAGATCCGCATTCCCAACTTCCCGATGCCGCCTCTGATGAACAACCACGGCAACTATATCGTTTCGATGGGCAATGTCTGCCGCTGGATGGCTGAACAGGCGGAAGAGCTGGGCGTGGAAATCTTCCCCGGCATGGCGTGTTCGGAACTGGTTTATGGCGACAATGGCGAAGTCAAAGGCGTCGTCGCCGGTGTCTTCGGCCTAGAGCCTGATGGATCATACGGGCCCCAAACCGAGCCCGGTATGGAACTGCATGGCAAGTACGTCTTCCTGTCGGAAGGTGTGCGCGGTTCGCTGTCCAAGGAAGTGATTGCCAAGTATGACCTCTCTGCTGGCAAAGAGGTGCAGAAATACGGCGTCGGCATGAAAGAGATCTGGGAGATCGACCCGGCTAAGCACAAGGAAGGCTCGGTCACGCACACCATGGGTTGGCCGCTGGGCAGCAACGCGGGCGGCGGGTCATTCATCTACCACCTTGAAAACAATCAGGTCTACGTCGGTTTCGTGGTTCACCTGAACTACAAGAACCCACACCTGTACCCCTACATGGAATTCCAGCGTTTCAAGCACCACCCGATGGTGGCCGAGCTGCTGAAAGGCGGCAAGCGCGTCGCTTACGGCGCCCGTGCGATCACCGAGGGTGGTTATCAGTCAATGCCCAAGCTGGTTGCGCCGGGCGTGGCTCTGTTGGGCTGTTCCGCAGGCATGGTCAACGTGCCGCGCATTAAGGGCAACCACAACGCGATGTTGTCGGGCAAAGCGGCGGCTGAAGCGGCGTTTGACGCCATCAAGGCCGAGCGTTCGGGTGATGAACTGACCGCCTATGAAACCGACGTGCGCGAAGGTGCAATCGGCGCAGACCTGAAGAAGGTGCGCAACGTTAAGCCGCTGTGGTCGAAATACGGCCTGACCGCCAGCCTGATGCTGGGCGGCATGGATATGTGGACTAACACGCTGGGCTTTTCGCTACTGGGCACGCTGGGCCACGGAAAGAATGATGCTGAATCGACCGAAGAGGCCAGCAAGCACAAGCCCATCGATTATCCAAAGCCTGATGGCAAGCTGTCCTTTGATCGTCTGACCAACGTGTCCTTTGCGATGACCAACCATGAGGAAAGTCAGCCTTGCCACCTGAAGCTGGCCGATCCGGAAATCCCGGTCAAAGTAAACATGCCCAAATACGATGAACCGGCGCAGCGCTATTGCCCGGCGGGCGTGTACGAGATGGTCGAGGATGAAGGTGGCGCGCGATTCGTCATCAACTTCCAGAACTGCGTCCACTGCAAAACCTGCGACATCAAGGACCCCAGCCAGAACATCACCTGGACCACGCCGCAGGGCGGGGATGGACCGAACTACCCCAACATGTAAGCGAAAACATGGGCAATGGCGGGGTCGTGAAGGCTCTGCCATTGCCTCTTTCCGGTCAAAGCCCTAGCTTGTTGTCCAGTCAACGATAGCAAGGCAGGATTTTGGTGGCTTCCCTCGTTCGTCGCGCGGCATTTGCCGCGCTGTTAACCTCGTCATTTGCATTCCCGGCGCTGTCGGATTCTGGCTCTGGGTCGTATCTGGCCGGACGTCAGGCGATTTATCAAAGCGACTATATTTCTGCCGAGAAATATTATGCGCAGGCCCTGCGCGCCGACCCCGAAAATGGCAAACTTCTGGAAAACGTCGTCGTAGCGCGTCTTGCATTGGGTGAGATTGAGCGCGCGCTGCCGGTTGCGCAGTCAATTGAGGCGCTCGAACTGCCAAGTCAGGCGGCAAAGATGGTCATCATGGCCAACCTGATCGACGACGGAAAGCTGGATGAGCTGCTTGCACGTGATCCTGAAACTCAAGGCGTTGGGCCATTAGTGGATGGTTTGGTTCTGGGTTGGGTCTATGTGGCGCAAGGTGCCATGACCAAAGCGATGGAAAAGTTCGAGGAAGTCGGCACCCAGGAGGGGCTTCTGGAATTCGCGCTTTACCACAAGGCGTTGGCGCTGGCGTCGATTGGTGACTTCGAAGGGGCCGAAGAGATTTTTGCGGCAAACAACGGAGCGGTGTCGCGGTTCTCGCGCCGTGCGGCCTTGGCCCGGACCGAAGTTTTGTCACAGCTGGACCGCAACGAAGACGCCCTGCAATATCTGAAAGACGTTTTCGCGGCGGGCAGGGACCCATCCATCGAAGGTTACGTGGCGCGTTTGAAGGCGGGTGAAACGTTGCCGTTTACACACATACAGTCGGCGCAGGACGGCATGGCTGAAGTGTTCTTTTCTGTTGGTGCTGCGCTCAGCAGTGAGGCGTCACAGGACTATGTACTTCTCTATGCCCGGATTGCCGCGTTCCTGCGCCCGGACCACGTGGACGCAATCCTACTAAGCGCCGAGTTGCTGGATGCACTGGAACAATATGACCTGGCCGTCGAAGCCTATCGCACGGTGCCGTCCACCAGTAGCGATTACCACGCGGCCGAGTTGGGCCGGGCCGAGGTTCTGAGCCGTTCGGGAAAAACGGACGCTGCGGCCGAAGTTTTGCAGAACCTCGCGGCGCAAAGCCCCAGCCTGCCCAGTGTGCATGTGGCCCTGGCTGATCTGCAACGGCGGCAAGAAAACTATGTCGATGCCGTTGGTACCTATGACACTGCTATCGAACTGACCGAGCAGGGTGTCAGCGGCAACTGGTTTTTGTATTACGCCCGCGGTATCTCGCATGAGCGTCTCAAGCACTGGGAAGCGGCTGAGGCCGATTTCCGTCGCGCGCTGGAACTGAACCCCGATCAGCCACAGGTTCTGAACTATTTGGGCTACTCGCTGGTCGAACGGCAGGAAAAGCTGGACGAAGCACTGAACATGATCGAACGCGCTGTCGCGGCGCGCCCTGACAGCGGCTATATTGTCGACAGCCTTGGGTGGGTCCTGTTCCGACTGGGCCGCTATGACGAAGCCGTCGCGCATATGGAGCGCGCGGTCGAACTGATGCCGGTTGATCCTGTGGTAAACGACCACCTTGGCGACGTCTATTGGGCCGTGGGCCGCGCGCGCGAAGCTGAATTTCAGTGGAAGCGTGCTCTGTCCTTTGTTGATCCAGACGACACGGATGGTGAGGCCGACCCCGAGCGCATTCGTCGCAAGATTGAGGTGGGTCTGGACGCAGTCTTGGCCGAAGAAGGCGCCGATCCATTGAAAGTCGCCAATGGCAATTGAGGGTTTCGCGCCCGCCAAGATCAACCTGACCCTGCATGTGATCGGCCGACGCGATGATGGGTATCATCTGCTGGACTCTCTCGTCGTGTTTGCGGATGTCGGTGACACGCTGGAATTCACGCCGGGGCCGGAGCTGTCGATGTCAATCGCCGGTGAACACGCCAAGGGCGTTCCGGCGGACGACAGAAATCTGGTCTGGAAAGCCGCCGCCGCCGCTGGATGGATCGGGCATATCAACCTTAACAAAGCGTTGCCCCACGGTGGTGGCATTGGCGGCGGATCATCCGACGCCGCGGCGACACTGTGCATGATCGCAGATCAGGGTGTGGCTATCCCCAGCGAAACTGTCCTGACCCTTGGTGCGGATGTGCCGGTTTGCATGATGGCAAGGGCCACCCGGATGCGTGGCATCGGCGAGCGGTTGCAGCCGGTCTCAATGCCGCAATTGCCAGCGCTTTTGGTCAATCCTGGTGTCGAAGTCCCAACCGGCGCCGTATTCTCTGCCTTGCAGAGCCGCGACAACCCGCCAATGCCTGATGAAATCCCGGTCTTTGAAACGCCCAAGGCATGCGCGGATTGGGTGCAGGAACAACGCAATGACTTGGAGCCACCGACAAAGGGCATCGCACCCGAGGTTGCCCGGGTGCTGGATGATCTGTCGGATACGAAAGATGTTCTGCTGGCTCGGATGTCAGGTTCGGGTTCGACCTGTTTTGCGCTCTACCCAACCATGAAAGCCGCCCATTTTGCAGCCTACGAGATTGGCGCGGCGCACCCCGATTGGTGGTGCCGCGCCACGCAGCTTAATTGAGGCGCGAAACCACGTAGTCGGCCAGATCGCGCAGCAGCGACCGGATCTCGTGATCGGGCAGCGCGTCCAGCGCGGTCTTGGCTTTGGTGGCCCAGCCAAACGCATCCGACCGTGTTGCGTCCAGCGTGCCGTATTTGTTCATCAGGCTCAGCGCATGGTCCAGATCACCGTCTTCCTGGCGACCGCGGCCAATTGTACGCTCCCAAAAGGCGTGCTCTTCCGGGGTGGCCTGTGCGATGGCCTTGATGACAGGCAAGGTCAATTTGCGCTCGCGGAAGTCGTCGCCGACATTCTTTCCGGTCGCCTTGCTGTCCCCCTGATAATCCAGCAGGTCATCGGCAATTTGGAACGCAATTCCCAGCGCATCGCCGTATTCGTATAGCGCCTTAACCTGATCCTCAGCCGCGCCAGCAATTACGCCGCCCACCTCGGTCGCGGCGGAAAACAGCGCGGCGGTCTTGCCGCGCACGACCTGCAGGTAAATGGCCTCGGTAGTGCCCAGATCGGTGGCTGCGGTCATCTGCAGCACTTCGCCCTCGGCGATGGTGGCCGAGGCATTGGCCAGAATGTCCAGCACACGCAGCGACCCGGTCTCAACCATCAGTTGGAAACTGCGGGAAAACAAGTAGTCGCCGACCAGAACGCTGGATTTATTGTCCCACAACAGGTTCGCTGTGGGGCGGCCGCGCCGCTGGGCGCTTTCATCAACGACATCGTCGTGCAACAGGGTCGCGGTATGAATAAATTCGACTGTCGCGGCCAGTCGCACGTGATGATCACCCGGATAGCCAAACATCCGGGCTGCCGCCAGCGTAAGCATTGGGCGCAGACGCTTGCCGCCTGCTTCAACCAGATGCGCTGTCACTTCCGGGATGCGCGGTGCGTGCTCCGAGGCCATGCGCGTACGGATCAACTGGTTTACAGCGTCCATTTCGCCGACCAGAATCTCTGCCAGTCGCTCATGCGGTTTCGAGATCGTGTCGATGTTCATCACTCTCCTGATACAAGGCTCGACTTCCGCCTTGCCTTGCCCTTACATCCATCCCCATGAAAGAACTTTTGCGCAGCACCGATCCGACGATTCTGGCCTTTGCTTCCGCCCTTCTTGAGGGCGAGGATATAGACTGCTTTCAGATGGACGTAAATATGAGCATCCTCGAAGGAGGCATAGGAATCTTTCCGCGCCGCCTGATGGTGCGAACCGATGACCTGACCCGCGCAGAACGGGTAATGCGTGACAACGAAATCCCGCTGGGCAGATGAGCCTGTTTTCCGATAGTGAATTGACCCAAAATGATTTTCTGGGCGGGCGCGTGCAATTGTTGCAGCCGCGCGCAGGGTATCGCGCGGGGGTTGACCCGGTTCTGCTGGCAGCGGCGGTCCCGGCGACACGTGGTCACACCGTGTTGGAACTGGGCTGTGGCGCGGGTGCCGCGATCCTGTGCCTGCTGGCGCGCGTGCCGGGTCTGCAGGCCGTTGGGGTCGAGTTACAGGCAAGCTATGCAGAATTGGCGCGCCGAAACGCTGCTGAAAATGCCGCGCCGATGGAGGTTGTCGAGGCCGACCTCAGCGAATTGCCAGCCACGCTCAAACAACGGCAATTCGATCATGTAATCGCAAACCCGCCTTATTACCGTGCTGGCGCGCATAGCCCGGCCGATGACACGGGGCGTAGTATTGCGTTGGGTGAGCAAACGCCTTTGGAGGCGTGGATTGACTGCGCGGCCAAGCGCCTCGCGCCTCGCGGGTACTTGCATATGATCCAGAAAGCCAACCGTCTTCCCGACATATTGATGGCATGCGAAGGGCGGCTGGGATCGGTCGAAATCCTGCCACTGGCCGCCAGAGCCGGTCGCAAGGCAGAATTGGTAATTTTACGGGCCAGAAAGGGCGGCCGCGCCGATTTTAAGTTGCATGCGTCAGTCGTTTTACACGACGGGGATCGGCACGAACGTGATGGGGAAAGCTATACGCCACAGGTCTCAGACGTGTTGCGCAAAGGGGCCTCGTTGCCGGGGTTTTCTGATCAATAGGCATTAACCAGCCGAATTTGTCGGATTTATTACAGATTCTGTGCGTCTGCGGCGTGACAGGCTGGAAACGATGTGGTCAACTTCTTACGTGAACCTGAGACACCAACGAAGGAGTATCGCCATGAGCGTGAGCGCACATCTGACCGAACTGAAGAAAAAGCACGAAAACCTCGGTCTTGAAGTTGAACAAGCCCAACGCGCGCCAGGCATCGATGATCTCCATATCGCTCAACTCAAGAAACAAAAACTAAGGCTAAAAGAAGAGATCGAACGCCTGTCAGCCTAGGACTTCATACTCGCCCGCGCGGCTATGGCCGCGCCGCCAGTAATCAATAGCGCCGCGATCGCCAGACCCCAGGACGGGGCGGCGATCCCGGCCACAACCAAAGCCAGCGTAGACAACAAGGGTGCCGCGTATGACGCCGTCCCCAAGAGCTGTATGTCGCCCTGTTTAACCCCGATATCCCAGACATAGAACGCCAACCCCACCGGCCCCAGGCCCAGTGCGATCACGGACGCCCAGCTAAAGGCACTGTCAGGCCAGACGGTATCTTCGACAGCAAGGTGCAGCACACCGGATGCTATGGCGGTCGCAATACAGAAAACGGCGACAGAGCTGGTTGGCGTATCGCCCAGCCGACGCGACAGGACCGAGTATCCGGACCACGTCAACGCGCATAACAAGGCCAAGGCGTAGCCGGGCAGGTGGTCGATCTGAAACCCAATGCTGCCACCTCCGGCGATGATCACGGCTGCCCCTGCAAACCCCAGACATGCGCCGAACAAATGTCCGATTCGCAGGTGTTCGCCCGGCAAAAGTCCGGAAAACAACACGATGAGCAATGGCCAGAGATATGCGATCAGACCCGCCTCGGCCGCCGGGGCCATGCGCAGGGCTGAGAAATACAGCGCGTGATAGCCGAACAACCCGATTGTGCCGAACAGATAGGTGGTCCACGGCACGTCCCGCAATTGCCGCAACCCACCGCTGCGCCAGGTCCAGATCAGGCCAAGTGTTCCACCAATAGAAAAGCAGATTGCATTCAGCAACAGTGGCGGCGTGGGGGATGACCCGACGGTGAACAAGGCCAGCAGCGACCACAGCAAGACGGCGGCAAACCCGATGGCTGTAGCGCGCGATTTGGTCATAGGCTTTGAACCTCTTGGACCGGGATGATGTTGAATTCGTCCGAAATATGCGCGGTCTTTTCAATTTCGGCCATGAACCAGTCGCGGAAAGCGGCGATTTGGGGCCTGTTTTCTGCACCTGGCAAGCACAGAAACCGAAACCGGCCTTGTGTTTCGATAGCCGTTTTGAACGGAGCAACAAGACGTCCCTCGGTAAGGTCCTTCAAGATCATAGCCCGGCGACCCAGTACCACGCCCACGCCCGCAACAGCAGCATCAATTGCGTGGTCTGCGTTCGAAAAATGCGCCCCATGCGTTGGGGCATAATCCACTCCGACCGCGCGAAACCAGGTCGGCCAATCGCTGGGCGGTTGCAGGAACGCAATCGAATCGTCAAAGATCAATGGTGCGTCCCGCAGGCTGTCGGGGGTGGGGAATTGCTCGGCCAGATCTGGTGTCATCACCGGGGTCAGCCATTCCTTGCGAACCGGCAGGGAATACAATCCTTCATCCCCACCGTAGCCAAATCGAATGGCGACATCCACGTCATCACGTTCAAGATCCATGATCCGCAACGTTGCCGAGAATTTCAGGTCAATCTCGGGATGCGCCCGTGCAAATTCATACAGGCGCGGTGCCAGCCACTTGGCTGTCAGCGCCGGGCCTGCTGTCACGGTCAGCGAGGTATCGTTGCCCTGCCGGCGCGCAGCTTGCCACGCCATCTGCAGTGCGGCGAATCCTTCGGCCGCGCCGGGGGCAAGGGCGCGTCCGGCCTCGGTCAGCTCAACCGCCCGGTTCAAGCGGTGAAACAAGGGCCGGCCCAGATGTTCCTCCAGTGATTTGATCTGGAAAGACAGGGCTGCCGGGGTCACGCGTAACTCCTCTGCGGCTTTGGCAAAGGACATGTGGCGTGCTGCGGCGTCGAAGGCACGCAGGGCGGTTAGCGGAGGAAGGTAATCGCTCATCAATACGCAAGAATATCTTAACTGAAACTCAAAGAAAGCTCGTTTGTCGCCTTTCTTGATAAGGCGCATATTGGGTTCAAGTCAAACACAGCTGAACTGAAAGGATGACTGCCATGATCGAAATGACAACCAACCCCGCAGCTGCCCGCGCCTTTCAGCGGGCCCATGCTGAACGTGGCAAGATGATCAAACACGCCCTTATGTGGCTATTCGGTTCCCGCTGAGCGCAGCGCGCGCGCTCTTACGGGATAAAAAAGGGCCGGTCCGAAATGGACCGGCCCGTTGTCTTTTCTACGCTTCAGATCAGACGAAGAATTGCGCACCGTTGGCCGAGATGGTCGAGCCATTGATGAACTGAGAATCGTCGGATGCCAGGAACGCCACGCAGCGCGCGATTTCTTCGGGCTCACCCAGGCGACCTGCTGGGATCTGGCCGATAATGGATTCGCGGACTTTTTCAGGAACAGCCATCACCATCTCGGTTGCGATATAGCCGGGGCAGATCGCGTTGGCGGTAATGCCTGCACGCGCGCCTTCCTGCGCCAGCGATTTCACGATGCCCAGATCGCCTGCTTTGGTCGCGGCATAGTTCACCTGAGCGAACTGGCCCTTCTGACCATTGATCGAGCTGATGACGATGACGCGGCCGAACTTACGCTCGCGCATGCCGTTCCAGACAGGGTGCACTGTGTTAAACACGCCGGTCAGGTTGGTGTCGATTACCTGGTGCCACTGTTCGGGGGTCATCTTGTGGAAGGGTGCGTCGCGAGTGATGCCCGCGTTTGCAACCACGATGTCGATCGCGCCAACCTCGGCTTCGACTTTTTCAATTCCGGCTTTGGATTCGTCATAATCAGCGACGTTCCACTTGTAGGTGGCGATGCCGGTCTCTTCGGTGAACTTCGCGGCGGCTTCGTCGTTCCCCGCATAGGTGGCTGCAACATTGTACCCTTCGGCCTTGAGCGCCTTGGAAATTGCTGCGCCGATGCCGCGGGAGCCGCCGGTAACGAGTGCTGTACGTGCCATTTAGGAATCCTCCAATTAAAGTCGTCTTGGTAATGCTGTTACTTTGAGAGGTGATCGTGCGCAATATTGTTTCGTCATGATTTTCTAAATTCCGCGTGGCAATATCGTCGCATCTTTGGGTTAAGGCCCCAATGTAACAAAAAAGGGCGCCCAAGGGACGCCCTTTTCTATTCGCTTGTCAAAGCACTTAGTCGCGCTCCACGCACAGGGCGACGCCCATGCCGCCGCCGATGCAGAGAGTGGCGAGACCTTTCTTCGCGTCGCGGCGTTTCATTTCGAAGAGCAGCGTGTTCAGAACGCGGCAGCCCGAAGCGCCGATCGGGTGACCGATGGCAATGGCGCCGCCGTTCACGTTCACGATCGACGGATCCCAGCCCATGTCCTTATTCACGGCGCAGGCCTGTGCGGCAAACGCTTCGTTCGCCTCGACCAGATCCAGATCGTCAACGGACCAGCCCGCTTTTTCCAGCGCTTTGCGCGAAGCGTAGATCGGGCCTACGCCCATGATCGACGGGTCCAGACCGGCGGTTGCATAGGATGCGATACGGCCCAGTGGCTCGATTCCGCGCTTTTCAGCATTTTCGGCGGACATTAGCAGGGTCGCCGCCGCGCCGTCATTCAGGCCGGATGCGTTTGCGGCCGTGACCGAACCGTCCTTTGCGAAGGCCGGACGCAGCTTTGCCATCGCTTCCATGGTGGCGCCGTGGCGGATGTATTCGTCAGCGTCCATCACGATGTCGCCCTTGCGGGTCTTGATGGTGAAGGGCGTGATTTCGTCGGCGAACTTGCCAGCCTTTTGCGCGGCTTCAGCCTTGTTCTGCGAGGCGACGGCGAATTCGTCCTGCATGTCACGGCTGATCTGCCATTTCTCGGCGACGTTCTCAGCGGTCTGGCCCATGTGATAGCCATTGAACGCATCCCACAGGCCATCGCGGATCATCGTGTCGATGTATTTCATGTCGCCCATCTTTTGACCGGCACGCAGAGCGGCGGCGTGGGGCGAAAGAGTCATGTTCTCTTGTCCACCGGCAGCAACGATCTCGGCGTCGCCCAGTTGGATGTGCTGAGCACCCAGAGCCACGGCGCGCAGGCCCGAGCCGCAAACCTGATTGATACCCCAGGCTGCGCTTTCCTGCGGCAGACCAGCGTTGATATGTGCCTGACGGGCGGGGTTCTGACCCTGAGCTGCCGTCAGCACCTGTCCCAGTATGGTTTCGCTGACTTCGCCCTTTTCCACGCCTGCGCGTTCTACTACGGCCTCCAGTACGGCGGCCCCAAGATCATGCGCGGGTGTGTTTGCAAACGAGCCGCCAAAGCTGCCCACTCCGGTGCGCGCGGCGGATGCGATTACTACGTTGGTCATTTAGACAATCCTTTACCGTCAAGGTCCTGCGGGATATTCGACGGCGCGGATCGCACAGAGACAACTCTGTGGCAGTAAGAGCGCCTCATGTTCCCCGCTCCAACTCCACATGGCATAGCGCAACGCTGCAGTTGCAGCAACGGTCAGCTTGCCTCAGGTCGGGCGTGGACCGGATAAATCACTCTAACTGGCTGTATGTTTGCGCTTTTCCGCCTTCCACGGGGCGGAAACGGTAGGGGCGCCAAACAGGAACCCCTGCAGGCAGTCGACGCCGTTGGCAATTAGGAATTCGGCATCCTTCTGTGTTTCGACTGATTCGGCGGTCACCAGAATCTCGAATTCTCGCGCCACGGCGATCAGGGCCCGTACCAAAGCCTGATTGTCCCGATTTTCGCCGATTCCGTGGATGAACTGGCCGTCGATCTTGGCAGCATCAAAGAAAAACTCGCGAAAATTGCGAAAGCTGAAATTGCTGGCCCCAAAGTCGTCAAGCGCAAAGGCGATGCCGCGCGGCTGCAGCCGGTCCATGAAATCGATCACCAGCTCAGGCACCGTCATAGCCGAGCTTTCTGAGATTTCCAAAATCAGCCTTTCGCCAATATTGGGGTCTTTCTTCAGAAACCGCTCCAGCACACGTGACCATCGCGCGTAACCGATCGAACGGGCAGACATGTTGATGGACAGGCGAATGTCGGGGTTTTTGGTCAGCGTCCGCAATCCCATTTCAAGCGCGACACAGTCCAGTTCGCGCCCGATTGGAGTGTTTTCCAGTTGTGGCATGAACTCGCGCGCGGGGATGACCCGACCGGTTTCATCCAGCACCCTGATGAACCCTTCGTAGAAGGCGACGCCATGCGACCTGTTCGCTTGCATCACAGGTTGAAAGGCCAGTTTGCACTGTTTGTGCTTCACCGCCTCGGTCGCCATTTCAATCGTCGAGGCATCGCGGGATTTGACCGCCGCGTTCAAGGGGCTGTCCCCACCTTCGGGCAAATCTGCCAGTACCTTCTTCCGCATATGCAACCCGTTTCCTTCAACGCCGCCGGTCCGGTGACAATTTCAGAGGAAAGGTATGAATCTGCGGTTAAGACAAACGCAATTGATTGAAGTCAGGCTTGGGTCAACGTGTCGTTTCCCAGATGCGTCCCAGCGCTGCAAAGCCACCGACCAGCGCACCCATGAACCCCAAAAGCATCATGCCAAAGCCCAATGCGACGATCCCGGTCGCACCGCCAGCCAGAGCCGTCAACATTGCGAGCACCACTCCGGTAAGACCCATAACGGTGGAAAGGGTTGTCAGTTTGGTCATGTTGCCTCCGGTTACTCGCACTGCACACATCGATTGGATATGGGACGCGAGGGCCGGATTTCAAGAATCAGGTCGGATAGATCGGCGGTATCAGGCCTGTTTTGCCTGCGTATTGGGCTGTTTGGTGTCGAATTGTTCGAATCCGGGCGTTCCACGATCTTCCGGGTGGCGGTCCAGATGCTTGGCCTTGATCTGTTCGGAATTGTCCCGGCTGCCATCATGGCTGTAGCCGGGGGGTGCAAAGCAATAAGCCAGCCGCTGACGCATTGTCAGGCCCGGTTGTGTCGCGTCGCGCCAAATTCCAACCCACTCATGAAAAGCCACGCGCAGCGGGTTGAACGTGCCGATATTGTGCACCAGGCCATAGTCGACGCGGTCATCTTCCTGTTCGGGGACGAAAGTTCCGAACAGCTTGTCCCAGATGATGAAAACGCCAGCATAGTTGCAATCCAGATAACGTGCGTTGCGACCGTGATGGGCGCGGTGGTGGCTGGGCGTGTTCATCACCGCCTCGAACCAGCGGGGCATCTTGCCGATGGCCTCGGTATGAATCCAGAACTGATAGATCAGGTTCAGACCACCGACGAACAGCACCATCGCCGGATGGAAACCCAGTAGGATCAGAGGCGCGCGAACCACCATCATGAAGGTAAAAGTATAGGTCCATGTCTGACGCAGGGCGGTGGTCAGGTTGTAGTGCTGCGAGCTGTGGTGGTTCACGTGGCTGGCCCAGACCCAGCGAATGCGGTGACCAAAGCGGTGCACCCAGTAATAGCGGAAATCATCCAGCACAAAGCACAGAAGGATAACGGGGATAGAGGTGCCCAGGTTCAGCGGCGTGATCTGCCACAGCCACATGAAGAATGCATAGGCGATGAACCCCAACAGAAAGCCGGACGCGATGTTGCCAGCCCCCATGATCAGCGATGTGACAGCGTCCCGCGTCTCATAGCGGCCACCGCGCCCTTTGACGGCGATCCACAAAAATTCGGCCAGAATGGCAGCTATGAAAAAGGGGACAGCCCACTGCACGGCGTCCGGGAAAGTCACGTGGTCAATCATGCGGGCTCCATCAGGTGCTGCCAGTGGCGGCGTTCGCGTTCATCAAGGTGGATTATGGCCTTGGGCGTTCCGAAATCGTGGAATTGAACCTCGAACCCTTGCGGGTGATCCAGCAGATCAAAGTCCAGGAGATGCCGGGCCACGGTGTCTGCACCGAAAGACCACAGCAGACCATTTCCTGTTTCGGTTCGGATCAGGGCGGCGTGCCCGTCATGTGCAACAGTGACATCGATGATCGAATCATCCGGCGCATGGCGCATCCATTCTGACCACGCCAATTCGGGGGATAGCACGCGCAATCGGGATCTACCTGTCAGGTGCAGCAACAGGGTTATCCCGGCGATGCCTCCGACCACCAGAACCAATAGAATTTCAAGCGGCATTCCGTCCTCCTGCGCGGCAGAGTGCAAAGCGGCAGGCAGGCTGTCAAAGGTGGCGTCGCGTCAGCTATGTTCCAGACTGTCCAGAACCTCATACTGGACAACTCGCTGGACAAACGGCACCAACCCGTCCGACCCCGAGGCGCGATCCTTTAGGTGGATACAGATATCGGGCCTGCGTGCCGCGATGATGCCCACCATCTCGCCGCGTATCCTGTCATCAAGACCGGCACCCATGATCGCGCAGGCGATGCGCGGCTCTTCGTCCAGCTGCCGTTTGACTTCTTCCTGATCATGCGCGCCAAGCCATTGGATCGGAAGGTGATCAAGTTGCCGGGCAACGTCTCCGATCACATTTGGTAATTTGCCAATTAACAGAACTACCGGTTTCATCGTCGTCTCCCCTTCCTTCAGGTTGCAAACGAAAACCGGCCCATTTGGGCCGGTTTCAGCATAACACAAAACGTTCAGGAAGGCCTGATGCTTCAGCTGTTGCCCTCGACAAGGGTTGAAACGATCGCCTTGGCGCTGTCCGAGTTCCACTCGGCATCTCCGATCAGGCGGGCAATCTCGTTGCCGTCGGGGTCCAGAATGACAGTGATTGGCAGGGCGATCACGCCCATTTTGCGTGCAACTGCCGATTGGGGGTCCTGATGACGTGGCAGGTTGTCGATGCCGTTTTCCTCGAAAAACTTCTTGATCCCGGCTGGCGAGTTGCGCCCGGTGGCCAGTGTTACGACCTCGAATTTGTCGCCGCCGAATTCTTCTTGCAGCTCGGCGATCTGGGGCATTTCCTTGCGGCACGGCGCACACCAGGTGGCCCAGAAGTTTAGTAGAACATACTTGCCCTTGTAATCCGCAAGCGTCGCGGTGCCGCCGTCATCCTCAAGCTGAAATTCAACTGCTTCGACTGGTTTTGGCTCTTTGTGCAGGATCAGCCGTTTCAGGGAGTCCTCCCGGAGCGGTGCCAGAGTTTCGGCATCCGTGGCCAAAGCCGCGTTTGCACCCAACGCAAGGGCCATATAAAGGGGGATCAGACGAAATAGGCGCATATCAACTCCGGGTTTTCTTACATGACCGATCAATCTTCGAACCAGATGTGGGGCGGCCGCTTTGCCGCCGGTCCAGACGCGATCATGGAGGCGATCAACGCCTCGATCGGGTTCGATCAGCGGATGGCAGCCCAGGACATTGCAGGCTCGCGTGCCCATGCCGCCATGCTGGCTGCCACAGGTGTTATAACTGATAGTGATGCGCAGGCTATTCGGGAAGGGCTGCTCACCGTTTTGTCAGAAATCCAGAACGGAGAATTTCAGTTCTCGACCGCGTTGGAAGACATCCACATGAATGTCGAGGCGCGCCTGAAAGAGGTGATTGGCGAACCCGCAGGCCGTTTGCACACAGGCCGGTCGCGCAATGACCAGGTGGCGACCGATTTCAAACTTTGGGTCCGCGATCAGTTTGATGCGGCTGAATCCGGCCTGCTGGCCCTGATCCGCGCGCTTTTGGCGCAGGCTGAGGCTGGCGCTGATTGGGTTATGCCCGGCTTTACCCATCTGCAAGTTGCGCAGCCCGTCACATGGGGCCATCACATGATGGCCTATGTCGAGATGTTTGGCCGCGATCTGTCCCGTGTCCGCGATGCACGCGCCCGGATGAACGAATCCCCCTTGGGTGCTGCCGCGCTGGCTGGAACGTCCTTCCCCATCGATCGTCAGATGACGGCTGAGGCGCTGGGCTTTGACCGCCCCGCCGCCAACTCGCTGGATGCCGTCAGCGACCGTGATTTCGCGCTGGAATTCCTGTCGACCGCCTCAATTTGCGCTGTACACTTGTCGCGCTTTGCCGAAGAGCTGGTGATCTGGTCGTCGGCCCAGTTCCGCTTTGTTACGCTGTCCGACCGGTTCTCGACCGGTTCGTCGATCATGCCACAGAAAAAGAACCCTGATGCCGCCGAACTGATCCGTGCCAAGGTGGGTCGGATTTACGGTGCCAATACTGCACTGATGATGGTGATGAAGGGCCTGCCTCTGGCGTATTCCAAGGACATGCAGGAAGACAAGGAACAGGTCTTTGACGCCGCCGACAACTGGATGCTGGCTCTGGCCGCGATGGAAGGCATGGTCAAGGACATGACGGCCAACCGCGAAAGCCTTGCTGCCGCCGCAGGGTCTGGTTTTTCGACCGCGACCGATCTGGCCGATTGGCTGGTCCGTGTTCCGGGCCTGCCGTTCCGCGACGCGCACCACGTTACCGGATCGCTGGTCGCCATGGCCGAAAGCAAGGGCTGTGACCTGCCTGATCTGACGCTGGAAGACATGCAATCGGTCCATGCGGACATCACCGACAATGTCTATTCTGTCCTTACCGTCGAAAATTCGGTAAACTCACGCCAGTCTTTTGGTGGCACTGCACCGGATCAGGTGCGTGCCCAGGTCAAGCGGTGGAAGGCGCTGGTGTGATGCAGATACTACGTGTGGTCCTACTAATCGCGGCCGGGGTTGCCCTGGCAGGCTGCGGAGCGGATGGCGAACCCATCCAACCCACGATGAGCGCAAATATCGGTGTCGGCAGCAGCGGTACCTATGGCGGTGTCGGGGTCGGCCTGCGACGCGGTGGGCTGGGCGTTTTCCTGGGGCTGTAATCGTCGATAGCAATCTCGCATAACCATGCCTATTTGAACGGCATAGTGGCCGAGCGCCAAAATCAAAAAAGAAGTCAAGACAATGAAAACCATCGGCCTGATCCTCTCGCTGGTCGTACTGGCAGCCTGCGACCCAACATATAAACCCCGCCCCGAGCCCGCAGAGACATCAACCGGGAACGGCATCAAAATCTCGGGCTATGGCCGGGTCGGTGTTTCCACATCGAACTGATCTTGCGCGGAATCCATTGATCCGCGTGGCCATTTTGGTCTAAGCGCGCAGTCATGGATCACTTTCTCTACCGCGACGGCGCGCTATACGCCGAGGATGTCCCGATTTCCGAAATCGCAGCCGCGGTCGGAACACCGTTTTATGTTTATTCCACCGCCACGCTGTTGAGGCACTTCCAGCTGTTTGATGACGCGCTGGAAGGGATGGACCATCTAGTCTGCTATGCCATGAAAGCGGCCAGCAATCAGGCGATCCTGAAGACGCTGGCACAGGCCGGTGCGGGGATGGACGTGGTCTCGGGCGGGGAATACCTGCGTGCCAAGGCGGCTGGCGTGCCGGGCGACAAGATCGTGTTCTCGGGCGTTGGCAAGACCGCGGATGAGATTCGCGCTGCGCTGAGCGGCGGTATCCGCCAGTTCAACGTGGAATCCGAACCTGAGATGGAAGTGATCAACGCCATCGCGTTGGAACTGGGTGTGGTCGCGCCGATCACCGTTCGGGTGAATCCGGACGTAGACGCCAAGACCCATGCCAAGATCGCGACTGGCAAGTCTGAGAACAAGTTTGGGATCCCGATCGCACGCGCATCTGAGGTTTATGCCCACGCAGCCAGCCTTCCGGGGCTGGAGGTGATCGGTATCGACGTCCATATCGGCTCGCAACTGACCGAGCTGGAGCCGTTCGAGATGGCCTACACCAAAGTCGCCGAACTTACCGAAAAGTTGCGGTCCGAGGGACACAATATCCGACGCCTTGATCTGGGCGGGGGATTGGGCATTCCATACACCCGCGCCAATGACGCACCACCGTTGCCGGTGGAGTATGGCGCGTTGATCAAGAAAACGCTGGGCCATCTGGGCTGCGAGATCGAGATCGAACCTGGCCGCCTGATTGCCGGAAACGCCGGTCTGATGGTCAGCAAGGTAATTTACGTGAAATCTGGCGAGGGTCGTGACTTCCTGATTCTGGATGGCGCGATGAACGACCTGATCCGTCCGGCTATGTACGAGGCACATCACGATATCGTTGCCGTGCAGGAACCCGCTCCGGGCGTTGAACAACAACCCTATGACATTGTTGGCCCTGTTTGCGAAAGCGGTGATACTTTTGCAAAGGAACGCAACATGCCGCCCCTTGCGCCTGGCGATCTGGTCGCCTTCCGCAGCGCCGGGGCCTACGGCGCAGTGATGTCCAGCGAATACAATACCCGCCCTCTGATCCCCGAGGTTCTGGTGCATGGAGATCAATTTGCAGTTATTCGTGAACGGCCAAGCTTTGACGAAATCATAAACCGCGATACCATACCTGAGTGGCTTTGACGCGATAACCGCGCGGGCCCGCTCAGGAGGCCTGCCTTGACCGCAAGACATAACCTGCCGATTCCAAGACTTTCCCTGTGGCTGACGCACGCAGGGATGCTGGCCGAGCAGTTTTTGCGCGCATTTTGGCCGTTTTTCTCGGTTTTGATGGCAATTCTGGCGGCTTTGATGCTGGGCTTGCAGGACGAGGTCCGCGTTGAAATCGTCTGGGGCGTGGGCGCTGTCGCACTGTTGGGGCTGGCCGCTACGCTGATTGTTGGTGCAAGGCGATTCCATTTCCCTTCACGGGCCGAAGCGCTGATGCGGCTGGATGCGGCGATGCCGGGACGGCCTATCCAAGCTTTGATAGATGATCAGGCCATCGGCGCGATGGACGCGGATTCTGTCGCGTTGTGGCGTGCGCACCAGAATAGGATGGCGCGACGTGTTGCGCAGGCCGAACCTGTCAAACCCGATTTGCGGCTGGCGGATCGCGACCCTTATGCGCTGCGCTATTCGGCACTGCTGGCGCTGGTGATCGCGGCGATGTTCGGGTCGTTCTGGCGCATCGGCTCGGTGGCCGAGATGACGCCGGGCGCCGCCGTGGCAGGGCAAGGTCCAAGCTGGGAAGGCTGGGTTGAGCCGCCCCGTTACACCGGGCTACCGACGCTGTATCTGGCTGATCAATCCGATCCGACGTTGTCCGTTCCGCAGGGCAGTCGTATCACTCTTCGCTTCTACGGGGAAATCGGCGCGCACAGTTTGACGGAAACCACCACGCCTTTGGGCACTGAGGCGGCCACCGAGCCGGAGCAGGATTTTGTCGTCGAACGCTCGGGCCAGTTCAAAATCGACGGCCCATCGGGCCGCGACTGGGCGCTGAACGTTATTGCGGATACCCGCCCACAGGTGGCCGTGGCCGGTTCCGCCGAGTCCGAGGCCGGCGGTCAGATGAAACTGCCATTTGCTGCCAGCGATGATTATGGCGTGGTATCCGGCTCGGCTGTGATCGAATTGGATCTGGCCTCAGTCGACCGGCAGTATGGTCTGACGGCTGCGCCTGAGCCGCGCGAGGTCATAACGGTTGAACTGCCCATGCCGATCACCGGCGACCGGGCGGATTTCACCGAAGATCTTATCGAGGATTTTTCACAACACCCATGGGCGCATTTGCCGGTAAAAATCACTTTGATGGCCCGAGACGCGGCGGATCAAGAGGGGCAATCCGAGCCTTATGCGACTGCGCTGCCCGCCCGTCGGTTCTTTGACCCGCTGGCCGCTGCCGTGATCGAACAGCGCCGCGATCTGCTGTGGACTCGCGAAAACGCGACCCGGGTTTCGCAGATGCTGCGGGCGGTATCGCACCTGCCCGAAGAGCTTTTCCGGTCCGACACCGCCTATCTGCGCTTGCGCGTGATCCTACGCCGGTTGGAAATGTTCAACGAGTACGGCCTGAAACAGGAACAGCAGGCAGAAATCGCCGAGGCGCTTTGGGAGCTGGGCGTTCTGATAGAAGACGGTACCCTTGCAGACGCGCTGGAACGCATGCGCCGCGCGCAGGAGCGCCTGACAGAGGCGATGAAAAACGGTGCCACGGATGAAGAGATCGCCGAGTTGATGCAGGAACTGCGCGAGGCAACGCAGGACTACATGCGCCAATTGCAACGTCTGGCGCAGGAAAACGGTGAGTTCGACGAAAATCAGCAAGGTCAGGACGGCGAGTCCATGCAAATGACGCAGGACGACCTGCAACGCATGATGGACCGAATTCAGGAGCTGATGGAACAGGGCCGCATGGCCGAGGCGCAGCAAGCGCTGGAAGAGTTTCAGCAGATGATGGAGAATATGCGCGTTACGCAGGGCCAGGGTCAGGGACAACAGTCCGAAGGCCAGCAGGCGATGGAAGGATTGGCCGAAACTCTGCGCGAACAGCAGGGTCTGAGCGATCAAGCCTTCCGTGATCTGCAGGAACAGTTCAACCCCGGCGCGCAAGCCGGCGAAAGCCAGGGCAACGAAGGCCGCTCGGGTGGGCAGGGCCGGGGCCAGAGCCACGAAGGACAAGGCGGTCAGGGTCAGGGGACTGACGAACAGGGCAGCGGCAGCCAGCAAGGCCAGGGGTCACTTGCAGATCGCCAACAGGCCTTACGCGATGAGCTGAACCGCCAGCAGCAAGGATTGCCCGGTACCGGAACCCCCGAAGGTGACGCCGCGCGCGATGCGCTGGACCGTGCCGGGCGCGCGATGGAGGGTGCTGAAGAAGCCCTGCGCGGCGATGATCTGGCCGAAGCAATCGACCAACAGTCCGAAGCGATGGAAGCCCTGCGCGAGGGCATGCGATCCCTGGGCGAAGCGCTGGCACAAAACCAGCAGAACCAGCCGGGCCAAGGGTCGCAGGAAGGCGACATGCAAGCTGACAACCGTGATCCGCTGGGCCGTAGCCCGGGGGCCAATGGCACAATCTCAACCGATGAAAACCTGCTGCAGGGTGAAGATGTCTATCGCCGCGCCCGCGAATTGCTGGACGAAATCCGCCGCCGGACTGGGGAATCGGATCGCCCCCAGATCGAACTGGAATACCTCAAACGCCTGTTAGAGAGGTTCTGATCTAAGTCAGTTCTGAGAGGTGCCAGACCCGGTCTGTGCCTCAAGCCACAAACGCGCCTGGTCCACCAGAGAGACATAGCTGTTGAGAACCGGATCAGCCTGCGGCACCGCTTCGGAAATCTTCTGAGAATTGCTGTAGATCAGCAACAGGATCACGCCGACAATCAGAATCAGCAGGAACCCGCGCCGGAACCCGCCAGACTTGCGGGGTGGGGGCATGTCTTCGTCCAGCTTTGGCAGGGGGTCGTCGCTGCGCAGGCTGGAATTGATTGCTTCAACATCCGGCAGCGCGTCTTTCTGACCGAAATCCTTTGCGGTTTCTGTCGCGATCAGGTCCTTGGCGGCTTTTTCCACTTCGGGCGGCGCGTCGAGTGCCAAATCGGTCTGCGTCTCGAGGCTGCCGCCTTCGTGGGCGCGCAGGTCTGCTTCGCGGGCCGCTTCTTCCTTGAGGATGTTGGCAACCACAGGGTCGACATTGCCGGTCGGGGAAGCTGCGGCAGGTTCGGGTTCTGATTTGGGCTCCTCGACAGGTTTCGCGACAATCTCAGGCGTTTCCGCCTTTGCCGCGGGTTCGTCCGCGGGCGTTTCCGGCTTTACCGGTTCAGATGCAGTTTCGGGGTATTTGGCCTGAAACCAAGTCTTTTCGCAGTTGGAACACTGCACATCGCGGCCTTCCTCGGGAATGACCTCGTCTGGCACTTCGTACTGAGCACCACAATTCGGACAAGTAAGACGCATGCTGCCTCCCGGTCGGGGGCCCGACCTGATAATAGTTTTTTCAGGGATGTTATTCCGTTAAGACCTGACCGCAAAGGGTGTTTTCGGTTTCACACGGCAAGTGTCACCAATTCGACCCGGTGCAGGCATTGAAACCACAACCGCGCTCGGGCAAGAAGGGCGGCAACAATAATTGGGGGCCCTTGTGATCGAGCTGGAAAACGTCAGCTACACCTATGGTGATGGTGAGTTGCTGAGCGACGTATCGCTTCAGTTGCAGCCGGGGTCGTTCCATTTTCTGACCGGTCCGTCGGGTGCGGGCAAGACGACCTTGCTCAAGCTATGTTATGGCGCGTTGCTGGCCACATCAGGACGGATGACCGCATTTGAGCAGGACATTGCACGCCTGGACCGAGATCAGATGGCGCTGCTGCGTCGCCGGATCGGGGTCGTGCATCAGGATTGCCGATTTCTGGACCATATGACCTTGGCTGAAAACGTCGCTTTACCGTTGATGGTGTCCGGCAAAGGCGAGAATGCGCAGAAAGAAGACCTGCTGGAATTGCTGAACTGGGTCGGGCTGGGCACACGGCTCGATGCGCTTCCGCCGGAGCTTTCCGGGGGTGAGCGTCAGCGCGCAGCTTTGGCGCGGGCGGTTATCTTGTCGCCGGACGTTGTGCTGGCCGATGAGCCGACCGGCAATGTGGATTGGGAAATGTCCCAGCGATTGCTGCGCCTGCTGGTCGAGTTGAACAAGATGGGCAAGACCGTGCTGATCGCGACCCATGACCTGAGCCTGATCCGCGCGGCCAAAAGCCAGGTTCAGGCCCGTGTCCTTCGGATATCGCAGCGCCAGATTCAATTGGCGGGGGCGGATCTATGAACAAGGGCACCATCCGCAGCATGCTGGTGCGCGACAAACGCGCAGATCGGGTTGTTCCACCATCCGGCTACACGGCGCAGCTGACACTGTTCGTTTCTGGCGCGATGGCCTTTCTGGCCGTTTTCGCGCTTGCCTTGTCGCTGGCATCAGGCCGGCTGGCCGACCGTTGGGCATCGGAACTAGCAGGGGCTGCCACTTTGCGTATAAACGCGCCCGCCGAACAGCTTTCCGCCCAGACCGAGGCCGCGCTGACCGTGCTGGCCCAAACCCCAGGCGTTGCGTCGGCACGCGCCCTGACCGCAGAGGAACAGGTCGCGCTTTTGTCCCCATGGTTCGGCCCCGACCTGCCACTGGACACGCTCCCGGTGCCACAACTGATCGAAATCATTGAGGGCGAACCGGGTCTAGATACCGCTGGTTTGCGCTTGCGACTTGGTGCCGAAGTGCCCGGCGCCGTGCTGGACGACCATTCACGCTGGCGCGAGCCGCTGGTCGAGGCGGCAAACTCGCTTCGGCGATTGGGCTGGGTGTCTATTCTGCTGATCGGCGGCGCAACGGCGGCGATGATCACGCTTGCGGCCAATGCGTCACTGGCGGCCAATGCGCAGATCATCGAAGTCCTGCGTCTGGTCGGTGCCCGTGATCGTTTTATCGCCAGCGCATTTGTACGGCGGTTCACATATCGCGCTTTCTTCGGGGCCCTCGTCGGGGTGCTGTTCGGCATGACCGGTGTTCTGCTGTTGCCCGAAGCCTCGGTTGAGGGCGGGTTTCTGACCGGATTGGGTTTTCAGGGGGTTGGCTGGCTGTTGCCTGCGCTGATACCTCTGCTGGGGGCTGCGGTGGCGTTCTTGGCCACCTGGACAGCGGCCGTGCGCAAATTGAAGGAGCTTTCGTGATGGCTACAGCGATCCAATGGGTGCGCTCTTTGATCTTCATGATCGTGATTTACGCGTGGATGCTGATCCTTGGTATCGTTTTCGCGCCCTACGCGCTGTTTACCAAACGCGGGGCTTTGCAGGCATGTAAAACCTACGCGCGATCGACGATCTGGTTGGCCAGCTGGATGGTTGGCATCCGTTGTGAGGTTCGCGGAAACGTTCCAGTGGACGAGGTCGTGATCGGAGCCAAACACCAGTCCTTTCTAGACATCATCATGATCTTCAGCGCCATTCCGCACGGCAAGTTCATTATGAAAAGGGAACTGCTGTATACCCCGGTTATCGGTCTCTATGCCCGTCGCCTTGGGTGTATACCGGTTGATCGCGGCAGAAAGGGTGCTGCTGTCGCCAAGATGGTCAAAGACGTGGCTAAAGAGTTCTCTGAGCCCGGGCAGCTTGTGATTTACCCGCAGGGCACGCGCGTCGCACCGGGGGCGAAGAAACCCTACAAGGTCGGGACAGCCGTTCTCTATGAAGGACTGGGCTTTCCTTGTGTGCCGGTTGCGACGAATGCCGGTGTTTTCTGGCCGCGTACCGGGCTTATGCGCAAACCTGGTCTTGCAATTGTCGACTTTCTTGACCCGATCGAACCGGGTGTTGGACGGGATCAATTTCTTGGGCGTCTGGAAGACGTGATCGAAACACGATCCAATGCATTGATGCGAGAAGTGGGGTTTGAACCGGATGGAGCTCATTAAGGACATTAAAATGCTCGAGGCGCTCTACGGCACACCGGGCGCGCCTGCATTGCGCAAAGTGGCCAGACAGCTCACACCGCTTTATCGCAAATGGATCATGGCGTCGCGCCTGTGCATCCTCAGCACCGTTGGGCCCGAGGGTGTCGATGGCAGCCCGAGAGGTGACGACGGCCCGGTTGTACTGGAACTTGATCCGCACACACTGGCGATGCCTGACTGGCGTGGGAATAACCGGCTGGACAGCTTGCGTAATATCGTGCGCGACCCGCGAGTGTCGTTGATGTTCATGGTGCCGGGGTCCAACAGTGTCGTGCGATTGAATGGCACGGCGCATGTGACAGCTGATGAAAATTTGCGTGCGCAGTTCGAAAAGCAGGGCAAAAAACCAGCGACAGTAATCGTTATAGAAATCACTGAGATTTACACCCAATGCGCCCGTGCCTTGATGCGGGCCCGTACCTGGGTCAGTGGCGACGAGACCGCGCATGTGCCGACCGTCGGTGAAATCCTCGCCGAGGCGTCGGACGGCGAGGAAGGCGGCACGCAATATGATCAGGAATGGGGTGCGCGCGCCGCGAAGACGATGTGGTAGGCGCGGGATCATGCTGCCGCGGCACCGATCCGGGCTACCTTTGATATCCAGCGGTCCACGCTGCCGGGTTTAGGATAGCTGGCGCCCGCAAAATAAGTGAACCGGGTCGGTTTGAAACCGACAAATCCCAGAATCTGATCGCGGATCTGGCGGATCAGTGCTTGCCTGTAGATGAAACGCATGAACCAACCCGGCGTGTCAGAGGTAAGGATGACCCGCGCCGTGCGCCCTGTCAGCATAGGTGCTGGAAAGCCGATCCTTGTAGTATTTCGCGTGTCGAAGGTGCGTCCGGGGATGAATGCCCGGTCAATCAAACCTTTCAGCTTGGCCGGCAAGCCGCCCCACCACATCGGTGCCGTCAGGACAAGGTGTTCGCTCCACTCAAAATCCTGCAGCACTTGTTCCAATGCGGGTTCCAACGGTTTGAAGTCCTCATAGTTTCCCTGACCAAAGTCATGGTCGAACTGCAAATCGCTCAGATGAATTATGCGAACCTCGTGCCCCTGTCGTTGGGCCGCGTCGGCATAGGTTTCGGCAAATGTCCGGGACAGGCTGGTTTCGCCTGGGTGTCCATCGAGGATTAGGATTTTCTTAGGTTGCATCGCGAATCTCCAAAAATGACCGTGGTCAGTTTGTAGTGGTAAAAAATGACCACGGTCAATTACTAAATTTGACCAAGGTCAAAAAACATGCGAACAGGGCATATGCAAAAGACAGTTCAAAAGAGAACCCTTAAAACGCGCGCCCGATTAATCGAGGCCGCAGAGGACGTTATTGAAAGAAACGGCTATCAGGCTTTGCGGGTGGAAGACGTGGTTCAGGCAGCCGGGGTCGCAAAGGGAACCTTTTTTGCGCATTTCCGGGACAAAGACGCGCTAATGGAAATGCTGATTGGTGAGAGGTTGGTTGCCTGTTTCGATCAGGTCGAACAAGGTCCTGTCCCTCGCGCTGCCCCCGAAATCGCCGATGCCCTACAACCGATTCACGCCTTCATGACGTCCGAGCGTTATGTGTTCGATCTGATCATCCGATACTCAGGCGCTACAGCGATCACCGAGATCGGGCCCATAGCGCGCTGTTTCGAACGCTATGTCAGACTGGTTGCTGGCTGGTTGGAAACCGCGAAGGTCCGCAAAGACATATCCCCCGACCTGCTGGCCGAGGGGGTTCAGGCTTTTGCCATTCAGTCAATGTCGCTGAAGTTCTGCGCGCTGCATGAGGCAGAGAGCTTTTCAGATAGGTTAGAAATCTATCTGGACGCGTGGTTAACCCCGCCAAACTGACGGGTGCCGGGGTTGTTTTATCAGCTGTGGATTGGTCCGTCGCCACAGGCCAACGCAGCCTCACGCACGGCTTCCGAATAAGTTGGGTGGGCGTGGCAGGTCAGGGCCAGATCCTCGGCCGAGGCGCCGAACTCCATCGCCACACAGACTTCATGAATCAGATCGCCGGCACCGGGGCCGATGATGTGGCAGCCCAGAATGCGATCAGTTTCCTTGTCGGCCAGAATTTTGACAAACCCATCGGTCATCAAGTTCGCCTTGGCGCGTCCGTTGCCCATGAACATGAACTTGCCGACTTTATAGGCGCGGCCCTGTTCTTTCAGGGTCTCTTCGGTTTCGCCCACATTTGCGACCTCGGGCCATGTGTAGATCACACCCGGGATGACGCCGTAGTTCACGTGCCCATGCTTGCCCGCAACCTGCTCGGCTGCGGCCATACCTTCATCTTCTGCCTTATGCGCCAGCATGGGGCCTTCGGTCACGTCACCAATGGCGTAAATGCCCGGCACGTTGGTCTGCCAATCGGCCCCCACCTTGATCTGACCACGCGGTGTCATTTCAACGCCCAAAGCTTCCAGACCCAAACCATCCGAGTACGGTTTTCGTCCGGTGGCGACCAGAACTGTATCAGCCTCGATCACATGTTCGCTGTCATCCTTGCGCAGCTTGTAGGTCACCTTTGCCTTGGTCTTGGTGGCTTCGGTCTTTTGGACCGCCGCACCCATGACAAATTTAAGGCCCTGTTTCTTGAGGATGCGCTGGAAGGTTTTCTGAACTTCGGGGTCCATGCCGGGGGTGATCGCGTCGAGGAACTCGACCACAGTCACCTCCGCGCCCAGACGCTGATAGACCGAGCCCAGTTCCAGCCCGATCACGCCCGCGCCGATCACCACCAACTTCTTTGGCACCTTGTTCAGCGACAGAGCGCCGGTCGAAGTCACCACAACTTTTTCGTCAACGTCGACACCGGGCAGCGAGGACGGTTCGGACCCGGATGCGATAATTATGTTCTTGGCGGTGTGAACCTCGTCGCCCACTTTGACCTGACCCGCGGCAGGGATCGAGCCCCAGCCTTTCAACCAGTCGATCTTGTTTTTCTTGAACAGGAACTCGATACCCTTGGTATTGCCGTCGATCGTTTCCTGCTTGTAGCCCTGCATCTGTTTCCAATCGACCGAGGGGCTTTTGCCCTTCAGGCCCATCTTGGCAAAGTTATGCTCGGCCTCATGCAGTTGATGGCTGGCATGCAGCAGCGCCTTCGAGGGGATACAGCCGACGTTCAGGCAGGTTCCACCCAGAGTTTCACGCCCTTCGACGCAGGCAGTCTTCAGACCCAGCTGAGCGCAACGGATGGCGCAAACATAGCCGCCGGGGCCTGATCCGATTACGATAACGTCATAATTTGCCATGTGTCAGGTCCTTATCGTTTACGGGGATGGCGGCAATTTTCTGCACGCCGGGGCGTTTCCCCATTACATTATCCATGTCAGCGACTGAATCAAAAGACAGCCGCCAGCAACATTACAGTGTTGGCCGCCAAGCCAACGATCCAGATCACGGTTCGCCAAGGCGTCCAACCCAATGCGTAGGCGGGGACGTAGAGGATGCGGACGATCAAATAGATCCAGCTACAGGCCGCAGTGAGCCCGTTCGACTGGCCCGAAACCGTCACGACAAGCGCCGCAATTGCGAACAGAACCAACCCTTCAGTGTGATTGCTGAGCGCACGGTGTAGACGCCCCGAAACCCCCGGTTTGTCAAAGGGCATATCCCGCGGGCCAATCGCAAGGCCAAGGTCAATCTTTCCGTGTCCTGCAGCCAGATAGACCACGAATTGCGCGACCCAAAGTAATGCGGCAAGGGTCAGGACGGTTAGTTCCGTGGTCATCCAGTGGTTCCCTTTGAGCTGTCGAAAGTCATCGCGTTACCCGTTCGTGCCGCGCCCCCAATGGGGAGGCGCAGCTTCATGCTTTCAAACAGGGTCCAGAACCTTGGTCTGGATATGTGCCACGCCACCACGTTCGTGGTGCATGGCCAACTCTTCGGATTCAATGAAGCTCTGGGCCCGGTCGAGATCGGTGATCTCGAACAAGGCGACCGCGTGGTCCTTTCGATCAGGGTCTTTCCAGATATGGAGGTCGCGGATGCCCGCGGCCTCTCTCATTGGTTTGTCTTCTTCAAACACTTTCAGCCAGACATCAAAATCTGCCACGTCAGCTTGCCAGAGTACATGTGTTGCCATGATTACAGATCCATCAGCAGACGGCGCGGGTCTTCCAGCGCCTCTTTCACACGTACAAGGAACGTCACCGCGCCCTTGCCGTCAACAATCCGGTGGTCATAGGACAGTGCCAGATACATCATCGGGCGGATCTTGATCTCTCCATTGATGACCATTGGACGGTCCTGGATCTTGTGCATGCCAAGGATACCCGACTGCGGCGGGTTCAGGATCGGCGAGGACATCAGCGAGCCATAGACGCCACCGTTTGAGATGGTGAAGGTGCCGCCCTGCATCTCTGCCATGGACAACTTGCCGTCACGGGCGCGCTTGCCCTTTTCGGCGATGGCCTTCTCGATATCCGCGAAGGACATACTGTCAGCGTCGCGGATGACAGGAACAACCAGACCTTGCGGCGTACCGGCGGCGACGCCCATGTGAACGAAGTTCTTGTAGACAATGTCCGTGCCGTCAATCTCGGCGTTGACTTCGGGAACCTCTTTCAACGCGTGGCAGCACGCCTTGGTGAAGAACGACATAAAGCCCAGTTTCACGCCGTGTTTTTTCAGGAACAGCTCTTTGTATTCATTGCGCAGGCCCATCACCTCGGTCATGTCCACCTCGTTGAAGGTGGTCAGGATTGCCGCAGTGTTCTGCGCATCCTTCAAACGCTTGGCGATGGTCTGGCGCAGGCGGGTCATGCGCACGCGCTCTTCACGGGCGGCATCCTGCGCAGCAACCGGTGCCCGTGGCGCTTGTGCCGGTGCCGGAGCAGCCGCCGCAGGTGCCGGGGCTGCAGCCGTTGTCGCTGCGCGGGCAACATCTTCTTTCATGATCCGACCATCACGACCGGTGCCGGTGACCTGATCCGCGGACAAACCGGCCTCTGCCATAGCTTTTTCGGCGGATGGCGCGTTGGCGATGTCCTTGCCGGTGCTTGCTGCTGCAGCCGGAGCTGCTGCCGCAGCTGCCGGAGCAACGACGGACCCTGCCGCTGCGCCCGAAATCACCGCCAGTTTGGCCGACGCCTCAACTGTTGCGCCTTCGGGGGCAACGATTTCTGCCAAAACACCTGCAGCCGGGGCCGGAACCTCGACCGAGACCTTGTCGGTTTCCAGCTCACAAAGCATTTCGTCCTGCGCGACGCTGTCGCCGACCTGTTTGAACCATGTCGAAACGGTCGCTTCGGTCACGGATTCACCCAAGGTCGGCACCATGACGTCAACACTGCCGCCAGACGCCGCCGGAGTTGCCACAGCCGGGGCTGGCGCGGCTGCCGGGGCAGGGGCTGCGCCTTCACCTGCAACGATGGTGGCCAGCAACGCATCAACGCCAACGGTTTCACCTTCGGCGGCGACGATTTCGCCCATCACGCCAGCGGCAGGAGAGGGCACTTCGACGGTGACCTTGTCAGTCTCCAACTCACACAACATTTCATCAACCGCGACGGCGTCGCCGGGTTTCTTGAACCATGTCGCAACCGTGGCTTCGGTAACCGACTCGCCAAGCGTGGGAACTCGAACTTCAATGGACATCGATTATTTTCCTTCAATGCTCAGCGCTTCGTCGACCAGCGCTGCTTGTTGGGCTTTGTGTTGGCTGGCCAGACCCGTCGCGGGAGAAGCCGATGTGGAGCGGCCGACATAACGCGGCCGAGTGTGCTTGGCGCCGATGCGGGTCAGAACCCATTCGATATTCGGTTCGATAAAGGTCCAGGCACCCTGGTTCTTGGGTTCTTCCTGACACCAGATCATTTCGGCACCTTTAAAGCGCTCAAGCTCATTGATCAGCGAATGCGCCGGGAAGGGATAGAACTGCTCAATCCGCATCAGGTAGACGTCGTCGATGCCGCGCTCGTCGCGTTCTTCGAGCAGATCGTAGTAGACCTTGCCGGAACACATCACCACGCGTTTGACCTTGTCGTCCTTGACCAATTTGGTTTCCGAGTTTCCGTGTTGTGCATCGTCCCACAACACGCGGTGGAAGCTTGAACCGGTGGTGAACTCTTCTGCTGTGCTGACCGCCAGCTTGTGGCGCAGTAACGATTTGGGCGTCACCAGGATCAGCGGCTTGCGGAAGGTCCGGTGCAGCTGACGGCGCAGGATGTGGAAATAGTTCGCAGGGGTCGTGCAGTTGGCCACGATCCAGTTGTCCTGACCACACATCTGCAGGAACCGTTCCAGACGTGCTGACGAGTGTTCAGGCCCCTGACCTTCGAAGCCGTGTGGCAACAGGCAAACCAGACCGGACATACGTAGCCATTTGCTTTCGCCCGAGCTGATGAACTGGTCGAACATGATTTGTGCGCCGTTGGCAAAATCACCGAACTGCGCTTCCCACAGGGTTAGTGCATTTGGTTCCGCCAGTGAGAATCCATATTCAAAGCCCAGCACCGCATATTCGCTGAGCATCGAGTCGATCACATCGTATTTCGACTGGCCCTCACGAATGTTGTTCAGTGGGTAGTACCGTTCTTCAGTTTCCTGATGTATGAAACCCGAGTGACGCTGACTGAACGTCCCGCGCGTCGCATCCTGCCCTGACAGTCGCACCGGATAGCCTTCGGTCAGCAGAGAGCCAAAGGCCAGGGCCTCACCAGTCGCCCAGTCAAACCCTTTGCCGCTTTCGAACATCTGTTTCTTTTGATCCAAAAGACGTGAGACGGTACGGTGCACTGCGATATCTGCTGGTGTGTGGCTCAGCGCGTTGCCAATCTGCGCCAGCGTTTCCGGTTTAATTGCCGTGTCGCCGCGGACATATTCATCTTTGTTCTTGTCCAGATGCGACCAGCGCCCGTCCAGCCAGTCAGCCTTGTTGGGCTTATAGTCTTTGCCCGCCTCGAACTCATCATTCAGATGCGCCTGGAAGGCGGCCTTCATATCCTCGATTTCGCCTTCTGGGATCAGGCCGTCTTTGACCAGGCGCTCGGTATACAGCGACAGCGTGGTCTTATGCGTCTTGATCTTCTTGTACATGATCGGGTTGGTGAACATGGGCTCATCGCCCTCGTTATGTCCGAACCGGCGATAGCAGAAGATGTCGATAACCACGTCCTTGTGGAACTTCTGCCGGAATTCGGTCGCAACCTTGGCGGCATGCGTTACAGCCTCGGGATCGTCGCCATTCACGTGGAAGATCGGTGCTTCAACCATCAGGGCGATATCGGTGGGGTAGGGGCTGGAGCGGCTGAAATGCGGCGCGGTGGTAAAGCCAATCTGGTTGTTCACCACGATATGCATCGTGCCGCCGGTCTTATGACCCTTAAGGCCGGACAGGCCAAAGCCTTCGGCGACAACACCTTGACCCGCAAAGGCCGCATCGCCGTGCAGCAGGATGCCCATCACCTTGGTCCGGTCTTCGTCACCCAACTGATCCTGCTTGGCGCGAACCTTGCCCAGAACAACCGGGTTCACAGCCTCAAGGTGGGAGGGGTTTGCAGTCAGCGACAGATGGACACTGTTGCCATTGAATTCACGGTCGCTGGACGCGCCGAGGTGGTACTTCACATCGCCTGAACCATCCACATCTTCGGGTTTGAAGCTGCCGCCCTGGAACTCGTTGAAGATGGCGCGATAAGGCTTGCGCATCACGTTGGCCAGAATGTTCAGGCGGCCACGGTGGGGCATACCGATGACAATGTCGCTGACACCCAGCGCACCGCCGCGCTTGATGATCTGCTCCATCGCGGGGATCAAGGCTTCGCCGCCGTCCAAACCGAAACGCTTGGTGCCCATGTATTTTACATGCAGGAACTTCTCGAAGCCTTCGGCCTCAACCATCTTGTTCAGGATCGCCTTGCGGCCTTCCTTGGTGAACTGGATTTCCTTGCCGTACCCTTCAATCCGTTCCTTCAGCCACGCGGCTTCTTCCGGATTTGAGATATGCATGTACTGCAGCGCGAACGTGCCGCAATAGGTCCGTTTTACGATCTCGACAATCTGGCGCATGCTGGCCATCTGCAAACCCAGCACGTTGTCGATAAAGATCGGGCGATCCATGTCGGCTTCGGTGAAGCCATACGTCCTGGGGTCCAATTCCGGGTGGTTGCTGGCGGCGCGCATGCCCAACGGGTCCAGATCGGCGGCCAGATGACCCCGGATACGATAAGCCCGGATCAACATCAGCGCCCGCAGACTGTCCAGCACCGCGCGTTTGATCTGGTCCTCGCTGACCTGAACGCCCTTGGCCTCGGCCTTGTCCTTGATCTTGTCGCCTGCCGCCTTGGCATCGATTTCGGCCCATTCGCCCGTCAACGCTCCGGTCAGATCATCCGTCGGCATCGGAGGCCAGTCGGTCCGAGCCCAGGATGGCCCTTCGGCCTCGCGCTGGACGTCCGGCGTGGCGTCGCCCATCGCCCGGAAAAACTCGACCCAGGCCGCATCTACTGCGTTCGGGTCCTTGGCGTACTGGGCATAAAGCTGCTCCAGATATTCAGCATTATGCCCCTGCATAAAGCTTGAGGCATGAAAGGCAGAATTGGGCGTGTGTTCGGTCATTGGGCTACCTCTGTTGGGTTGGGACCGTATTGGTTGGTGCCTGGCTGGCTGGGGCGGGTCAGCCACCACAGAACCAGGAGGGGCGACACAAACAAAACAAGCAGTGTCGGAATGATGATTAGCAGAGTGGCGCGGGTGAACAGGATGTCCAGATTGCCGCCATGCTGGAAATGGGATGCGAGCCCGATGCCAAAGATCAGCACCGCAAACGCGCCGACAATCAACAGGATCGGAAGCAAGGCGAAAAGCCCGCTGCGCCCGGTGTCATGCATCCGTCGCCACGCGACGGCCAGATGCGGGATGAACACGATCAAGGCTACGATGCTTTGCACCGGCTGGTTGGATGTCGCGGTGACTTGTTTGACTTCATCGGTCTGCGTCGTGGCGACCTGTGTAAAGAACTGCCAGTCGATGATGCCGGCGATAAAACTCCAGATCACGATGAACAGGAAAAAGAACCAGTATTCGGGCCGCGAGGCACGACCCGAGAAAGTGAAGAACTTGGAGAAACAAGTGCGGATGGCGTCGGAGAAGGTCATGGTTTGCCTAACCCCGTTTTCCGTTTGATCTCCAGTGCAAATGCGGCCTTGGGTTTTCTCCCATAGTCGGCGCTAAACTGTACCTCATCATATCGATGAAACTGAGTTATCGCATCGCCAGCGGCAAGTTGAGGTTCCAGTACAGGCCGATCAACCAAAAAGCCGAGTTTCACAAGCAGGGCCATTGTGCCTTTAAACGGTTTATGTGGTGGATCATCGAAAGTGGATACAGTCACAACCCGAGAAGGACCAAATTCGGATTCGTGTGTTTCATCATCGAAATCCCAAATCGCGCCCTTGATCTTGGTTGCGTCGTCTTGCGAAGAACTAAAGTACCTACAACCTAGTACTTCTCCGGGGCTTCTACTTTGGTCGTAGATCATCAAAAAAGCTTGAGGTTCTTCCTTCCACAACAGCGCATCATAAACACCACGGTTTGAAACCTCAAAGATGGCGTCCATATGCTCGTGCATGTCGGGCAAAACGCCGGACCCCGTGTCTAAGCCCATCGTATTGTACCTTTGATCGAGCAGAGCGTGAAAAAGGTAACCGTCTGCAACAAGCTCTGGTATCAAATCAGGATAAGGCGCTCTGAACGCCGTCCATCCACGCTTGTGGAATTCTTCTGCAACGGATGCTCGATCACTTGATGCCCAAGTGCACAGATCAAAAACATCCCGAGTCGGTTTTGTAAATGCGGGATCAGATTTCGCAGTGCTTGAGGTTACCAAAAACAAGGCAAACATGGTAGACACCAAGAAAAGATCCAAGCGAGAGAATTTCTCCTCTCGCTGGATCCTACAGTATTCTTGGTGCGGCAGCATTGTTACCCAATCGCTTCCAGCACAGCCTCACCCAGCTGCGCAGGGCTTTCCGCCACGACGATACCGGCTGAGCGCATGGCCTCGATCTTGTCCTCGGCACCGCCTTTGCCACCGGCGACGATCGCGCCTGCGTGGCCCATGCGGCGGCCCGGAGGAGCCGTGCGGCCAGCGATGAAACCAGCAGTCGGTTTAGAACGGCCCTTCTTGGCCTCATCCGCCAGGAACTGCGCGGCTTCTTCCTCGGCCGAGCCACCGATCTCACCGATCATGATGATCGAGTGGGTTTCGTCATCGGCCAGGAACCATTCCAACACGTCGATATGCTCGGTGCCTTTGATCGGGTCGCCGCCGATGCCCACACAGGTGGACTGACCCAAGCCTACGTCTGTTGTCTGTTTCACAGCTTCATAAGTAAGCGTACCCGAGCGGGAAACGACACCCACGCTCCCGCGTTTGTGAATGTGGCCGGGCATGATGCCGATCTTGCAGGCGTCGGGCGTGATCACACCGGGGCAGTTCGGCCCGATCAGGCGTGATTTGCTGCCTTCCAGCGCGCGCTTCACCTTCATCATGTCCAGAACCGGGATGCCTTCGGTGATGCAGACGATCACTTCCATCTCGGCGTCAATCGCTTCCAGGATCGAGTCCGCTGCAAACGGCGGCGGTACATAGATCACGCTGGCATTGGCTTCGGTCACATGCTTGGCCTCGTGGACCGAGTTGAACACGGGCAGGTCAAGATGCGTCATCCCGCCTTTGCCGGGGGTCACGCCACCCACCATCTTGGTGCCATAAGCAATGGCCTGTTCGCTGTGGAATGTGCCCTGAGAGCCGGTAAAGCCCTGACAGATCACTTTGGTATTTTCGTCGATGAGGACTGCCATTCTAGGCCTCCATTTTGATTTGTGTAAGCGCGCCGGCGAGTGAATTCACCGGTGTCGCAATTCGCGTTGTCTTTGTTTCATGAGCCATTCTTCCGCCGATCCAATGCGTCAATAACCTGATCTCTGGACCAAATCCCCAACGAGCGTTGATCTCTGCCTTCGGTCGATTGAAGAAATTCAGGATCGAGGTTGATCTCACCAGTCTCTTCAATCGTTTCGATCGGATCGGAGAAATTGAATGGCGCGACGCAGGGGTTGAACCTTTTGAACCCAGCGTTGTTCTTCAGCCGTTCATTGATCGGGACGTAGTGCATGGTGGTCAGCAGGTATGGTGTCTCGCTTCTGACGAAGTTCTCAAAGAACACCCACCGCAGCCACCATTTCAGGTGAAAAAGGCAATCCCGGCACATCATCAGGTCAACCTGGGGCAGCGTGTCGGAAGTTACATCCAGATGGACAAACTCGCGACCCGGCGCTGCATGTTTTTCTTGAACGGACTGAACCACCTCGAGAGATATATCTCCGCCAATGTAACTCAGACCAGTCAAGTCAACTTCCTGCATCCACGTCCAGTCACCACAGGGCGCGTCAAGAAATGTCTTCACCTTGTACCGCTCAAAGATATCCGGAAGAGCCCGGCGAAGCGGCGCGGTTGCCTCAAGCGTTGAGCCATTGCCCGAGCGCGGGACATTCCGCCCCGCCCAACTCTTGCTCTCGAACGCATTTCTAACACCGCTACGCATCACACACTTTCTTCGGATCCCGAGAAATGAACCGGCTTATCTAACTCAGCCTTTAACCGCCTTCACGATCTTCTCGGCACCGTCTTTCAGGTTGTCCGCTGCGATCACGTCCAGGCCAGAGGTGTTGATGATCTCTTTGCCCTTCTCAACGTTCGTGCCTTCCAGACGCACGACCAGCGGAACCTTCAGGCCGACCTCTTTCACCGCGGCGACAACACCCTCGGCGATGACGTCACAGCGCATGATGCCGCCGAAGATGTTGACCAGAATGCCTTTGACCTGCGGGTCAGAGGTGATGATCTTGAACGCTTCGGTCACTTTCTCTTTGGTCGCGCCGCCGCCCACGTCGAGGAAGTTGGCAGGCTCAGCCCCATACAGCTTGATGATGTCCATGGTCGCCATCGCCAGGCCGGCACCGTTGACCATGCAGCCGATCTCACCGTCCAGTGCGATGTAGTTCAGGTCGTACTTAGAGGCTTCCAATTCCTTGGGGTCTTCCTCGGTCGTGTCGCGCAGCTCGGCAATATCCGGATGGCGGTAGACCGCGTTACCGTCAAAGCCGACTTTGGCGTCCAGCACTTTCAGGTCACCCTTGTCGGACACGATCAGCGGGTTGATTTCCAGCATCTCCATGTCCTTCTCGACGAAGGCGGCGTATAGCTGGCTCATCAGTTTGACGCACTGTTTGACCTGCGCGCCCTCCAGGCCCAGCGAGAAGGCGATGCGGCGGCCATGATAGGGCTGATAGCCTGTTGCCGGATCGACCGAGAAGGACAGGATTTTCTCGGGCGTTGCCGCGGCAACCTCTTCGATGTCCATGCCACCTTCGGTCGAACACACAAATGAGATGCGGCTGGTCTGGCGATCCACCAGCAGGGCCAGGTACAGTTCACGCTCGATGCCGGAACCGGCTTCGATGTAGATGCGGTTGACTTGCTTGCCGGCGGGGCCGGTTTGATGTGTGACCAGCGTACGGCCCAGCATCTTCTTGGCTTCCTCGGATGCTTCTTCCACCGACTTGGTCAGACGGACACCGCCTTTTTCACCGGCGTCAGCCTCTTTGAAGGAGCCCTTGCCGCGGCCACCCGCGTGGATCTGTGCTTTGACAACCCAGAGCGGGCCATCCAGTTCACCGGCTGCGGTTTTGGCTTCCTCAGCGCGCAGTACCGCGCGACCTTCGGAGACCGGAGCGCCATAGCTGCGAAGAAGCGCTTTGGCCTGATATTCGTGAATGTTCATCGAAACTGTCCTGTCTGACTGCGTTACACCGTTATAGGGGTGTCTAGGGGGTAAGTTTAAAGGGTTTTTTGACAGGGAAGCAGTTTTTCACGAAGATTTTCATTATTTGTGATCACGGTTTTTTTGGGTGTGATCACAAAAGGCAATGAAGGTCACCCCTTTGATTCGTCGTCGATGACGGCCTTTAGAATAAAGAGAGAATTCAGCTAGCGCTAAACCTAGCCAGTCCGCCGAGACGGCGGATTCAAACGTTTACATGGCAGCTGTGTCGGGGACATGTGGATTCAATGGCGCCGTAATCGTCCAAAGAAAGACCCGGCTCACCAAAGGTAAACCGGGTTCTGAATTACCGCTGAAGAGGGATCAGGCCAGCGAGCTGTCGATGCCCTTGCAAGCTTCGATCAGGCCTTTGACGGCGTTGACCGAATTGTCGAACCCGGCCTGTTCGTCTTCGTTCAGCTTGATGTCGACGATCCGTTCGACGCCACCGGCACCGATCACGGTAGGTACGCCTACATAGAGACCGTCAACTCCCAGCTCGCCGCTGCAGTATGCGGCGCAAGGCAGTACGCGCTTCTGGTCTTTCAGATAGGCTTCGGCCATTTCGATCGCCGAAGTGGCAGGTGCGTAGTAGGCCGAACCGGTTTTCAGCAGGCCAACGATCTCGGCGCCGCCGTCACGGGTACGCTGAACGATGGCGTCCAGCTTGTCCTGTGTGGTCCAGCCCATCTCGACCAGATCGGGTAGGGGGATGCCTGCTACGGTCGAATAACGCACCGACGGCACCATTGTGTCGCCGTGGCCGCCCAGAACAAACGCGGTGACGTCGCGCATCGAGACGTTGAACTCTTCCGACAGGAAGTGCGCGAAGCGGGCTGAGTCCAGAACGCCAGCCATGCCACAGACCTTGTTGTGCGGCAGGCCCGAGAACTCACGCAGAGCCCAGACCATCGCGTCCAGCGGGTTGGTGATGCAGATCACGAACGCGTCGGGTGCGTGGGCTGCAATGCCTTCACCGACCGACTTCATGACTTTCAGGTTGATGCCCAGCAGGTCATCGCGGCTCATGCCGGGTTTGCGGGCGACGCCAGCGGTGACGATGCAGACGTCTGCGCCTGCGATATCGGCATAGTCGCTGGTGCCAGACATGGCTGCGTCGAACCCTTCCGAAGGGCCGGATTCGGCGATGTCGAGCGCTTTGCCCTGCGGCAGCCCGTCTGCGATGTCGAACAGGACAACGTCACCCAGTTCTTTGACAGCTGCGAGGTGCGCAAGCGTGCCGCCGATGTTCCCAGCGCCGATAAGCGCAATCTTGGGTCTGGCCATTTGGAAAATCTCCGGTCGGAATTGAAATCGCGGCTGTGCTAGTCGCTAAATGGCTTTCGCGCAAGTGTTCAGCGGCGCGGCATGCAACCGCATACCGTTTGCACTGCCTGGGCTGATTGCGCTAAACGGCCAAGGATACAGGCCGAAACCGGGGCGCTGCATGTTCGAATTGAACCTGATGTTTTTTGTTGTAGCGATCCCGGCTGTGATCTTTGCGGGTATTTCGAAGGGTGGCTTTGGCTCGGGCGTGGCCTTTGCGTCCTCATCGATTCTGGCGTTGATATTGGAGCCGGGGCAGGCACTGGCCCTGATGTTGCCGATCCTTATGGTGATCGATGTTGCGACTCTTGGACCCTACTGGAAACGCTGGAGCTGGCCGGATTCGCGCCTGTTGATCCTTGGGGCGGTGCCCGGCGTGGCGTTGGGCGCATGGCTTTATCGCGCCACCGATGATGATCTGCTGCGCCTACTGATCGGGGGGATTTCCATTGGTTTTGTCGTTTGGCACGTCAGTCAATCCAAAGGCTGGGTGCGCGGCTTTACAAACAGACTGCCTGCCCCCGCCGGGCTGTTCGCTGGGCTGGTTGCTGGCTTCACCAGCTTTGTCAGCCATGCGGGCGGTCCGCCAGCCGCCGTTTATCTGCTGTCGCAACGCCTGTCGAAGACCGAGTTTCAGGCCAGTACTGTATTGGCCTTCTGGGTCATCAACATCACGAAATTTGTGCCTTACGCCTATCTCGGCCTTTTCACATGGCACACCGCTTGGGCCGACCTGTTGCTGACCCCGTTTGCGATTCTTGGGGCGTGGCTGGGGGTGCGGGCGCATTTCATGCTGTCCGAGCGCCTGTTTTTTGGCATTGCTTACGTTTTGCTGACGCTCACAGGCAGTAAGTTGATCTGGGACGCTTTGACCTGATCAGACGTTGGGCGGCAGGGCTTCGGCGGTCATTTCATAAGCCTGACCCGAGGCAACAAGGCAGGTCATGCCATCCGGCAGTGTCACGGTGATCGTCCAGCTGCCGCTTTGGTCCGACGCATAAAGCTCCATCACCGCGCCTTGACGCGCGATGCCGATCCCCTGGCGCGTTTCACCGTAAGTTTCGGTCAGCTGTTTGATCACCTCGTCACGTGGGGCGCAGTTGCGGGCGTGGGCCTGTTGTGCAGCCAGAACCATGATTCCGAGGCCCATCGTCATCTTCAGCAGTGTCTTGTGCATCTTCGACCCTTTTCGATTTCATTTGCCGGTCAGGATGCCGCCCTTGGACCGAAATCCGGTTAAAGAAACGCACGTTGCGTCGCGAATGCTGCGATGCGGCGATTTTGCGCTTGAACTTTCCGACAAAAAATGCCCCATTCCGCGCAACTTTATTTCCTCGGGAGAAGCCAATGGACCCGCGCCAGCGCCCCTATCGCTCTGTTCTTTACATCCCCGGTTCGAAAGACCGGGCGCTGGACAAGGCACGCACTTTGCCTGTGGACGCGATCATTTTTGATCTTGAAGACGCGGTTTCTGCCGATGAGAAGGGCAATGCACGCGAAACGCTTAAGGCGGCTCTGGCCGCGGGCGGCTATGGGGAACGGGTCAAGATCGTGCGCATCAACGGTCTGGATACCGAATGGGGCCGTGCTGACGCCGAGGCCGTGCGCGAGATGGATGCCGATGTGGTCCTGCTGCCCAAGGTGAATTCAGCTGCGGACGTGGACGCGCTGGCCGCGATTACCGGTGACCTGCCAATCTGGGCAATGATGGAAACCCCTCGCGGGATGCTCAACGCGGCCGAGATTGCCGCCCATCCGCTAATGGCGGGGTTTGTCATGGGTACAAATGATCTGGCCAAGGAGTTGCAAAGCCGCTTCCGCCCG
The DNA here is from genome assembly GCF_059611045.1 of Ruegeria sp. CDSB113. Classification (NCBI taxonomy): domain Bacteria; kingdom Pseudomonadati; phylum Pseudomonadota; class Alphaproteobacteria; order Rhodobacterales; family Roseobacteraceae; genus Ruegeria; species Ruegeria sp. CDSB113. Next base: position 129,688 of record NZ_JBXWOU010000005.1, read on the forward strand.
GATCGCCTGCCCTTGATGACTTCTCTGGGCCTGTGTCTGCTAGCCGCCAGGGCCGAGGGGCTGATCGTTGTCGATGGTGTCTACAACGCATTCAAGGACGCCGAAGGTCTAGCCGCCGAATGTGCGCAAGGCCGCGACATGGGTTTTGACGGCAAAACCCTGATCCATCCCGCACAGGTCGATGTCACCAACGCAGCCTATGCCCCATCGGAGACCGAGATCGATCTGGCCCGTCGCCAAATTGCCGCTTTTGAAGAAGTTGAGGGGCAAGGGCAGGGCGTTGCCGTGGTCGACGGCAAGATCGTTGAAAATCTGCACGTTGTAACTGCCCGCGAAATTCTGGCAAAAGCGGAGGCGATTACAGCTTTGCAAGCGGGGTAAGCCAGCATGGGCTTTGTTCTTCTCATTCTCGGTGTGGCACTTTGGTGGGCCGCGCATTTGTTCAAACGTGTGATGCCAGAGCGTCGCGCTGCGATGGGCGACGCCGGCAAGGGCGCGGTCGCTTTGGCCTTGGTGGCGTCGATCTTGCTGATGATCTTCGGCTATCGCATGACCGACTTCATCTATGTCTGGGCCCCGCCTGCCTTCATGATTCACATCAACAACCTGCTGGTGTTGATCGCGATCTTCATGTTGAGCCCCGCCGGAACCAAGGGCCGTATTCTGAACAAGCTCCGCCATCCGATGCTGGGCGGGTTTAAATTGTGGGCTTTCGCCCATTTGCTGGTGAATGGAGATCTGGCCTCGATCATCCTGTTTGGCGGATTGTTGGCCTGGGCTGTGGTTGAGGTGATCGTAATCAACAAGTCTGAACCTGACTGGACGCCCGGTGAACCCGGCACCTATGGCAAAGACGCGATGTTCTTTGTGGCCTCGATCGTGCTGCTGGGTGTCATCGGTTACGTTCACGGGCTAGTCGGCCCGTCGCCGTTCCCCTCGTAAGGATCTGACATCATGGCAAAACTCTACCGTTTATTGACCGAAGAAGACACCTCGGCCTTCTGCCACAAAGTAACAGACGCATTGGCAAAAGGGTGGGAGCTATATGGCGACCCGTCCTATGCCTATGACGAAAACAGCCGCATGATGCGTTGCGCGCAAGCCGTGACCAAAGAGGTCGAGGCCAACTATTCACCTGACATGAAACTGGGACAGCAATAATGGCAAAAACCAATCCGGGCCGCTTTTTTGAGGACTATTCCATTGGTCAGGTGTTGCACCATGCCGTGCCGCGCACGGTGACCAATGGCGAGCGGGCGCTGTACCACGCGCTCTATCCGGCGCGGCATGCGCTGTATTCCTCGGACGAGTTCGCCCGGAATTGTGGTCTGCCGCAAAGCCCGATTGATGATCTTGCTGCATTCCACGTCGTGTTTGGCAAGACTGTCCCTGATGTGTCGCTGAATGCGGTCGCCAATCTGGGGTATGCTGAAGGGCGCTGGCTTAAGCCGGTCTATCCCGACGATACCTTGCGTTCGGAATCCGAGGTTATTGGTCTCAAACAGAACTCGAACGGCAAGACCGGTGTTGTCTGGGTGCGCACGCGCGGTCTGAACCAGCGCGATGAGGTTGTCATCGAATACGTGCGTTGGGTCATGGTGCGGAAATCGGATCTGGATGCGCCCGCGCCCGAGACTTTGGTGCCTGAACTGAAAAAGGCGCTGGACGCGAAGGATCTGATCGCGCCCGAGGGCCTTGATTTCTCTCAGTACGATTTTGCTCAGGCTGGTGAGGCGCATCGCTGGGGCGACTATGAGATTGGCGAGACCATTGATCACGTCGATGGCGTCACGGTCGAAGAGGCCGAGCATATGCTGGCCACCCGCCTGTGGCAGAACACCGCCAAGGTGCATTTCGATCTGACCTTCCGCCCTGAAGGGCGGCTGATCTATGGCGGTCACGTGATTTCCATGGCGCGGACCCTGTCGTTCAACGGGTTGGCTAACGCACAGATGATCGTTGGCCTGAACGGTGGCGCGCACGCGAACCCCTGCTTTGCAGGCGATACGATCAAAGCCTGGTCCGAAGTTCTGGATAAGGTGGAAACTGCCATTCCGGGTGTTGGTGCGGTTCGCCTGCGGTTGGTCGCCACAAAGGGCGGCGTGCCGTTTGAATTGAAAAACGAAGACGGTCGGTATCTGCCCAATGTCCTGCTTGATCTGGATTACTGGGCCCTGATGCCGATCTGACACTAGTGGTGACATTCATTTGATCGCAGCCAGCGCCAATCGTGTTAGGCTGTGGTCATGACCTTGCTTCGCACGATAGCTGCCTGCGCCTGTCTGACGCCACCCGCTTATGCCTGCGATCTGGCATTGGCCCTGGCCGTAGATGTCTCGGGTTCGGTGGATTCGACCGAGTATCGAATTCAGATGGATGGCCTTGCTGCGGGGTTGCGCGATCCAATTGTGTCCGAGGCGCTGGTGCGCGGGAAAGCCCGCGTGATGCTGGTGCAATGGACAGGGTCCTCTCGTCAGATGGTCACCGTCCCGTGGACACATATCGACAGTTTCGAGGCAATTGATCAGTTTGCTGCAAAAGTGGCCAACGATCCAAGGGTCTGGCGCAACTTTTCCACCGCAATTGGCGAGGCGCTGGAATCGACCATGTCTTATTTCGATACGGTGTCAGATTGCAAACGCCACCTGATCGATATCTCTGGCGATGGGGTGTCGAACGAGGGGGTTGAACCATCGGACGTCCACAGAATTCTGCGGACACGCGGTGTGACGGTGAACGCGATTGCAATCGAAGAAAGCGAACCGGATCTGACCGCATATTTCTTTGAAAATGTGATCGTAGGCGAGGGGGCGTTTGTCGTCTCAGCCTCAGGGTTTGCTGATTATCCCGAGCGGATTCGTAAGAAACTGCTGCGCGAGGTGACCCAGCAAACCGCTGATTTGAAATAGCCGCACAACAGAATCGAATCTGAAGGCGCTAACATCGTGATGGATGGAAAACATTTTGTGATCACGAGTTTATTTTGTGTGATCACATAATGCAAATATCCGTCATTTTGCGTCAATTGTGAACTTTTTTGCATCTGCAGCACGTGACAGAACCGCAAAAAACAGTAAAACCTTCGGAAGCCAACCGTAAAGGAGCCAACATGGCCGATGTAAATCGGGGCAACCGCCCTCTTTCACCTCACCTCACGATCTACCGCCCCCAACTGACTTCGATGACATCGATCCTTGTGCGCATCACGGGTATTGCGTCGCTAGCGATCGCATTCTTTGTCGTCTGGTGGTTTCTGGCGGCGGCAACGTCCGAAACGGCATTCAACTTCATCGATGGGCTGATGAGAAGCTGGCTGGGTGATCTGGTGATGTTCGCTGCGACTTGGGCGATCTTCTATCACATGCTGGGTCGTCTGCGTCACGTGATCTGGGATCTGGGCTATTGCGTGGACGTCGGTATCTCCGAAAAGATGGGGATCGGCATGCTGGTGCTGGCCACGATCCTCGCTTTCATCACAGCAATTGCGGTTTAAGGAGACTGGCCATGAATTACCTCACTGACCGCAAACGCGCGCAGGGTGCCGGTGCTGGCGGCGCGGGCACACATCATCACTGGCAGATGATGGTCAGCTCAACCGCTCTGGTCCTTTTGGTGCCCCTTTTTGTTTTCGTCTTCGCAAACGGCTTGGGCAGATCATACGAAGAGGTTCTGGCCTATTACAGCCGCCCATTCCCGGCGATTGTGACTGGCCTGACGATGGTCGTCGTCATCCTGCATCTGGTGCGTGAGACCCAAGTTGCGATCGAAGACTATGTCCACGGTGTTGCAGAAAAACTGAGCCTCATGGCCGTCGCGGCGTTTGGCTACACATTGATGGCTGCAGGGCTGCTTGCCCTGATCAAGCTGGCTCTGTGAAACGCGCGGTAAGGAAATAATCAAATGACAGCTGCATACGAATACGAAACACACGAATATGACGTGGTTGTTGTCGGCGCTGGCGGCGCTGGTCTGCGCGCCACACTGGGCATGGCAGAACAAGGTCTGCGCACGGCATGTGTCACGAAGGTGTTCCCGACACGCTCACACACAGTTGCCGCGCAGGGCGGTATCGCCGCATCTCTGTCCAACATGGGCCCGGACCACTGGCAGTGGCACATGTACGACACCGTCAAAGGCTCGGACTGGCTGGGTGACACCGACGCGATGGAATACCTTGCGCGTGAAGCGCCTAAGGCTGTGTACGAGCTGGAACACTATGGCGTGCCGTTCAGCCGGACTGAGGAAGGCAAGATCTATCAGCGTCCCTTCGGCGGTCACACGACCGAATTTGGTGAAGGCCCCGCCGTGCAGCGGACCTGTGCGGCTGCTGACCGGACCGGCCACGCGATCCTGCACACGCTGTACGGTCAGTCGCTGAAGAACAACGCCGAGTTTTATATCGAATACTTCGCCATCGACCTGATCATGTCCGACGACGGGCAGTGTCAGGGTGTCGTCTGCTGGAAGCTGGACGACGGCACGATGCATGTCTTCAACGCCAAAATGGTGGTGCTGGCAACCGGCGGTTACGGCCGCGCCTATTTCAGCGCAACATCGGCCCATACCTGCACCGGCGATGGTGGCGGCATGGTGGCCCGCGCGGGTCTGGCCCTGCAGGATATGGAATTCGTTCAATTCCACCCGACCGGCATTTACGGCTCTGGCTGTCTGATCACCGAAGGCGCGCGCGGTGAAGGCGGTTACCTGACCAACGCCGAAGGCGAACGGTTCATGGAGCGCTATGCGCCCCAGTACAAGGACCTCGCACCCCGCGATTATGTCTCGCGTTCGATGACAATGGAGATCCGCGAAGGCCGCGGCCATGGTGACGGTGGCGACCACATTCACCTGAACCTCAGCCACCTGCCGGCCGAGGCGCTGGCAGAGCGCCTGCCGGGGATTTCGGAATCGGCGCGGGTTTTTGCGGGCGTAGACGTCACCAAGGAACCGATCCCGGTTCTGCCGACCGTGCACTACAACATGGGCGGCATTCCGACCAACTACTGGGGTGAGGTTCTGAACCCGACCGCTGACAACCCGACGGGCGTTGTCCCCGGCCTGATGGCTGTCGGTGAAGCAGGCTGTGCTTCGGTCCACGGGGCGAACCGTCTGGGTTCGAACTCACTGATCGACCTCGTGGTGTTTGGCCGCGCTGCTGCAATCAAAGCGGGCAAGGTTGTGGATGCCGAGGCACCGAACCCGGTGCTGAACCAGGCGTCCGTCGATAAGGCGTTCGACCGCTTTGACGCGGTACGCAATGCCAGCGGTGCAATCGCGACCGCCGATCTGCGTCTTGAGATGCAGAAGACCATGCAGGAAGACGCAGCGGTCTTCCGGACAGCCAAAACCATGGCTGAGGGCGTCGACAAGATGAGGGCGATTGCCGCCAAGATGGACGACCTGAAAGTCAGCGACCGCTCGCTGGTCTGGAACAGTGATCTGATGGAAACGCTGGAGTTGACCAACCTGATGCCAAGTGCGTTGGCGACCATCGTCGGCGCTGAGGCGCGTAAGGAATCTCGCGGCGCGCACGCGCATGAGGACTTTATTGAGCGTGATGACGAAAACTGGCGCGTTCATACGGTTTCGCGTGTTGATGGCAAAAAGGTTGATCTCAGCTATCGTCCGGTCATTGCCGATCCGCTGACAACCGAAGACGAAGGCGGCATCAGCCTGAAGAAAATCGCCCCCAAAGCGCGGACGTTCTGACGCCACATAGCCTGAAGACGCGACAGAAACTGAGAGGCCGCGCAGTGAATAGTATAGTTGAGGGAAAAAGACTATACACACTCAAAGACCGTGGAACCTGTGTCTGCGACCCTGCCAGTGTTGATGTGCAAGCATGAGTGGTTTTTCCTCAAACGAATACTGGGTCAACCGTTACGTGCAGGGCAAAAACTCTGGCGCTGGCTCTTATGGCCGGTTGGCGGTTTACAAGGCCAATTTCGTCAACACCCTTGTCGAAGTTGAAGCCGTACAATCGGTTGTCGAATTGGGCAGTGGCGACGGCAACCAGGCAAGCCTTTTTGATATCCCTCAATTCACAGGCTTGGATATCTCGGAAGACTGCGTGCGCAAGTGCAATGCCCAATTCAGCGAGCGGTCAGGCTGGACGTTTCTTCCGGCAGATGCGGAGGTCGAGCCGCACGACGCTGCACTGTCCCTGGACGTCATTTATCATCTGGTCGAAGACGACGTCTTTGAGGCCTATATGAACCGGCTATTTTCTTTGGCAAAACGGTTTGTGGTGATTTATTCGTCTGATTTCGACTTTGACACAACAGACCAACATGTGCGCCATCGGGAGTATTCGACCTGGGTTGCGGACCAGTTCCCAAATTGGAAGATGTATTGCGGCGAGACAAACCCGTTCAATCGGGACGGCCACGGTAATTCCCGCAGATACAGTTTCGCTTCGTTCATAGTTTTCGAAAGGGTGCAGGATAGTGATTAGAGCGCATATGGCATCGTACCCAATACGTGAGAAAATGCTGCTGCAAGCGGTGCGCTCGATCCTTGATCAGGTCGACATGCTACACTTGTGCATGAACGAATGGAAAGAGGTTCCGCCGGAATATCGGAATCATCCCAAAGTGTCTGCATTTGTTCCCGAGGAAGATCAAAAAGATGTCGGCAAGTTTGTAACGACTCCGGATCCTGATGATATCGTATTTTTGGTCGACGACGATTTAAACTACAGTGATGAATATGTTCAGCGCATGGTCAAATGCTTGGAAAGCCACGACGCGGAAAAATTGGTCATTGGCACACATGGGTCCACTTATTCCTGTACGGCTCCGGAAAACGTTCATCAAAGAACGGCAATTAAGTTCGGCCAGCCATTGGAAAAAATGCAACGTGTGGACCAATTGGGAACAGGGGCATTGGTTGCCCTTGGCCGCAACGTTGCACCTTATGAATACATGAAAACTAGCCAGAAATTCGTGGATGTACGTTATGCGCGCTGGTTGTATGAAAACGGCATTGAAAGCTGGGTCATTGATCGTGAGGAATGGGGATTTGTCCGGCGTGTACCCACCGAAGGTGAGCACGAGACAATCTTCAAGACTTTTACTAAAAGGACGCCCCAAGCAGTTTTGGATGAAATCGCGGTTTTTGCCGGGCGTACGACGGGCGCAGTATGACGGGTGGCGCCATCTAAGCCAGTTCAGACAGCGCGCGTTTCAGTTCGCTGGATATCCGGTGTGGGCTGCGTTCAACCGCAAAGTCGAGACAGGCCTGCCGTTTTTCGGCCAGTTCTTTATCAGTCATGCTGAGCATGCGCATCATCATGCGGATCAAGCCCCTTGGGCTTTGCGCGGGATAAAGCAGATCATGACAGGCCTCTGGTGTTGTATGCTTGTGTGCATCAATGTCGGGGCCGACAATCGGCAGGCCAAAAGTCTGCGCCAGCATCGCTGTTCCCGAAGTAAAAGTGGTCGTCGACGGCAGCATATAGGCATGCGCATTTGAGAACACTTGGGCTATTTCGGAGTCGGGAATTCGTTCAGGTACAACCGTAGTATTGCGGTTTGACCGCAGGCGGCGCATCAGGCGGCGGCCGGACGGATACACCCGCCCGACGACTGATATCTGAAAGTCGTGCCCGCGATTGGTCAATTTTTTTGCGGCATCTTCCAAACGTTCCAATTCGCGGCTGCCTCGCATTGTCCCAAAGCTTAAAAAATGGGTGCGCTCGCGCAGCGGAAGGGGGCGTTTCAACGTTTGCTCTGCAGCCTCGTAAATGCCGAGATAGCTGGGGTGTGGAATGACGCGTAGTTTGTCAGGGTCAGTGTCATATTCATCGATCATATGTTGCCGGGCATGGGGCGTGTGAACGTGGATCAGATCGACAATATTCGCCAATTCCCGGCGGATATTGCGGAAATAGTCTGTCTCGCCACCTTCGGAATGCGCGAACTGATTGTGAATGGTCCAGATCACGCGCCCGCCATTGGCCTGGTATTGTCTTAGGCCGTCACAGCTGGAACGAAACTCAGATCCCTGCTCTTCCGTTTCTGGATTGGGGAATAGGCGATCGTCCCAATGGATATGAATGATGCTTTGATCGGGTTGAAAATCAGCCGTTGCAAAGGTGGACAAAGGAGCATTTTTCGAGGCGGCCAGGCAAAACTCTGGCTTGCAGGCCGAGTACATCAGGTTCTGGTACGGGTTTTTATTGCCGTAGGGGATGTTGACGACATTTATCGGCATTCGCTGTCCTGCACTCAACTGGTTTCTTCAGCGGCACGATCCTTGAACGCCGCGGGATTATTGTGGTGAACTTGCCCAATTTTCTTGGGTGTTTTCAAGGTGAAAAAGGTTGGCTTTCCGGTCTGCCGAGTATATCTATACGCAGGATTTTAGCGAGGTCGGAAATGGTACAACTCACCCTGCCAAAGAACTCTCGGATTACCACAGGAAAAACTTGGCCGAAGCCTGAAGGCGCGACCAATATTCGTAAGTTTCAGATCTATCGTTGGAACCCGGATGATGGGCAAAATCCACGCGTAGACACCTATTTTGTCGATATGGACAGCTGTGGTCCGATGGTTCTGGACGCGCTGATCAAGATCAAGAACGAAATCGACCCGACCCTGACCTTCCGCCGGTCCTGCCGCGAAGGTATCTGCGGTTCCTGCGCGATGAATATCGACGGGATCAACACGCTGGCCTGTATCTACGGCATGGATGAAATCAAGGGTGACGTTAAGATTTATCCGCTGCCGCATATGCCGGTTGTCAAGGACTTGATCCCCGATTTGACCCATTTCTACGCGCAACATGCCAGCATCATGCCGTGGCTGGAAACCAAGACCAACCGCCCGGCGAAAGAGTGGAAGCAATCCATTGAGGATCGCAAGAAACTGGATGGGCTGTATGAATGCGTGATGTGCGCCAGCTGCTCAACCTCATGCCCCAGCTATTGGTGGAACGGGGATCGCTACCTAGGCCCCGCTGCGCTTTTGCATGCGTATCGCTGGATCATCGATAGCCGTGACGAAGCCACTGGTGAACGTTTGGATGAGCTGGAAGACCCGTTCAAGCTGTATCGCTGCCACACGATCATGAATTGCGCCAAGACCTGTCCGAAGGGTCTGAACCCGGCCAAGGCGATTGCCGAAATCAAAAAGATGATGGTTGATCGCGCAGTTTAAAGCGTATGAAAATCATGCACTTGCCGCCTTGCGGTAAGTGCATGTCGCAGTTGCAGATTTGTGTAATGCGATGGCCCCTGATCCAGACTATCTTGGTGATCAGGGAGGAGTGATGAAACCGAAAACGGGACCGCTCCGATGCAAAATCAAAGACTACAATCCAAATCGAGCGCTGCTGAAGCTCTGGAGCTTCTAAATCAAGCGTGGGCCTACTACACGCCCGAGCGTGTAGAGGTGGAAGAAAAGCACGAACCTGAGCTTTTCGAATACGCAAACGCAGCCTAAGTCGACGTCAGACTTGCAGCCGGCACTCAAAATGGGTCATGCATTGGCATGCCCATTTTGCTTCTTATCTTGGCAGGCGGAGTGTTTGCCTATTTCCTGTGGCGCTCGCGCACCTCGTCTTTGAGCCGGGACTGCCGCTGGCGGCAGCACCGTAAGGAAGGCGTTTGGGTGTGTGCATTCTGTGGCGCGCAGCAGCAGGGCAGCAACGCGCCAACTCAATGTCTGAAGGGCCAATAGCGGCAAAAGCAGGGCGGCTTCCCACCCTGCATGTTTGCATTTACGCCGCCGGGAATGCCGCCTGAAGTGCGATTTCAACCATATCTCCAAAGCTGCTTTCGCGATCAGCTGAGGGCAAAGCTTCGCCGGTCAGCAAGTGGTCGGAAACAGTTAGAACAGACAATGCGCGGCATTTGTGACGCGCGGCCAGGATGTACAGCTCTGCAGCCTCCATCTCGACACCGAGAATACCGTGCCGCACCATCTGTTCGTTCAGATCTGGGCGTTCGTCATAGAAAACGTCCGACGAGTAGATGCCACCAACATGGGTTGGCGTGCCTTTGGCCGCTGCCGCCTGAGCCGCCGCCTGAAGCAGCCCCCAATCGGCGCAGGGTGCAAAGTTCAGCTCTTTCATGATGCCGCGCGACGGTGAGCTAAGCGTGGTTGAGGTCATCGCAAGGATCACATCGCGGACATTCACGCTGTCCTGCATTCCCCCGCAAGAGCCGATGCGGATCAGCGTTTTGGCCCCATAGTCCCGGATCAATTCGTTGACGTAAATCGACAAGGACGGCATTCCCATACCGCTGCCCTGAATGGTGACAGAGTTGCCTTTCCAGCTTCCGGTAAAGCCCAGCATGCCACGCACGTCATTGACTTGTTTCACATCGTCCAAAAACGTTTTGGCTGCCCATTTTGCACGATAAGGATCGCCGGGCAAAAGAACCGTTTCCGCGATGTCGCCTTTTTGGGCTCCAATATGAATTGTCATTTTGGGATAAGTTCCAATCAGATATTAGATTTCCAGATCCGAGATATTTGCACCGGATTTCAATGCGTCATGAATCCATTGCGGCTTTCGGCCGCGACCCGACCATGTTTGATTTGGATCTGCAGGGTTTTTGTATTTTGCTTTTGTAGTTTTTCCGGAAGTCGGATTACCTTTTGCCAATTCTGACAAAGAAAATCCAAATTCAGCAGCAGCTTTTTCAGCAGCTTTTAACGCCTCTTTTCGTTCGCGTTTTTCAGCGTCGATTAGCGCCTTTTCGACTTGATCGCGTAATTCAAGTAGTTCTTTACGCGACATTTTTTCAAGATTCGTCCCCGACATTCACCCTCTCCCTGGAATTAGTCATTACCGGCGTCCCCGATGGCACACCGTAATTCCAAAGAAATGAATTATCTATCCCCTTTCATTCCGGGGATAGAATAACGGTTGTCGAAAATGATCGGTATTACTCAGCAGCGAGGTTCTGCGGATCTACCAGGGTGACGATATCGCCCATGATTGCGTTCAGCTCAAAATTCTTGGGCGTATAGATCTTTGCAACACCCATTGCAGTGAGCTTTGCGGCATCGTCATCAGGGATGATGCCGCCGACAATCACCGGAATATGATCCAGTCCGGCCTCTCGCAGCCGGTTCATGACGTCCTGCACAAGCGGAATGTGGCTGCCGGACAGAATAGACAGACCGATCACATGCGCGTCGTCATCCGCAGCGGCGGTTACGATTTCCTCAGGCGTGAGGCGAATACCTTCGTAACTGATATCCATACCGCAATCCCGTGCGCGGAATGCGATCTGTTCCGCCCCGTTCGAATGACCGTCCAGGCCTGGTTTGCCGACCAGGAATTTCATACGGCGGCCAAGCTTGTCGCTGACCGCATCCACTGCGGCCCGCAGATCTTCCAAGCCTTCTGTCTTGTTCGAGACCGAGCCCGAAACGCCCGTGGGACCGCGATACGTACCGTAAACTTTGCGCATCTCTTCGGCCCACTCACCCGTTGTTACGCCAGCCTTGGCGGCTGCGATTGAGGGCTCCATAACGTTGGTTCCGTTTTGCGCCGCTTCGCGCAGCGCCGCCAGAGCCGCCGCGACAGCTGTTTCATCGCGATCTTGCCGCCATTCATTCAGGCGCGCGATTTGTTCTTGTTCGACCGCGGGGTCAACGACCATGATGCTGCCATCTTCGGTTTGCAGAGGCGAGGGTTCACCTTCGATCCACTTGTTCACACCGACAACGACAGTTTCGTTCCGTTCGATGCGGTTCAGGCGTTCAGCGTTTGAATCAACAAGCCGTGACTTCATGTATTCGATTGACGCTACTGCTCCGCCCATCGAATCCAGATTGGCCAGTTCGGCGCGTGCACCCTCTTTCAATTCTTCAACCTTCGCGTCCACGGCGGGGTTGCCGTCGAACAGGTCACCATATTCCAGAAGGTCGGTCTCATAGGCCAGAATCTGTTGCATCCGCATGGACCACTGCTGATCCCACGGGCGGGGCAGGCCCAGTGCCTCGTTCCATGCAGGCAGCTGAACTGCGCGGGCGCGGGCTTTTTTCGAAAGAGTCACGGCCAGCATCTCGATCAGGATGCGGTAGACGTTGTTTTCAGGCTGCTGCTCGGTCAAACCGAGCGAGTTGACCTGAACGCCATACCGGAATCGGCGGAATTTCGGGTTCTCTACGCCGTAGCGGTCGCGCAGGATTTCGTCCCAAAGATCGACGAAAGCGCGCATTTTGCACATTTCAGTGACAAAGCGGATACCTGCGTTAACAAAGAACGAAATCCGTCCGCAAAGTGCCGGGAAATCCTCGGCGGGAACACGAGGGCGCAGTTCGTCCAGTACGGCGATGGCGGTGGCCAGCGCATAAGACAGCTCTTGCTCCGGTGTCGCGCCGGCTTCTTGCAGGTGATAGGAACACACGTTCATCGGGTTCCATTTCGGCACGTTGGTATAACAGTACTCGGCCACGTCAGCGATCATCTTGAGCGACGGTTTGGGCGGGCAGACATAGGTGCCGCGGCTCAGGTATTCCTTGATCAGATCGTTCTGAACTGTGCCCTGAAGTTTGGAGATATCTGCGCCTTGTTCCTCGGCCACAGCGATGTAAAGCGCAAGCAGCCAAGGCGCTGTTGCGTTGATCGTCATCGAGGTGTTCATCTGTTCCAATGGAATCTGGTCGAACAGAACCCGCATATCGCCCAGGTGGCCGACGGGTACGCCAACCTTGCCCACTTCGCCGCGCGCGAGCGTATGATCGCTGTCATATCCGGTCTGCGTGGGCAGGTCAAAGGCCACTGAAAGCCCCGTCTGGCCTTTTGCCAGGTTCCCGCGATACAAGGCATTCGACGCTTTGGCGGTGGAATGACCGGCATAGGTTCGGATGAGCCAGGGGCGATCTTTCTGCGTCTGCGTCATAGCTGGACCTCGTGTTTCGGCTGGGCAAGAAAATTACGTTCTTGGCTTCTAAAGCGCAATTTTTGGGATATGTCAATTCGCTGCGTCGCGGCATATCAGGTTCTTCAGATTGTAGGCCGCCGCGTTTGGTGGCAGGGTGCGCGCATGACTCAGACCGTGGAACTTCCGCTTTGGCTTTTTTTGCTGATCCTGGTGTTTGCCGTGGTCACTTTGGCATCGCATTTTCTGTTCCCATCGGTGCGGTGGTTTTTTAGGCGTCGCCTCGAACGAGCGGTGAAGCGATTGAACATGCGCCTGAAGCGACCGATCCAGCCGTTCAAACTGGCACACCGTCACGATATGATTCAGCGCCTGATCTATGACCCGCAGGTTGGTCAGGCCGTTCAGGATCACGCACGCGAAACGGGTGTTCCCGACGCCGTGGCGTTCGAGCAAGCGCAGCGATACGCGCGTGAGATCGTTCCCTCGTTTTCAGCCGTTGCCTATTTCAGCATTGCGATCCGACTGGCTCGTCTGCTGAGCAATGCGTTTTATCACGTGCAGCTTAGCTATCAGGACGAAGACGCTGTCGAAAACATCGACCCCGACGCCACGGTGGTTTTCGTCATGAATCATCGCAGCAATATGGACTATGTGCTCGTTACCTACCTCGCAGCGCAACATTCGGCCCTTTCTTATGCGGTGGGCGAATGGGCCCGTGTCTGGCCCCTTAGCCGTCTGATCCGTGCGATGGGGGCTTATTTTATCCGGCGAAAGTCCGGCAATGATCTCTATCGTCAGGTGCTGTCCTGTTACGTGCGCCACGCGACCGAGGCAGGGGTGACGCAGGCCATGTTCCCCGAAGGTGGACTAAGTCTGACCGGTGCTCTGGGTCGTCCAAAGCTGGGTTTGCTCAAGTATATTATTGACGGGACCTCGCAAGAGGGGCGCGACGTTGTATTTGTCCCCGTAGCGCTGAACTATGATCGTGTGCTCGAAGACACTGTTCTGACGCGTGCCGCATTAGGCAATGAACGACGGTTTCGCGCGCGAATCGGTGTAATCACCAGATGGATCCTCAAACAGCTCTGGCGGCGGGTGATCGGGCGCTACAAACGATTTGGCCTAGCCTCGGTCCGGTATGGTCAGCCCGTTTCCTTGCGGGCGTTTCGGGCAGATCATCAGCGCGATCTGATGACCGATTTGGCGCGTGACCTGATGACGCGACTCCGCGCAGCCATCCCGCTGGTCCCTGTACCCGCCGCGTGTTGGCTCATGAAAAAGCATAAAGAGATGTCTGAGGCCGATGCCGTTCAGGTGATTGTCGAGCTCATGCGTCGTAATGGAATGACAGACCAAGAGAACCGGACCTCGGTTGAAGCCGCGATTGATCAGTTGGTTGAGCGGCGGATTCTCATCCGAAGTGGTGCGAAAATATGTCTGTCCGGTCAAAGGGTTGATCTTCTGGAGTATTATGCGGCCTCGGTTCCGATGGGGCCGATCGGAGATAATGCTGCGTTTGCGAAAGAAATTTCTGCACCCGCTGGGTCATAAAGTTACAAAACAGCGCCGATTTCGGTTGCATTATTTCCTAAAGGCCAATATTCCATCGGTTAATGTGCGCGATTCTGCATCGCGGCAAAGGTTTAGAACTGAAGGAGGCCAACATGGCTCTGGACACCGACAGCGGCATCGCGTCGTACGAGGCACCGGAAAAAGACCTCTATGAGATGGGTGAAATCCCTCCGATGGGTTTTGTGCCCAAGAAAATGTATGCATGGGCGATCCGCAAGGAGCGCCACGGCGACCCGGACACCGCGATGATTCAGGAAGTTGTAGACGTTCCCGTGCTGGACAGTCACGAAGTGCTGGTTCTGGTCATGGCTGCAGGCGTCAACTATAACGGCGTCTGGGCCTCGCTGGGCAAGCCGATCTCGCCTTTTGACGGCCATAAGGCACCTTACCACATTGCCGGTTCGGATGCGTCTGGCATCGTTTGGGCAGTTGGTTCAAAAGTCACCCGTTGGAAAGTTGGTGATGAGGTTGTCATTCACTGCAACCAGGATGACGGCGACGACGAACATTGTAATGGTGGCGACCCGATGTATTCGGACAGCCAACGGATTTGGGGCTATGAAACCCCCGATGGTTCGTTCGCACAGTTCACCAATGTTCAGGCTCAACAGCTGATGCCGCGTCCCAAGCACCTGACTTGGGAAGAAAGCGCCTGCTACACGCTGACACTGGCAACTGCTTACCGGATGCTGTTCGGCCACGAGCCGCATGACCTGAAACCGGGCCAGAACGTTCTGGTCTGGGGCGCATCGGGCGGTCTGGGCTCTTACGCGATCCAGCTGATCAACACCGCAGGTGCAAACGCGATCGGTGTGATCTCGGACGAAAGCAAGCGCGACTTTGTGATGGGTCTGGGTGCCAAGGGCGTTCTGAACCGCAAGGACTTCAATTGCTGGGGTCAGCTGCCCACAGTGAACACACCCGAATATGCCGAGTGGTTCAAAGAGGCCCGCAAGTTCGGCAAGGCCATTTGGGACATCACCGGTAAAGGCAACAACGTCGACATGGTGTTCGAACACCCGGGCGAAAGCACCTTCCCGGTTTCGACTTTCGTCGTGAAAAAAGGCGGTATGGTTGTAATCTGTGCCGGTACAACCGGCTATAACCTGACCTTCGACGTGCGCTACATGTGGATGCACCAGAAGCGTCTGCAGGGCTCGCACTTTGCCCATCTCAAGCAAGCAGCTGCGGCAAACCAGCTGATGGTTGAACGTCGTCTGGATCCTTGCATGTCCGAAGTGTTCACCTGGAATGATCTGCCCGAGGCGCACATGAAGATGCTGCGGAACGAGCATAAGCCGGGCAACATGTCGGTGCTGGTTCAGGCTCCTCAGACCGGAATGCGCACCTTGGAAGAGGTTCTGGCCGCGCGCGACTAAGTTCGTCTCAGACAAAATCCAAAACACCCGCGAATCGGTTTTCCGGCTCGCGGGTGTTTCTTTTTGGGCGGTGATGTGATGCTTTCCAAAGCCTTAATCGAAGTTACCCCGCTGTTTTTGGGGAGTAGAAATCAGTGAATAGGCTAAAAAAACTTCCTCATGCTATGGTTGTGTTAACCCTTCGTTAACCGTTTCGGAGAGACGCTGATGGCGCAAAATGAGTGGATACTGGACGTACTGTCGGACCTCAGCGCCTTTGCTGTTGAAAACGGTTTGACCGAGCTTGCCGAGCAGTTGGATGACACCAAGCTGATCGCCGCAGCCGAAATCTCGTCCAGAAAGAATGAGGTTCGGGCACCAGCGGATGGCAACAAAACTCGATATGAGCCAGGTTCTGGAGGACTTGGAAAACACCAGCTCGCTTGACGAACTGAGCGATGTCGCCATTCGCCTGCGGGACAGGCTGCAGATTGAAAACCTGATTTACCATTGGGTCGACGGGGCCGGCGATCAATACGGCTATACCACCTATCCCGACGTCTGGGCCGAACGATACCGCGAGCGTAACTATCACAGAATAGATCCGGTCATACTGGGCTGTTTCCAACGGTTTCATCCGGTGGATTGGAAGACGCTGGATTGGTCGGGCAAGGTTGCCAAGACGTTTTTGAAGGATGCATTAGAGCACGGCGTCGGCAATCAAGGTTATTCCATTCCGATCCGCGGACCGAATGGGCAATTCGCTTTGTTTACCGTTAATCATACCTGTGACGATGACACCTGGCAGAGGTTTATCAAAACGCATGGGCGTGAACTGATCCTGATCGCGCATTACTTCAACCGAAAGGCGCTGGAGTTTGAAAGTGACCGTCAGCCCGAATCCTCACGCGGATTGTCGCCGCGTGAAGTGGACGCCATGACCTTGCTCGCCTTGGGTTATAGCAGGGCACAGGTCGCTCATTCCTTGTCGATCTCGGAACACACGCTGAGGGTCTATATCGAAAGCGCACGCGCCAAGTTGGGTGCGCAAAACACAACTCATGCTATCGCAACGGCCTTGAGCCGAGGGTTAATAGTGGTTTAAGGCGCGCGCGCTCTCAAAACCGGAAATTAACCACGACTTTGTACCCCCTTCGTTCTTGCACAGGACGACAAGGGGAAAAGAGTCATGTTGCGCTATGTCTATGCTGACGAATTGCACAAATATCCAAAACTGGCAGAGGGGATGTTTCGGGACCGCGCCGATCAATTCAAAACCCGGCTGGGCTGGGATGTTCATGTCAACGACAAGGGGGAAGAGCGGGATCAGTACGACGATCTGAACCCGATCTATGTCATTTGGGAAGAGCCGGATGGCAGCCATGGTGGGTCCATGCGTGTTTTGCCGACGACCGGTTCGGTCATGGTGAACGAGGTGTTTGGGCACCTGACGGGCGGCAAACCAATCAGCAGCCCCCTGATCTGGGAGGTAACGCGCTTTTGCCTGTCACGCACGGCAAGCCCGCATACGGCCGGGGCCATCATGCTTAGCGGGGGCGAAATGATGGAAGGGTTTGGTTTGACCCATATCGCGGGCGTTTTCGATGCGCGCATGATTCGCATCTATCGCCTGATCGGATCATCCCCGATCGTGCTGGGCACGGAAGGTAAGGGGCGTGATCAAATCTCGGTCGGGATTTGGCCGTATTCGGCCGATGACTGCAACCGCGTGGCCAAGCGCGCAGGCATCCCGCGTGAATTGTCGCGGCTGTGGTTCAAGACGGCTTGCGGCGTTGGCAGGCAACACCGGTTTGCATTGTCAGCATGACAAGATGAAAACCGAATTCCACATCTGGTGATAGCTGGCGCGGGCTTGTAGGGTCGCGCCATGTCTTTGCCCTCTGTGACTTACTCTGACGACCAGGCCGCCGCGTATGACAGCATCTCTGAGATGCTGAAATCGGCAGGTGTTGACCTTGACGATGACGCGCTGCTGAAGCTTCCGGGATCGGGTAAGTCCGGTGTGATGGCCGTGATTGGCAAGGCGGGGTCCGGAAAAACTCTGCTGCTGGCTGAGCTTTACAAAGCCATTGCGGACACCGGCGTTCAGATTGTGTCCGGCGATTTCGAGAGCCGCAAAGCCCGTGAAAAACGCAGTCTTGCGATCCTGGCCCCGACGAACAAAGCGGCCAGCGTATTGCGTCTGCGCGGGGTGCCAGCCACCACGATCCACCGCATCCTCTATACGCCTGTCTACGACCCGGAATACGAGCGCATCGCCGAATGGCTGGCAGGCAATGACGAACGTCCCGAAATCGAGGGTCTGACCGACGAGGCTCTGGATCGTGCAGCGGCGTTTTACCAGAACAACAAGTCCATCCCGGGTGCTCTGGCCGCGGCAGGGTTACGGGGCTCCGATTTTATCACCGGCTGGAAACGCCGGGACGAGCCGTTGGACATCGGGTTTGTGGACGAAGCCTCGATGCTGGACGACCGGCAGTTCGAAGACCTGCAGGAAATCTTCCCAACACTTCTGCTGTTTGGTGACCCGGCACAGTTGGCTCCGGTCAACCAGTCGGGCAGCATGGTGTTCGAAGCATTGCCGGAGCCGCGCAAACAGATCCTTCACCGGGTTCACCGGCAGGATGCGGACAACCCGATATTGGACCTTGCCCACGCGCTGTCGGACCCTCAGATGGGGTTCGAAGATTTTGAGCGCATGGTCGAACAGACCGCCCGTCAGGACGACCGTGTGGTTTGGGGGCAGCGGGTCGAGGTCGATCTGATGGCCCGCAGTCCCGTTCTGGTCTGGCGCAATGCAACCCGCATTCGACTGATTCAGGCCTTTCGAAACGTTCATGGCGCGCCGGATACCGAATTGTTGGAAGGCGAACCGCTTATCTGCGACGGTATCGAATTACCTTTGAAACATCGCAAGAAACGGCTGGATCTTGAGGCGCGCGGCTTGATCAAGGGCGCTCAGGTCATCTATCTGGGTCCTGGCCGCAAACCGGGCTTTTCCAGGTTGCACGTGATGGGGGCCGAAGACCCTCAGGTCAGCGCCGCATCTATCGTCAAGATCGAAAAGCCGGACGAGGAAGAGCCGTTTATTCCCTTTGCCGCGCGCATGGGTGCCACTTTTCTTCATGGCGCAGCGGTCACCATTCACAAGGCGCAAGGGTCGCAGTGGAACACTGTTCAAGTGTTTGCTCCGGATATCTATGCCGCTGCCCGTATGGGCCGTACTGAAGCTGGACAGCCGCTGTGGAAACGTCTGGCCTATGTGGCTATCACACGCGCGCAGGAAAGGCTGATCTGGGTCGTGCGCAACCGGCTTGCCAAGCCGACCTATCCGCTGCGTGTGGACGACCTGCGCGCTGTCCCTGCGGCCTCGCTGACATTGGAGGCAGAAGAGACATGACATCCATTATTGTGACCGGCGCAAGTTCTGGCATAGGGCGCGCCACGGCTGAATTGTTTCTGGCCCAAGGATGGACGGTTGGTCTATTGGCGCGCAGTGCTGACAGGCTGAACCAAATGGCTGCAGAGCACGCAAACGCAATTCCACTGGTCGCGGATGTCACCGATGCACAAGCGGTCGAGGCCGCCTTTGGAGAGTTTCAGGGTAAGGCGGGCCATTTGGATGTTCTGTTCAACAACGCGGGAATTTTCGCGCCGGGGGGAACGATTGACGAGATCGCGTTGGACGATTGGTACCAAAGCGTCGCCGTCAACCTGAACGGCATGTTCCTGTGTGCCCGCGAAGCTTTTCGGATCATGCGCCACCAACCGCCGCAAGGCGGGCGCATCATCAATAACGGCTCAATTGCCGCCCATGTGCCGCGCCCCAACTCGGTGCATTACTCGGCGACAAAACACGCCATAACGGGCCTGACCCGCAGCCTGTCTTTGGATGGGCGGGGCTTCAATATCGCTTGTGGGCAGATCGATATCGGCAATGCGCGAACACAGATGGTGCAGGGCCTGGTCGAGGCGGCCATTGCCGACGGGCAGCAGCCCGACCCAACAATGGCCGTCGAAGATGCAGCGCGGTCCGTCTTGCACATGGCAAACCTGCCGCTTGAGGCAAACGTGCAGTTCATGACCGTGATGGCCACGACGATGCCCTACATCGGACGCGGGTAACGGTCAGTTACTCGCGCAATAGGCGGAACGCGGTTGACGCACCCCAACCCGCCGCTATGGCAATGACCAAAGACATCAAGCCGTACCAGACCGGTTGCTGACGGGACATGTTGTACAAAAACCGCTCCAACCCCACTTTGCGCACGTCGATGGTGGTTTCAAATTGTGAAACAACCTGGCCGCCGCGGGTTAGGAAGATGCGCGCAACATAGTCGCCTTCCGTCAAGTCCGCTGGCATTTCGATTGAGGTACGGAACAGGGTTTGTTCATCAACGGCCACTGTGTCTTCGCGAATGGAATACAGACTTTCGTGCTCGCGGATACGAATAACAGCGTCCGCGAATTCCTGCGCGCCGCGGATGTTCATCGCAGCACCAACAGACCGGATGGCACGTTCGATTGATACGCTGTACCGCAGGTCTTCGGTATCCGACAGAATCTCATTCAAGGGCGCGCTGGTCGCAACCGCATAAAAGCTGGGGGCTTCGTCTACGAGGACACTGTCAGTATTGACCCAGATTCCAAGCTTGCGCTCTTTACGCCGAACTGTGACAGGACTGGATGGGCCGGACACTGCGACAATCACTTCCAGCGGTGGTCCTGACGGAATGGGAGCCTCGCGTTTGACCGCGCCAAAGACCAGGATCTCAGACCCGTCGAAATTGGCGGTGATGGCCACGCGATCCTGGCTGAGGCCCAGAACGACCTCCTCATCAACAGCCAAGGCGGGGCTGGCGCAAAGAGCCAGCGCAACAAGCAAGCGTTTCAGCATGATCAGTGCCCTCCGCCGGTGCCAAGTGAATAGAGCTCGGATGGTTCAAGCAGCAGATCCAGCGCCAGTTTTCCACAAACCACAAGAACAAGGGCTGCGAGCAACACGCGCAACTGCTCGGCAGGCATGCGGGCGCCGATCACCGTGCCGATCTGTGCGCCGATGACGCCGCCAACCAGAAGCAATACGGCGAGAACGACATCAACTGTAAAGTTGGTGGTAGCATGCAGCATGGTCGTAAAGGCGGTGACAAAGATGATCTGGAACAGGGATGTTCCGACCACGACCTTGGTGGGCATTCCCAATAGGTAGATCATCGCAGGTACCATGATGAACCCGCCGCCGACGCCCATAATGGCCGACAGAACGCCAACGAACAGGCCAACCAGCGCAGGCGGAATGACCGAGATATACAGGCCCGAAGTCCGGAACCGCATTTTAAACGGCATCGCATGCACCCAGCCGCGTTGGCGACGCTTGGGGGGTGCGGACACGCCTTTCTTGGATTTACGGAGGGCGTTCAAGCTTTCGATGAACATCAAACCGCCCACGACGCCAAGGAACACGACGTAGCACAACGTCACAAGCAGATCGACCTGCCCGAGGCTTTTGAGGTAGTTGAATATCACCACCCCAAGTGCGGCACCCGTTAAGCCGCCCATCAATAGGACGGTCCCCATTCTTAGGTCGACTGTTTTTCGTCGAAAATGCGCCAGAACCCCAGAGAATGAAGAGGCAACAATCTGGTTGGCCTCGGTTGCAACTGCAACGGCGGGCGGAATGCCGATGAAGAACAGCAGGGGCGTCATGAGGAAGCCGCCGCCGACACCGAACATGCCCGAAAGAATGCCGACCATCCCCCCAAGCCCCAATAGAAGGAAGGCGTTGACAGAAACTTCGGCGATAGGAAGGTAAATTTGCATATCGAGCTACTGGATGAGGGTCGGCGGATCACAGAGGGTGATCAGGGTCGCCTCAAGGCAAAGTGGTGTAGGTTTAATGCGACGCGCGGCGGCAGTGCCCCGTGGCCACATGGCGGAAGTCGGATCGCTGGGCGTCATGCCAGCAGCCTGATACGGCTAAATGTCTGGTTTTCCTCAGTGCTGAGGCGTTCATGCGTTCCCAAATTCACGGTCCGGGTGGATTCCGAGTCGTGGGGTATGATTGGCGACACATGCATACCCCTTTAGAACGGTTGCGGCATGCAAAATCAACTCCGCATGCCGCTCTGCAGCGAACAGGACTGAACTGAGTCCGAAACTGGACTTATCAGCGCTCTTTCACGTAAGGCTCACCACCGGCACGCGGCGGAACCGCCTTGCCGACAAACCCGGCCAGAATGACCACGGTAAGGACGTAAGGCAGGGCGTCCATCGCTTGCACAGGGATGACCACGCCACCCAGATCGATGTTCTGGAACCGCAGCGCGATGGCCTGCAACAAACCGAATAACAGGCAGGCGCCCATTGCATGCCACGGCCGCCATTTCGCAAAGATCAGTGCAGCCAGCGCGATGAACCCACGGCCTGCAGTCATGTCCTTAACGAACCCGGCCTGCAACGCAGTGGCCAGATAAGCCCCGGCGATGCCACACAGAACGCCACAGATGGCAACAGCGGCATAGCGCAAGCCAACGACCGAGACACCGGCAGTGTCCACGGCAGCAGGGTTTTCCCCCACAGCGCGGAGGCGCAAGCCGAACCGTGTGCGATACAGAATCCACCATGTTGCCGGCACCATCAGGAACGCGACGTAAACCAGGATCGAATGGCCCGAGAGCAGCTCGGAGTAAATCGGCCCGATGATCGGCGCCCCGCTCAGTGATTCGGCAAAGGGGAAATTGATGGGTGTGAATCGACCGCCACCAAACAGCGAGGGCGTGCGCCCGCCCTGTTCGAACCAGCTTTGCGCGACAAGGACCGTCATACCTGCCGCAAGAAAGTTGATTGCGACCCCGGATATCAACTGGTTGCCCCGGAAGGTGATCGAGGCCAAACCGTGAAGCCCGGAAAGAACAAGAGAAGAGGCGATCCCCGCCAGCAGCCCCAACCAGACCGACCCGGTCACAGCCGCGACGGCTGCCGAGAAGAAGGCGGCCATCAGCATCTTGCCTTCAAGACCGATGTCGAAAATCCCTGCACGCTCGGAATAGAGGCCGGCCAGACAGGCCAGCAATAGCGGTGTGGCCAGGCGGATGGTCGAGTCCAGGACCTGGATGAAGGTAATGAAGAACTCCATCACTGCGCTCCCTTCCGCAGGCTCAGGAACAGCTTTTCAAGCGGCATCCGGACCATGTTGTCCAATGCTCCGGTGAACAGGATCACCAGGGCCTGAATGACAACGATCAGTTCGCGTGGGATCGATGTCCAGAAAGCCAATTCTGCACCGCCCTGATAGAGAAACCCGAACAGGATCGCCGCAAGGAATACACCAAACGGGTGCGACCGGCCCATCAGGGCAACAGCGATGCCGATGAATCCCGCGCCCTCAGTTGCGTTTAAAACCAGGCGTTCGGCCTCGCCCATCACGTTGTTGATGGCCATCAGCCCCGCCAACGCGCCCGAAATCAGCATCGCAATGATCGTGATCCGCACCGGCGAAATGCCTGCATAGACAGCGCCGGTTTCGGTCTTGCCGTAAGACCGGATTTCATAGCCCAACCGTGTCCGCCAGATCAGCGCCCAGACGACAAAACAGGCCAATACCGCGATGAAGAAGGTGATATTAACAGGGGTTCCTTTGAACACCACGTTTTCGGCGGTTGAGAACATCGACTGAAAAGTGGGTAGGTGAACGGCCTCGGGGAAACGCGCAGACGAGGGGTCTTGCGCGCCCGGTGGTCGCATAAGATTGACCAACACGTAGTTCAGGAATGCTGCCGCAATAAAGTTGAACATGATCGTAGTGATCACGATGTGACTGCCGCGCTTGGCCTGTAGATAGGCCGGAATGGCGGCCCAAGCCGCGCCAAACAGCATCGAACCTGCGCAGGCCGCCAAAAGCGCGATGCTCCAATGCGGCCAAGGGATGTAAAGGCATACCATGGCAACACCAAGCCCGCCCAGCATGGCCTGACCTTCACCCCCGATGTTAAACAGCCGGGCGTGGAAGGCGACAGCCACAGCCAACCCGGTGAACATGAAGTTGGTGGCGTAATACAGCGTATACCCCCAACCGTAGGTCGACCCGAGCGCGCCGGTCACCATCAGTTTCACCGCTTCGATCGGGTTTTCACCGATGGCCAGAATGACCAAGGCGGACAAGATTGCGGCCAATATCAGACTGATCAGCGGGATCAGCACCACATCGGCCCATTTGGGCATCTTTTCCATGTTACGCGGCCTCTCCCGCAACACCGGCCATCAACAGGCCAAGTTCTTTTTCATCTGTTTCATGGGGCAGTCGTTCGCCCATGACATGTCCGTCAAACATCACAGCGATGCGATCCGATAGCGAGAATATTTCTTCCAACTCAACCGAGACCAGCAAGATTGCTTTACCCTGATCGCGCAGCGCGA
The DNA here is from genome assembly GCF_059611045.1 of Ruegeria sp. CDSB113. Classification (NCBI taxonomy): domain Bacteria; kingdom Pseudomonadati; phylum Pseudomonadota; class Alphaproteobacteria; order Rhodobacterales; family Roseobacteraceae; genus Ruegeria; species Ruegeria sp. CDSB113. The sequence continues at coordinate 153,898 of NZ_JBXWOU010000005.1, forward strand.
CGATCTGCTTGTGAATGAACTCGATCGCGCCGATGTCGACGCCGCGCGTTGGTTGTCCGACCAATAGAAGATCAGGGTTCCGTTCAATTTCGCGCGCGACAACGATCTTTTGTTGGTTCCCGCCCGAGAAGCTTTTGGCCGGAAGCCACGCATCAGGTGGCCGGACGTCGAATTTCTCGATCTTGCGCTCGGTATCGGCGCGCAGGGCGGCGTTGTTCATGAAAATCCCGCTCTGATAGGCAGGATCACGGTGATAGCCAAAGGCCACGTTTTCCCAAGCGTGGAAGTCCATCACAAGACCTTCGCGCTGACGGTCTTCGGGAACATGCGCAATATGCTGGGCGCGACGGGCCTGACCGTCCGATCCCGGGCCGCTAAGCGCCAGCGGGGCACCGTTCAGTTTGATCGACCCCTGACCCGGACGCATGCCGCCCAGAACTTCCAGAAGCTCCGATTGGCCATTTCCGGCCACGCCAGCGATACCGACGATTTCTCCGGCCCGAACAGTCAGGTCGATACCCTTGACCCGTTCGACCCCGGCCGAATCGAAAACGCTGAGTTTTTCAATTTCCAGAACGGGCTTACCGGGTTGCGCAGGCACTTTGTCGACCTGCAGCAGCACCTTGCGGCCCACCATCAGCTCGGCCAGTTCCTCGGGGCTGGTGTCGGCTGTTTTCACCGTCGCCGTCATCTGACCGCGCCGCATGACCGAAACCGTATCGGTGTTTTCCATGATTTCGCGCAGCTTGTGCGTGATCACGATGATCGTCTTCCCTTCGGCCCGCAGGCGGTCAAGGATGCGGAACAGCTGGTCAGCCTCGGACGGGGTCAGAACCCCGGTGGGTTCGTCCAGAATCAGAATCTCGGCCTTGCGATACAGGGCTTTCAGGATCTCGACCCTTTGCTGCATTCCGACGCCAATCTCGTCGATGCGCTTGTCGGGATCGACGAACAGCTCGTATTCCTCTTCCAGCGCTTTCAGTTCTTTGCGCGCTTTGGACAAGGACGGGGCCAGCAGCCCGCCATCCTCGGCACCGAGAACGATGTTTTCCAGAACGGTGAAATTCTCAACCAGTTTGAAATGCTGGAACACCATCCCGATCCCGGCAGCAATGGCCGCCTGGCTGTCAGGGATGTCAGTCTTGTTGCCGTTAATCCAGATTTCACCTTTATCGGCTTTGTAAAAGCCGTAGAGGATGCTCATCAGCGTGGATTTGCCCGCACCGTTTTCACCGATGATCCCATGGATCGTGCCGGGGGCGACGCTGATGGAAATGTCTTTATTGGCCTGAACCGGCCCAAAGGCTTTGGATATCCTTTTGAGCTCAATGGCGGGGACGGTCATGTCTTGTCCTCAATTGCCGAAAGGGCCGCGGTGTCATACGCGGCAGAGTCGGGGGCAAGGCGGAGGTTGTACCCCCGCCTTGCGCGATATCAGAACTGCAGTGCCGGGCAGCTGTCGTTCTCATAATAGCTGACAACAGAGACGTTACCGTCGATGATGTCCTGACGCGCTTTGTCGACTGCGCCTTTCATCTCGTCCGAGACCAGAGGTGCGTTGTTGTCATCCATGGCGACGCCAACACCTTCTTCGGCCAGACCCATCTGGAACACGCCGGTTTCCAGGCCTTCGCCTGCAGACATCGCGTCATAAACGGCGACGTCAACACGCTTCAGCATCGAGGTCAGAACCTTACCCGGGTGCAGGTGGTTCTGGTTGCTGTCCACACCGATCGACAGGATGCCTTCGTCGGCCGCGGTCTGCAGAACGCCAACACCGGTGCCGCCAGCGGCCGCATAGATCACATCAGCGCCCTGGCTGATTTGTGCTTTGGTCAGTTCCGAACCCTTCACCGGATCGTTCCATGCTGCCGGGGTGGTGCCGGTCATGTTGGCAACAACATTGATGTCAGGGTTTACAGCCTTGGCACCCTGCGCATAACCGCAGCCAAAGTGTCGGATCAGCGGGATATCCATGCCACCGATAAAGCCGACGGTGCCGGATTCCGATGCCATCGCGGCCATCATGCCAACCAGATATGACCCTTCATGTTCGGCAAAACCGATTTGACGAATGTTGGGGATGTCCAGCCAGTTGACGTCAACCGCAACAAATTTGGTGTCCGGATAATCGGCAGCCACGGCCGACAGCGGATCGGCCATGCCGAAGCCCATCGTGATGATCGGGTTCGAACCGGACTCAGCGAAACGGCGCAGAGCTTGCTCGCGCTGTGCTTCGGACTGGATCTCGATCTCGTTATAGCTGCCGCCTGTTTCTTCGGCCCAACGCGAGGCGCCATTATGGGCGGCTTCGTTGAAGGATTTGTCAAACTTGCCACCAAGATCAAAGATCAGGGCAGGATCTGCCAGCGCAGCGCCAGCCGTAAGTGCGACTGCGGCGGTGGCACCCATCAAGGATTTCATCAGGGTCATTTTATACTCCCGTTTGTTATTATCGGTCGGGGCGAAGATAGCCCCGTTCACCCACTGTGAGCGAGCATAACTGTTGTGATGGCGGGAATTAAGGACGTTTGCAACCGCCGTGGTCAACAGATTTTTGACCATTTGGTCGAAAAAAAATATCTTAGGCGGTCAATCCAGCGCGGATTCCATCACGATAGCGTCGATTTTCTGATTGTTTTCGCGCAGGTAATACCCCTTGCGCACTCCACAGGCGCGATAACCACTGTGTTCATACAGCGCGATGGCCGGCAAGTTATCTGCAGCGACGTCCAGAACAGCGCGCGTTGCCCCCAAAGCCTTTGCTTTCGTGTGCCATTCATGCATGCAATTTCGGGCTAAGCCCTGTCGCTGAACGTCCGGATGCGTGGCGATCGTCAGCAATTCCGCTTCATCGCCGATAACCTGGAACAGCGCGAAAGATTGAGTATTTCCAACGGCATGGATGAATCGATTGTTCAGAAGATTCGAGAATTCGACCGCAGCCCACGACCGTGACCGGGTAAATGCCGCCGCGTGTGTTCTGGCAAAATCCTCGGGAGTCATCAGTCCAGCAAAACCGGGGGGGTGTCTTTGGAAGGGGCCGCATCCGCAGGCCGAACATAGAGTGGAGCCGGCTGCGCAGTTTCGGTCTGCCACCTTTGCCCGGCGATCCGGGCAATAGCGCGAACCTGTGCATCAGCGTCGTCATTCAGGATCAGGGGGCCAAGTGATTCTGCCTCAGTTTGAGGCATTAGCATCGGACTTTGGTCCGGCAACGCCACGTAAACCTGATCACGCGGGGCGCGGATCGCGGGCAGGGCGTCCGTGGACATTTCGGCCAAAGCGTCGAACCCGGATACGCCTACCGCTGGAACGCCAAGCCCCAAGGCTAGGCCCCGCGCCGCAGAAACCGAGATTCGGATGCCGGTAAAGTTTCCGGGCCCAACACCGACACCGATGGCAGACAGGTCTTTCCACCCATATCCAGCATCGGCCAGAACCTCTTCCAGCAACGGCATCAAACGTTCGGCCTGACCGCGCGACATGGCTTCGATGCGCGAAGTCACAATCCGGTCGCCGCACAACAAAGCGGCCGCGCAATGCGCGGCCGATGTATCAAACGCCAAAATAATGGGGTCAGACGGCAACAGGGCGAACCTCAGTCACTTCGGGGATGTAGTGGCGCAGCAGGTTTTCGATACCCATCTTCAACGTCAGGGTCGAAGACGGGCAGCCCGCGCAAGCACCCTGCATGTGCAGGTAGACAACGCCCCGGTCAAACCCGTGGAACGTGATGTCGCCACCATCCTGCGCAACCGCCGGACGGACACGGCTGTCCAGCAAGTCTTTGATTTGGTTAACAACTTCGGCATCTTCGCCAGTGTGCTCAGCATGGCCCGATGCGGCTGTTTCACCAGCTCCGATGACCGGTTGACCGGATTGATAATGCTCCATCACCGCACCCAGAATCGCTGGTTTGATGTGATCCCATTGGACGTCATCGGACTTGGTGACGGTCACGAAGTCATTGCCGAGGAATACACCCGTTACTCCGCTAACCGCAAAAATCCGTTTTGCCAAAGGTGATTTTTCACCGGCTTCAGCCGATGGGAAATCCGCAGTGCCCGCTTCCAGCACGGTCTGGCCGGGCAGAAACTTCAAGGTTGCAGGGTTCGGCGTGGATTCGGTCTGGATGAACATGTCACGGCTCCGTTTCAGTTGCTTCTGATATGCGGGTCCGAGCCGGATAAGTCAAGATTTGGAACGATTCTAAATGTTGGTTGCCAACCGGATCGCTTCATCCAACCGATCATCACCCCAGTATAGTTCGTCACCGACCAAAAAACTGGGCGCGCCAAACAGCCCCTTGGCCTGAGCGGTTTTGGTCTGCTCGATCAAAGCAGACTTGATTTGGGGGTCTTGGGTTCTGTCTAAAAGGTCTTCAGGCAGACCAGCGGATTTCAAGCAATCAATCAGAACCGCATCGTCCGACACGTTCTGACCTTGTGCGAATTCGGCTGTATAGACCGCCCGAACGAAACGCGCCCTGTGGGTCTGATCTTCAATAGCCAGCGTGAGACGCGCAGCCTTCAGGCCGTTCTGCGGAAACGGGTCCGGTTGCCGGAAGGGCAGGCCGCGCTGCGCTGTCAGACGCTCCATATCGCGCCACATATAACGCCCTTTGGCCGGGTAGATGTTGAACGGGGAATTGTCCCAGCCCTGCGCCGCGAAAACGGGTCCCAGAAGAAAGGGGCGCCATTCTATGACGACGTCATGCTGTGCCGCAGCCTGTTCGATTCGCATGGCGCTGAGGTAGGAGTAGGTCGATGCGAATTCGAACCAGAACTGGATGCGGCTTTGCATAGGGTGGCCTCAGGTGATGGCTTCCAGCTTTTCCTTGCTTAGGTCGCCGGGCACAATTGTGATCGGAATCGGCAAGCTGCCCGAGTTTTTGGTCAGCTGCGTCACCAGGGGGCCAGGCCCTTTCTTTTCGATGCCAGCACCCAGAACCAGAACGCCGATGTCCGGGTCTGACTGGACATGTTCGATGATCTGAGGGACAGGTTCGCCTTCGCGAATGGACAGCTCGGGATCGATCCCTTGTTTGTCGCGCATCCATTTGGCGAAAACTTCGTAATGCGCATGGATGCGTTCGCGTGCCTCTTCGCGCATGGTTTCGGCGACACCGATCCAGTGATTGAACTCATCGGGTGGGATGACGGACAGGATCGTTACCCCTCCACCGGTATGGGCTGCACGCATTGCAGCGAAACGCATCGCGTTAAGGCATTCGCGGCTGTCATCCAGAATGACTAGAAACTTACGCATGGGTGTCCTCGTGTATTTAGGGGGATCATGCCCGACCAGATGCGGGCTGGCAACACGGCGTGTGACTACCGAGTGCTTGCCGCCCAGTCCCAATAAAGCGCGCGCGCGCGGCGTGCAATCGGTCCGACCTGATATTGCGTGTCTTCCAATGTGGTGACCGGCGTTATCTTGTTCATGTTACCGGTCATAAACACCTCGTCCGCCTTGTGAAAATCTTCAAAGCTGAGGACAGATTCGTGGACCGTCACGCCATCGGCGCGCAGGTTTTTGATATGCCGCGCTCGGGTGATACCAGCCAGGAAAGTTCCATTGGGCGTAGGGGTGAATACCTCGCCGTCCCGGACCATGAAGATGTTTGCGGTGGCGGTTTCAGCCACATGACCCAAGGCATCCGCTACCAGCGCGTTCGAGAACCCTTTGGACTTGGCCTCTTTCAGCATGCGGGCGTTGTTGGGATACAGGCATCCGGCTTTGGCATTCACAACGGCTGATTCCAGAACCGGTCGGCGGAACCGCGTGGTGGTCAGCGTGACCGAAGCTGTTTCCGGTGCCATTGGGATTTCTTCCAGACAGATGGCAAATCCGGTGCTGTCCTGCTGAGGAACGATGGCTGTCGCATCGCCGTCGATGCCCCAATACATCGGCCGAATATAGACGGCGGAACCTTTGGCATAGCCATCCAGCCCTTCGCGGACGATCTCGACCATCTGTTCGGTCGTCACGGTCGGCGTCAGTAAAAGCGCCTCGGCCGAGCGGTTGACCCGTTCGCAATGGGCCACCAGATCCGGGGTCAGCCCGTCGAAGAATCGCGCGCCGTCAAAGACCGAAGACCCCAGCCAAGCGCCATGATCTGCCGCCCGCATGATCGGGGCGTCCCCGTTGTGCCACTGACCATCAAAATAGGTGCGGATATTTTTGCCGACTGCCATGACGCCCTCCTTTGCCCTTGGGGCAACCTAGGAAGGCGTCACAGGAAGGTCCAGCGCAATCAGCCTTGTTTTGCGCCAACCATACCCACGATGTCGTAGGTCTGTTGCAGGATCGGGGCCGCTATCGCCCGTGCCTTTTCCGCGCCGCGTGCGAGAATCCGGTCAATCTCGGCCTCTTCACCCATCAGACGGGCCATCTCGGTTGAGATCGGTGACAGTTCGGCGACCGCCAGCTCGGCCAGCATCGGTTTGAATTCACCAAATTGCTTGCCGCCGACTTCGGCCAAAACCTGTTCCGCCGTTTGATCGCTGAGCGCGGCGAAGATGTTCACCAGGTTGCGCGCCTCGGGGCGTTCGGACAGACCGTCGGTTTCTGAAGGCAGGGCATCCGGGTCGGTCTTGGCCTTGCGGATCTTTTTGGCGATCTCGTCGGCATCGTCCGTCATGTTGATCCGGGTCATATCGGACGGGTCCGAAGATGACATCTTCCGCGAGCCATCACGCAGGTTCATCACGCGCGGCGCGGGTCCACCGATTACCGGCTCGGTCACCGGAAAGAAATCCACGCCATAATCATGGTTGAACTTGATCGCGATGTCGCGTGTCAGCTCCAGATGCTGTTTCTGATCCTCGCCCACCGGCACATGTGTCGCGTGGTAGGTCAGGATGTCCGCTGCCATCAGCGCAGGATAGGCAAACAAACCCAGCGAGGCGTTCTGAGCATTCTTGCCCGCCTTATCCTTGAACTGCGTCATTCGCTGCATCCAACCCATGCGGGCGATACAATTGAAGATCCACGCCAGCTGCGTGTGCTCGGCCACCTGGCTTTGGTTGAACAGGATGGACTTTTCAGGGTCCAGACCGGCGGCGATGAAACCGGCGCAAACCTCGCGGGTCTTTTCGCGCAGACGGGCAGGGTCTTGCCAGACGGTGATCGCGTGCAGGTCGACCATGCAATAAATGGTCTCGAAATCTTCGCCCTGCATATCCACAAAACGCTTGAGCGCACCCAGGTAGTTGCCAAGGTGCAGGTTTCCCGAAGGCTGGATGCCGGAAAACACGCGCGGCGTGAACTTGGTTTCGGTCATCGAAGGGAACTCCCGTCTGGAAAAATCAGCCCCCGTCGCTTACCCATGAGGTCAAGGGACGTCAACAGCCGCGAAAGGCCAGCCCAATGAGCAGTGAGCATTATACACCCGCCGTAAACCCTCTGCCGCCCGTTGTGGTGGCGTTGGTCCTGTTCATCATGGGGATCGAATTGGCGTTTACACTGGGTGCACGCGGTCTTGTGGGTGGGCCATCAGCGGTAGGTTGGCGGTTGGATGCCCTGCAGAGTTACACCTTTTCCCCGGATATCTTTCACTGGATGATCGAGAATGGCCGTTGGCCGTTTGAACATGTGATCCGTTTCGTGACCTATCCGTTCGTATCGGGCAGTTTTACCCAGGCGGTTTTTGTCAGCGTCTTCGTTCTGGCCATGGGTAAAATGGTAGCCGAAGTGTTCGGCGGTTTTCAAATGCTGATCATTTTCGTTTTGTCCGGTATCGGTGGCGCGTTGGTCTATGGGTTGTTGCTAAATCCCGCCTATCCGCTGGTCGGAGGGTTCCCGCCGGTTTACGGTCTGATCGGCGCGTTCACATGGCTGCTGTGGCGCAAGTTGTCACTGGTCGGCGAAAACCAGTCCCGGGCCTTCAGCCTGATCGCGGTTTTGATGGGCATCCAGCTGGTGTTCGGACTTTTGTTTGGCGGCACGTCCGATTGGGTTGCCGATCTGGGCGGATTTGCCACCGGATTTGGTCTATCGTTTTTCCTGGTACCGGGCGGATGGGCGCGGATCGTGGGACGTATTCGCCGCGACTGATCAGGACCGACGCAGCGCTTTTCTGAATTCGGACAGCTCGAACGCTTTGAAGAGGTGACCGAGTAAGAAATAGGCGGCAGCTGCAACTATGATTAGGACAAGCAGCGCCAGATAACGCCATCCGGGTACCTGGAAGGTCCAGCCAAAAACATGAAGGGCGGCGAAAAGCACAACGCCCATACCCAGCGATGCCGCGACGACGCGCCAGGCACGTCGTTTGAACCGGTCGTCAAACCGTGCTTCATCGCCGAAACGGCGCGCTCCAATCGCCAACAAGGCAACCATCGCCCAACCGGCAGCCGAAGCCGCGATCGCCGGTGCGATCCACCCCACCAATGGGTAAAGACCAAAGGCCAGCCCGGCATTGATCACCATCGCAACTACGGCATAGCGAAACGGAGAGCGGGTGTCTTCGCGCGCGAAGAACAAGGGCTGCAGCAGCTTTTGCAGCATGAAAGCGGGCAGGCCGACGCCATAGATAGCTACGGCCAAGGCAGTGGCTGCCGTGTCCTCGGGGCTGAATTGGCCGCGTTCGAACAGGACCGACACCAGAGGTATTGGAATGATCAGAAAGGCAACGGTGGACGGCAGGGTCAGCAGCAGCGTGAACTCTCCGGCGCGGGAATAGGCATTGCGCGCCCCGTCCTTGTCCCCGGCCCGTAAGCGGCGCGACAGATCGGGCAGCAGGACGATCCCCACCGCAATACCGACCACGCCCAATGGCAATTGATACAGCCGATCCGCTGCGAACAGCCAACTGACCGCCTTTTCGGTTTTGGACGCGACCAGCTGGCCAACCACCAGATTGACCTGCGTGACGCCCATCGCCAAAGCGGCGGGCACTGCAATGCGAACCATGTGCCGCATTTCCGGGCTGAGTTTGGGCACGCCGGGACGGATGCGAATACCGGCGCGTTCTGTCGCCACCCAAACCAGCGCTAGTTGCGCGACCCCTGCCAGCGGAATGACCGTGATCAGCCACCAGATTACGTCGCCGCCAGAAAGCGCGCCTGCGATCAAAGCAGTACAGGCAAAAATATTGAGTAAGACAGGCGCGGCAGCGGCAGCGGCGAACCGACCGGTGGCGTTCAGAACGCCGGAAAACAGCGCGGCCAGCGACATGAACAGGATATAGGGAAAAACGACGTAACCGTAGTCGACGGCCATGTCGAAGCGTTCATCGCCATAGAACCCTTCGGCGGTCAGCCAGACAAGTCCAGGCATGAAAACCATCGCCAATCCAACCAGCGCCAATACTGCCGCCGCCAACAGATTGAAGGCATCCTGTGCAAATCCTTCGGCGTCTTCTTCGCCCTCCAGTCGTTTCGAGAACATTGGCACAAAGGCGGCGTTGAAGGCACCTTCGGCAAAAAACCGTCGGAACATGTTGGGCAGGCGGAAGGCGGCAACAAAAGCGTCCATCACCGGACCGGGCCCGATATAGGCGGTCAGCAAAATCTCTCGCAGAAATCCCAGAATCCGACTGGCCAGCGTCCAGAATCCGACCGTGAACAGGCCTGAAAACAACCGGATCTGTTTCATGAGATTGCGCGCTCCGCACCTTCGGTGATGGCTTTGCGCAGCTTGGTCTCAAGACCGCGTTGCTTGCTTTCGGAATGGTATTTCAGGCCGAACATGTCCTTGACGTAGAAGGTATCGACAACTTGTTCGCCATAGGTCGCGATCACGGCGTTGGCGATATAGACATTGGCGGCAGCCAGCGTTCTTGTCAGGTCATACAACAGGCCCGGACGGTCGCGGGTATCAACCTCGATGATGGTGTAGATCTCGGACCCGTCATTATCGAAGATGATATGGGTCGGCACATTGAAGGCGCGTTCGCGTTTCTTGATCTTGTCGCGCGATTTCAAGGCGTCACGCGCAACGACTTCGCCCTTGAGCGTCTTTTGGATCATCTGTGTTAGTCGCGGTAATCGGCTGGCCTCAAAAGGGTGGCCCTCGGCATCCTGAATCCAGAACGCATCGGTGACGTACCCGTCCTTGGTGGTATAGCTACGGGCGTCGACCACGTTAGCCCCAACCAGCGCGAGCGCCCCGGCGATGCGGGCGAAAATCCCCGGATGGTCCGCCATGGCAAAACACGCGCGGGTGGCGTCGCGATCGTCATCCGGATGCAGGTGAATTTCCATCGCGCCGGGGTCGCCGCTGTGTTCCAGAGCGCGTAGCATTTTCGCGAACTCAATATGTGTAGACAGGTTCAGGCCCTGCCAATAGGGCGCATAGTGTCGTCCTGTTTCGGCCTTCAGGTCAGCCTTCGACCAATCGTCAAGCGCCGAACGCAGCGCCTTTTTGGCTTCTGCGCCACGGTTGGCCCGGTTCAGGTCTTCCATACCGGTTTCAAGCGCCCGTTTGGTTTCAGCGTGCAAGGCGCGCAGCAGGGTGGCCTTCCAGTTGTTCCAGGTGTTGGGCCCAACGCCGCGAATGTCACACACGGTCAGAACCGTGAGCAGATCCAACCGTTTGACCGTCTTAACCGCCTTGGCAAAATCGCGCACTGTGCGCGGGTCCGAGATGTCGCGTTTCTGCGCCATGTCCGACATCAAAAGGTGATATCGTACCAACCATTCCACGGTTTCAGAGTCTGATTTGTTCAATCCCAACCGTGGAGCAACCTTGCGCGCGATCTGAGCGCCCAGAATGGAATGGTCCTCGGGTCGCCCTTTGGCGATATCGTGCAGCAGCAATGCTACGTAGAGGACCTTGCGATTAACCCCGCGTTTCAGGATCGATGAGGCCAGCGGTAGTGACTCGACCAATTCACCGCGTTCAATCTGGGCCAGGTTGACGATGGTCTGGATCGTGTGCTCGTCCACTGTATAGCTGTGATACATGTTGAACTGCATCATCGCCACGATGTGTTCGAACTCTGGCAAAAACGCCGACAATACTCCCAATTCGTTCATGCGGCGCAGGGCGCGTTCCGGGTTGCCGTGTTTCAGCATCAGGTCCAGAAAAATGCGCTGCGCCTCTTTGTTTTGGCGCATGTCGTCGTCGATGAGGTTCAGGTTGGCCGTCACCAGCCGCATCGCATCCGGGTGGATCAGCATGCCAGTGCGAAGACCTTCCTCGAACAGACGCAGAAGGTTCAGCTTGTCGGATAGAAACTTCTTGGCGTCCGCTACATCCAAGCGACCGTGAACGACCTTGTACCCTGCTTTGACACGTGGTTGGCGCCTAAAGATGCGTTCCAGTAGAGCGGCGCCTTTCACGTGTGACGCTTCGAGTTTGGTCAGGAAGATCCGGGTCAGTTCTCCGACGCGCGTTGCCTCGCGGAAATAGCGTTGCATGAACACTTCAACAGCCCGTCGCCCAGCCCTGTCTTCATAACCCATCCGGTCGGCAACCTCGACCTGCAGGTCGAAGGTCAGTTGTTCCGTCGCACGACCGGTCAGCAGATGCAGATGAGAGCGTACTGCCCACAGAAACTCTTCGGCCTCTACAAAGGTGCTGAATTCCTCGGGTTCAAACAGGCCCAGAGGGACCAGTTCAGCCACGTCCTGAACGCCATAGATGTACTTTGCAATCCAGTAGAGCGATTGAAGATCGCGCAGCCCGCCTTTGCCCTCTTTGACATTGGGCTCGACCATATAACGCTCGCCCTGCTTGTGGTGGCGCTCGTCACGTTCCTGCAGCTTAGCCTCGATGAATTGACGCTCGCTGCCCTTGAACAGCTCGGTTTTCAGGCGGTTATCAAGTTCTTCGGCAAGGGCTGCGTCCCCAGCCAGATAGCGTTGCTCGAGCATCGCGGTACGGATGGTGAAATCCTCGGTGCCCAGTCGCAGGCAATCCTTGATCGTTCGGGATGAATGGCCAACCTTCAGGCGCAGATCCCAAAGCATGTAGAGCATGGACTCGATGACGCTCTCGGCCCAGGCGGTGATCTTATAGGGCGTCAAAAAAAGCAGATCGACGTCCGAAGCCGGGGCCATTTCGCCGCGGCCATATCCACCAACAGCAAGAACCGCAATCTTTTCGCCCTGCGTCGGGGTTGCCAGCGGATGTAGATAGGTGCTGGCCACCTGCATCGCTGTGCAGACCAACCCGTCGGTCAAATAGGTATAGGACCGGGTCAAAGGTCTGGCGTCAAAGGGGCGTTTAGCGAAGGCATCCGCAATGGTCTTGCGCCCAGCCTTTTGGGCATCGCGCAGGATGCGCACGGTTTCATTCCGCCGCGCGGCATTGTCCTGAATATTTTCAAAGGCTTCCGACAGTTGCGCCAGGATGGCGGCACTGTCGAAAATTTCATCGGCCGGGCAGATCAGCTCACCCTTGGGGATGAGCGTCAGCATCGGCTGATCAGAAACCGGCGCCAGAGAAGCTTTGAGGGGCGGAGTCAATCACTACTACCTGTTTGTTCTGGATCGTGGCAACGGCCAGACCGCGTTCATTCGTGCCGTCTGATCGCAGGCGGAAGATGCCGCCAACGCCCTGGAAACCGGCATTTTGTGTCAGGGCAGATGCGGTCAGCGCGTCGGATTTGCCCTGGCTGACCAAAGCCGCAATTGCTGCAATGCCGTCATAGGCCAGACCACTGATCGGGTGCGGAGCCTCGCCATAGGTGCTGTTATACCGCTGGCGGTAAGCCTGCGCCTTTGACGGGTCGGGCAAGGCGAACCAGCCCCCTTGAACACCAGGCAGATCCAGCGTCTGAGACGGGATGTCCCAGCGTGTCAGGCCAACGAACTGGGTGGTGGCCGACGACACACCAGCTTCTGGCAACAGCTGCGAATACAGCGGCAGTGCACCTGCCGTCGTTGCCGTCAGAAACACCGAATCTGCGCCAGCAGCATCCACGGTTGCCTTGATCGTTGGAACTGAGTTGATGACGCCTTGCTGAGACCGGTCATAGCCAACCGTACCCGCGTTCGCTACGCGGCTGCTGGCAAGCGCAGTTGCAATCGCCGATTGACCAAGCTGCCCGGCTGCATCGTTGCTGTGGACGATGACCATGCTGGTTTTGCCTTGTGAACCGGCAAAGTTGACCAAACGGTTGGCCGTGTTCTGAAAGGTCGGGCCCAGAACAAAGACGTTGCCGCCTGCAATGCTGGTATTGTTCGAGAAGGACAGCACGTTGACCTTGTTGTTCAGCACGGCGAGACCCGCCGAGTTTGCCGCCTGCGCGTAAACCGGGCCAATGATGATCTTCGCCCCATCCGCGACGGCTTGTTGCGCCACTGTCGCGGCCGTGTTCGAGCTGCCCTGCGTGTCATAAACGCGCAGATCAATCTTAACATTCTGCAGATCGGCCATGGCCAGACGCGCCGCGTTCTCAAGGCTCCGCGCCAGTTGGGCGTCGCCGGAATTTCCTGATCCCGCCGGAACCAAAAGTGCGACCGGAACGGGTTTGGACGTGTTGATTGACGGGCCTCCGCCAAGGCCGCCGGGCTCACATGCAGCGAGGAAAGCGGCGGTTGCCAGGATCGCGGCGGATTTCGCCAGCTTGCGAACGGGCTTGCAAACGGTAAACATCTAAATGAAAACTCCCTGTCCCGGCGGCTTGGGGTACCACCAATCTGTTATGCCGCGATAATAAACGTCACGCTGTGAGGGTCCAGCTTTGAATTTTCAAAAAGTAAGATTGGGCGCGGGCCTGTATTTTGTTGCCACTCCGATCGGTGCGGCGCGCGACATCACGCTCAGAGCGCTGGATGTGCTGGCCTCGGCTGACGTCATTGCCGCCGAAGACACGCGCAGCTTGCGCCGGTTGATGGAGATTCACGGCGTACCGCTGGATGGGCGGCGAATCCTAGCCTATCACGATCACAGCGGCGCAGGCGCGCGCGGCAAACTCCTTGATGCATTGCAGGATGGGAAGTCTGTCGCTTATGCATCTGAGGCCGGAATGCCGCTGATTGCCGATCCGGGATACGATTTGGGGAAGCAGGCTGCCGAGGCCGGTCATACGGTGACCTGCGCACCGGGACCATCCGCAGCGCTGATGGCGCTGACGCTGGCCGGGCTGCCGACAGATGCGTTCTTTTTTGCGGGCTTCTTGCCGAACGCATCCGGCGCGCGCCGGTCGCGGATCGAGGCATTACGGGACGTGCCGGGCACATTGGTGTTTTACGAATCTCCGAAACGCGTGGTGGCGTGTTTGTCGGATCTTGCAACTGTGCTGGGCAATGACCGTCAGGCCGCAATGTGCCGCGAGCTGACGAAGAAATTCGAAGAAGTTCGTCGCGGGACGTTGGAAGAACTGGCAGCCGACCTGCAAGGGCAGACAGTCAAAGGTGAAATTGTTCTGCTCGTGGATCGCGGACATTCGGCAACTGTTAACGAATCTGACGTAGAAGAGGCGTTGAAACGAGCCTTGGAAACCCATTCGGTTCGCGACGCGGCCGATCTGGTATCAGAGATGTACAAGCTGCCGCGCCGCCCGATCTATCAGAAGGCTCTGAAATTGGGAAAGGGATGACATGGCCGCACGATCCGTTCGAAGTCCGGTGTCCTATCATGCTGGGCAGGCGGCGGAGCAGCAGGTTGCATCAAATTATGAACAACGCGGCTATACCATCCTGAATCGCCGCTGGCGCGGTGCCGGTGGCGAGATCGATCTTATTGCGCGCGACGCTCACGGGATCGTCTTTGTCGAGGTGAAGAAAAGCACCAGTTTCGATGCGGCCGCCGCCCGGATCAATCGCCGCCAGATGGATCGCATCTGCGCATCGGCGGCCCAATTCCTGGAAACAGAACCAAATGGGCAATTGACGGATGTGCGGTTTGACGCAGCTTTGGTGGATGCTTCGGGCGCCGTTCAAATTGTCGAAAACGCCTTCGGTTTAGCCTGATCCCCATTGAACCCCCAGCCCGGCTGGGCCATGTATCTGGCGTGAAACTGAGGGACACGCCATGAAAATCGCCTTCCAGATGGACCCGATCGGGGCCGTGGATATCAATGCCGACAGCTCATTCCGTCTGGCCGAAGAGGCGCAGGTGCGCGGACATACGCTGTTTTTCTACAGCCCGGACCAGCTGGCCTATCAAGAGGGGCGGATCACCGCGCGTGGTCAGGACATGAAAGTTCAGCGGGTGGCGGGCAATCCGGCGGAACTTGGGCCCGAACGTGAAGTGGACCTGGCAGAGTTCGACGTGATCTGGCTGCGCCAGGACCCGCCGTTTGACATGCATTACATCACATCAACCCACTTGCTGGACCGTCTAAAGGGGCAAGTCTTGGTTGTGAATGATCCGTTCTGGGTGCGGAACTACCCCGAGAAACTGCTGGTTCTGGATTTCCCGGACCTGACGCCGCCGACAACAATTGCGCGGGATCTGCAGACCATCAAGGCGTTCAAGGAAAAGCACGGCGACGTCATCCTAAAACCGCTTTATGGCAATGGCGGTGCAGGAGTTTTCCGGTTGGATGCGAATGACCGTAACCTGACTTCGCTGCACGAACTGTTCACCGGATTTTCGCGTGAGCCTTTGATTGTTCAGAAATTCCTGCCGGATGTCAGCAATGGCGACAAGCGTGTAATTTTGGTCGACGGTGACGCAGTCGGTGCGATCAACCGCGTACCGGCCGCGGGCGAAACGCGTTCCAATATGCATGTTGGCGGTCGCCCTGAGAAAATTGGCCTGTCCGAGCGCGATCTGGAAATTTGTGCCGCGATTGGTCCATTGCTGAAAGAAAAAGGTCAGGTCTTCGTCGGAATCGATGTGATCGGTGACTACCTGACAGAAATCAACGTGACCTCGCCGACCGGCATTCAGGAACTCGAACGATTTAACGGCGTGAACGTCGCCGAAAAGATTTGGCAGGCGATTGAAGCCAAGCTTTAAGATGCCGCCTTGGCGCTGATACGAAAGCTCAGCGCCTCGGCGATATGGGGACGCCGGACATCCGGTGCCCCGTCCAGATCAGCGATGGTACGCGCTACGCGCAGGATGCGGTGAAAAGCGCGGGCGGACAGGCCAAATCGCTCGGCTGCCTTCAGCAACAGGTCTTTGCCTTCAGCATCCGGGGCCGCGATTTCATCCAGCAATTTACCCTCGACATCGGCGTTCTGACGGGTGGACGGGGTATCGCGAAACCGCTTTGCCTGAATTGAACGGGCTTGTTCGACACGCGCGGCAACGGTGGCGGAACTGTCACCCGAGGGTGGTAAGTCCAGATCGGTGAATCCGACCGGGGGCACTTCAATACGCAAATCAAACCGGTCCATCAGCGGCCCGGAGATTCGGCTCAGATAGTCCTCTCCGCAAACAGGAGCGCGGGAACAAGCGCGCCCGGGATCGGTCAGGTAGCCGCATTTGCAAGGGTTGGCCGCCGCGATCAGCATGAAACGGCATGGGTATTTCACATGGGCATTTGCACGCGCGACCATGACCTCTCCAGTTTCGATCGGCTGGCGTAGTGTCTCCAGAACCGTGCGTGGAAATTCGGGGAACTCGTCCATGAACAGAACACCGTTGTGGGCTAGTGAAATCTCACCCGGTTTCGCGCCCCTGCCGCCACCAACGATCGCAGCCATGGACGCCGTGTGATGAGGTTCGCGAAACGGGCGGCTGCGACTGATCCCACCTTCGTCCAACAGCCCGCACAACGACTGAATCATCGAGGTTTCTAACGCTTCGGCCGGTGTCAGCGGCGGCAAAATCCCGGGCAGGCGTGCGGCCAGCATGGATTTGCCGGAACCGGGAGGCCCGGTCATGATCAGGTGGTGCCGACCTGCTGCGGCGATTTCCAGGGCGCGCTTTGCACGTTCTTGCCCTTTGACGTCGCGCAGGTCGCGCGCGCTGGGCTCAAGTGTGACTTCACCAGGCTGTGCGGCGGGTAGCGGAGACTGGCCCGAGAAATGCCGCACTACGTCCCCAAGAGACCCAGCCCCAATGACCTGCGTCGCATCGACCCAAGCAGCCTCGGCACTAGAGGCGCGGGGGCAGAGCAAGGCCCGATCCTCAGCCGCCGCAGTCATCGCAGCGGGTAGGGCACCGACCACAGGCACCAGTGAACCGTCCAAAGATAGCTCGCCCAGCGAAACCGAACCTTCGGCGGCGTCCCGCGGAATGATCTCTAACGCGGACAGCAATGCAACAGCTATGGGCAGGTCGAAATGGCTGCCTTCTTTGGGCAGGTCGGCAGGCGACAGGTTGATAGTGATCCGTTTTGACGGCAACGCGATGGCCATCGAGCTCAGCGCGCTGCGAACGCGGTCCCGCGCTTCGGACACGGCTTTGTCGGGCAGCCCGACGATGGAAAATGCGGGTAGGCCCGGCGAGACGGCGCACTGCACCTCGACCGGGCGGGCATCGACCCCTTGAAAAGCAACTGTGTGGGCGCGGGCAACCATGAATGACCTTTTTGGTTAACAGGTCCTTGCTGCCACGGCAGCGGTTTAAGAATCGTTAACGGCGCGGGTCATCTCGGTGAATTTTGGCCATGCACCGGGATCAGCGGCTGTTTTGTCACGGCAGAACCGGTTGCAGAACCCCCAGCGCAGGCCATTCACTTCGAGCACTGCGGTGACAGCTTTGCCGGAATAAGGGCAGGCGTCGTTGATCGACGTAGTACCATCTACCGCTTTTGCTTGCGAAGTACCGGCAATTGGCCAAGGCTCTGATGGCAGATCCATGGGGTAGGGAAAAGGGTCGTAGTTGACCGTCAGCCCCATCGCACGCCACCGGCGGACAGAAACATCCGACAGCAAATCAAGGCAGTAGTCGCGATTGGCATCAGCGATCGGCAGGCCATAGCCAATAATCCGTGCCGCGACCGGCGTATAGAACACGTCCGCAAGGGAATAGTGGCCGAACAAAGGACCGGAGTCCGCGCCAGACACATCACGGGCATGGGCCCACAAGGCCTCGATCCTTGCAAGATCGGCGCGTGTTTCGGTCGATGGAGCGAACCCCTGCCAGCACTGTTTGAGCTGCATCGGACACTGCCCGCGCAACGCGCCAAACCCGGCCACCATTTCGGCGCAAAGCCACCGCGCAGTAGCGCGCGCGGCGGGGTCTTTGGGCCAAAGCCCTGCTTCGGGATGTAACTCGGCAAGGGTTTCCGCCATCGCCAGGCTTTCCCCAACCACGGTGCCGTCGGGCAATCGCAGGGCCGGGACAAGGCGGGCGGGCGCGAGGGGTTTCATATCCTCGGCCATGGTGCCGGAATAGAGGCCGATCATGTGGGAACGATAGGGCAGGCCGAACTTTTCCAGCATCAGCCACCCGCGCATGGACCAGCTGGAAAACAGGCGGTCTCCGATAAACAAATCATAAGTCATGCGGCTAGGATGGCGTGGCCGATCCATTCCGTAAATCAGTGATTTGTGCGCGGTTGCATCACGGAAGATGATTGATTCGTCCGACAGACCAGCGGTCGCCGTGATGCGTGATTTCGGTAACCGAAAGGTTGTCGATGCGATGGCCAAAAGCCTCTTGCGCGTCAACGTCGAGAGCCCTTTGGACCTGGGTCAGGATCACGCCAAAATGCACCACGACCACAAGATCGCGCCCGGTGTGCTGTGCGATCAATTGGTCGACGGCTGCGTCGACACGCGCGCGGACCTCGTTCCAGCTTTCCCCGTTTGGTGGGCGCACATCGCCGGGGTTGTCCCAATATGCAAAGGCAAGTTCGGGGTCTTCAGCCTCAATCTCTTTGAAGGCGCGCAGCTCCCAAGTGCCGAAATTGATTTCGCGCAGCGCAGACTGATGTTGCAGCCGCCGCCGTGTGCCTTGAATGGCCGATGCAGTATCGGCGGCGCGGCTCAGGTCAGAGGAAACAAAGATAGCGTCCGCAGGCAGGTGGTCATGCAACCGGGTAACGGCAGCGTGATCGCTGAGGTCAGCAGGCAAGTCGGACCAGCCGACCATCGTTTTGGCATGAGTTGGGCCGTGGCGCACGAGATGCAGACGTGTCAATCCAGTCGCCCCTTCAATACCAACGGCAGGCCAGCCGTAACTTGCACCACCAGATCGGCCTCGGCGGCCAATGCGATGTTTAACCGTCCCTGCGCTTCGCGGAACCGGCGGGACAGCGCGTTGTCAGGGACGATCCCGTGTCCAACCTCGTTCGAGACGATGACGACCTGTGCGGAACACAAGCGTAGCGATTGTAAAAGCGCGCTTTGCGCCTGTTCCAGATCGTTTTCTGCAAGCAGGTGATTGGTCAGCCACATGGTGGCACAGTCGATCAGACAGACAGAGGTGGAGGGCAAATTCGCCAATGTCGGGCCAATGTCAAAAGGGGCCTCGACCGTCTCCCAACCCTCGCCACGTTGGGAAATGTGGCGCTGAACCTTATCTTGCATCTCGTCATCAAACACTTGTGATGTTGCAAGATAAACCTTCTTTTTTCCCGATGAAACAACGAGTTGTTCGGCGAAAACCGACTTGCCCGAGGCTGCGCCGCCCAACACAAAGGTTAAATCCGGACTCACGATAATTACCTTCCATGTGATCCACCCGGTTTTGTTTTGCGTATCGTTCATAGGTCGGCAAAGCAACCCCGGCCCGCGCCTGTGAAAAGGGGAGATTTCAATGGCACTGGACAATGCGAACGACTTCTCGATGTCCCGAAAGGCAATGAAAGCCGAGCTTCTGGACGCGGAAACTGAATTGAAATTGGCTTATGCTTGGCGGGACGACCGCGATGAACAGGCCCTTCACCGATTAATCACGGCCTACATGCGGCTGGCCATTTCGATGGCGGCCAAGTTCAAACGTTACGGCGCGCCCATGAATGATCTGATCCAGGAGGCCGGGTTAGGATTGATGAAGGCTGCCGACAAGTTCGACCCTGACCGGGGCGTGCGGTTTTCGACCTATGCGGTCTGGTGGATCAAGGCGAGCATTCAGGACTATGTGATGCGCAACTGGTCAATGGTACGTACCGGGTCCACGTCTTCGCAAAAATCACTGTTCTTCAACATGCGACGTGTGCAGGCCCGTCTAGAGCGTGAGGCCGCGACCGATGGCATGGATCTTGACCGTCATCAATTGCACCAGATGATTGCCGCAGAAATCGGCGTGCCGCTGCGGGACGTCGAAATGATGGAAGGCCGTTTGTCCGGCTCCGATTTCTCGCTGAATGCCGTTCAATCGGCAGATGAAGACGGCCGGGAATGGATCGATGCGCTGGAAGATGAGCGTGAACAAGCCGCCGAAGCCGTCGAAAACAGGCACGATACTCAGCAATTGCGCGAATGGCTGGTGACGGCAATGCAGGCTTTGAATGATCGTGAAAGGTTCATTGTGCGCGAACGCAAGTTGCGCGAACCCGCCCGAACGCTGGAAAGTCTTGGGCAGGAACTTAGCCTGTCCAAGGAACGCGTGCGTCAACTTGAGGCGGCAGCTTTTGTGAAAATGCGCAAGAACCTTGAAGCCCAATCGCGTGAGGTGCAACACTTCATCGCATGAAACATCTTGCGATTCTGCTTTGTGCACTTGTGGTTATGGCCTATCCTGGTCGTGCTGATGAATTGATACCTGACGACGTTGTGTCTGCGATGGCTTCAGCGGATGTCGTCATATTGGGCGAAATTCACGACAACCCGCAGCACCACATTGTACAGGCCGAGGCATTGAGGGCCATCAACCCCTCTGCCGTCGTCTGGGAGATGGTGACTGAAGAGGGCGCCCAGCGGCTGGCGGACAAGGCCATTTCCAATCCGGAAGAGCTTGCCAGAATTCTGAAGTGGCTCGAGTCCGGCTGGCCGCCGCTTAGCATGTACTACCCGGTCTTTCAGGCCTCAGACGCGCCGGTTTACGGTGCCATGGTTCCGCGTGCTGCGGCGCGCGCGGCTATGGAACGCGGCGCTGCGACGGCCCTAGGCGCAGATGCCGCGCGATATGGTCTGACCGTCCCCTTGCCACGGGATGAGCAGGCGGCGCGCGAAGCCGATCAGCTGGCCGCCCACTGCAATGCGATACCCGAGACCGCCTTGCCGCAACTAGTCGCAATCCAACGGTTGCGGGATGCGGTTCTGACAAGGGCCATATTGCGCGCGGCGGATGATACCGGCGGACCTGTTGCAGTGATCACTGGCAATGGTCATGCCCGTAAGGACAGAGGGATTCCAACCTTTCTGTCCCGGCTACGCCCCGGTTTGAAAGTTTTCGTGCTCGGTCAGTCCGAGGATGGCGTCATCGACGGTGAGTTCGACGCTGTGATCGACAGCCCCGGCATTGAGCGTGAAGACCCTTGCCTGGCGTTTGAGACACAGAATTAACCGCTGGAACTGTCCGTTGGCCTTGCCTAATGTCGGGCCGACCGGGACGGGAAGGGCACAATATGCTGGCATCGAAACGCATTCTTCTAATCATCGGCGCTGGAATCGCGGCCTATAAGTCGCTGGATCTGATCCGGCGGCTGAAAGAACGTGGTGCCTCGGTGACACCGGTTCTGACAGGCGCGGCCGAAGAGTTCGTGACCCCGCTGTCGGTCTCGGCACTGGCCGGAGAGAAGGTTTATCGCGATTTGTTCGACCTGACGGATGAGGCCGAGATGGGTCATATTCAGTTGTCACGGTCCGCCGATCTGATCGTGGTCGCACCGGCCACGGCGGACATGATGGGAAAGATGGCGGCTGGGCTGGCCAACGATCTGGCCTCGACCCTGCTGATGGCGACAGATACCCCTGTTTTGTGCGCGCCAGCCATGAACATCCGCATGTGGGATCATCCGTCAACACAGCGCAACCTCAAGCAACTGCAGGCAGATGGTATCCGGTTTGTTGGCCCAAATGAGGGTGACATGGCTTGTGGAGAATACGGCCCAGGCCGGATGTCGGAACCGCTTGAGATCGTGGCCGCGGTCGAGGCGCAATTTGGCAACGGTCCGCTGAAGGGCAAGCGCATTTTGGTCACCTCCGGCCCGACACATGAACCGATCGACCCTGTGCGCTACATCGCCAACCGGTCCTCGGGCGCGCAGGGCACCGCGGTGGCACGGGCGTTGTCTGCGCTGGGCGCTGATGTGGTTTTTGTTACCGGCCCTGCCGATGTTTCGCCGCCCGAAGGAGTGCAGGTTATCCGCGTGGAAACCGCGCAGCAGATGTCTGACGCGGTCGACGCCGCACTGCCGGTAGATGCGGGTGTGTTTGCTGCTGCGGTTGCGGATTGGCGCATGGCGGCGGCTTCAGACAAGAAGTTGAAGAAAAGCCGCGATGGTCTTCCGGTGCTGGAGTTTACTGAGAACCCGGACATCCTCAAGCGCGTGTCCAGGCTGGATGCGGGTCGGCCTGCGTTGGTGGTTGGCTTTGCCGCAGAGACTGACAACGTGCTTGAACACGCCACCGCCAAACGTGCGCGCAAGGGCTGTGACTGGATCGTTGCCAATGATGTCAGCCCTGCGACGGGCATCATGGGGGGGGCAGAAAACGCGGTCACCCTGATCTCGGACGATGGGGCCGAAGAATGGCCGCGCATGGGCAAGGATGCAGTGGCGCAACGTCTGGCGCAAAAGATCGCCGACGCTCTGACAAGCTGAACAAGAGGTACAGTGATGGTAGCAATTCGTGTAATCCGCGAAGACGGGGCCGATCCGGCCATCGCTTTGCCGTCTTATGAAACAACCGGAGCAGCGGGGGCGGATGTCCGGGCAAACCTGCCCGATGGCGCGCCTATCACGTTGGCGCCGGGACAACGCGCCTTGGTTCCTACAGGGTTACGGATCGAGATTCCAAATGGGTACGAGGTGCAGGTACGACCCCGATCCGGCCTTGCGCTGAAACACGGCATCACCCTGCCCAATACACCCGGTACGATCGACAGTGACTATCGCGGCCCGCTGGGGGTGATCCTGCTGAACGCCGGTCAGGAAAGTTTTGAGATTGCGCATGGTGAACGCATCGCGCAACTGGTCGTCGCGCCCGTCGTGCAGGCTGCGTTTGAACCTGTCGAGGCGCTCAGCGATACGGATCGCGGCGCTGGCGGTTTTGGCTCGACTGGGCGCGGTTGATGCTTCTGGTTCTGATCCTTGCCGGTGCTCTGTGGGGCATTGGATACGTTGCCGGGGTGTCCCGAACTGCTCGCTCCGTGTCGGTCAGCGTTTTGCTGGTCGGAGTACTTGTTATCCAACTGACGTTGCCGGGTGGGCACCCGCTGCGCGAGGCAACCGGCGGGTCTGCGGCATTGTGGTTGATCCTAGGTGGTGCCGCGGTTTTGGTGTTGAGCTATGGAAAGGTGCTCAAAACGCTGCGCAACCGTGCCGCGCCACAGCCAGCCGAGGAAACCGCGGTGCAGTCTGACAAGTTCTCTGAGACCGAGTTGGAGCGGTATGCCCGCCATATCGTTTTGCGCGAACTGGGCGGGCCGGGGCAGAAAAAGATGAAACAGGCCCGTGTGCTGGTTATCGGCGCGGGCGGTCTTGGTGCGCCCGCGTTGCAGTACCTTGCGGCGGCGGGTGTGGGCACCATCGGTGTGATCGACGACGATATTGTTGAAAACGCCAATCTGCAGCGGCAAGTGATCCACCGCGATGCCGATATCGGCATGCCCAAGGTTTTCTCGGCCCAGCAAGCCATGCAGGCGCAAAACCCGAACGTGATTGTTCTGCCCTACCATCGTCGTTTGACTGATGAGATTGCAGCAGACCTGTTCACCGATTTTGACCTGATCCTCGACGGCACCGACAATTTTGACACGCGATATTTGGCCAATCGTACCGCGGTCGCACTGGGCAAACCGCTTATTTCAGGTGCTCTGTCGCAATGGGAAGGTCAGCTAAGCGTCTTTGACCCCGCCAACGACGCGCCTTGTTATCAGTGTATCTTCCCCGAGGCACCGGCCCCCGGTCTGGCCCCGTCCTGTGCCGAAGCGGGGGTTGTTGGCCCGTTGCCCGGCGTTGTGGGGTCAATGATGGCGGTTGAGGCGATCAAGGTGATCACCGGGGCCGGGCAAGCCCTGCGCGCCGAAATGCTGATCTATGACGCGCTCTATGGCGAAAGCCGCAAGATCACCCTGACCCGACGCTCTGATTGCCCCATTTGCGGAGAAGTCGACGCGTAAGCCTACTGTCGCGCTAGATTGGCTAGAGATTTCGGCTGTATCGCGGGCACCCCCTCTGGACCATTCCGGCCCGCCTCCCTAGCTTGACCAGCAAAGGAGATCCGCATGACCAACCCGATCCTGTCCGCCTGGACCACTCCATTTGAAATCGCGCCATTTGCCGAGATTTCGGATGATGATTTTGCGCCTGCATTGGACAAGGCAATGGCCGCCCACAACGCGCAGATCGACGCGATTGCCAACAATTCCGACCCAGCCAGTTTTGCCAATACGATTGAGGCGCTTGAGGCGGCCGGAGAGCAGATGGACAAGGTTCTGTCTGTCTTTTTCACCGTTGCAGGTGCCGACAGCAATCCGGCGCGGGAAGAGCTGCAACGCGCATTCTCACCAAAACTCTCCGCGCATTTTTCGGGGATTTCGTCAAACAAGGCGCTGTTTCGGCGGATGGCGGACCTGTGGGCGCGCAAGGATCAGCTGGACCTGACCGATGAACAGGCCCGCGTTCTGATGCTGACCCATCGCGGTTTTATGCGCGCTGGTTCGGCTTTGGAAGGCCATGATGACACCCGCATGCAAGAGATCAAGTCGCGCCTTGCCACGCTGGGGACGTCCTTCACCCAAAACCTTTTGGCGGACGAGCGCGAATGGTTCATGAACTTGACCGAGAATGATCTGGAAGGATTGCCGGGTTTCGTCGTGGATGCAGCCCGCGCCGCCGGGGAAGAGAAGGGGGCTGATGGTCCTGTCGTCACTCTGTCGCGGTCGTTGATTGTTCCGTTTCTGCAATTCTCGCCGCGCCGCGATCTGCGTGAGAACGCGTATCGGGCCTGGACCGCGCGTGGTGCCAATGGTGGTGAAACGGACAACCGCGAGATTGCGGCTGAAATCCTGAACTTGCGCGAAGAACGGGCCAAGCTATTGGGATATTCCAGTTTCGCGGACTACAAGCTGGAAACTGAAATGGCCCGAACGCCGGACCGCGTTCGCGATCTGTTGATGCAGGTTTGGGAGCCGGCAAAGGCGCGGGCCGACTCCGACGCCGAAACCTTGACCGCGATGATGCAGGAAGATGGCATCAACGGTCCGCTCGAAGCGTGGGACTGGCGCTACTACGCCGAAAAGCGCCGCAAGGCTGAACATGATTTGGATGAAGCTGCGCTGAAGCCGTACTTGCAGTTGGATCGTATGATCGAGGCCGCCTTTTCCTGCGCCAACCGGCTGTTCGGGCTGGAGTTTGCCCCGCTGGATGTACCGCTTTATCACTCCGATTGCCGGGCTTGGGACGTAACGCGCGACGGGCAGCATATTGCTGTGTTCATCGGCGATTACTTCGCGCGGGGTTCCAAGCGCTCGGGCGCATGGTGCAGCGCAATGCGGAGCCAGGCAAAGTTCCCCAAGGTGCAAGCCCCCGTCGTGATCAACGTTTGCAACTTCGCCAAGGGCGACCCGGCGCTGCTATCTTATGACGATGCGCGCACGCTTTTCCATGAGTTCGGTCACGCATTGCATCAGATGTTGTCCAACGTGACCTATGAAAGCATCTCTGGCACCAGCGTCGCGCGTGACTTTGTAGAGCTTCCCAGCCAGCTTTATGAACATTGGCTGGAAGTGCCGGAAGTCTTGGTCGAATTTGCGACCCATGCCGAATCTGGTGAGCCGATGCCGCAAGATATGCTTAAGAAGGTTCTGAAGGCCGCGAATTTTGATCAGGGGTTCCAGACCGTGGAATACGTAGCCTCAGCCTTGGTCGATCTGGCGTTCCACGAAGGCGAAGCGCCAGCTGATCCGATGGCGAAACAGGCCGAGGTTCTTGATGGTATCGATATGCCGCATGCCATCGGTATGCGCCACGCGACACCGCATTTTGCCCATGTCTTCGCTGGCGATGGCTATAGCTCGGGCTATTACAGCTACATGTGGTCCGAGGTCATGGATGCCGACGCATTCGCGGCCTTCGAAGAAGCCGGGGGAGCCTTTGACACAGAGCGCGCCAAAGCACTGGAGGACAATATCCTGTCCACCGGCGGCTCGCGCGAAGCTGAGGAGCTGTATCTGGCGTTCCGCGGGCGTTTGCCAGGGGTCGAGGCGCTGTTGAAAGGTCGCGGGCTTATCGCGACCTGACCGGATCAGTAGCCCAGATTGCGGTCGACGAGGTGCAGGAAGGGTTTGCCTTCCACCCCTCGTATAATGTTCTGGCAGATCACCTGGGCCGCAGTTGTCGGACGGGTTTCCGACGCGATATGCGGCGTGACGGTCACATTGGCGTGCGCCCAATACGGATGTTCCGGCGGCAGGGGTTCCACGCGGAATACGTCTAACGTGGCGTGGGCAATGTGTCCGGAATCCAGTGCGGCTAGCAACGCGTCGTCGTCGATCAATGGACCGCGACCGGGATTGATGATCCGAGCGCCTTTGGGCAGCAAGGCCAAAGTGTCCGCATTCAGTGCGTTTTCCGTTGCGGGGGTGTCGGGCAGCAGCAGGACAACGATCTCGGCATTGGACAACGCGGCGCGTAGACCTTCAACGCCATGCAGGCACGTTACCCCAGGGTTGTCCTTTGCGGTTCTGCTCCAACCGGTCACTTTGAAATTCAGCGCGGCAAGCGCGGTTGCTGCGGCTTCTCCCAATGCACCAAGGCCCAGCACACACACATTCCGTTCGCTGGCAAGCGGCGGGGCGTCGGGCGTCCACACGCCGTCCTGCACGGTGATATAGCGGTCCATGCCCAGGTGATAGCGCAGCACGTGGCCGACGACCCACTCGGTCATGCCATGCATCAGCCCGTGGTCCACCATTCGGGCCAATGGCACGGTCAGCGTTTCGTTGCCCGCGATTTTTTCAACACCTGCCCAAAGACTCAGAACCGCCTTCAGTTGTGTATAGGGTGAAAAATCCAGCAGCCCGCTTGTTGGTGCATAGACAACGTAGTCGACCTGATCAGGCGAAAACTCGGTTGCCAGACGGAAATCCAAACCAGCTTGGGACAGCCCTTTTGTAAGCAGAGGTTCATACACCGGCCATTGTTCAGGGCGCGCGGAAAACAGGATGTTGACGGGCATGAAGGGCCTTTCAATTCAGCGGGGGCGGTGAATATGCGCGCTTTGAACAATGCCGAAGGCGGCCATCAGAACCAGCATGGCGGACCCGCCGTAGCTGACCATCGGCAGGGGCACGCCCACAACCGGTGCAAGGCCCATGACCATGGACATATTGACCGCAAAGAACAGGAAGAAGTTGAGCGCGACCCCCAAGGTGACCAGGGATGAGAACCGGTCCTTTGTCGCCAACGCCGTAACCATGCAGAAGATAATAATCAGGGCGTAAAGGGTCAGCAAAGTGATGCCTCCGACAAACCCGAATTCCTCGGCCAACGTGGTAAAGATGAAGTCCGTGTGCTTTTCGGGCAGAAAGTTCAGGCGCGACTGCGTCCCTTGCATGAACCCGCGCCCGTTCCAGCCGCCTGACCCCAACGCAATTTTCGACTGGGTAATGTGATAGCCTGCACCCAGCGGATCGGTGGAGGGATCAAGGAAAGTGTCTATTCGGCGGAACTGATAATCCTTGAGCAACTGCCACTCGGTGCCCCGGCTATTGAACACTGTCGCAATCAAGCCGACCACCGCCGCGATAACGGCGGCGAAATAAGCCCAGTGCACTCCAGCCAGGAACATCAGTCCCCCGCCCGCCGCCAACAACAGGATCGAAGTGCCCAGATCGGGTTGTTTCAGGACCATAGCTGTAGGGATCAGGATCAGGATGACCGGGATAAGCACCCAGAGCGGTCGCGATGTCTTATGAGAAGGCAACCAGTCGTAGTAGGCGGCCAGAACCATGACCAGCGCAATCTTCATGACTTCGGAAGGCTGGAGCCTCATGAACCCAAGGTCGATCCAACGCTGCGCACCCATGCCGATGGTGCCAAAGAGTTCCACAAAAATCAGCAGAACGATCGAGCCGAGATAGGCCAAAACGGACATGTTGCGCCAGAACCAGATCGGCACCAACGCGATGATGAACATAACGGTCAGTCCCAGTCCGAACCGCTCAATCTGGGGTTCGGCCCAGGGCATCCAGGACCCGCCCGCGACCGAGTACAGCATCAGGAATCCGGCGCTGGCGACGCTGATCAGCAACAAAGTCAGCGGCCAGTTCATGTAGAGGAACTTGCGAAACCCCGTTGGCGTGGATTTGACGGCGTACTCAAGATAGCTCATGCGCGGTCCTTTTCATCGGGTCGCGCTTTGGGGCGACGGTCGCCCTCAAGCCGTTTTTGTTGTTCCTTAATGCGGTCACGATCTGCAACCGGATAAGCCTCGAGCGGTGGGGTGCCGTTGTACAGAGCCTGCAGCATGATGTCTCGCGCGACCGGGGCCGCTGCCTTGGATCCGCCACCGCCGTGTTCCACCACAACTGCCACGGCGTATTTCGGATTGTCGTACGGCGCATAGCTGACGAACAGCGCGTGGTCGCGCCGTTCCCACGGCAGGTCTTCGTTGCGGATTACGCCAGCCGCGCGTTCGGCCTTGGTGATGTTGCGCACCTGGCTGGTCCCTGTCTTACCGGCCATGCGGAATTCATCATTGATGATGCGGCTGCGATAGGCGGTGCCAGCCCTGTCGTTTGAGACCGAGAACATCGCTTTGCGCACCTGATTCAGGTTGTACGGATTGACGTCCAGCGGCTCACCTGCTCCTGACGGTTCCTCGACGCCATTGACGGACCGCACCAGACGGGGCGTCACGGCCCGGCCCGTGGCGATCCTTGCCGTCATGACCGCAAGCTGTAGGGGCGAGGCCAGCATGAACCCTTGCCCGATTGAGGCATTCGCGGTGTCGCCTACCAGCCAGCCTTCGCCATGGACCCGCTCTTTCCATTCCTGATTGGGGGCCAATCCGGCAGCGACAGCTGACATCGGGATGTCGTGCTTGACGCCCAGTCCGAACTTGCGCGCCATTTCCGAGATTTTGTCGATGCCGGTACGCACCGCGACATCGTAATAGTAGACGTCGCAGCTGCGCTTTAGTGACAAGTTAAGATCCACTGTCCCATGCCCGCCGCGCTTCCAGCAGTGGAAGCGGCGGCTACCGACCTTCAGGTGCCCAGGGCAATAGACGGTGTTGCCGGGGCTAACCACTCCGGCCTCAAGCGCGGCAAGAGCGGTGATCATCTTGAAGGTCGAACCCGGCGGGTAGGTGCCCTGAACCGTCTTGTTGGCCAGCGGGCGGTAGTTATTTTCAGTCAATGCCCGGTAATCCGCGACCGATATCCCGCGCACGAACAGGTTCGGGTCGAAACTGGGGGCAGAACTGATGGCCCGGATATCCCCGGTTTCGCAGTCGATGACGACGGCAGCCGCGCTTTCACCGGCCAAGCGCGCCTGGGCGTATTGCTGCAGATCCGCATCAACGGACAATTGCAGATCGGCCCCTGCCTCGCCTTCTTGCCGGTCAAGCTCGCGCATGATGCGGCCTGTGGCGTTGACCTCGACACGTTTTGCGCCAGCTTTTCCGCGCAGGCTGATTTCCTGTTTGGACTCCAGACCGACCTTGCCGATCTGGAACCGGGGGATACGCAGCACTGGTTCGGGATCTTCGATCAGGCTGAGGTCATAGTCACTGACCGGCCCGACATAACCAACGACATGGGCGAAATCTTCATAGCGGGGATACTGACGGGCCATGCCCACTTCGGGCGTAACGCCGGGCAAAGCGGGCGCATTGACCGCGACCTTGGAGATATCCTCCCACGTGACCTGATCGGCCAGTGTGACTGGCAGGAACGGGGCAGAGCGACGCATCTCGGTCTTGGCGCGGTCAATCTCTTCCTGAGTCAGCGGGATAAGCTCTGAAAGTTTGGCGATGACTTTGTCGACGTCGCCCGCATCTTCGCGGACCATAACAATACGATAGGACTGCGTGTTTTGTCCGATGATCTGGCCGTTGCGGTCATAAATGCGCCCGCGCGTTGGCGGGATCAGGCGAATGTTGATCCGGTTTTCTTCGGCCAGCAGGCGGTACTCGTCAGCCTGATCCACTTGCATGAAGCGCATTCGCGCTGCCAGGCCACCGATAAACGCAGTCTGCAACCCACCCAGGATCAACGCGCGGCGCGGTAGGCGTTTGTAGGCCAGTCTTTGCGCTTTGGGATTGCGTTGTTTCATGCCCGGGCTCCTTTTGAGCCAGGGTCCGACACTGACACGCGCCGAACGCCAAGCACATTCTGGCTGAGAAGAACGACCAGAGGATAAACCGCAATTGTCAGAACCACTTGTATCACCACAGGACCCAACGCTGCTTGCTGTACCGATAGAATAGCAAGAATTACGCGGTTCAATATGAAAATCCCCGCGATCACCACAGCGGCCGTTGTCCATTCAGCCATAAACCCGGCGTCGCGCATTCCGGGCGCGGCCGAGCGCAGATACACCGATCCTAAAACCACAAGTGCTGCCAGCAGGCCCGGAGGTCGTTGCAGCAGCAAATCGGCCATCAGCATCACCGCAGCAACCAGAAAAATGGGAACGTATTCCGGTCGGCGAAGAACCCAGGCAAACGTTAACGCAATAAGCATGTCCGGAAACGGCCACCGGTCCGGTTGTGTATCCAGAGGCAGAAGATGCAGGAATATAATCAGTAACGCCAGAAACACGTACAAACAGCGTTTGAGCCAAAGATGCGAGGTTTGCCTATCCATCGCCAACCTCCGGCGGGGTCAGGGCGGCCTCGGGTTGCCGTGGACCCACGATGCCGCCAGGATTCGAGATCACCGGGGCCAAGTGGAAGCGCAGAACGCGGAGGAATTCCAGTCGTTCGAAATCTGCGGAGAGGCGCACCCGCAAACGCCCGCCTGGGTCTTCGGTGATCTGCCCGATCAGCAACCCTCCGGGGAACACGCCGCCATCACCCGAGGTTACAACGCGGTCGCCGGGACGTACCAGTTCGCGGTTTTCCAGAAACTCCACCGACGGGGATTGCGTGTTGTCGCCGGTGATCAGAGCGGTTTGGCCAGACGGTTGAATTGTGGCCGGTATAGCGCTGGATGCATCCGTCATCAGGATAACGCGCGCGGTGTCGGGGCCAACACCCGAGATACGGCCGACCACGCCAATCCCGTCCATGGTGGCCCAGCCGTCCCTGATCCCGTCTCTCTCACCCACGTTCAGCAGGACCGACTGGCGGAAGGGCGAGCCGCTATCGGCCATGACCACCCCGGTGATATAGGTCAGGCGCGGATCAAGGCGCACATTGTTTAAATCCAATAGCCGGGCATTTTCCTGCTCCAGCTGCAGTGCGGCTTCTTTCCAGGCGCGCATGATGCGCAATTCGCTGCGCAATTCCTGGTTCTGGTCGCTCAGCCGTTGATAACTTTGGAAATCGCGCACCAGATTGACGGCGGCGGTAACAGGAACCATGGCCCATTCCATCGACGGCACAACACTGTCCACGACCTGTGCGCGAAACCGTTCCACGCGCGGGCTGTCGATCCGCCAGATCAGAAAGATGCCTAGCAGACACAACACAACAATCCCCAGCAGCAGGCGGCGCAAGGGGGTTGTGTATTCATCGCGCTGTGATCGGTCTTTTGCCACAGGACTCCTTCCCGTGCTGCTCGTGCCGAATTTACCCTATGTGGTAAAGGGTGCGCGCCTTAGCTTTCGTAGTCAATCGCGTGGCGCAGTTGTTTTTCGTATTCCAGCGCCTTGCCGGTGCCCAAAGCCACACAATTCAGGCTTTCGTCGGCAATCGACACGGCCAAGCCAGTCTGTTCGCGCAGGGCAAGGTCCAGATCACCCAACAGCGCACCGCCGCCAGTCAGCATCACGCCCCGGTCCACGATATCAGCCGCCAGATCAGGCGGAGTGGTTTCCAGTGCGGTCATTACCGCCTCGCAAATCTGCTGGACGGGTTCGGACAGCGCCTCGGCCACTTGGGCCTGGCTGATTTCAATTTCCTTGGGCACACCATTCAGCAGGTCGCGTCCGCGAATGTGCATCGACTGGCCGCGGCCGTCGTCGGGCATGCGCGCAGTGCCGATGGTGGTCTTGATCCGCTCGGCCGTGGATTCACCGACCAGAAGGTTCTGCTGGCGGCGCAGGTACGAGATGATCGCCTCATCCATCCGGTCACCGCCGACGCGGACCGAGCGGGCGTATACGATGTCACCCAGCGACAGAACAGCAACCTCGGTGGTGCCGCCGCCGATATCGACAACCATGTTGCCGGTCGGGTCGGTGATGGGCATGCCGGCACCAATCGCGGCTGCAATAGGTTCGGCAATCAGACCGGCGCGGCGGGCGCCTGCGGACAGAACCGATTGCCGGATTGCGCGCTTTTCAACGGGGGTCGCGCCATGGGGGACGCAGACGATGATCTTGGGTTTCGAGAAAGTTGACCGCTTGTGCACTTTGCGGATGAAGTGCTTGATCATTTCCTCTGCAGTATCAAAGTCGGCAATCACGCCTTCGCGCATCGGGCGGATGGCTTCGATCGATCCGGGGGTCCGGCCCAGCATCAGCTTGGCGTCTTCGCCAACAGCCAGAACCTTTTTCACGCCGTCCTTGACGTGATACGCCACCACAGAGGGTTCAGACAGGATAACACCGCGGCCCTTGACGTAAACCAGCGTGTTCGCTGTACCAAGGTCGATAGCCATGTCCGCTGTGAACAGGCCGCCCAGATTGCCAAAGATCCCCATATTTTTCCCTGATCCTGTATGTCAGTTTTCTACTGCCCGCGACTCGACGGTTCCGGGACGGATGACTTATAGGGTGCCAACTCGCCCGGTAAAAGGGCTGATTCCGCGACAATCAGCACCTTTCCGCCTTAATTGCAGGGACTTTAGAAGGCATCATGCTCTCATATCAACATATTTACCACGCTGGTAACCTTGCGGACGTCCATAAGCACGCAATTTTGGCAGAAACGTTGGCCTATCTGACCCAAAAAGACAAACCGCTGAGCTACATCGAAACCCATTCGGGGCGGGGGCTGTACCAGTTGGACTCGGATCAAGCCGTTCAGACTGGTGAAGCAGCTGCGGGAATTGAACGTGCGTTGACCGAAGGCTGGTTTGACGCCGACCATCCCCTGAGCAGGGCCATTGCCGCTGTTCACGATCGGCATGGCAAAACGGCGTATCCGGGGTCGCCGCTGATCGCGGCGAACCTGCTGCGGCCGCAGGATAAGATGCATCTTGCTGAATTGCATCCGCAGGAATACCGCGCGCTGTCTGACGCCATGATCACGACCGGTGCCCGGACCTATCAGCAGGATGGCTTTGAACTGGCCCAGTCCCTGCTGCCGCCAACGCCGCGCCGTGGCGTTTTGCTGATTGATCCAAGTTATGAGGTCAAATCCGATTATGACAGGCTGCCCGGCATCATCGCTTCGCTGAATCGGAAATGGAACGTGGGTGTGATCGCGCTGTGGTATCCGATATTGGCCAATGGGCGGCATCAGGCCATGCGCGACGCTTTGGCGAAACGGGATTTCCCCAAGGTTCTGCACCACGAGGTCCACTTTCCGGCTGCGCGTGAAGGGCACGGAATGGTTGGATCGGGAATGTTTGTTGTGAACGCGCCCTATGGTCTGAACGAGTGCGCCAAATCGTTGGACGGCCTGTTCGGCAAACTGCGCGGATGAGCAATCAGTGATCAGATGGGGTTTTCCTAAAGTATGCCACGCAGGTGAAAAATCTGCTGTGACAGCAATGGATTTGCAGGAAAAACCGTTTTTTCAAAGCCGGGCCCTTGATTTCTGGCGGTGATCTCGTAAATAAGTTGTCACACATGACAACAAACGGGAATCGGATTGCTTCGATGGACTTCCTAAGCCGCCATATCAGTGACTTTCACCTGAGTTACTGGGAAACCTTGATCAACGACTGGTTCTTCGTCTTCGCCATGGCCTTTCTGGCCTTCGAATTGATCCGATACGCAGTCGTCAAAAAGCTGAACTGGCAGATGATGGGTGACACCGTCACCAATTTCATCACGCTCGTTTTCTTCATCGGTATCAGCTTTGTTCTGTTGGCTGGTTTCTATATCGGTGCCTATGTCTGGGCTTCGCAATTTGCCGTGTTCGACATTCCGACAACATGGGCTTCGTTCATCATCGTGCTGATCCTTGCAGACCTAGCCTATTACTGGGAGCATCGGATTCTGCACCGGATTAACTTCCTCTGGGCGACGCATTCGGTTCACCATAGCTCTCCCTTCTTCAATATATCGGTCGCCTATCGACATGGTCCGCTGGATGGTTTTTGGCCGCTGTTTTTCCACCTGCCGCTTGTGCTGTTGGGGTTCAACCCGTTCATGGTGCTGGTCGCGGAACTATTGGTGCAACTGTATCAGACGGCCCTGCATACCGAGGTTATCAAAAAACTGTGGCGCCCGATTGAATACATCTTCAACACGCCGTCGCATCACCGCGTTCACCATGGATCAAACCCGAAATACCTGGACAAGAACTATGCCGGGATTCTGATCATCTGGGACCGCATGTTCGGTACGTTCGAGGAAGAAAAGGAAGAGGTGGTCTATGGCCTCGTCAAACCGATCGACTCGATCAATCCCTTCGTCGCCTTCCTTCACGGCTTTGCCCGCCTGTTCAAGGATGTCCGGAACATGCCGGGGTTCGGCAACAAGTTGGGTGTATTCTTCGGACCTCCGGGCTGGCAGCCAAAGAACGGTCGTAAACAGAGTAAACCCGCTAAGTAAGGCGTAGGAGCGCAAAAGATGCCAAGCAACACACAACGCATCGTGGCGGCAATCGTGACGGCAGGTCTGTTTGTCGGAGGCGCCTGGGTCGCCTCGGGGTTCACCACAGATATTGACCAAGCAGCGGCTTCCACCACAGGGACCTCGCAAGACATGGGTCTAACTGTCAATCTGCATGGTGTGCGCAGCACCAAGGGCAACGTGATTGTCATGGCTTTTGACCAGGCGACGGCGTTCGACAACATGGATTACACCAAGGCCGCCGGATATCTTGAAGCGCCAGCGTCCCAGGACCCGCTCCGCTTCGACTTTCCCGACCTCGACAGCGGGTATTTTGCCGTTATCGCGTTTCACGACGAAAACGGGGATTATGATCTGAACTATGACGCGAACTACATGCCAACCGAAGGGTATGCGGTATCGGGGCTGAACGATCTCAACGATACGCCGGTGTATGACTACTCGTTGATCGGGACAGAAAAGCCGACAGATCTGACCTTGTTCTATTGGCCGTAATGAGGCTGGAGATAATAGAGAAGGGGCGGTCGACAGTCGACCGCCCCTTTTTTGTTCAAGTAAGATCTTTGTAGCTGATTTCCCGGGTGTCTGCGCCCGGACCCGCCTTTTGACGGCGCACGATCAGGCGGTTCAACGCGTGGATATACGCCTTGGCCGACGCCACGACGGTATCGGTGTTGGCGGATTGACCGGTTGCGATCATGCCGTCCTCTTCAAGACGCACCGATACCGTGGCCTGTGCGTCCGTGCCTTCGGTCACAGCGTGCACCTGATAAAGCTGCAGGTGCGCCGTATTCGGATGCACAACGCGAATGGCGCGGAAGGCAGCGTCGACCGGGCCGTCGCCTTGTTCCGTAGCGATGATTTCCTTGCCGCCCACTTCCATTTCGATGGTAGCTTCGGCCTTGCCGACGGTTCCACAGGTCACTTTCATTGAAACCAGTTGCAGGTGATCGTCGCCGTCGTCATCATCCAGTGTCATCAACGCGATCAGGTCGTCGTCGAACACTTCTTTCTTACGGTCGGCCAGTTCCTTGAACCGAACGAAAATGTCCTTGAGTTGGTTGTCACCAACCTCATAACCCAGCGTGTTCAGCTTATCACGCAGCGCCGCGCGGCCCGAGTGTTTGCCCAGCGGCAAGGACGTGCCGGACAGACCGATATCCTCGGGGCGCATGATCTCAAAGTTTTCGCGGTTCTTCAGCATGCCGTCCTGATGGATACCGCTTTCATGCGCGAAGGCGTTCTTGCCGACGATGGCTTTGTTGAACTGCACGTTGAACCCCGACACCGTCGCGACCCGTCGCGAAATATGCATGATCTTGGTCGTGTCGATGCCGGTGTTCCAAGGCATGATGTCATTGCGTGTGCGCAACGCCATCACCACCTCTTCCAGCGCGGTGTTACCGGCGCGTTCGCCAAGGCCGTTGATGGTACATTCAATCTGACGCGCACCACCCGCTACCGCAGCCAACGAGTTCGCGGTCGCCAGGCCGAGGTCGTTGTGGCAGTGGGTCGCGAAGACCACCTCATCCGCGCCCGGAACCGTTTCGATCAGACGTTTGATCAGGTCAGCAGACTCCATCGGTGCCGTGTAGCCGACCGTGTCAGGAATGTTGATCGTTGTCGCACCGGCCTTGATCGCAATCTCGATCACGCGGCAGAGGTAATCCCACTCGGTCCGCGTCGCATCCATCGGCGACCACTGCACGTTTTCGCACAGATTGCGCGCGTGACTGACCGTTTCGTGGATTTTGTCGGCCATTTCGTCCTGTGTCAGGTTCGGGATGGCACGATGCAGCGGCGAGGTGCCGATGAAGGTGTGGATGCGGCTTTTGCCAGCATGTTTCACAGCTTCCCAACAGCGGTCGATATCGGCGAAATTGGCGCGGGCCAAGCCGCAGATACGGCTGTTCTTTGACCGTTCGGCAATTTCGGATACGGCCTTGAAGTCACCTTCAGAGGCAATTGGGAACCCCGCCTCGATAATATCGACGCCCATATCGTCCAGCAGCTCGGCAATCTCCAGCTTTTCCGAATGGGTCATGGTTGCGCCGGGGCTTTGCTCGCCGTCGCGCAGGGTTGTGTCAAAGATCAAGACGCGGTCTTGGTCGGTCACATTGGTCATGGGAATCTCTTTCTTGTCTGTCCTAAAGCCTATGGCGCGCGGGCGTCCTCCTCTGAGCGGGCGCGCCGGATGGCACGCTCAGAGGCGGATTAGGATCAGTAGGCCACGCAGAGACGCACCGCGAAGGGCGGTGTCGGCAATCAGGATATCTGCGCGGTTGATCATGGGGTTGAGGTTATACATCGCGCGGCGGGAATGAAAAGAACGAATTTTCCTCCGGCATATGAAGAGATTTCTTTTTTCCCACATGTGTTGATCACGCATTGCAGACGGCTAGTTCAACCCGCATGGAAACAGCACTTATCATCGGCGCTTCGGGTGGGATCGGAGGTGCAATTGCCAACAGGCTTCGGCAACAGTCGGTCGACGTCACCACATTGTCCCGGTCACAGGACGGATTTGATTTCACCGACCCCGAGATCGTAGATCGGACGTTGGCGGGCGTTTCCGGTCCGTTCGACTTGATCCTGGTCGCTGCTGGCGCTCTTGAGGTAAATGGTGCCACCCCCGAGAAAACCATCAGACTGCTATCCGCGCCGGCGATGATGGATCAGTTTGCGCTGAATGCGGTCGGACCTGCGTTGGTTCTTGCGCATGCCTCGCGATTGCTGCCGCGTGACCGGCGCGCCGTCTTCGCCGTGTTGTCTGCACGCGTGGGGTCGATTGGTGACAACCGGCTTGGTGGATGGATCAGTTATCGGGCGTCCAAAGCGGCGCTGAACCAGATTGTCCGCACATCCGCGATCGAGCTTGCCCGGAGCCATAAACAGGCGATCTGCGTCGCCTTGCACCCCGGTACGGTCACGACAGCATTCACCCGGAAATATGTTGGGCGGCACCCTGCGGTTACGCCTCATGAGGCCGCCCGGAACCTGCTAGCCGTCGCAGCCGCCTTGGACCCTGTTGATACGGGTGGGTTTTTTGACTGGGCAGGAAAGCCAGTACCCTGGTAGCTTGATTACCCGTCAGAGGCGGATGTATCGGGCTCGGTTTTGGTATCCGTCGCGTCGGGCGCGCTCACGTTCTCACTGGGCAGGACGCCGTTTTCCCAAACGCCGGTTTCTTCCAGGCCATTGGCATAACGCATGGTGCCATTACCGTGGCGTTTATTATCCAGAAAGGTGCCTTCGTAAACGTCACCGGTCGCATAAGTTGCCACACCCTGACCGCTGATTTTGCCTTCGGCCCAGCCGCCGGTATAGCTGAATCCGCGTGGGGTTTTTATAGTTCCCTCGCCGTGACGCTGACCGTCTTGGAAATCGCCTTCATAGGACGTTCCGTCGGGAAATGTTGCCTTGCCTTTACCCTGACGCGCGCCATCTACCCAGTCGCCTTCGTACCGATACCCGTTCGCGAATGTCAGAATGCCCGTGCCATGGCTCAGGCCGTTCTTGAACTGTCCTTGGTAAACAACACCGTTGGGATACGTGGCCTTGCCGTTGCCCTCAAAAATGCCAGCCGTCCATTCGCCGTCATAGACGGTGCCATCCGGATAGGTCTGAACGCCTTTGCCGTGCGGCAAATCTGCGCTGAAATCACCGGTATAGGTCGCGCCATCAGGATAGGTGACCTCACCCAGTCCTTCGATCTGGCCGTCCACCCATTCGCCGGTGTAATCAAACCCGTCGGTCCCAAGAAAGCGTCCTTTTCCGTGGCGGCGGTCATCGGCATATTCGCCCTCATAGGTCGCACCGTTGGCATAGGTGGCCTTGCCATTGCCCTGACGGCGGCCATCAACCAGATCGCCCTCGTAAAGGTCGCCATTGGCCTGCAACAAGCGGCCCTTGCCGGTCATGCGGTCCTGAGACCAATCACCGGTATATGTCATGCCATCCGGAACGGTCAGAGTACCCTGGCCATCGCGCAAGCCGTTGTTGATTTGCCCTTCGTAGATGCTGCCTTGCGTCGAGGTGATTTTGCCCTCGCCGTGCTTAACGCCATCCTTCCAGTCGCCATCGTAGACGTAACCGCTGGGGTCGGTCAGGACGCCTTTGCCGTGATAGCGGGCGTCTTTGAAGCTGCCCTCGTATCGGACACCGTTGGTGTATTTTGCAACTCCGGTTCCGTTGATTGACCCTTCGGCCCAGTCCCCCTCATAGCTGCCGCCGTCGGGGTAGATGATCTTGCCCTGTCCCTCGGGTTGCCCCTTTGCGAACATCCCCTCATAGACCGAGCCGTTGACATAGCGCGCAATGCCTTTGCCCTGAATTTCGCCTTCGACCCATTCGCCGACATATTCGAACCCGTTCGGCAGGCGGTAAGTGCCTTCGCCGTGGCGCAGGCCGTTCAGGAATGTGCCCTCATACACGCCGCCAACATCATCATCCGCAACGATAACCTGCCCGTCCTGCGCAAAGGCGGATGTGGCCAGTAAAGCCATCGCCGTGGCGGCCAAAGAAATGCGGATAGCGTTCATGGTTTTTCCTGCCTTGCCCGGTTTGTCACGTTTTCAAGCAAAACTAAGATACCCGTGCGGACAGAGCAACGTGTTTTGCCGCATTTGACTTTTACTCGCGGTGCGATCTGCTAAATGGCATTAGGACTGACGAGGGCAAGAGGGCAGCATGGCCAACCGTTTCCGCATTACTCTGGCACAACTCAATCCCGTTGTTGGGGACATCCAAGGCAATTTGGACAAGGCGCTTGCGGCGTGGGAGCAGGGGCGCGAAGCTGGTGCCGACCTTGTGGCTTTCCCCGAAATGTTCATTACCGGTTACAACACCCAGGATCTTGTGATGAAGCCGGTATTCCACCAGGCGGCCATGGCAGCGGTTCAGTCGCTGGCTGCGAAATGTGCCGATGGACCCACCATAGCAATCGGTGGTCCGTGGACGGAAGACGGTAAGCTTTTCAACGCCTACCTGATCCTCAAAGGGGGTCGCATCGGCAGCAAGGTGCTGAAACATCACCTTCCGAATGAAACCGTGTTCGACGAGGTACGCCTGTACGACGCTGGCCCGTTGGGGGGCCCGTACTCGGTTGGCAACTCGCGGATTGGCAGCCCGATTTGCGAAGACAGCTGGCACCCGGATGTCTCGGAAACACTGGAAGAAACCGGGGCCGAGTTTCTGCTGATCCCCAATGGCTCTCCTTACTTCCGCAACAAATATGATGTGCGCCTCAATCACATGGTCGCCCGTGTGGTTGAGACCGGTCTGCCGCTGATCTACCTGAACATGGTGGGCGGGCAGGACGATCAGGTCTTTGATGGCGCGACTTTCGGTCTGAATCCGGGCGGAGAGCTGGCCTTTCGAATGCCGGTCTTTGATGAAGCCGTGACGCATGTCGATCTGGAGCGCGGTGATGAGGGCTGGCGTATTGTGCCTGCTGAAGTTGTGCCGCAGCCGGATGAGTGGGAGCAGGACTATCGTGCCATGGTCCAGTCTTTGCGCGATTACATGGGCAAGACCGGGTTCAAAAAGGCGTTGTTGGGGCTGTCGGGTGGAGTGGACTCGGCCTTGGTCGCGGCAATTGCTGTTGACGCAATCGGTGCGGAAAACGTCCGTTGCGTGATGCTGCCGTCGGAATACACCAGCCAGGCCTCGCTGGATGACGCCGAAGCCGTCGCCAAGGCGCTGGGCGTACATTACGACTATGTTCCGATCTCGGACAGTCGGGCGGCGGTAACAGACACTCTGGCCCCGTTGTTTGCAGGGCGCGAGGCGGATTTGACCGAGGAAAACGTCCAATCCCGCCTGCGTGGTTTGCTGTTGATGGCGATCTCGAACAAGTTTGGTGAAATGCTGCTGACCACGGGCAACAAGTCCGAGGTGGCCGTGGGTTACGCGACCATCTATGGCGACATGAATGGCGGCTATAACCCGATCAAGGATCTGTATAAAACGCGCGTGTTCGAAACATGCCGCTGGCGCAATGCCAATCACCGTGACTGGATGATGGGCCCCGAAGGTGAGGTGATCCGCCCGTCGGTCATCGATAAACCCCCCAGTGCTGAGCTGCGTGAAGACCAGAAAGACAGCGACAGCCTGCCGGACTACCCGGAACTGGACGCGATCCTGGAAATCCTGGTCGACCGCGATGGCTCGATCGCTGATTGCGAAGCGGCAGGATTCGAAGCAGATGTCGCCCGCCGCGTGGAGCATCTGATCTATATCAGCGAATACAAGCGGTTTCAGTCCGCACCGGGCACGCGATTGACCAATCGAGCCTTCTGGTTGGATCGCAGATACCCGATTGTGAATCGTTGGCGGGGTCGATCTTGAATCGAAGCCACGCACATTTTTTATGTCTCCGATAGTTTCCGAAAGAAGTGTCTGAGGGTGTACTTTTGTGTATTGTCCACGGATGTGAGACAGTGCATGTCTGGAATCGGCTTAGGCCGTTTAACACGCTTGAAATTAGGACATTTTTCTGACACATTTTAGCTTAATTGCCGCCTCATGTGGGGCAGATGCGGCGCATTCTTAATTGGCTCGGTGTTTATGATCGAGTTTTGTTTGTTACGCATCGTGAATTGCGTGTCTGTGTTAACGATTTGGTGTGAAAATGCGTGAGCAATACGATAGGCCACTCCACTCGCCACTTCCGTGGCGTTCGATGGAATCCAAGGGTCATGAACTAGACGAAGATCAGGTCGATTCTGCCATTGCCGACCTCTTGGGGGCTGAGATGCCGTCAGAGCAAAAATCGGAACCAGTGGAATCTGTGGCCTCTTCGGTTCTGCCTGAACTGCCTTCACAAGAAAGCATGGGCGAAGATTTGTCCAGCAACGATGCCGGACTGACAGCCACATTGCGTCAGAAGTGGGCTGAACTCTGCGGCGCTGCTTGACGGCCTGGATCTGTTGAATCCAACAGTGCCAGAGATCATTCTGGCACTATAACCACAGCTTGTGAAAATTGTGATCCGTGCATCAGGCGACATGTTGCCTATTGCCTGATACCGCGCATTCATTGCAGTCCGAGCAATGAAGTAAGAGCGGCGGATGCCCGGTCCAAAACCAACTCCTGTAGAACCTGATCTGCATCTGCCCAAGTCTGTTGACGTTGTGGTCATAGGCGGCGGAATCATCGGCGCATCAACAGCTTTAGAGCTGTCAGAGCGGGGCGCGTCAGTCTTGCTGTGCGAAAAAGGCCATATTGCGGGCGAACAAAGTTCGCGAAACTGGGGATGGGTGCGTTTGGGGCTGCGGGACCCTCGGGAAATCCCGCTCATGCTAGAAGCGCAGCAGATCTGGCAGGATCTGGATCAACGCACAGGGCGCCAAACCGGATTTGCGCGTTCCGGCATCCTTTTTGGCGCCTCGGGGAAGCGGGATCATGCAAATCTTGAACGCTGGATGCGCCATGTTGAAGGTCTGCACACTGGCGCTGAGATGGTTTCGGGTGCTGAACTGGATGGCTTGCTGCCCGACAATCAATCGGGGTTGAAAGTTGCCCTGCACATGCCACGGGATGGACGGGCTGAACCGCAATGGGCCGCCCCTGCGATCGCTGAAGCCGCACGAGACAAAGGGGCGTGCCTGATGACCAACTGCGCAGTGCGCAGCGTTGATGTCGAGAACGGTTATGTCTCAGGTGTGTTTACCGAACGTGGTCGGGTGGCTTGTGCACGGGTGGTTCTTGCCGGAGGCGCGTGGTCGCGGCTGTTTGCGGGCAATGCGGGGATTGACCTGCCACAGCTTAAGGTTCTCAACACGGTCCTACGCACTTCACTGGTGAATGGGCCGGAAACAGCAATATGGTCAGATGACTTCGCGATGCGAAAAAGGGCCGATGGCGGTTATACAATTGCATCCGGGCACGAGAATACGGTTGATATTGTCCCGGATAGTTTTCGGCTTGCGCTGCAGTTTGTTCCGGCGTTCCGACAGGAATGGCGATCCTTGCGTTTCAGGCTGTCCAAACGCTGGGCGGCAGAGGCCGGTGAGGACCGAACATGGTTGCACACCGACGTCACGCCATTCGAACATTGCCGTGTGCTGGATCCTGAGCCCTCAGCCAAGGTCCTTAGGCGGACATGGGCGCGCGCGCGCAAAGGGTTCCCGGCGCTGGAGCAGGCAGAGATTGTTCAAAGCTGGGCAGGTTTGATCGACGTCACCCCGGACGCCATTCCGGTAATATCCTCAGTCGATACCATGCCGGGGATGTTCATCGCCACGGGGTTTTCAGGTCATGGATTTGGGATCGGCCCCGGAGCGGGGCGTTTAATGGCCGATCTGGTTTGTAAAACCACGCCATGCGTTGATCCGGCCGCCTTTCGCCTGTCCCGATTTACGGATGGTTCAAAGGTGAGGCCGGACCCGGGATACTAGGGTACTATCCCATCATCTGATAGCTGACCGGCACAAAGCGGAACCCATCGCCACGGGGTTCAACGAAGCCAGCCGCCGGGAATGGCATGTGATAGCCGATCATCGGAACCTTGTCGGCGGCCAGCATGCCCAGCACGTCGCGGCGCGACGCCGTGGCTGCGGCCTTATCCATGTCAAAGCGAACTTCC
Source organism: Ruegeria sp. CDSB113 (assembly GCF_059611045.1). Taxonomy (NCBI): domain Bacteria; kingdom Pseudomonadati; phylum Pseudomonadota; class Alphaproteobacteria; order Rhodobacterales; family Roseobacteraceae; genus Ruegeria; species Ruegeria sp. CDSB113. The sequence continues at coordinate 197,253 of NZ_JBXWOU010000005.1, forward strand.
CATTCCGGATGGGCAAAGGACCAGACATAGTGGTTTGCCAGATCGGCGGTCAGAACCAGACGCTGACCGTTGCTTTCCAGATGATACACCGTGTGGCCAGGCGTATGGCCATAAGCTGCAACAGCGGTGATACCCGATGAGACTTCGCCGCCATTTTCAACAAAGGTCATCTTCTCGGCCAAAGGTGTGACCTTGGCCGCAACCAGATCTCCGACACGATTGCCTGCGTCCTGCGCCGCCCAGAAGTCATATTCCGGAGAGGAGGTAACATAGCGCGCGTTCGGGAAAGTCGGCGCGTCATTGGTCGTCATGCCGCCGATATGGTCGGGATGCATATGGGTGATGACGACGACATTGATTTGATCCGGTGTCACACCTGCATCTGCCAATGCTGCCTGAATACCACCTTGCCCCAGCCCCGTGTCGAACAGGACCAGCTCAGACCCGGTGTTGACCAGAGTCGGGGTAAAGAAGAACTGCGCGACATCTGGTGAGATGAAATTGTCCGCTGAGACTTTCGCGAAGTCTTCATCCGACGCTCCGCCGCCAAAGATTTCCTGGGCGCTATCGCGCGGCAGGCTGCCATCCAGCAAAGTCGTGACGGTGAAATCGCCCAACGCAAAGGATTTGGCGATGGTCGAGTTTGCCTTGGCCTCGGCTCCGGCTGCCAGAACCGGCGCTGCGGCTGCGGCAAAGGGCAAAGCTGCCGCGGTTCCCAATGCTGCGCGGCGTGTCAATTTGATGGTCATATTGGTTCTCCCTGTCAGAACACCATTCGGTGAGTTTAGGTCTGCGCAAGTCTCTTGCCAGTCTATACACAATTCAAATGGGCTGCGTGGATGAACATTACGTGTTAATTTTTGTTTATGGCGCGATCTGAAAACAAAACCGTTCCCACAGGGCAAAGTGTCGAAAGCTTTTTGTCGTCTGTTCAACCGGCGAAGAAGGCAGATGATGCGCGGGTGTTGGATGCCCTCTTTCGGCACGCGACCGGGTTTGAACCTGTTATGTGGGGGGCGTCGATTGTGGGCTATGGTCGTTACCATTATCGCTACAAGTCCGGGCGCGAAGGAGAGTTTCTGGCAACCGGGTTTTCCCCGCGCAAAACGGCTTTGTCGATTTACATCATGCCCGGCTACGCAGATTTCGGGGATATTCTGTCCAGACTGGGTAAACACAAGCTGGGCAAGTCCTGTCTCTACGTGAACAAGCTGGCGGATATTGACACGAATGTTCTGTCTGAACTGATACGCGCTGGGCTAAAGGACTTGAATCGGCACTGGCCGGTCCAGCCGATCTGAACGCCTTTGCTGGACAATTGGCCAATCCTGTGACAAGAGCCGCGCCAACAGGAGACACCTATGACAACCACCCGTTTTGCCCCGTCGCCCACCGGTTACATCCACGTGGGCAACCTGCGCACCGCCTTGATGAACTATTTGATCGCCCGCAAGGCGGGCGGCACGTTCATCTTGCGGATCGACGACACCGACCCTGAGCGGTCGAAAGAAGAATATGTCGACGCCATCAAACAGGACATGGAGTGGCTGGGTCTGCATTGGGACCGGGTTGAGCGTCAATCGGATCGTCTGGACCGTTATGCCGAAGCCGCAGACAAGCTGCGCGAGATGGGCAGGTTCTATGAGGCGTTTGAGACGCCCACCGAGCTGGACCTCAAGCGCAAGAAGCAACTGAACATGGGCAAGCCGCCGGTTTATGACCGCGCCGCGCTGAACCTCTCGGATGCTGAGAAAGAGGCGCTGCGGGCCGAGCGTGGCAGCGGCGTCTGGCGCTTCAAGCTGGATCACGAGCGGATTGAGTGGAATGACGGCATTCTGGGCGACATCTCGATCGATGCGGCATCCGTGTCCGATCCGGTTCTAATCCGTGGCGACGGTCAGGTTCTCTATACGATTGCGTCTGTGGTGGATGACACCGAGATGGGCGTCACCAGTGTAGTACGCGGCTCGGACCATGTGACCAACACCGCGACCCAGATTCAGATCATCGAGGCGCTGGGCGGTACCTGCCCGCGCTTTGCGCATCACTCGTTGTTGACCGGTCCGCAAGGAGAGGCCCTGTCAAAACGTTTGGGCACGCTGGCCCTGCGTGATCTGCGTGAACAGGGCGTGCAGCCGATGGCCTTGCTGAGTCTGATGGCGCGTCTTGGATCGTCTGATCCGGTTGAGCTGCGCTCGGACATGGCGGAACTGATTGAAGGTTTCGATGTGAACCGTTTTGGGGCCGCGCCGACCAAGTTCGATGTGCAGGACCTGTTCCCGCTGACGGCAAAGCATCTGCAGTCCCTGCCTTTGGCCGACGTGGCCGAGGCCGTGGCTGATGCTGGTGTTCCTGCCGATCTGGCTGAGCCGTTCTGGGCGATGGCACGCGAGAACATCACCACTTTGGCTGATCTCAAGGGTTGGTGGGAGCTGTGTCGCGATGGGGCTGAGCCGCTGATCGCGGATGAGGACCGTGAGTTTATCGCCGAGGCTATGGCGCTGCTGCCTGAAGGTTCGTTCGATGGCGAAACCTGGGGCAAATGGACCAGCACAGTGAAAGATGCGACCGGCCGCAAGGGCAAAGGGCTGTTCATGCCGTTGCGTAAGGCGCTGACCGGCATGGAGCGGGGGCCTGAGATGGCCACTCTGTTGCCACTGCTGCAGGTGATCCGCGCAAAAGCTTGAACGTATTGCAGAGAATGAGGAAAGGCGGGGTCATTCGATCCCGCCTTTTTCTATGCGTTCTGCACAATCCGGGCTGAGAGACGGCTGAGACGATCATCCACGAATTCGGTCTCAACCGATTTCAACTGTTGATGGCGCGGGTATCGGGGCTCGGCCCGGTCGTTCAGGATTGGCGCATCCCATCCATCTGTGGTGGCGAAGAAACGATCCGCGCCGTCTTCACCAAATGCCCGCAGGTATCCCTGCACGACCACATCAATGTAACTCAGTAGCAATGGGTGGTGATTGCTTGGAGCGTTGTGCCGGTCAAGAGGCACAGCGTAGACTGCAATCTCGACCTCGTGCTTCAGGGGGTGCGTGACGGCGTGTGTGGCGGGGACGCGGTCATAGGCCCATTCCCGTTCGTCCAGTGCGACCCAATCGTTTTTCGGCACATGTGCAATCATGCCTTCGATCTCGGACGCGGGGTCCGAAACTGCCGTCAGAAAGGCGACCGGTCGCAGGTCAGTGTGTCTCCACGCGCGCCGCCAACCTTTTAGCCGGGCAGGATGCGGATCGGGAAAGTCATGGGTCGACAGGTTCACAAGGCTGCCGTAGCCAAAGAAATAGGGATCTGCCATTGGCCTGCGCGTCCTTTCCTGACGATTGATGTATGTCAAACCGCTTTTATGCCGGACATGCAATAAGTCTGCATCTTGAAACTTGGGAGGTCACGGTGCGGATAACCAAACGGACGAACATTGCGGTGCGGCTGCTGATGTATTGTGCAGCGCATCAGGAAAGGCTGGTCACCAAGTCTGAGATTGCCGAAGTGTGCAATATTTCCGAGAACCATCTGGCACAGGTCATCAATCAACTAAGCCAGTTGGGTTATCTTAGCACCCAACGCGGTCGTAACGGCGGTATGGTACTGGCCCGACCGGCCGAACAGATCCGTATCGGATCAGTCTTTCGCCATGTCGAAGGCAACTTGCCGCTGGCCGAGTGTTTTGCGGATGCCGACAACACCTGCCCGTTGACGGATGCATGTCGATTGCGGGTGGCACTACAGGACGCGGCTGAGGTTTTCTATGCCTCGCTGGACGAGATCACACTGGACGCCCTGATCTGCGACAACGATCCTTTACTGCAGATCCTGCAACCTGTTGCCTGCGCGCGCGCTGGTTAATCACTGGCACGCAAGATGCGGGCAGGGCGGACGGCCAGGGGTCGCAGGGCAAAGATCAGCCCTGCGCCGAGCGTCACGATGATGCCCGCCAGAACAATTCCGATTGCGGACGGCCAGATCACCGAGAATTTCGTGTCGAAAATATAGGTGGCAACGGCCCACCCCCCCAAAATGCCGGTCAGAAGGGCAACGCCACCAGCGGCCGCACCCAACAGCGCGGCGCGCAGGGCAAAGCTGAACAGGATGCGCCGCCGGTCCGCGCCGAGTGTCTTGAGGATCGCAGCTTCGTAACGGCGGGCGGGTTCCCCGGCCGCGGCAGCACCGATGAGGACCAAGAAACCGGTCAACAGAGAAATACCCGCGCCGTATGACGTGGCCGCTGCGATGCCCGCCAGCAGGCCCGAGACGCGGTCAATAGCGTCGCGCACCCGGATCGCCGTTATGTTGGGGAACTTCCCGGCCAAATCGCGCAGAATTTCCGTCTCGGCCTGTTTTTCGGCGTAGACCGTCGCGATAAAGCTGTGCGGGGCACCTGCAAGGGCCGATGGATTCATGGACATGATAAAGCCCATACCGGCGTTTGAGAAATCAACCTCGCGCGTTGATGTGAGTTCTGCGGTAATGTCCCGGCCCAAAATGTTCACTGTCAGTTGGTCGCCGAGCTTCAGGCCCATTTCTTCGGCTTCTTCAGCTGCGAAACTAACCTGCGGCGAACCGGTATAGTCTTCTGCCCACCATTCGCCCGAGGTTATGCGCGCGTTTTCGGGTTGCCGGGCAGAATAGGTGACGCCCCGGTCCCCATCCAGAACCCAATGATCGCCTGCCACTTCGCGGGCGGGTTTGCCGTTGATCTGTGTGATGATCCCGCGCAGCATCGGTGCGCTTTCGATCCGGCTGACGGCGGGGTCGGTGGTCAACCTGTCGTTAAATCCCGGCATCTGGTCCTTCTGAATGTCGACGAAGAAGTAAGACGGGGCAACGTCCGGCAAGTCGCCGGAAATTGCATTGCGCAAGGTGCCGTCGATCTGTCCAACGGCCGCCAGAACCGAAAGCCCAAGACCCAGAGACAGTACAACGGATGCAGCGCCCTCGCGTGGGTCGGAAATGGCCGACAAGGCCCATCGAAGGGCCGGGCGCCCACGCGCTGACGGAGCGCTGAGCCGGGCCAGCCGGCGCACCGCGTAGGCCGCAGCGGACAGCAGCAGCAACGCGCCCACCAACCCTCCGGCGGTCCAGAACGTCAGACGCGCCGAGCCGCTGAACCAAGCGGCTGATGCGATCAGCAGCGCGAGGCCGGAACCAGTTGCGATGAGGTATACCCCTCGTGGAACCGCACGCGCCGAGGTCAAAGCATCCCGAAACAGGGTCGCTGCGCGGACGTCTTCGGTGCGGGCAAGGGGCCAGAGCGTGAACAGAAAGGCCGTCAGTAAGCCGTACAACGCTGCTTCGGCAAGCGGCGCCGGATAAAATGAGAAAACCGCGGGTACAGGCAGCCGGGCTTCAATCAAGGGGGCCAGCAGCAGCGGCAGCAACCCGCCCAAGGCAAGGCCCAGCAAGATGCCGATCCCGGACAGGACACCGATCTGGATCATATAAGTTTGGAATATTGTCGCCTTGTCAGCGCCCAATGTGCGCAGTGTCGCGATGGTCTCGGTCTTTTGGGACAGATAGGCGCGCACGGCTGCGGAAACTCCGATGCCGCCGACTGCAAGGCCTGATAACCCGACCAGAACCAGAAATGCGCTGAGCCGCCCGACAAATTCCGCAATGCCGGGCGCACCGTTGCGAGCGTCAGTCCATCGCATACCGGTGCCCTCAAAATTCTGACGCGCTTCTACCGCTAGATCTTGCAGATCGGTTCCTGATGGCAGGGCCAGGCGGTATTTGGTGGAAAACAGAGTTCCCGGGGCCAACAGGCCGGATGCTTGCAAGTCTTCGGTCCGCACCAGCGTGCGAGGGCCCAGACCAAAGCCATCTGCCGCTCCGTCCGGTTCATGGATCAATGCGGCAGTCAGGATGAACTCTTGCGTCCCCAGTGCAAAGCGATCTCCGACGGAAAGACCCAACCGGTCAATCAGCGACGGATCCATTACTGCGCCGGGAAGTCCTCGATGTGTCCCTAAAGCTGCCGGCAGAGGCAGAGCAGGCTTCAAAACCGGAGATCCCAATAACGGGTAGGTGTCGTCGACCGATTTAACCTGTGTCAGCGCGCGTTGCGTTTCAGCGCCCTGCTCAGCAACAGCCATCGAGCGAAAATCGACCACCTCAGAGACAGCTATTCCGGTCTGGTCCATCCAGGCGCGTTCGTCATCTGTGGCAAACCGGTAGGTGAATTCCAGTTGCGCATCCCCGCCCAACAGGGCCGCGCCTTCTTCGGCCAGTCCAGCCTGGATCGCGTGGCGCACCGATCCAACTGCTGCGATTGCGGCGACACCCAGCGCAAGACACGCGAGGAAAACGCGAAACCCATGCAGCCCGCCCCGAAGTTCACGGCGTGCCAGCCGCCCGGCCAGCCGAAGGCTCATTCCGCGGCCTTTTGCTGGCTGTCTTCCGAAATCCGCCCGTCGCGCAAGCGCACAACCCGATCGCACCTGCGCGCCAGACTATGACTGTGGGTTACAAGCACCAGAGTGGCGCCGTGTTTGTCGCGCAGGCCGAACAATAGATCGACGATAGCCGCGCCGTTCGTTTCGTCCAGATTTCCTGTCGGCTCGTCCGCCAGCAAAATCTGCGGACGCGGTGCGGCAGCGCGGGCCAGCGCAACGCGTTGTTGTTCGCCGCCCGACAATTGCGCCGGATAATGATCGCGGCGATGCGACAGGCCAACCGCGTCAAGTTCTGCCGCGGCGCGTTGAAACGCATCCTTGTGTCCCGCCAATTCCAACGGCGTGGCCACATTTTCCAGGGCAGTCATGGTTGGGATCAGATGGAAGTTCTGAAAGACGACCCCCATCGCATTGCGTCTGAAACGGGCCAGAGAATCCTCATCCATGCCAGTCAGATCCTGGCCAAGAGCTGTGATCTTGCCCGCGCTTGCCTGTTCCAACCCGCCCATCAGCATCAACAGCGAGGATTTGCCAGACCCGGACGGCCCGACAAGCCCAAGCGTTTCGCCTTTTGCGACGGTCAGGGTAATATCGTGCAGGATATTGACCCGGCCGGCATTGCCATCCAGCGACAAAGCGGCATTTTGGAGCGAAAGAACAGGTGTCGTCATTGGTAGTTCCAAAAGGAGGCGGTCATTTTGGGATATGGAGTGGTTCAAAAAATGCGCAAGGCTCTGATGGCTTTACTGTTTGCGTGTTGCGGCTTTGCCGCCACAGCGGAACCGTTGGTCATCGCGGCCCTCGGGGACTCGCTGACACAAGGATACGGGCTGCCAGAACAGGACGGGTTCGTACCACAGTTGGATCAATGGCTGAAGGATCAGGGCGCAGACGTGCAATTGATCAATGCCGGAGTTTCAGGGGATACAACGGCCGGTGGCGCGGCGCGCGTCGATTGGACGCTGACGCCCGACGTGGACGCGATGATTGTGGCGCTGGGCGGGAACGATCTGTTGCGCGGAATCGACCCGGCTGTGTCGCGCGCGAACCTTGAGACAATCGTAACCTCTGCCCGGGCAGACGAGGTTGAGGTGTTGTTGATTGGAATGCAGGCACCGGGGAATTACGGGGTCGAATACAAGCAGGCATTTGATGCGATGTACCCGGATCTGGCCAAGGCATATCAACTTGTGTTTGCAGAAAGTTTTTTTGAAGGGTTGCAGCCAAACGGCGACCCGAACGCTGTCCGGCAGTTCATGCAACCGGATGGAATTCACCCCAACAAAGAAGGCGTGGCGCGGATCGTAGCTGCGCTTGGGCCTTACGTGTTGGAGTTGGTCGAAACCTCGGCCAAGCAGGATTGAGAAGATGCCCGGGCGATTTTTTCTGACACGGCCAATGTCTGAGATCGCCCAGGCACTGAACGTCCGATGTGATGTGGACCTGCAGCCGCTGCGAAGGAACATTCAACCGGGTCAGGAACTGATCGTTCTGACTGCCCACGGCCTGACACCCATGCGATGGGGCATGATCCCGGTTGGGCGCGTCAATGCGCGCGGTCGGCCTGTGATGGAAACTATAATCAACGCCCGGTCCGAAACCGTCTTTGACAAAACCGCCTTCGATGGCGTTGGCCGAGCCGTTGTTCCAGTCGACGGGTGGTACGAGTGGACAGGCGAAAAACGTCGAAAAACCGCATGGCGCATCGCCTCGGCGGATGGCTCACCTCTGTTCTTCGCCGCGATCACCGACAGTTGGCAGGCTCCGGGCGGTCTGCGGGTTGACCAGTTTGCAGCTGTGACCTGCCCACCTAATGCTGATCTGGAGCCGATACACCATCGAATGGGCGTCCTGCTGGTTCCTGCCGACATAAAGACATGGCTTACAGGAACTGAGGACGACGCCAAGGCGCTGGCGCAACCGTGGCCTGACGGGTTGTTGCAGATCGAAGAGGCGACGGACGTCGACTGGTCCGGGCCGTAACCGCCTCAGACCACCGTGACCACAGTTCCGACCGGTACACGCTCATACAAGTCGATGACGTGCGAGTTTAGCATCCGAATGCATCCGTTTGAGGCCGCGCGCCCGATGGTTTGCGGCTGCGTCGTGCCGTGGATACGGAAATAGGTGTCGACCCCATTCTGAAACAGGTAGAGTGCGCGTGCCCCCAGCGGGTTACCATCACCGCCCGGTTGAACATAATCATTGTCCTTGAACTTGGCGTAAGTCAGCGGTTCACGTTCGATCATCTCGTTCGTGGGGCGCCAGGTCGGCCACTCTTTCTTGACGTCGATCGTGGCTGTGCCGGTGAACTCCAGACCTGCCTTGCCAACGCCGCACCCATAGCGGATCGCCTTGCGCGGTTCTGTGATGAGATACAGGTAGAAGGACCGTGGCGCGACCAGAAGCTGCCCCGGCAGAAATTGTTTCTTGACCCGAACGAACTGGGGCGTGGGGTCGTATTCGACAGCTTTCTTCTTGGCCGAAGCAATGCCGGGTGTCAGGCCAGCGGCAGCAGATGCTGCAAGGAAAATGCGACGTGTGAACATATCGGTTCTCTTAAGGACAACAGGAAAATCGTAAACCAGTGTCGGAATGATAACCGATCTGGTCAATCATCTGCCAAGAGTAACCGTATTGTGATGTAATCGCAGAGACACACTTCTGTTGCAGTTTTGTCCCGCGTGATGTGAAAAGGGCAGAGGTGACCTCTGCCCTTTCATGGCCTTAGGCCAGTGCGATATCGTCGGCGCTTTCGCGGCCGTCACGACCAGCGCGCAGCTCGTACGTGACTTTCTGGTTGTCGGCCAGGCCGGTCAGGCCCGAACGCTCGACAGCCGAGATGTGAACGAAGATGTCTTTGCCGCCATCTTCAGGTGCGATAAAGCCAAAACCTTTGGTGGTGTTGAACCATTTTACGGTGCCTGTGGGCATATCCGTTGTCTCCTGTTTAGTGCTGCCCACGGAGTTGCGGCAGCCCGGCGTCGTTGTCTGTATCGATAGACTGAGCGCCGGAAACGGTGACAGTGGGTCGAAATAGAAAAACGTAAGCCCCATTGATATGGCATTGGGGTGGGCGTGTGACAAGGGATTTTGTACGTTTCGTACAAGGGTTTGAGGGCCAGTTTCCCGATTTGTACAAGAATCCGCCGATGGGTTTGGTTATTAGTTCAATGGCCTTTGATAAGGTGAAGCTATTCGGTCAGCGCGCTGTGTGAGCATTTAGAATCCTCTAACCAAGCCTGTGATCAGGTTGCGGCATGAGCAATTGCCGCGGCATCCGCATTCCCGGAGCTAAGTACTTTTTTGCCGTGTCTATGGCCGATCGATCATCGGATTTGTTGGTGCGCGAGGTGGCGCAATTGCGGGTGGCCATTGCGTTGACGCGTTTGTTGTGGTGCCGGATCATCGGCACGCGGTTTGGACCTTGCCACCGGGAGATGCGGATTTTTCGACACGGTGGCGGTTGATCAAAATTCGGTTTGTGCGTGGCGTCGGCGCGTTCGGTCCGCGGGGCGGGTCGAAAGTTGTCAAACAGGAACGTGGGATTTGGCAACGCAGGTTTTGGGAGCACTGGATCCGTGATGAACGAGATTATCGTAATCACATGGCATATTGCTGGGGTAACCCGGTCAAACACGGGTTCGTAGCGTACCCAACCCATTGGCCGTATTCGTCGATACACCGCGATATTCGTGCGGGTCGCGTTGATCCGGAATGGAGTTGTGGTGTCACCGTAGGGAAGTTCGGAGAACCGTAGGATGGGTGATTTCACCCATCACTCCTCTGAAGAACCTCAGTTTAGAACCCCGACAATCCGCAAAAAAAGCACCCAAAACTATCAGCCATAAATAGTGCCGTTACGTCACGATAGGGGCAGTGGCATGAGCTTTAGTTCGCAAAGCCGCATCACAAAATGACTTTTTGACAGGCTTTTCAAAAATGATGCAGAACGCGGTTTTCTTCCCCGTTGGCGCTTGATCTTTCTTTCATATGTACGCTGCACCGCTGCGGGTGGCCACTCACGGAAATACGGTCCTTGAGCCGACGTCCACCGCACGCTCGGATCGGCCCGCAGCGGAACATTGCAACGAATACTCAGTTTCAAACAATTTCGAGAAATCCAATACGCACGGTGAAAGATATGTTTTTCAAGTCGATCTTAGACCATATTTTCAAATCAGCGGAGCAGGCAAATTCGGTGCCCCAAAAGCTTGCCGGGAAAACGCAAATTGCAAATTCTGGAGCGGTCAACAAAAAAGAACTGACTGTGCTTTTTGGAGATGTTCTGAACGAGAAACAGGTTCGGAGTGGTGAAAACCAACAGCCAGTCGGCCAGTCGCAAAAGTAATTGATTTCCACAAGCTGTTGTAAGGCACAGATAGAGAATGCGCGGACAACCTGACTTATGTTGTGAGAGGCTGAACTCCGACCGGCTGCTTAGGGCTCACAAATGGTCTGGAGAAGCTGAGAAAAATAGCCGCACACACCAGTCAAACCGAATTACCGATATCTATGCTGGTACTCACTCCAAACAGGCTATTTGAGGCCCGGAATCATATTCGTTGGTTCCGGGCTTCAAACATAGTTTTTACCGCGCAAACTTTTTATGTTTCAACCGCTTGGGCTCCAGCGCGTCCGGTCCCAGGCGGCGTTTTTTGTCCTCTTCGTAGTCCTCGAAGTTGCCCTCGAACCATTCCACATGGGCATCGCCCTCGAACGCCAGAATATGCGTGCAGATCCGGTCGAGGAAAAAGCGGTCGTGGGAAATGACCACGGCGCAACCGGCGAAATCGACCAGCGCGTCTTCCAGCGCCCGCAGGGTTTCGACGTCCAGATCGTTGGTCGGTTCGTCAAGCAGCAGGACGTTGCCGCCCTCTTTCAGCAGGCGGGCCATGTGGACGCGGTTACGCTCACCACCTGACAGCAGCGAGACCTTCTTCTGCTGGTCACCGCCCTTGAAGTTGAAGGAGGAGCAATAGGCGCGGGAATTGACCTGCGCGTCACCCAGCTGAATGATCTCGGCACCGCCGGTGATCGCCTCCCACACAGTGTCGTTGTCTTTGAGGTCATCGCGGGACTGGTCGACATAAGACAGCTCGACCGTGTCGCCCAGCGTGATGGTGCCGTTGTCGGGCTGTTCCTGACCGGTGAGCATCTTGAACAGGGTCGATTTACCGGCACCGTTGGGGCCGATGACGCCGACAATTCCGCCGGGGGGCAGGGCGAAGTCCAGCCCTTCGATCAGTTGTTTGTCGCCCATGTGTTTGGACAGGCCTTCGACCTCGATCACCTTGCCGCCAAGGCGTTGGCCGTTGGGGATGACGATCTGGGCGCGGGTCAGTTTTTCGCGTTCGGACTGGTCTGCCAGCTCGTTATAGGCGTTGATCCGGGCCTTGGATTTGGCCTGACGGGCCTTTTGGCCCTGACGCATCCAATCCAGTTCGCGCTGCAGGGTCTTCTGCTTGGACTTGTCCTCACGCGCTTCTTGCTCCAGCCGTTTGGCCTTTTGTTCCAGCCATGCGGAGTAGTTGCCCTCGTAAGGCAGACCCCGACCACGGTCGAGTTCAAGGATCCAGCCGGTGATGCTGTCCAGGAAATAGCGGTCGTGGGTGACGATCAGGATGGTGCCCTTGTAGTCGATCAGGTGTTGCTGCAGCCAGGCGATGGTTTCGGCGTCCAGGTGGTTGGTCGGTTCATCGAGCAGCAGCATGTCGGGGGCCTGCAGCAGCAGTTTGCAGAGCGCGACACGGCGTTTCTCACCGCCCGAAAGGTTGGCGATGTTGGCGTCGTCGGCCGGGCAGCGCAATGCCTCCATCGAGACGTCGATCTGGCTGTCGAGGTCCCACAGGTTCTGGCTGTCGATCTCGTCCTGCAGCTTCGCCATCTCATCAGCGGTTTCGTCGCTGTAGTTCATCGCCAGTTCGTTATAGCGATCGAGGATCGCCTTCTTTTCTGCCACGCCCAGCATGACGTTTTCACGAACGCTGAGGGTTTCATCCAGTTTCGGTTCCTGCGGCAGATAGCCGACCTTGGCACCCTCGGCGGCCCAGGCCTCGCCGGTGAAGTCCTTGTCGAGGCCCGCCATGATCTTCATCAGCGTCGATTTACCGGCGCCGTTGACGCCGACAACACCGATTTTCACGCCGGGCAGAAAGCTCAGGTGGATGTTTTCAAAGCACTTCTTGCCACCGGGATAGGTCTTGGAGACACCCTGCATGTGGTAGACATATTGATAGGCGGCCATGTCGCGTCCTCTGGGTCGGGGAAATCAAGTTGGGCGGTGTGATAGCGGATGGTTGGGATGGGGGCAATCATGAACAATCAGGCCGGATGAAGCCGTCTGCGCAGTTTGCAGGGACGTAGTGCCCAGTGGTTAAAACCAGCGGGTTCCGGGTGCTGGGGATTTCCTCTGTAAGGATTGCTGTATACACACAACCCAAACGGGAGATTGGTAAATGAAGATGAGCAGTTATGTGATAATTTCGATGGCTTTTTTTGCTTTCGGCGCGATCAGTTCAATGGCGGCTCGTGCTGAAAATTTGCCGGACTGCAAGGCGTACAAAGACGCAACTTATTGCTCAACATACAATGTGGCGCAGATGTCGACGTCTCAAATCGAAGGGGGTGATTTTGCTTCTGCAGGTATTTTGACTATGCTTAGTGTTTCGAATACGTCAGATCACGATATCAGGTACTATGTTACCTTTAAGTTCATTCAATCACTTGCAAATATCGAGGAAAAGTTCGCACTGACCGAAGACTACCGACAGCTCAAAAAGTCACTTTTGCACCAGATGCTTAAATATGTAGCTTTGACTGGTGATGAGATCAGAGCTCAAGTCTATTTGGCATACTTGGAATTTTTCATCGAACCGAAGGTGGAATTGCCAAAGAGCGTTAATTATCCTCAGATTGAATGGAAGCAGCAGTCAGCGGATTCCAAGCTTCATATTAAATGTATTGTCGAAAGTGACGTTCCGTTTTTGCCGATGAAAGAGATTGCTGAATCCGCCGAATTCAAAACATGTATGAACGGATAAACCGGAGGTTATTTGTCCCTGAGTGTATTGATATCCAACTGGTGCAAACCTGGCCGTATTGGCTGGATCGGTCTGCGACCTGAGCGTCGTGCGGAGATGGGCGCGGTTGAGGAGGGCATGATCTCCACCAATGGGCTTGATGGCGACCGGGGCCGCGCAGGCAAGCGGGCGGTGACGCTGATACAGCAGGAGCATCTGGCGGCGATTGGGTCATATCTTGGGCTGGGGCCGGTTACTCCGGACATCCTGCGTCGCAATCTGGTGGTGTCAGGGATCAATCTGGCGGCGCTCAAGGGGCGTGAGGTGCAGGTAGGCGAGGCCGTTCTGCGTTTTACCGTTATCTGCGCGCCGTGCAGCCGGATGGAGGAGGCGCTGGGCAAGGGCGGCTATTCCGCCGTGCGGAGGCATGGTGGGTGGTGCGCCGAGGTGGTGCGGCCGGGGCGCATAAAGCTGGGCGATCCGGTTCAACCGGTTGATTGACAACGTTGTCCAGTTCTGAACATCAGCAAGGCATGGATCGTTTTAGCATTCCATACGCGCGGCCCGGGCAGGTCATCGGGCTGTTCGGTGGGTCGTTTGACCCGCCGCACCAGGGGCATGTGCATGTCACGCTTGAGGCGATGAAGGCGTTTGGACTGGATCGGGTGTGGTGGCTGGTGTCTCCGGGCAACCCCTTGAAGGCGCGGGCGCCTGCGCCGCTTGCGCAGCGAATGGCGGCGGCGCGGGCGCTGATGCAACACCCTGGGGTCGAGGTGACGGATATCGAGTCGCTGACAGGAACGCGGGCCACAGCGGATACGTTGGCCGAACTGCGGCGTCTTTATCCCAAAGTGCGGTTTGTCTGGATCATGGGCGCGGATAATCTAGCACAGTTCCATAAGTGGAAAGATTGGCGGTTGATCATGGACAGCGTGCCTGTGGGTGTGATTGCGCGCCCCGGCGACCGGATTTCTGCGCGAATGTCCCCTGCTGCGCGGCTTTATGCCAAGTACCGCATAGATGGGCAGGCGCGGCGTCTGCTGGGGCGCGCCGATGCGCCCGCGTGGTGTTTCGTGAACGTACCGATGGTCGATGTAAGTTCCAGCCAAATCCGGGAGCGCGGAGGTTGGGGCGCTGAGGTGTTGCCGGAATAGCCCCATGCGCGCATAATCCATATCTGTGGTTGTGCGTATTTAATCTGTGAGATTTTATTCGACTTATGACTGATCGATTTTCTCGACGAGGATTTTTAGCAGGGCTGGGGGCGGCTTTGATCCCCTCTGCTGTGCTGGCCGAGGCGCCTTTGGTCTCGTTGCGCCCTCAATTGCGCGGCGACGTGCCGACCGGGGTCGAGCGGCTTGTCCAAGCGGCCGGGTTGCGTGGTGAGGTGGTGTTCGCGGTGGCGGATGTAACAACGGGCACGCAGCTGGAAGAGTTCAGCGGCGATCAGGGGCTGCCGCCGGCAAGCGTGGCCAAGGCGCTGACAGCTCTTTATGCGTTGGATGTCTTGGGATCCGACTACCGGTTCGAGACCGCCCTGATGGCGGATGGACCGATCGAAAATGGTATCCTGAAAGGTGACTTGATCCTTGTGGGAGGTGGCGACCCGCTGCTGGACACCGATGCGTTGGCCAATATGGCGGCGAATTTGCGTGAGGCCGGGATTTCCGAGGTTCAGGGTGCGTTCAAGGTTTATGAGGGGGCGCTGCCTTATGTGTTCAGCATCGATCCGGGGCAGCCGGATCATCTGGGCTATAGCCCTTCCATCAGTGGCATATCGTTGAATTTCAACCGGGTGCACTTTGAGTGGAAACGTGATGGTACCCGTTATGACGTGTCCATGGATGCGCGCAGTGCGCGGTACAAACCGTCGGTCGATGTGGCCTCTATGCAGATTGAGAAACGAAAAGCGCCGATCTACACCTATGAATCCAGCGCACGGCAGGACCGCTGGACCGTGGCGCAAGGGGCGCTTGGGACTGGTGGGGCGCGGTGGTTGCCGGTGCGCAAGCCTGCGCTGTATGCGGGGGATGTGTTCAGGACGCTGGCGCGCGCGAATGGGATCCAGTTGGGTCGCGTACAGGTCATGCGCGAAGCACCGCATGGAACCCCGCTTGTGGTGCATCACAGTGATCCGCTGGACAGTATCTTGCGCGGCATGTTGAAGTATTCGACCAACCTGACGGCTGAGATGGTTGGTATGGCGGCCTCGCAAGCGCGCGGTGCAAATCTGCAAACCTTGGCGGATTCTGCGGCCGAGATGAACCGTTGGGCAACCGAGACATATGGCGCGACGGGGTTTGCGATGGTGGACCACTCGGGTCTAAGCGATGTGTCCCGAATGGCGCCGGGCGCTTTGGTGACAGCACTGGTCGCGGCGAAACAAGCGGGCGCATTGAAACCATTGCTGAAAAAATTCACCCTTGCGGACAGTCAGGGGCGGCCTGTCAAAGATCACCCGATCAAGGTCGATGCCAAGACCGGTACGCTGAATTTCGTTTCTGGTCTTGGCGGCTTCATCACAACTCCGGGCGGCTCGGAACTGGCCTTTGCCATTTTCACCGCTGATGTCGACCATCGGGCCACGATCCCGCGCGCGCAGCGCGAACGACCACAAGGTGCGCGAAGCTGGAACAATCGCTCGCGCAAACTCCAACGCGCACTGATCGAGCGCTGGGGGTCTATGGCCGGAAGCTAAGATCAGGTAGTGTGACGTGCCCGAGCGCCGCGTTCGATCGCGGCGGCATGCAGGCGATCAATGCTCAGCTCGTAACGAATTTCTTCAAGCAGGCGCAGCTCGGATTCCGCCAACGAGCCGTCGGCGGCGGCCACATCACAGGCCAGCGCATAGGCGGTTTCGTTCAGCCGTTCGGGCAGGTTGTCACGGATCAGGCCGAACAGGGCATCCAGCCCGTCTTCTTGTTCAAACAGGTCAAACACGGTTTGCGAAACGCGGCGGGTACGGTCGATGTCATACTCGGCAAAAACCGGCAGCATATTGACCGCGCCTTCGATCTTGACCAGCTCAGCGGTGCGGATGGTCTCATCAGACGCAGAGATTGCAACCATGATCGCTACAAGGCAATCCTGAGGGGACATTGGGTGGGGTACTTGTTCGGTCATGGTGTCGTCCTGATTAGACTTTCTGCGTCAGCACGATAGGAGGGCAAGCGGGCAGGTTCAACGGGTTTCGCTTCGACGAGGCTAGAGAATGGGCAAAGGACCGCGCGTTTTGGTTTGTCGCAATACAAAATTGCTGCGCGTGTCGCGCACAAGCCCGGATTTCAAAAGCCGCTGCATAATGAAGTGCTCAAGCTCTTCTGGCGTCTTGGCATAGACTTTCAGAATGAAATCGTGATCCCCGGTGATCGAGGCGCACTCGACGATCTGAGGTTCGGTTTCAATCAGGCGCAGGAACGCGTTGATGCTGTCCTCCTGATGCTCGCGCAAAGCTACGTGAACGTAGGCTATGGCGTTCAGCCCAACAGACTTGGCGCGTACCTGCGCGGTATAGCCGGAAATGATACCAGCGGCCTCAAGGTCACGCACACGCCGCCAGCACTGAGAAGCGGATAACCCCGTGCGATCCGCAAGGTCCTGCATGGATTGGCGGCCATCCTTCTGAAGCTCTTGCAATATGGCAATATCGGCGGGTTGAAGAGTTTGTCTCATAAATCACGACTCAATGATATATATCTGCCAAATTACTGGAGTTTAACCGATAGTCCAAATCAAATTCTTCAATCAGAGGGCGTATTCTTTTCGTAAGGGAGGAAAAGTGATGCCCAAGTCGACCAAATACGCCGCCAAGGTTGCCGATGCGCGCGGCCATATCGCGTATACGCCGGAAGAGGATGCTGTTTGGGCCGACCTCTACGCGGCCCAACAGGAAAACGTTCAGCGCTATATGGCGCGGGACTACCTGGACGGGCTGCAGCGGCTGGACCTGCCAAAAACCACCGTGCCGTCCTGCGCCGATATCTCTGAGCGGCTTTTGGACATGACCGGCTGGCGGGTCCAACCGGTGCCTGCGCTGATCGGGTTCAAGACTTTTTTCGGCATGCTGGCAGACAGGGTCTTTCCCGCCGCATCCTTTATCCGCTCACGCGAAGATTTCGACTATATCGAAGAGCCTGACATCTTTCATGAGATATTCGGTCATACGCCCTTGCTGAGCGATCCCCGCTTTGCGGCTTTCAGCCATGCTATTGGGAAGGCCGGGGTACAAGCCAGCGACAAGGATTACTCTTGGCTGATCCGACTGTACTGGTTCTCAATCGAATTTGGACTGCGCCGTCAGGATGGTGAGATCAGGGCGCTGGGCTCAGGGCTTGCGTCTTCGCCGACCGAGCTGGTCTATGCCGTCGAGAGCGATATCCCTGATCGGGACCCGTTCGACATTATGACAATCCTGCGCACCCCCTATCGGATCGACATGCACCAGATGGGCTATTTCGTGTTAAACTCACCTGAGGAGCTGTTTGCGGCCGCCGAACGTGATCTGTTGGCGGGTGTGCATAAGGCCCAATCCTTAGGATTGTTGCCCAATAAGTTCCCACCAAAAGCAACCGCAGCGGAGTAAACGGATCATGACCACATCAGGAGAAACCTGCAGTCTGTCGGACCGTACTTGTGTACCCTGTTCCGGCGGTGTCCCGGCTTTGACACGCGATGAGGCTAACACCCACATGGCCGAGCTTTCTGCTGATTGGCAGTTGGATGCAGATGCAATGATGCTGAGCAGGCATTTTAAGTTCAAGGGTTTTGCCAAGGCAACCTATCTAGCAAATCTCTGCGCGTGGTTGGCTGATCAGCAGGGGCATCATCCTGATGTCAGCTTCGGGTGGGGTTATGTGGATGTCAAACTGACGACCCATGAAATCGGTGGCCTGAGTGAGAATGACTTTATCTGGGCTGCCAAACTGGATCAGTTGACCGCTTAAATCGGCCAATCCATCAGGAAATACAGCGCGCTTTATTGACTCATGCTGCACCGGCACAATAGGAGGGGTCGGTCGGTTGCATGGGGCGACTGGTACTGTTTTTCCCGATGGAGCAAATCTGATGTCTGAACTGCGTGAAACCGCAATGTCGTCCAAGGCTTGGCCTTTTGAAGAGGCGCGCCGGTTGCTCAAACGCTATCAGAAAGGGGCTCCGGAAAAGGGATACGTGCTGTTTGAAACAGGCTACGGCCCGTCGGGTCTGCCCCATATCGGCACGTTTGGCGAAGTTGCGCGAACGACGATGGTCAAGCGCGCGTTTGAGGCGCTGTCGGATATTCCGACCAAGCTGATCTGTTTTTCGGACGATCTTGACGGCATGCGCAAGGTGCCCAGCAACGTACCGAACCCTGAGATTTTGGAACAGCACTTGCAGCGTCCGTTGACCTCGGTGCCTGATCCGTTCGGCACGCATGACAGCTTTGGCGAGCACAACAACGCGATGCTACGCCGTTTTCTGGACACATTTGGGTTCGAATATGAGTTCTACTCGGCCAAGGAATTCTACGAGTCCGGACGGTTTGACGAGATCCTGAAGCGTGCGGTTGAGCGTTATGACGAAATCATGGCGATCATGCTCAAAAGCCTACGTGACGAGCGTAAGCAGACCTATTCGATCTTCCTGCCGCTGCACCCCGAAAGCGGGCGGGTCATGTATGTGCCGATGAAAAAGGTCTGCGCAGAGACTTACACCGTGACCTTCGACGATGAGACCGGTAAAGAATGGACCGTTCCCGTCACGGGCGGCAACGTCAAGCTGCAGTGGAAGCCGGATTTCGGCGCGCGTTGGGCTGCGCTGGGCGTTGATTTTGAGATGTACGGCAAGGAACACGCCACGAACGAAAAGATATACGACGCGATCTGTCGTGCGCTGGGTGGCCGCGCGCCCGAGCATTTCTCGTATGAACTGTTCCTGGACGAAAACGGTCAGAAGATTTCCAAATCTTCGGGCAATGGCGTGTCGATCGACGAATGGCTGACCTATGCGCCGACCGAAAGCCTGACTTACTTCATGTATCAAAAGCCCAAGACGGCCAAGCGGATGCATTTTGATGTGATCCCGAAAGCTTATGACGAGTATCATCAGCAATTGCGAGCTTATCCTGGGCAGGATCTGAAGGCACAGCTGAACAATCCCGTCTGGCACATTCATGGCGGGAACGTTCCGGAATCCACCCTGATCGTGCCATTCGCGATGCTGCTGAACCTTGCGTCTGTGTCCGGGGCCGAGGACAAAGAGGCGCTTTGGGGCTTTATCCGTCGCTATGCGCCCGAGGCCACGCCCGACACCCATCCTGACCTGGATCAGGCTGCTGGCTTTGCCGTGCGCTACTTCAACGATTTCGTCAAGCCGACCCGCCAACACCGCGCGCCGACCGATCAGGAACGCGAAGCGCTGGAGGCTCTGAAAGCCGCGCTTGAGGCGTACGATGGCCCGGTCGAGGACGAAGCGCTGCAGTCGGTGGTTTATTCGGTCGGGCGGGAACGGTTCGACCCGATGCGTGGCTGGTTCACGGCGCTTTATGAGGTGCTGCTGGGGGCCTCGCAGGGTCCACGCTTTGGTGGTTTCATCGCCCTTTACGGCGTGCCCGAAACCATCGCACTGATCGACAAGGCTTTGACCGGGGATCTGGCCTGATTTGACCTGAAACCGCATGGGGCTACTCTTTCATCAGGAGGTGGCCCCATGCGTCGTTTACTACTTGCTGTATCACTCAGTGCCGGACTGGCCACGGGCGCGTTCGCCCAAAGTGCCGAGATCGAGGCAAATATTGCGGCGCAGATACAGGCATTCAAGGCAGATGATTTTGCCACTGCCTTTACCTTCGCAAGCCCCAACATCCAGAACTTTTTCGGAACGCCTGAGAACTTCGGAACGATGGTTCGCAATGGCTATCCCATGGTCTGGAGGCCTGCCGATGTTCGCTTTCTGGAACTGCGAGAGGTTGCTGGTGCATTGTGGCAGAAGGTCATGATCACGGATGGCAACGGGCAGGTGCACGTTCTGGACTATCAGATGGTCCAGCAAGAAAACGGCTGGAAGATCAATGGTGTGCAGCTTTTGGGAAATTCAGATCCGGCTGCATGATGCAACACCACCGTCACGGTGATATGAGCGGCGGTTAATCCCTATTCGGTACTCAGGCTTTTGCGTTCGGGCAGCCCCGGACACTGGGTTTGTGCGCGTGGTGACCTGCTGCGCGCGATTGGGAAAGGGATTTCTATGAACAAGGCAATCACCGACGGTATCGTCTTCATGCCACCTGCTTTTGCCAATGGTCTGAGCGTCTGGTCCAGAGGCGACGGGACACCAGGTTCGCCAACCTATAACGGGGCACCGAACGGGGCATTTGTTCCGGCGGATCCGGATTTTGGCGGTTGTCTTGAAATCCTGAAGGTGCAGGCAACCCAACAGCTGCGATATATGGGGCAGACGCCCCTGTTCCCAGGGTGCTATCTGCAGATCAAGGCGCGAGTCAAAGCTATCAGCGGCCCCTTGCCCCAGGTTCGTATTGCGGCCTGGGCTGGCGGGGCCGGCGACCAGCAAGTGGTTGGAGTTGTCGATCAGGGACCGGTCACGCAGCTATCGGGTTATGGCACCGTCCACGAAATCACAGCGATCGTAGGCAATGGTCAACGCTCGGGCGTCGATATGCCCTGGGGCGTTGCAGCGCTTTATGGGCATTTCGGTCTGAACATCGACGGTGCCAATGGGTCGCTCGTTCGGGTCGATGATATCGAGATCTCCGATGTCACCAGCATCTTCTTGCGCGAAATGATCAGCACTGTCGACGTGCGTGACTATGGTGCAATCGGCGATGGCGTCGTCGACGATTCCGTAGCGTTCGAAGCAGCGGATCAGGCAGCTGGCGGTCGCAGGATTTATGTCCCGAAAGGCACCTATCTGCTGGCGCAGAACACGTCGATGTCGTCCGAGATGGATTTCGAGGGCACTATCATCATGCCCGACGACAAGATGTTGCTGCTGACCAAGAATTTCGACCTTCCGGCATATATTGCGGCATTTGGGGACGAAGAACTCGCGTTCAAAAAAGCGTTCCAGGCATTGTTGAACAATTCGGATCATGAATCACTCGACATGGGCGGGCGCAAAATCTCGGTCACAGCGCCAATTGACATGGCCGCTGCCGTTCCGAACCGGCAGGGCGGTTTTTCGACCCGGCGAATCGTCCGTAACGGACAGTTCGATGTCAAAAGCAGCGCGGCCTGGGATACCGAGACCTTCACCTCGGTCGCAACCTACAACCCGGCGGATTCGACCAAGCTGACCAATGTGGAAAACATCGCCAACATTCCAGTTGGCGCGCTGGTGCAGGGCAATGGTGTTGGGCGTGAAATCTATGTGCGCTCCAAAGATGTCGGTGCCGGAGAAATCAGGTTGAATGACCCGCTCTATGATGCGGCGGGGACGCAAACCTTCACGTTCCAGTCGTTCAAATACCTGTTGGATTTCAGCGGCTTCAGTACGTTGCGCAAATTTGGCATGGAAGAGATCGAATTTCAGTGCAACGGTCGCAGCAGTGCGATCCGACTTGCGCCGTCTGGCAGTACCTTCGCGGTGACGAATTGCTTTATCAGCCGGCCCAAGGATCGGGGCATCACCTCGCACGGGACAGGATGTCAGGGGATGCTGATCGACAATTGCCAGTTCCTGTCGACCGAAGAATCCTTCAACGTTTCCGACCGCAAATCCATCGCATTGAACGCCAACGCAAACGATATCAAACTACGGCACAATCGCGCCGTGCGGTTCCTGCATTTTGCTGTGCTGGCCGGATCCAACAACCTGATCTTAGGCAACCACTTTTTCCAGGGTGACAGCATTCCGCAGGGTATCCGCAGTGCCGGGTTGATCATGACCGGGACCTATAACAGCTCGACTATTTCCGAGAATTATGTCGATAATTGCTTTGTCGAATGGACTAACGAGCGGGATGCAAACCCGGTCTACACGAGCGGATACTCCTTCAGTTCGATGACCATTTCGGACAACATCTTTTATGCCAGCGAAGTCGCGCCGTGGTTCAGTCAGATCGTCATTCGCCCTCATGGGGCCGGGCACTATCTGAACGGGGTGGTCGTGACCGGTAATAAATTCCGTTCAAGCAGCGGTCGCATCGACCGGGCCGACCGCGTTGATACCAGTTTTGCCGATCTGAACCACTCGGCGCATCTGAACGTGGTTTTCGAAGACAACACGTTCAATGGCATCAACGCAAAGGTGGAAAACCCGTTGCGGATCCGACGCTCGCAACAATCGGCATCCTCGGTTTGGACCATTCCTTCTGACGGCCGGTTGCCCTTTGGCGGCAAGGCACGCGGGTGCGATGCGGTTACGGTGTTGGGGCCGCTCAGAAATGCGGGCGGGCAGATCGTTCACGCCACGCCCTATGTCGAGCTAGAGCAGGGCGCAAATCAAGACACCATCCAAATGCGCTGGCCTTTGCCCGTCAGTGGATCGGTGTCGGCCATCATGCGTATGGAATACTAAGCGGCGCGTGCCACAGGCTTTCTAGAACGTATTCCAGATTGCCAGCCTGATGCCCGTATTCTTGCGGGCATCATTGCGCTCCAGGCCTAAAACCCATGTGGTGGGGCTGTCCTTGGTGCGGATCATGATCGAGGGCTTGATCCTCCAGTGCAGGGGTTGGTCGCTTTGGTACGCGGTTTCGATCTGCAGCAGGGGGTTAATAAGGCGCGGGGATGACAGGCCTGCAGTAAGGTCCAACTTCCGATATACCGCATCATGCGTTCGAAATTCCAGCGCAGCGTCAATGGCGATCCAACCATCGCCCCAGCCGGTCTGAAACCCCTTGCCGTACGAAAGCGTGGCTTTGTACAAGGCCCAAGCTCGCATCTGGCGATGATGGGCTCCGATTGCAATCTCGGCAGCAAAGCGCCCTGCCTTTTCGAATTCGGCGACAGGCAAGCGGGCAAACACCAGAGCATGCCCATAAATGTCGCGGTGCTCTTCAACGTCCAGGCCAAGGGTTAGCTTCTCTCGCAACCCGTACTCGGCATAAAATGACCCCTTGTAGTCGTATCCGTAATCCGGTTCCTTAAACGCCGTTACGGCAGTCGATACAAAAGCTGCGCCCTTATCCCGCAACCATGCACCAGACCAGGCTGGCGAGGCTGCCAAGAGCAAAATCAAAAGGATCGAAACCCGGCGCATGCGCGCAGCATCTGTCAGCATGGTTAACGGATCGTTAGGATTTCGCCCAAATCTGCAGGAATTCTATGCCGCTGAATGGCAAAGGAAACGCAAGACCTTTTCAAAACCTATGTTAGGTTTGAAACAGATAGAGGAGAATCCAGATGCCGAAGATTGCCAAAGACACCAGCGTCCAGACAGTTATCACGACCTTTGAAATGACGCCCGGCACCTGCCAGGACCTGCTGGAAGCTCTGACGGATGCTTATGCGGAATTCATCTCGAAACAGCCCGGATTTGTCGCCGCGGGACTTCACGTGAATGACGCGCAGACGCGGATCGCCAACTATTCGCAATGGGAACGCCGCGAGGACTTTCTGGCCATGCTGCGCACCACGGAAATGCGCAACCGCAATCGGCAGATTAACGAGCTGTGCAAAAGTTTTGAGCCGGTGATGTATGAGGTGGCCGGGACCTTTGGTGGAGCCTGATCTGAATCAATGCCTAACAGCCTGAGATGGTGCAGGGTTCAGGCGTGAAAACGGAGGTGCGCGTCATGTATCACAATATTCTTGTCCCCATTTCCTTTGATGCCGAAAGGGATATCTCTGGACCGTTGAAGCTGGCCGAAATACTGGCGACATCGGATGCGCAGGTCACGTTGCTGCACGTGGTCGAGCATATTCCGAGCTACGCCATTTCCTACATGCCACCCGAGTATCTGGCCGAAGCTCGCAAGGCGCTGCAGATGGAACTGGACGCGCTTGCGGAAAAACTGCCCAACGCTGAAGGTGTTCTGGTCGAGGGTCATTCGGGGCGGACAATTCTTGACTGGGCAGTCGAACATAAGCCTGACCTGATCATCATGGCATCTCACCGTCCGGGGATGCAGGATCTGTTGCTGGGTTCTACGACTAACCACGTCGTGCGCCATGCGGCCTGCGCCGTTCATGTGGTGCGCTGATCAGGCCAGATGTCGGTTGGGGCAAGGCGCCATGCCTTGCCAAAGCCGCCGTTCAAAACTGCATCGGAAATGGTGAACGTGACGAACCCGAAATCGGTGAAGTCCGCATAGAGCTTGGCCTTGGGGCGAAGGCTCAGATAACGCGTGCGCAGCGCGGTGTGTTTCTCTGTCTCTCTGACGACAAACTGCGCGATGGCGTGTAGCGTCAACCTTGGGTGCGTCAACGGATCGCCTTTATCACCGGGTTCACCAATCAACAGGGCGCAGGCCGGATTGGTGGTCAGTGCTTGGGTGTGGTCGGCCAGGGTTGAGATCAACGTGACCGGATGCCCCTGACCATCCGTTGCTAGTGCCACGCGCGACACAGAAGGCAACGCACTATCGGGGCGCAGCACGGCCAGCGCGCCAAACGTCGCGTTTTCGATCAGATTGCGGGCCATTTGGCAGGCTGTGTCATCAACCGGGCGGTACGGATCGGTGTTGGTCATTGGTGTCTCAGCCTTGGGGGTTCATTCGGGTGCAACATTATCCGCATTGCGACCAGTGCGCGAGGGGTCGTACAGGTCTCGTTTTTGCCGCAAAGCCGGTTTAAGTCTCCGATATGGTTCTCAATGATTCCGAGCAGGGCTCGAATAAGAAAAACCAAAGAGCCGCGGCGCGGCATCGGCGCGCGGATGCGCTGCGCAGACGGGCGTTGTCGCCTGTACGCATCATTTTCATGATCCTCATGTTGCCCGCCACCACTGCGGCGATTGCAGTCGGCGTCTTTCTGCGAACATCCGAATTCGAACATCAGGATGCCCTTTTGCACCTGGTGGCGTTGGCGGGCTGTCAAGCCGCCGAAGCCTTGGTGCCGGGGCCGTACCGGGATGGTGAGCCGGGATATCACGCGCGTAACGATACGAATGGGGATGGTGTGGCCTGTGGTGCGGCTGTTCTCCAGTTCGCAACCCCCCAACCGGCTGCGGACCCTCAACCGTCTGCTACGGCGCCGCAACGGCAGGTGGGTACGGCCAAGTTCGTCCGGCCCTGATCACCTCGACCTGAACATTCAAATCTATGCTATAGTGCACGTGACGCGCCGCTTCGGCCGTCAGTGGGGGATTTCGCCCTGAAAGGGAGAAAAGTCATGTTTGCACGTATTACGCAGTTCAAAATGAAGCCTGGCATGCGGGATGCTGCCGAGGCCAAGATGAATGAATTGAAAGACCAGATTATGGGCATGGAAGGCATGCACAGCTTTACCAATGTCATGAATGAAGACGGCACCGGATTTGTCGTCGCAGTTGTCCAAAGCGAGGAAACATCAAACGCGAACGCGTCCAAAGTGGCTAAGCTTTGGGGACATTTTGCCGAGTTTCTCGAAGGTCCGCCATCGCCTGCAGGGTTTGATGTGGTGGTTCACTGGGACAAGGGATAAAACCTCGCCCAGCGCTTGCCAAACCACACCCAATCGCCAAAATTGGGCTGATGACCCGCGATGAATTCAACAGCTTTTGTGCCAACCTCAAAGCCACCAGCCATGTGGTGCAATGGGGCAATGCGGATGTGTGGAAAGTGGGCGGCAAGGTTTTTGCGCTCTGTGGCTGGAACGACGGCAAGGATGCTTTCACTTTCAAAGCGACTGATCTGGCTTTTGAGGTGCTGGGCAGCGAACCCGGCATCCGCCCAGCGCCTTATCTGGCGTCACGGGGCATGAAATGGCTGCAGGTCTATGACGAACGCGGGATGAGCGATGCGTCGCTGCGCGAGCATATCGTGACGTCCTACGAGTTGGTCGTGGCCAAGCTGACCAAGAAATTGCGGGCGGAATTGGGTGTTTAGCCCTTCATCGCCTGCAGCAATTCCAGCAGTTGTTTTCGGTCGCCGTCATCCGTGTAGTCACCGGTGGCCAGGCGCTCGGCAATGCGCAGGCGCAGGCGTTCCTGCTGGGTGCGCACCTCTTCGCCGGCGGTCTCAGCCAGAGTTTTCATGATCATCGCCACCGCCTGTTGCCGCTTCGTGGTGGGGTTGGCGACATAGTCGACGAGGCTCTGTTGCCCGGAATCGAGGATGTTTTCGGCCAGATCACGCAGTTGATCGCCGTTGGGCAGCAGCGGGGCTGGGGCGTCCTCGGGGGGCAGGATTTCCGGTACGCTGCGCGGGGTCTCGGCCAGCGCATTTGCGCCGTCTACAAAGGCCTCGGTGATCATTCGCGTGATCTTGATGGCGCGCGGGTCCTTGAACAGGGCCGAAGCGATGGCCACGCCGTAATCCGTATAGACCCACGGATTGACCCGCCGCCCACCGCGGCCCTTGGGTTTTGAGATCACATTCTGTGACTGCAAATCGGCGACCTCGGCATCGGTCAGCTGAAAGCGGTAGCCCTCGAACAGATCCTTGTTGCGCGAGACGGCCTGATTGAAGGCGCTGACGGATTTTCCGTAGAACTGCGCCAGATCCTCGGCCAGCACCACGCGAGTGCCGCGCACTCGGTGAATGGCGTTTTGGACCTCATGCGTGCTGGGTAGGGCGTTCGTCATGGCAACCGATTGGAATCACAATTTGTGATTTCAAACGTGGAGGAGTGCGCGCTGGGCTGCAAGTTTGAAGTGCGGTGGGCATGAAGCGACATCAATCCAACTGTTTGCTTTCCAATTCAATGTGATCAAAGCTGTGCCCAAACCAACTGAGTTCACCGGTAACACGCACAGTGTCACCCGGTTTAAGGCGCGAAGCCGAATAGCTGTCCAGACCACAGTTCAATACTATAAGGTCGGGGGCGTGAAGGGGCGAAAAGACAATGCAACCACGCGTCCGACGGTTTTCTGAAGTGTGTACGACATTGTAGTCGATCGTTCCCACAGGGTTTTCGGTCAAATAGTTCCATGTGATCGGGGCTCCACTGTTTCTGATCGTCCATAGGCCGAAAAGGCCAAGCAATGGGGTTGCTACCAACAAAGTCAGCACCCTTGAGGTTGTGCTCATTTGATTCTGTTTATTGTGCGGAGGCCTGATCAGAGTACGTAGAAAAGCAGGAAGAATGGCAAATGCCCCAACGGTCACAAGGGCAATCCAAAAATTCCTTGAGACCCACTCATTCCAACCTGTCGCGGGAACGGTGTTCCCAAATAAAAATACTAGGCTAGGGAAAACGAGAACAAGCCATAAAGGGAGTTCGACTAAGTGATCCCAGATATCCCGTTTCCGAAGATTTTCCATGGATATTTCCGCCGATCTTTCGGACTCAATGAAGTCGCCGGAATCAATAAAAAATCTACGAGATGAGCGAAATGCCAGGCCAAAAGGACATATGAAAACGACAAACAGCAAGCACAACGACGCCATTAAATAAAGGGCAATCGACTGTGGGAGATACAGCGAGTAAAGGCCACGTGGTGGTTTGAAGCCTTGGCTTAAAGCGACAAGCACCAAGACAAACCATATTCCAGTGACGACAACAAAAAACACTTTCGGGCCGACCGACATGCATCTCCTCAACATCTGGTCATAAAGCGAGGGGAGGAGAAAAACTGCTGTAATAGCAAACATAAACAAGCTGATAGCTGCCACGAGAACAAAGTTCGCGCTGCCGATCTGCCAATGTATCGACGAGGCATTGACGGTGACAGCGGTAGCAACGAGACCAATTAGGCCGAACACTCGACCAGCCAAATCACTCAACAAAAGAGACCAGTTCATTTCAATGCCTATGGTTGCAATAGCTGTGAGCGTTATACTCCAGCATGCACCTTAGGCAAGAACATGGCGGCAGTTATTCACCTCTTTCGGCGCTTCACATTCCCACCCCGCTGCCCCGGCCGGCCAGCCGTCGACCGTCCGCGCGATTTCACCGCGTCCTCCGAGGCTTTCTCGACCGCCCATTGGCGCGCCATTGGGTCGTCGGCGATGGCCAGATCGACCGCTTCCAGGCGCTTGATCTCATCCCGGATGTTGGCGGCCTCTTCGAATTCCAGGTTCTCGGCGGCTTTGCGCATCTTGTCGCGCAGACCGTCCAGATGCGCCTCGAGGTTGGCGCCGTGCATCGGTTTGTCGATGGTGGCGGTGACGCGGTTCATATCGACGTCGCCCTGATAGAGACCGGCCAGAACGTCCTCGACATTCTTCTTCACCGTTTCGGGGGTGATGCCGTGTTCGTCGTTATAGGCGATCTGTTTGGCGCGGCGGCGGTTGGTTTCATCCAGCGCGCGTTCCATGCTGCCGGTGATTTTGTCGGCATACATGATTACCCGGCCATCGGCGTTCCGCGCGGCGCGACCGATGGTCTGAACCAGTGAGGTCTCGGATCGCAGGAAGCCTTCCTTATCGGCGTCCAGAATAGCGACCAGCCCGCATTCGGGGATATCGAGCCCCTCGCGCAGCAGGTTGATGCCGATCAGCACGTCGAACGCCCCCAGACGCAGGTCGCGCAGGATTTCGATGCGTTCCAGCGTGTCGATATCCGAGTGCATGTAGCGAACCCTGATGCCCTGTTCGTGCATGTATTCGGTCAGATCCTCGGCCATGCGTTTGGTCAGGGTGGTGACCAGCGTGCGATAGCCATCGGCGGCGACCTTGCGCACCTCGTCCAGCAGATCGTCGACCTGCATGCCGACAGGGCGGATTTCGACCTCGGGGTCCAGCAGGCCTGTGGGGCGGATCACCTGTTCGGTGAAGACGCCACCGGTCTGTTCGATCTCCCATTTCGCCGGGGTGGCCGAGACGAAGACGGATTGCGGGCGCATGGCGTCCCATTCCTCGAACTTGAGGGGGCGGTTGTCCATGCAGGACGGTAGGCGGAACCCGTGTTCGGCCAGCGTGAATTTACGCCGATAGTCGCCCCGGTACATGCCGCCGATCTGCGGCACGCTGACGTGGGATTCATCGGCGAAGACAATGGCGTTGTCGGGGATAAATTCGAACAGGGTGGGGGGCGGTTCACCCGGCGCGCGGCCCGTCAGATAGCGCGAGTAGTTTTCGATCCCGTTGCAGACGCCGGTGGCCTCGAGCATTTCCAGATCAAAGTTGGTGCGCTGTTCCAGCCGTTGGGCTTCCAGCAGCTTGCCCTCGCCGACCAGTTGGTCCAGCCGGATGCGCAGTTCCTTTTTGATGCCGATAATCGCTTGGTTCATCGTCGGTTTCGGCGTCACGTAGTGCGAGTTCGCGTAAACGCGCACCTGCTCCATCGACGCGGCGCGTTCGCCGGTCAGCGGATCGAATTCCGTAATGGTTTCCAGTTCTTCACCGAAGAACGAGAACTTCCAGGCGCGATCCTCAAGGTGGGCAGGCCAGATTTCCAGTGAATCGCCCCGAACCCGGAACGAACCGCGCTGAAACGCCTGATCATTGCGGCGGTATTGCTGGGCGACCAGATCGGCCATGATCTGACGCTGGTCGTATTCGTTGCCGACCTTCAGATCCTGCGTCATCGCTCCGTAAGTTTCGACCGAGCCGATACCGTAGATACACGAGACCGAGGCCACGATGATCACGTCATCACGCTCCAAAAGCGCCCGGGTGGCCGAGTGGCGCATCCGGTCGATCTGTTCGTTGATCTGGGATTCTTTCTCGATATAGGTGTCCGACCGCGCGACATAGGCCTCGGGCTGGTAATAGTCGTAGTAGGAGACGAAGTATTCGACCGAGTTTTCGGGGAAGAAGCCTTTGAATTCGCCATAAAGCTGGGCCGCCAGCGTCTTGTTGGGCGCAAGGATGATTGCAGGGCGTTGGGTTTCTTCGATCACTTTGGCCATAGTGAACGTCTTACCGGTTCCCGTCGCGCCCAGCAGAACCTGTTCTCTTTCGCCGTCAAAGATACCGTTGGTCAATTCCTTGATCGCAGTTGGTTGATCACCAGCAGGCGCGAATTCGGTATGCATGACGAACTGCTTGCCGCCCTCGAGTTTCAGGCGCGCGCGAACGTCATCAGCGGTCAGCTGTGTCTTGTCGGAATGGGCATAGGGCATAGGCAGGCTCCGGATCAGGCCCTTACATTTGTTCTTATTTTGTCCAACTGCAAGGCCTGATCCGGTTCAGAAACTCAGTTTCAGTAATAGGCATACTGTGCATCGGGGATTTGATCCGATTGCACCTTGTCGGCCAGAGCTTTCAGATTGCCATCCAGAACCCGGCCCATCATCGCCTTCATCAGTGTTTGACCCATCAGCCAGCCCAGCGGGCCATATTTCATCTGGTAATCCATGCTCCAGACGACCCGTGAATGGCCATTCGCAAGGGGTTCGATGGTGATGGCTGCATGTGCTTGGGTCAAAGGCATCGCCGGCATCTCGGACAAGCGAACGCGATAGCCTTTGTTGACTTGCCAATCCGTCACTTCCTCGACCAGCGAAGTGCCGTTTTCAAAGTGGCAACGCCGTTTCGACCCGACGCCGTCTTGCCCAGTCGTCAGCGCGTCCACCGAGGCGACTTGTGGTGCGAATTCGTCGATTTGCATGAACCGGCTTAGAATGGCCCAAAGAGATTCGGGCGATGCGTCGATTTCCAGGCTTTTTTTGTGGTGGATCATGTTGGTGTCCTCTTGATGGCGTTGCACGATGTATATAAGGCCCTGATGCCAGTTTCTGACATCAGGACGTGATCAGCTGTGACAATTCCTATCTTGTCCCAGCCTGTACTCTGACGCATAAACAATCTCAGCCAAGTGAGGACGGAGAGGCGACATGCGCGCACGGATTTACAAGCCTGCCAGGAACGCAATGACTTCGGGGATGGCCAAGACCCGCAAGTGGGTTCTGGAATACGCGCCCGCGTCGTCGCGTGAGGTTGATCCGCTGATGGGCTGGACGTCTTCCGACGACACGCAAACTCAAGTGCGCCTGAAGTTCGACACCAAGGAAGAGGCACTGGATTACGCCAACGACAATGGCATCGAAGTCCAGGTCAGCGAACCGCACAAGCGCAAACCCAACCTGCGTTCGCGCGGCTATGGTGAGAATTTCGCCACCGATCGGCGCGCGCCCTGGACCCACTGAATGATCGAAATCCATGAGGCCGACCCGACCTCGGACGCACTGCGCCCATTGATTGAGGCGCATTTTGCACATGGCGAAACTGCCGGACCTGCGGAAAGCAACCATACCATGGATGCCCAGGCTCTGGCTGCCGAGGGCATCAGGTTCTGGGCCATGTTTGAGGACGGACAACCCGTCGGCTGCGGAGCGTTAAAGGCGTTGCCGGACGGAACGGCCGAGGTGAAGTCCGTTCACATCATCTCGAAGGTGCGTGGACGCGGTCTGGCGCGTCAGATGATGAACCACCTGACAGATGAGGCCGGCTTCCAAGGGGTGGCGGCTTTGGTTCTGGAAACAGGTGCGGAACATCTGCCGGAATATGCGGCCGCCCGTAAGCTATATGAACGGCTTGGGTATTCCTATTGCGGTCCGATTTTTGGATATGAAGACGACCCGAACAGC
Organism: Ruegeria sp. CDSB113; assembly: GCF_059611045.1. Classification (NCBI taxonomy): domain Bacteria; kingdom Pseudomonadati; phylum Pseudomonadota; class Alphaproteobacteria; order Rhodobacterales; family Roseobacteraceae; genus Ruegeria; species Ruegeria sp. CDSB113. The sequence continues at coordinate 229,228 of NZ_JBXWOU010000005.1, forward strand.
GCCTTTATGCGCTTGGCTCTTGAACCCCGGAAGTAAAAACAGCAAGAAGGGCCCAGCGGTCCCGTAGCTCAACTGGATAGAGCAGCTGACTTCTAATCAGCAGGTTGAGGGTTCGAGTCCTTCCGGGATCGCCAACCATTATCCCCAATACCGGCGTAATCGCCGCCTGGATCACCTGATCCAAGCCGCCTTTGGTGGATTTTTTCAATGCAGGCGTGGGAACATATTGCTTCTGCAGGGGGCAACGTACGCAAAATATTGCCGTTCCCACTACCCTATCGAGCGAAACTCTGCCGTTTAAAGCATGCGCGCGTTTTTGGACTGCGGTTTGCACAAATCTGATCAAGTTTGACTGCGACGATTGCGAAAAATCGGAGGATGGACGATGTCGCAGGCCAGCACGCTTGAGCGTGAAATGCTAAATTTGATCAATGCAGAACGTGCATCACGCGGCCTTGATCCTGTGCAGCTGGAACTCCGCTTAAACGCTTCGGCCGAAGAGCACAGCCAGTGGATGCTGGAATCCGGTAACTTCTCGCATACGGGTGAGGGCGGCAGCTCGGCCACCCAGCGTATGCGCGACGCGGGTTTTGTGTTGTCCGGGTCCTGGTCCACAGCCGAGAACATTGCCTGGCAAAGCCAAGGCGGAGAGCCGGGATTTTCGGACGATGTCGTCGATCTGCACAATGCACTTATGAACAGCCCCGATCACCGCGCCAACATCCTAAATCCGAACTTGGCGTACATCGGCATCGGAATTGAAATTGGATCATTCGGTGGTATTCCCGCCGTCATTGTGACCCAGAATTTTGCCCGTACTTCCGCGAGTGTCCAGTTGGACACTGGAGTCGGCTCGGATGCTGGAGGCCCCGTTACGCCAGCAGATCCGGTAACGGTCGTTCCCGATCCGGGCGAGCCGGCAGATCCGGTTTCGACATCCTCGCAAGAGAACCTGTCGTTCGGGGACGCGGACACGCTCAGAGGGACACCGGAAGAACTGGACCAAAGTATTGTCAGCGGGTTTGGCGTGGGAAAATCCCTGATCATTGAAGGGGTTGAGCTAAATCGGTCCAACGTCCGCTTCACCGATGGTTCGAACGTTGGATTCGATCTTGATGGTGACGGCACGACTGACCTGACTATTTCTCTGGACGGTGGGCAGACAGGCGGTGACTTTTTTGCCATCGCCAAGGATGGAAACACTGTCGTCAGCTATGCAAATTTTCTACCTGGCCTTGCGCCCGGAGTCAGAGTTGACGCCAGCATCGTCAACGGCATCGTAAACAAGTCCTTTCTCGAAGGCGACGGCACCACGGATTTTCGGATACAAATGGTCGACCTTGGGACCGCAGAATTTAACAATGTTCTCGGCGTCTACGACATTCTGAGCAATGGCGAAATCGCGAATGTGCGCCTGGTGTTTGGAAACACCAATGCTGCAAATGGCACTGTAGACTTAAATAACGTGACCGACGGAAGCCGCCTTGGGTTCTTTATTGTTCAGGATGGTGCTGATTGGGCCCAGACCCTTTCAGACAGCGACGATTTGGATTTTGTTGCCAGCAATGGTGGCATGGCAGACGTGGACGACGAATTTGATTTCGTTTTGACGGTGAATGGGAGCTCTGCTGGCGTCACCACGTTTCACGCCGAAAAGGCGGCTTTGAATAGTGACGATCAACAACACGCGCTTTCCGGCGTTGTTTCGGGAGGCGAGTCAATGGCCATCGGTTTCGAGGACTTGACCGGTGGAGGTGACTCCGATTTCGAAGATGTCGTGTTCAACGTAACCAGGCTTGAGGATGACGCGTTTTTGATGGTTTAGGTCAATTTGTCGATTGCATGCTGATATTCGTATTGAAAGTCACCGTAGGCTGTTCGAAGTAATCTGCACGGCCCAACAATGTAGTCGACTGGTCTAACCCGCAAACCAAACAATATCGTTGTTGGTAAGTTCAACTGCCAATTCAGTGAAGTGGATGGTGGGTGATGAGAGACTCGAACTCCCGACATCTTCGGTGTAAACGAAGCGCTCTACCAACTGAGCTAATCACCCGTGACGGTGCATTTAGCCAAGCCTGCGCCCGGGTGCAAGAGGGTCCGGCAGAATTTCTTTCCCAGAATCTGATTTGTTCGCCACTGGTAATTCAATCCGGCGGGAAATTCGCCGTGCCGTGAGTAGTGGGGTTGTTTCGATTGTGAGGGGCCTGTCGTTTTGCGTTCTACCTCGAGGGTGATTGCAAAGGCGCTTGCGTGTTACCTGCCGCCTCAGATATCCCCAAAGGAACTGCAACTTTCCAGGCGGGAGAAAACCGATCCTGTCCCACGCGCGCCGAGTTCTGATTGCGGCCCTGGTTCTGGGCGCTTTGACGCTGGCCCCGCTTCGCGCGGGGGCCGAGGGGATTTTGGTTTTTGCTGCGGCTAGCCTCAAAACCGCGCTTGATGAGGTGGCATCTGAATTTGAGCAGGAAACTGGGCAGGCCATAACTGTATCCTACGCGGCCTCGTCCGTTCTTGCGCGCCAGATTCAGTTGGGTGCCCCGGCAGATCTGTTCATTTCCGCCAACGTGGATTGGATGAATGTGCTGCAAGATCAGGGCCTGATTGACCCCACTACGCGTGTAGATTTGCTGGGCAATGGCCTGGTTCTGGTCGCTGGGGGCGAAGGGACTGACATTGGCGAAATGCGGCCCGGAGTCGCTTTGGCCTCCGCACTGGATGGTGGATATCTGGCCATGGCGCTGGTTGATGCCGTGCCGGCAGGGATCTACGGAAAGGCGGCGTTGGAAAGCTTGGGGTTGTGGCAGGGCATTCAGGGCCAGATCGCACAAACGGATAACGTGCGTGCAGCCCTTGCACTTGTTGCCACAGGTGCGGCCCCGATGGGGATCGTCTACCGATCCGATGCGCAGGTCGAGGGACGGGTTCGTGTCATCGCCGAGTTTTCGCCTGACCTGCATCCGCCCATCATCTACCCGGCGGCTGTGACGGCTGCCAGTGCTGAATCCGCGCGGGTGTTTCTGAAGCACCTGCAATCTCAGACTGCGCGGGCTGTGTTTGAAAAGCAGGGTTTCACCCTGCCGAACGGATAGCGGCATGGGGTGGTTGGGACCTGCAGAGCTTGAGGCGCTGAAGTTGTCGCTGCGTGTGTCGTTTTGGGCAACACTGGTGACATTGCCTTTGGGCATATTCGTTGCCTACGCGCTGGCACGTTGGCGGTTTCCGGGTCGGCAGGTCTTGAATGGGCTGGTGCATCTGCCCTTGATCCTGCCGCCAGTGGTGACCGGCTATCTGCTTCTTTTGACTTTTGGAATTCAAGGGCCGCTCGGCAAGTTGCTGGCAGAGATCGGAATTGTCGTGGCGTTTCGTTGGACCGGCGCCGCCCTTGCCGCGGGTATAATGGCATTTCCGCTGATGGTGCGGGCCATACGCCTGTCGATCGAAGCTGTGGACCCCAAACTGGAACAGGCCGGGGCCACACTGGGTGCATCACGCCTATTTGTGTTTGCCACGGTGACCCTTCCGATGATCCTGCCCGGCGTCATCGCCGGGGCAATACTGGCCTTTGCCAAAGCGATGGGAGAATTCGGGGCAACGATTACCTTTGTGTCGAACATCCCGGGTCAGACGCAAACCCTGCCGTCAGCAGTCTATGCCTTCCTGCAAGTTCCGGGCGGCGAAGCCGCGGCCACCCGTTTAGTGGTCATCTCGATCGTGGTTGCCATGAGCGCGCTGCTGTTGTCCGAGTTCATTGGGCGACGCGTTGCCGCGCGGGTGGCCGGATCATGAGCCTGTCCGTCCGCCTGCAGCACGATCTGCCCGACCTCAAGCTGGATCTGAGTTTTGATGCCCCCCCCGGTGTGACGGTTCTGTTTGGGCGGTCCGGGTCTGGAAAGACAACCATTGTCAACGCTGTTGCCGGTTTGGTGAAACCCATGGCCGGTCGGGTTGCTGTAGACGGATGGGAGCTGTTTGACACCGCGCAAGGCCTCTGGTTGCCACCGCACAAAAGACGGCTGGGTTACATCTTTCAGGAAGGCCGTCTTTTCCCACATCTCACTGTGCGCCAGAACCTGTTCTACGGAAAATGGTTCGCGCCCAAGGGCGTCCGCCGCGAAGACCCAGACAAAGTGATCGAAATGCTGGGGATCGGGCACCTGTTGAACCGGCGGCCTTCAGGGTTGTCCGGCGGGGAAAAGCAGCGCGTTGCCATTGGCCGCGCTCTTCTGGCCAGTCCACGGTTGATCCTTGCGGATGAGCCTCTGGCCGCATTGGACGACGCGCGAAAGGCTGAGATATTGCCGTATTTTGAACGGCTGCGGGACGAGGTTTCGGTGCCGATTTTGTACGTCACACACTCGGCTGCGGAAGTTGCGCGCTTGGCGACATCGGTTGTCGCGTTGCAAGAGGGCAAGGTCCTGCGGCATGGCCCGGCCTCCGATGTACTGGCCGATCCGTCGGTCGCACCGGCGGGTGTGCGGGCTGTCGGTGCGGTGTTGCAGGTTCGGGTCGTCAAACATCATTCGGACGGGCTGACTGAGTTGGACGCAGGCGGGTCGTCTTTGTTTCTGCCCCGGATACCCCTGCAAATTGCAGAAGAACTGCGAATCCGCATTCCCGCGCAAGAGGTTATTCTTTCCAGCAAACGGCCCGAAGGACTTTCGGCCTTAAATGTTCTGGAAGGAACAGTCGACACGATCCGCGCAGGCGAAGGGCCGGGGGCGATTGTGTCCGTAAGAACGCCGGCAGGTTCTGTATTGGCCCGCGTCACCCGCCGCTCAGTTGAAGCGTTGGGATTGGAACCGGGCAAACCCTGTTTTGCAGTCATCAAAACGGTCGCACTGGCACCGCAGGACGTGGGCGGGCACCTGCGCGGGGTCTAAGCCAGCGCGCGGGCTTCGAATTCTCGCAGGATCAGGCGGGCTGCCCGGCCGAATCCCAGCCCATTCGGCGTGGATGTGTCGGGGAAAATGGCGGCGAGCTCCTGCAATGCGTCCGAGGACAGTGTGTAAAGAGATTCCTCACCCAGATAGAGGCTTTCAGCCAGTGCGCCCTCGGCTGTCAGTATTTCGTGGTTATCCAGCAGGATGTGAAAATACTCGACCGGGTCATCCGAGGTGTCAATCTCGATACCTGGCCAGGAACAAAGATGCTTGGCCGCAACCAGCGCGTCGGGCGCGCCGAACAAAAGCTCGACCTTTGGTCCGCTGACCAGAATGCGGTGTTGCTGTGATACCAGCAGATCGCGTTCGGGCTGTCCTGCGCCAAGGCTGCCAGCTTTGATCCGAACAGGGCGCATGGCCGGATTGTCACACAATCGGTCCGGCGAAAAGGCGCTGCTTTCCACCCACCGGATCGGTTGCAGCCCGCGATCTACGGTCATCACCTTGTCGCCAACGTTCAGGGTTTCTATCTTTTGATTGCCTTTTTCGGCCAAGATCAAGGTGCCTGCAGTAAAGCACACGCCTTCAAGGGTGATGGTGATCTCTTGGGTCAGTTCATATGGTTGGAAGAAAAAGTCCAATCCGGTGACTTGTACCGTGAAGGTATCAGTGACCGTAGTCCCGAACGGGATATCGTCAAAATCGCTTTGATTGACCGTGTAGGTCCATTCGCCGGTATTTGGGTTAATGGAGGCTACGCCCAGTGATGGCTGATCAGAGATCGACCAGGATTGCGTACGGGGAAAGCCAGTCAAGCCGAGATCACCGCTGGCCTGATTGGGCGGGTCTCCAGTCACAAAACCAGTTGTTGTCCCTACGATCGATACCATTTCAAGACCCTCCCATAGACAGGAGATCGCGGAACTCTTTCTTGCGGTAGAGTTTCATATGAACGTCTCCAGCGTCGTCGCGGGTCCACTCCACGATGCGATTTCGGGTCAGATCGCTGTCCATTCGATTGGTTCGGACCCGTGGGTGGGGTATTTCCTTCTTCAGTATTTCGACGATCTGGTTGGTCTGTCCAAACGGGGCCACAAGGTCGACGATCCAGAAGGACGTGCCGCTGGCAAAGTCCGTATCCTTCAGCGGTTTTTCCTGAATGGCGTACCGACGCTCGGCTTCGGGGCTGAGACCCGCGAAGGTCACAAACCCGCGTGGGAAACCGTTCTGTCGGAAAATGTGGTACTGGTTCAACCGAAAAGGCGTTTCAAAGGCATACAGCACCTGCCCAAGGGTGCGCGGCCTGTGTGTATTGGTCAGCGATGCAAGATAGAACATGGCGCCGAAATCCGCGTATTTTTCGGACGGGATATCAAACCAATCATTTGGAAACGCTTTGCTCAAAACAAACCCCAGCCAATATATGCCTTGATCCTAATTTCTTATGACCCAAAATGATACTGTTTTGCCTGTATGTTCTGTGTCGAGGTCCTGTCGGCCAAAATCCTGAAAATGGTGCCGCTTTACTCGGACCACGTGTCCGGTATGATCCTGAATAAGTGTTTCGAAACAGGAATTGCCATTATGCGAGTTTTGAAAATAGCGGCCCTGGCAGCATTTGCGGTGTCGCCTGTATTTGCACAGGGAATTGGGATCGGAATCGGCGCTTACCCGGGTTTTAAAACCACAGTCACCCCTATGAACAACGGTGTATACGAGGTCGCCGTCAGCGGGTCTTCGGCCCCGGTCTCGTATTGGTGCGGGATAGGGGACTTTGCTATTCGCACACTCAGAACCAAGGCAACTCAGCGTATCTATATTGTCCGCGCCTACGAAAAGGGCGTGCGCACGGTGCAGTTTTCACTTACCCCACCCGATGGTGTCGATACCACGCCGGGATATTCGATCACCGTAAAACGTGTGGGTGAGAACATGTCGGCGGGCTCCGCGCAGGGTTATTGCTTTGACAACTTCCTGGATTTTGGGTTCCGCTAATTTATCAGACCCATTTTGCCATTGGCGGAAGGCTCATAAGCACCGCATCCGGGTCATGGCCGGTTTCCAGCCCGAATTTTGTGCCCCGGTCGTAGACGAGGTTGTATTCGGCATAAAGGCCCCGATGCACCAGTTGCGTGTCTTTGGCCGTCTCATCAAAATCCTGGACACGGCGCTTTTCCACCAATGGCAGGAAGGCAGGCAGGAACGCGCGACCAATATCCTGGGTCAACGCAAAATCTGCAGCCCAGTCTCCGGTGCAATAGTCATCCATGAATATCCCGCCCACGCCTCGGGCGCGCTTGCGGTGGGGGATATAGAAATACTCATCAGCCCAGTCTTTCAGGCGGGGGTAGTGGCCGGGACCATGCGGATCCAGATGCGCCTTTTGGGTGGCGTGAAAATGCGCTGTGTCCTCATCATACTCGATGCAGGGGTTCAGGTCCGAACCGCCGCCGAACCACCATGCGTGCGGGGTCCAGAACATGCGGGTGTTCATATGAACGGCCGGTACATGAGGATTTTGCATATGCGCGACCAGAGAGATGCCCGACGCCCAGAAACGCGGATCTTCGGTCATCCCCGGAATCCCCTTGCGCGCCGCCATGGCCTGTTGCGCCCGCGCACCCAAAGTGCCGTATACGGTCGAGACATTGACGCCGACCTTTTCGAAGACCCGCCCGCCACGCATCACGGACATCAACCCGCCGCCCGCGTCGCTGCCGTCCTCGGATTGGCGTTTGGTTTCCTTGACCTCAAACCGACCCGGTGAAAAGTCTGCAAAGGGGCCAGAGCTGTGGGTGTCTTCAAGTGCCTCAAACGCGGCGACGATGTCATCGCGCAATTGGCGGAACCACGCGGCGGCGGTTGATTTTTCGGTATTGAACATGGGGATTAATGAGCCGGGGCTGCGACGGGGTCCAGCAAGGTGCGGCCGCCATCAATTGTCAGAATTTGTCCGGTGATGAATCCGGCTGCGTCCGAGGCCAGAAACTGTGCCGTCTCGGTCAGTTCGTTCGGGGCTGCGATCCGGGCCAGTGGCGTATGTTTCTCGATATCGTTTCGAAAGTCCCGGTTTTCCTTGAGCGTGGATTGCAGCGAGGCGCTCATGACCGACCCCAGCGCGATGGAATTGACGCGGATCCGTTTCGGGGCAAGGGCAACGGCCAGCGAACGTGTCATCTGATCCAGCGCGGCGGTGGATACGGAATAGGCCATCAGATCGGGATGGGTGCGCCGCGCGGCGATTGAAGACAGGTTGATGATCGACCCGGCGGGGCCTTCGTCAGTGTCGCCTGCTTGTTTTATCATGCGCTTGGCGACCGCCTGGCTTAGGCGCAGCGCGGGCATCAGGTTCTGATTGAGCAGCATGCGCACGGAATCGTCGTCCGCATCCAGCGGATCAGACGGGATCACCTGCCGCGCACCATTGATCAGGATGTCCACCTGATCAAAGGCATCTAGCGTGGCAGACAACAGGTTCGCGATGGTCAGCTTTTCCCGCAGGTCGCCAGCGAAAAACCGGATGTTGCTGTCATCGGCCTGTTCGCCAAGTTCGTCGGACAGCCGTTTTTCGTCCATGTCGGCAAACATGACATTGGCCCCGGCATCCGCAAAGTGGCGTCCGATGGCCAGCCCGACACCATTGGCGCTGCCTGTGACAATGGCGGTCTTGCCGGCTATGGAAAAGGACATGCGTTGTCTCCTGATTTGCGGCGCAGGTTAACCGGGATCACCGTCGAGGGCGAGAGGCGTGAAACACCTTGAACCGATTGTCGCCGGACACCTCGTGAACCTGCACGAAATTCTCGGCCAGCGTGACCTCGTAGGGTAGGTGGCGATTTGCGACCATCCACAGATTGCCGCTCCGGGTCAGGTTTCGAGCTGCGGATTTGATAAAGCCCTGACCCAGTTCAGGGTCGGCGGCGCGGGATGTGTGGAACGGAGGGTTCATGATCACCGTGTCCAACGATTCCGGCGCGTTCCACGTGACGGCGTCGGCCCAGTGGAACTGCGCGCAGGCCTCGGCCAAATTGACGCGTGCGCAGGTAAGGGCAATCTGGTCGGCCTCGACCAGATGTAACGCGCGCGGATTGGCGGCCTTTAGCACACCCGCCGCGAGATACCCCCAGCCAGCGCCCAAATCAGCGACCCTTGCACCCAGCTTTTCGGGCAATGCGCTCAGCAGCAGGGCCGAGGCAGGGTCAATCCCATCAGCAGAGAACACACCGGGCGCGGTCTGAAAGCCATCAACTGTCTGATTGTCCGGGGCGGCCCAGTCGGCAAAAGCCTCGGACGCGGATTGGAACCAGAATATCTTGCCGTGTGCCTTGGCGATGGGCCCCTCGACGTCAACGCGTTTGCGGATGTCTTTCAGCAGGCTGTCGACACCGTCGGTTTTGGCGCCGTCTATGACAATCAGCCCGTTGGCCCGCTGACAGGCCTGATGCACCATGCTGCGCGCCAGCGCCTTGGCACGGGGCAGTATCACGATGGCATCCTGACAAGGGTCGTGGGCTTCCGGCACGGCGGCAAAGCCCTGTCCGGCAAAGTGATCGTGAAACGGTTTGAATGGCTGCACCACCTGCGTTTCACGCGGCAGGGCCGACAGATCGCTGTCGGATGTCGGCCCAAGCACGCTGAGTGGTTGCGACAGCTCAAGGCCGCTTTGCAGGGCAAGATAAAGACGTGGGGACATCGGCAAATATGAGAGAGAAGGCTAAGGCGGCCTTACTCTTCCCGTTCCATTGTGCATTGCAGGGGGTGCTGGTGCCTGCGGGCAAAGTCCATGACCTGGCCCACTTTGGTTTCGGCGATCTCATGGCTGAACACGCCAACCACGGCGACGCCTTTCTTGTGAACGATTAACATGATTTCGAACGCCTCGGCATGGGTCATGCCAAAGAAACGCTCCAGCACATGCACCACGAATTCCATCGGCGTGTAGTCGTCGTTCAGAAGCAGTACTTTGTACAACGGCGGGCGCTTGGTTTTAGGGCGCGTCTGTACCAACAGCGACGGATCATCGTCGTTGTCCGGTTGGTCAGACATCATCCATTTGTGTTCAGTCATTGCGCCTTTGTCCGATTCAGGCTTCGGTTTGTCTGATCGGTTATATAACGTGCATGGGGCCAGAGAAAAGAGCCAGCAGGACGTAATCGAAATGGAAAAAGCGCTGACCACAATTGGGTTCGACGCCGACGACACGCTTTGGCACAACGAGCGGTTTTTTAAACTGACGCAGACGCATTTCACGGAATTGCTGGCCGATCACGCTGATCGCGATCACCTGTTGGATCGGCTGCTTGCTGCGAAAAAACGCAATATCCGGCACTACGGCTACGGAATCAAAGGCTTCACCCTGTCGATGATCGAAACCGCAATCGAGGTGACCGACGACCGTGTTCCAGCCTCGGTTATCCGCCAGTTGGTCGAAGCGGGGCAGGAGATGCTGGCCCACCCGATCGAGCTTTTGCCCCACGCGCGAGAGGCCATCGAAGCGGTGACTGATACGCATCGGGTGATTCTGATCACCAAGGGCGACCTGATCGATCAAGAGAGAAAGCTGGCGCAATCCGGTCTGGGAGAGTTGTTCGACGAGGTCGAAATCGTGTCCGAAAAATCAGCGCAAACCTACCGAGAGATATTTGCGCGGCATGGTGACGGGCCCGAATCTGCAATGATGGTAGGCAATTCGATGCGGTCCGATGTCGTCGCCCCAATCCAGGCCGGGTGTTGGGGCGTCTATGTGCCCCATGGGTTGGTTTGGGAGATCGAAAAGGCCGAAACCCCTGCGGACAATCCGCGCTATAGCGAACTGCGGGATTTGGGCGAACTTGCTGATCTTGTTCAGCGCCTAAATTGATGTTGCCAATTGGTCTCAGTTTTCAAAAAACGGGGCGGGATTTACATTCAGGGGTTCAATTTGCGCAGTTGTGGTAGGTCGCGGGCTATGCGCGTCTACATGTAGTGCTGGTTCGGACCCTTAACAAAACAGCGAATTTGCACGCTTTCGGTTTATTTCATTGGGTCTCTGTGTTAGCCTTATCGATAATAAAAATAATTAACGCTGACCGGGAAAACCCGGCGGCCTGAGGTAGACAGAGGCAAAGATCGTGCAGGTTCGGCGGACAGTTCCGGCCCGGATGGGCTTATTTCTTATAGCATTCTTGTGGCTGCTCTCCTTCGCGCCGTTGCAGGGATTTGCGGCACCATATGCGGCGATGGTCATCGACGCCCGGACAGGCGAGGTTCTGCATTCGCGCAATGCTGACACCCGACTGCATCCGGCCTCTCTGACCAAGATGATGACACTCTACATTGCGTTCGAGGCGGTGCGGAATGGTGAGATCACTTTGGACACGCCCGTTCGAATCACAAAAAAGGCGACGGCTGAACCCCCCTCGAAGCTGGGCCTGCGCACCGGGCAGACCATTGCGTTCCGGTATTTGATCCGGGCGGCTGCCGTGAAGTCCGCCAATGATGCGGCCACGGCAATTGGAATCGCGATCAGTGGATCCGAGGCCGCATTCGCGCGCCGCATGACCCGTACCGCCAAAGCCATGGGCATGAACCGGACGACCTTCAAGAACGCACACGGCTTGACGGAATCGGGCCATTTGTCGACCGCGCGGGATATGACCACGTTGGGTCGCCATCTGCTTTATGATTATCCGCAGTATTACAATCTGTTCTCGCGCCAATCCACGCATGCGGGGATCAAGACGGTTCCAAACACGAACCGTCGCCTATTGGCGGCCTATAAAGGTGCAGACGGTATCAAGACCGGATACACGCGGGCTGCGGGCTTTAACCTGGTTGCATCGGCTAAACGCAAGGACGAACGCATCATCGCAACTGTCTTTGGCGGTAAATCCGGCGCATCGCGGAACGCCAAAGTGGCCGAATTGCTGGATATGGGCTTCCGCCGCGCCCCCTCGCGCGCCCCGATCCGCAAGCCGGCGCGCCCGACCTATGCCGGAAACGCAGGATTGGGTGCGACCGTCGCGGCGCTGACAATCGCGCCAAAATCCAGTCTGCGCCCCGTTCTGCGCCCCGGACCGGGTGCCGCAGTTCAGGTTGCCGGTGCTGTGGCTGAAACGGCTGCAAAAAACGGCACGCGCATCAAGGATGGCATCGCCGCGGCAATTGCGGCTGCCGACATCCAACCCTCTGGTGATGGTGACGCACCCCGTCCCGCTGCGCGCCCGGCTGACCTGGTACTGGCCTCGACCGATCCGGCAGTGCAGCCCGAACCCGAGCAAGAGATCGTGACGCGCCTGTCCACATCGGGCGGGCGACTATGGGGCGTGAACGTAGGCCGTTATACCACCCGATATGAGGCGGAAAAGATTTTGCTGAAAACGGCCCTGTCGGAAATGACCACTCTGGAAGGCACGCTGCGCAAGGTGAACCAAAGCTCGCGCGGCTTCGACGCGACATTCCAGGGCATGACCCGCGAACAGGCCGATCTGGCCTGCCGCCGGTTGCAGGCCCGGAATGTGACTTGTTTCATGATCGGGCCGTCATAAGGCCCGACATACTCTCCTGAATGGATCTGGGCTGCGAGGAAACTCGCAGCCTTTTTTTGTCAGTCGAAGACGTGGCCGTGTTCGTATTGTTCATCCTGACCCGCCGCAGCGGTCAGGGCGGCCACGTTATCCTTGGTAAAGAACCCGTCATAGTGGTGGCAGCGTTCGATATACTCGGTGATCAACAGTGTATACTTCGAGTGCTTTGAGAAGATCTGCTTGAGGTTTGGATCGTCCTTACACTCGCCCACCACATGGGCAAGGAACGGTACACCTTCATCCTTGAGTGTGTTGACCACAAAATCGACGTTCTTTTCACCCGCGCCGTGATCGCCGTCCTGGATCTCGATCGCCATGTGGTGCAGGCGACGGCCAAAGTTCCGCACGAAATCCTCGGTCGGCATCGGCAGCTGTTCAAAGGAATTGACGAAGGAGGGCGTGTTGTTCGCTGTAAAGACCTTGGCGGGGGACTTCTTGTCATCGTCCACATTCGCGTTTCGGTTCACGTTGGTCGACGAGTTCATGTCAAAAATGTTGTACGCTCCCCAAAAGTAATAGGGCACCATGGTCAGAAACTCGAGGATCGCGTCCTCACGCTCACCAGCCAGAATGCGTGTTGCAAGGTGGTCGACCCCTAGCATCAAAGGCGCGATTTTGCTGTCTGCCCCGAATGCCGCCGCCTGATCCAGCCGCGCCTGTTCGTCACTGCTCAGCAGTATCCGGTCACCCAAACCAAGGCTGTCGGTGTCGTTGAAATCCAGGGATGAGTAGCCAACCCTGTTACAGGTGAAATCGGACGGAGACGTAAATCTGAACCCGTCCGAAGTGTAGAACGGGTTTTCGGTGTCGCCTTTGTACTCAAACCTGATGTTCTGATCTTCAAGCGTTTTAGTTAGGGTCTTAAGGTCCGTGGCGCCATAAATCTCTCCGACATAGCGGGTCTGGGGGGTGTTGCGGGCCAGCGGGTACATACGGTTGATGCGCGGGATAAAGTCTTCGAATGTCGGGCTTAGTGGCGCCATGACGATTATCGCAGGATAATCGGTGTGTGAGTGCATCACCGCAAATTTGTGCGTCTGACCCAGATAGCTGGCCGTATGTCTGTAGGGTGTCATGACATAAAGCTCGATCAGCGTGTCGAACATCGCGTCCGGTTCAACCTGAATGACGATCGCCTGCATCGCCCCGACCTGTTCCGCCACGCCCGAGCTTTGGCGGCGTTCGTAGATCATCGGCAAATATTGGTGAAAGAACTCAGAGTTCTTTTTGTCGCCGCGCGGTTCGTAATTCATCAGATCGAAAGACATTGGCCAACCTCCTTGCCTATACCGGTTCGGCATGGCGTTGCTTGGAATTGTGGTATTCAGAACATGCACTTGTCAGGCATGCTAGGGTCTGTATTCCATACAGGCAACAGTCAGAGGATAGATCGTCAGGATTACGCCCTTCTTTCTATCGCATGAATTTTGTCACATCGACCCCGCCGTCGATCAGGGATGTGCGAACCGAACGGGCGATTTGTACCGCGGTTGGGCCATCGCCATGCAGGCAGATCGTGTCGATGGATGTCTCCAGCCGCTGGCCACTTTCGGTGATGATGGCACCTTCGCGCACCATGTTCAGGATGCGCGGTCCGGCAATTCCTGGGTCATGAATAACCGCGCCGGGCAGGCTGCGGTCGACAAGGGTTCCGTCGTTGTTATAGGCCCGGTCCGCAAAGATCTCGCCGACCCATTTGCACCCCAGTTCGCGCACGGCTTCTTCTTGTTTGGTAACGGCCAAAACCATGATGATGATGTCCGGATCGACATCCAGCGAGCCCTGATAACAGGCTCGCGCCATGTCGATATCGACCGAGCACATGTTGGCCAGCGCTCCGTGCAGCTTCAGGTGTCGCACTTCGGTGCCAACGGCCTTGGCCATTCCGATTGCAGCCCCCAGTTGATACCGAACCAGATTGCGCAGGCTGGCATGGGGCACTTTCATGTTGCGACGGCCAAAGCCTTGCAGGTCGGGAAAGCCGGGATGCGCGCCGATCCCAACGCCGTTTTCGGCGGCCAAGGTCATCGTCTTGGCCATCACATCCGGGTCACCGGCGTGAAAGCCGCAGGCGATATTGGCGGATGTGATGATTTTCAGAAGGCTTTCATCATCGCCCATATTCCAGGGGCCAAAGCTTTCGCCCATATCGGCATTCAGATCGACGCTTGGCATAGGTGGTACTCCCTAGTCGGTGGCAGAGATCATTCCGCCGATCAATTGGTAGGACAAGAGGTCCGGGATGTCATGCGGATCACGGACCAGTGGTTCGACTTGCGCAGGTAGGCGGGCAAGTTCGGCTTTGTGGGCGGTTTGCAGGGACGTGGCCTCGTCCAGTGACACGAATTCGAACTTGATCTGCCCGCCCGCCGGGGTTTGTGCCGCGCGCGGCAGGTCACAGGGCAGAACCGTCGCGATACGGGGATAACCTCCGGTGGTCTGACATTCGGGCAACAGGATAAAGGGGCTGCCTGTTCCGGTCATCTGTATGTCACCGGGGGTGATGACCTCGGACAGAATGTTCAGCTGACCGTGGGCCGCGAAACCTTCACCCTCGCTATCCAACTGCATCCCCATTCGGTTGGCCCGACTGCCACGCCGAAACTCGGTTTGCACAAAGCGGTCCAGCGTTTCCTTATCAAACAGGGGGGTTTGAAAGCTGGCGATCACGCGTAGAACGCCACCCGTGAAGCGATCATCCGGGGTAAGTTTCATGCCCGTCACGACTGATCCGCTCGCGACTGGCAATGCATCTCCGGTCTGAATGGTGCTTCCGATCTTGGCGGTCAAATGCGCTGAGCGTGATCCCAGAAAGGCTTCGGACGCGATCCCACCGCTGACATGCAGGTAGCCATAGGTCCCGCGCGTCGCGGCGCCGACTACCAGCCGCTGCCCGGCTTCCATCTGGTGCGACGCATTCCAGACCACAGGTGCGCCATCAATGCTGGCTTGCATCGGAGCACCTGTCAGAGCGATGCCGAGAGATTGCGTTGCCTCGAACTCGCCACCCATTCCAGCCATTTCCAAGGCCGCAAGCTCCGGGCTTTGACGCAGCAACGCTGCGCCCTCGTGCAGGGCCAGCTGATCGGCGGCGCCGGATCGGGACAGCCCCTGATCCAGATACCCGACACGGCCCTGGTCTTGTATTGTGCAGGCCGGGCCAACGCGATGAACAATCAGACTCATCCCGCGATCTCCTCGCAGGTGGCCCCGCCTGAGCCGTCCGAGTTGTTGGCACGGATGCTTTCCAGTTCGTCGCGCGAAACGGACAGGAACTGCATTTCATCCCCTGGCTTCAACGCAAAGCTATGCGGTGCGTCAGGGCGAAAGCAACGAAATGCGGTTTGGCCCACGTGCCGCCAACCGGTCGGAGTGGGGCCCGAGAACAGTACGAATTGGGAAATTGCCAATACCAAGGCCCCCTCTGGGACCATAGGAGTCAGTTCCTTCAGACGTGGAATATTGAACTCAGGACCAAGCGGACCAAGATACGGCTGCCCTGGTGCAAAGCCGATGGTTAATACGCGTACCTTTGTGTCGCTCAGCCGCCGAACGGCTTCCATGGAATCCAACCCCGCCGCCGCCGCTGCCTCGTCCAGTTGCGGAGCAAGCTCGCCCCCATAAACTGTCGGGACCCGCCACAACCTGCGACCGGCAGGCATTGGTGCCTCAAACCAATTTTGCTGTGCAAGTAGGTGTCGCAGTTTATCCTGGATTTCAGTGCGAGGCAGTTTGTCGGGATCGAACCTCAGATAGGCCGATGCAAGGGATGCAGAGGTTTCGACAACACCGTCCCAGGATGCCGCGTCGATTGCGCCCCTAAAGGCCAGCGCCGCCCGGTTTGATGGTTCGGCCATGGCATCGGCAAAGGAAACAAGAAGGCCGTCATAGCCTACGGTACTTATGCGTGGAAACATGTCGGCTGTATTGGTGGTCATTTCACGGCTAACCCGGGCATCTTACAGAGGCGACCACACAGCATCCCGGGCCAATGCGCAAGCCCGACGAGGGTAGAGACGCGCGGATTCTATACCTGAATTGAGTGCCAGCGTGGTTTTTGGGGACGATTCCGACTCATTGAATCGCTTCCGACTCGGTTGAGTCTTGTGGTGTGATAGGGCGCCCTGTCTATATATAGGGGTACGCTTACTGGCGATGCGGGTAGGTGTAGGTCCGACTTGTATTTCAACTGATGAGATCGCCGTACGAGGGGGGCGCGTAGCGTCACTTAAGATATTGATAAATAACGGTTAAGTAGAAAAATGGAAAAAAATCGCCCAGGACGCCATTTTCTGCTTGCGGCTTTGCGGGGTAAACCTTAGAACCCCCTTCACCGGCGCTGCTGAGGCGGCGCTGACGGGTCGGAGAGACGGCCGGACGGGTTGGAGAGACAGCCGGACGC
>NZ_JBXWOU010000006.1:0-227832 GCF_059611045.1 Ruegeria sp. CDSB113
TTACTTGCGGAACTCATCAGGGCCAGTGGCAACTGCCACGCAAACAGGCCGGACACACGACTGTACTGACAGAATATTGCAATCACAAAATTGCGCTTGCAATGCAGGAGCCATCCACACATGACATTGAGCACTGAACTCAAATGCTGCAGTGGTCCCCTGATCGCCGGACATTCACAACAAGAGCGCAGGCAATTCATTGGCCTCTGATCCCGCCGAGCCACGCACTTGTCGCTTCAAGCCCTTTGCGCAAGACTGAAAACATCTGCTCAATTTCACTTTCGCTAATAATAAGGGGCGGTGAAAGAACACACATGTTGATCACAGGTCGAACCAATAGCCCACGTTTCTGGCATTCGATATCGATCTGGCCGCCAATTTCGTAGTCGCACCCCAGATCGCTCTGGGGATCACCATCGACTGAGCATTGAACGCATCCCATCAACCCCATGCCGCGCACATCGGCAACGATGTCAATCTGACGAAGCTGCTGTAGTTGATCCTGAAAAATCAGAGCGACCCTGCGAACGTGTTCGAGAAGCCTTTCCCTTTCAATAATTTCCATACTTTTCAGACCAGCGGCCGCGCTGACCGGGTGACCTGAATAGGTATAGCCATTAGAAAAGGTTGCATCTTTTCCCGCAACATCGGCGATCAATCTGTCCGAGATAATCGCGGCGCCCATCGGCGCGTACCCAGATGTCATTCCTTTGGCACAGGTGATTATGTCTGGCTGAATGCCGAAAACTGCCTCAGACGCAAACCAACGGCCCAATCGCCCGAAAGCAGTCACCACTTCGTCGGAGATATATAGAACATCATACTTCCTGCAGATGTTTAGGCAGCTTTGGTGATATCCTTTTGGCGGCACGATCACGCCACCAGAGGCAAGAACCGGTTCGGCGATAAACGCGGCAACATTTTCTGGGCCCAGCGTCACAATGGCGTTTTCCAGATCCGAAACTTTCTCTTTCAAAAAGCTTTCTTCGCTTTGACCAGGTGCACGATAGAGCGGGTTCACGTCTGGCAGGAAATGTGCGAGGTCATCCGCCTTGTCGAGCCAAAGCCTGTCACGCTCTTTTCCACTGATGCTGGCCGCCAGATATGTGCTTCCGTGATAAGCTTTTTGCCTTGAAATGATTTTCTTTTTCTTGGGGCGTCCCAAGAGGTTGTTGCGGAAATGAACAAACCGGATGGCCGTATCAACCGCAGTGGAACCGCCGGTGGTAAAAAAGACATTGTTCAAGTCGCCCGGCGCACGTTTGGCGATTTCGCGTGCGAACCGCGCGGCAGTCGAGTTGGAGTTGTTAAAGGGCGAGAAATAGGCAAGGTTTCGAGCCTGCTCAGCCATGGCCTCGGCCATCTCCACTCGCCCATAACCGATCTGGGTGCACCACATGCCGCCCGGTCCGTCGATCAAGCGTTCGCCTTTTTCGTTCATGACATGGATGCCGCTGGCACCTTCAATAAATGTCCGGTCGTTTTCGCCCAAAGTTGCCATTCCTTCCCACGGGTGCAGGAAGTGGTCGTTGTCCCAGTGCTTGGCGTTAGAGTTATCCACGGCGGGCCATGCTTTCTGCGCTCATCACAATTGGGAACTCTTCGCGCACCTGAGCGTCTGAAGCGCCGAAGTAGTTGGGGAAATGGCTGTCGAGAATGGAATTGGCCTTGTCACGGGCGCGGTCCAGCAGATCAGTTTTACCTTCGTTTTCCCATGTATCTGTACGCTCACGATCCATGAGCCGCGGGTAGACAAATTCGCTGTTCATATAGTTCAGCGTGTGTGGGTTGCCGAGGAAATGACCTGGGTCGATGGCACACTGGTGGATCACATCCACCGCCATGGTTTCATCTGTGACCTCTATCCCGCGCAACGATCGCAGGATCATACCACCCGCTTCGTCATCGATGACCATGCTTTCAAAGCTGCATCCCATCAGGCTGCCAATCATACCGCCGAACTCGCACAGACGATTGGCACCAGCATGAGCGGCAAGCGTGAAGGTTAGCGCCTTTTCCAACCCGTATTGCGCGTCAGGTATTTTGGCATCGGTCATGCCTGCACCAACGGATGTAGGAAGGCCGTAGAAATTGCCCATCTGAATGGCTGCCGCACCGATCAGGGCCTGCTCTCCACTGCCGCCGGTGAACGACCCGCTGCGCAGGTCAGTGATGAAGGGCCAGGCGGCAAAGCAGACCGGACAGCCCGGGTTGATGAGGTTTACAATGGCAACGCAGGCCAGCGTTTCGGCCACGGTTTGTACCAGCGTTCCCGCAAGCGTCGCGGGGGCTGTGGCCCCGGCCTGAGGAGGCACAGCCAGATCGACCGTCAGGCCCAACTTGGCAGTATCAATCAGGATTTCCATGTTCTCCTTGCCGATCCGCAAAGGGGAAACCATAGGGCAGCCGCCAAAAATGACGCTTGGCTTTTTCATGAAAGCGCCTTCACCACCTTGCGCCATATCAAACATGCGAATGGCATGTGGGATATGGCTGCGGTCGCGAAAGGTCAGACAGGCAGGTTTTTGGCTACCTGCGAGCATGGCGTATATGGTGTTCATGTCGTGAGCGAAATCATCGGTCACGTCGGTGGCCAAAACCGTGTCGCCCAGCATATGAATGTTATCCAAACAGTCCACCAAACGGGTGAAATCATAAACATCGCGCAGGACCGAAGGGCGATAAGTTTTGGTCTCGGAATCGAAGGTTGTGACGGCGGTGCCAGAGTTGGCGAAATAGACACTCTCTGCCTTGCAATGCATGTCGTCTTCGCCTTCACGCTCACCGCGGGCATAGACATAAAACTCCTTGGCAGCACCAGCCAGGATGTCGTCCATCAGGGCGCGTGGGAAGCACAGCCGATTGAGGTCATTCATCACCGCGCCCTTGGGCAGCACCAGATCAAGCAGCTCTGGGAAATGGTCGGTGACGCCGGTGTTTTCCAGAACAGTCAGGGCCGCTTGGTGGATGTTCTCCATATCTGATTGGGTCAACGGCTTATAGCGCCCGCCGCTTAAACCTCCACGCACGGCCTCATTGCCCGTGGTCGCCTGTTGCACCTTTATGCGCGCGGCGCGCCCACCACCACCGCGACGGCGTGATTTTACCTCAACCATTACCGGCCATCCTTTGTTCTGGTTCCTGACTGATCATGGCGAAATAGAAATCGTAAAAATCCTGGATCGAGGTTTCCATTTCGCCCAAGGGCCCCGGTTGGAAGTATTGAGAATTCACACCGGACTGGTTGTGGCGAATGATACGTTCGTCATCCAAAGATGTGACATGCCAAAGCCAGGTCAGGTCTTCTTTGTTGAAATCTTGGCCTTCTTCGGCATCAGCGCGAACCAGCCAGACCACCTGAATGTCGGTTTCCTGCAGACCACGTGGAACAAAGCGGTAACCCACCATGTGATCCGAATAAATCAGGAACCAATTCAATGGACCAATATCAAAGTCAGTTGCGCCACCGTCGAAGCCTTTCAGCGTTCCAAGCAATGGCGCAAGCGCCTCGCCCGATTTGCTGCCGGTTTTGTAACCTTGGTAAAGTGGGTAGCGCCGATAGTACCCGCTGGTGAATGGGGTGGGCGCAGCCTCGCCAACAAGCGCCAATTCATCAGGTGTCAGCCCGACTTCTACAGCCCTTGCATTTAGCGGTTCGACCAAGCCAGCCATGTCTTGTGGCGATTTCAAGCTATGAGAGCGAGAATATTCTTTGTGCGCAGGTCCGCAGTGGTAGCATTCAAGATAGTTCTCAACCGCCAGTTTCCAATTTGCGGGAACGGGAAATGACGCCGTATGCGCCACTTTCAGATCGTCAAAGCCATAGGGTTCGACGAGTGGCGAAAGCTGGCTGAGGACAGGATCAAGCGATGGCGTGTTTGCATCGGCACAGACAAAAATCAAGCCTTTGAAGACACTCACCTGAACGGGAAAGAGCCCGAATTTGGAGGGGTCAAAGTGTTCCCCCATGTTGTGACCTGCACGAAGTTTCCCCGATAGCTCATACGTCCAGGCGTGATACGGGCAAACTAGAACACGGGAGTTGCCGGATTGTTCAGTGCAGACGCGAGATCCACGATGGCGACAGACGTTCAAATGAGCGCGAACTTCTCCTTCGCGGTCGCGAACAATAATGATGCTCTCCGGGCCATAGTCGAACAGAAAATAGTCACCGGGGTTTGGGATTTGGCTGACATGCCCTGCCCAAAGCCAGTTACGGTTCCAGACCTGGGCAATGTCATAGGTATAGATGTCTTGCGAGGTATAGAATTCACGCGGCAGCGCGTGGCCGTGCTGGTGCGAGGCCATCAAAGCATCTAATTCAAACGGTCGGCTGTTCATCACGTGTCCTCCAAATCGATTATCTCGCGGCGAAACCAGTCCTTGTCTGATTCTGCCTTAGGGCGTTCAAAATCGCGGGCGGCGCGATGGCCTGCGAAGACTGCGTCCACGATCAATCCCGGCGACGCGGCATCGCCAATAAGTTCGAGGGTCTTCAACCCGAGCCCGCACAAGCTGTCATAAAGCGCTGTCTCTCGATGGCGTTCGGTCACCAGAATTGTCGAGGCACAAGGAATATCTGTTTCGCGACCAGTAAAGGCACACCCGATGCGTGCCACGTCACCTTCAACCGCCGTCAGCACCTGATTGCAGCGAATGTCGATACCAAGTTCGATCAGGCGGGCCTGAATACGAGGCTGCTCCAAAGTATTGACGGCGTAAGCTGAGACCAAACTCTCCGGCGTGACGAAGACCACCTGGTATCCGGCGGTCGCCAGTTTTTCAGCGATCACACCTGCCAGATAGATATGGTCATCATCATAGATCATCACCGGTCCATCCGGAGGCAGAATGCCGTTCATGATGTCATCGGGCGTCAGCACTATGGCATCGGGTTTAATCGTGGGTTGGTGGCGCTGGGTGTTGCGCCCCATGCCATCAGTGCGCCAATGGCTACCGGTGGCCACAAAGACGTGTTCGATGCCAAGCTCTGCCACCTGATCGCCATCAAGTCTGCTGTCAGTGAACAACTGAACGTTGCCGCGCTGCTTTAGGTCATTCAGGCGATAATCGACGACGCGGGACCAAGCCGCGAGGCCGGGAAGTTTGCTTTCCATTGCAACACGTCCACCAAATTCAGCTGAAGCTTCGGCCAGGGTCACCTGATATCCTCGCCTTGCCAATTGCGTGGCGCATTCAAGACCGGCGGGGCCACCGCCAATAACCAAAGTATCCGCGTTGCTCTTTTTCGGCGCAATGATCTCGGGGTGCCAACCGCGGCGCCATTCCTCGCCCATGGTCGGGTTTTGGGTGCAGCGGATCGGGATGCCCAGATTGTCAGATGAGACGCAGATATTACAGCCGATGCATTCGCGGATTTCGTCAATGCGGCCGTCTTCAATCTTTTTGGGAATGAATGGGTCCGCGATGGAAGGTCGCGCGGCCCCGATAAGGTCGACAATTCCCTTCTTGACCATCGACAGCATCATATCGGGGGACGTCAGGCGACCGACACCAACCACAGGTTTCCGTGTGATCTGTTTGACGTGCGACAGAAATGCGTTCTGATAGCCATCCTCCGGTTGAAAGCGGGTTGTGGCACTGTCATTGGACCAGTCGGCTACATTCACATCCCATAGGTCAGGAAGATCGGCCAAAAGCTCGACCACGGCACGGCCTTCTTCTGAAGCCTGCATGCCGTCAGCGCCCACCATCTCATCAATGGCAAAACGGAGCGCCACAGCGCAGCTGTCACCTACAGCTTCGTGGGTATCTTCCAGCAGTTCGCGTGTCAGGCGCACGCGATTTTCAAGCGACCCGCCATATTCATCACTACGCTGGTTCATATGCGGCAGCATGAAATGTTGCGCCAACGTCATGTTGTGTCCGGCATAGACGTAAATGATGTCAAATCCGGCATCTTTCGCGCGCAGGGCGGCCTCGCGGTGCCAGCGGCGGAACTCGCGAATATCAGCTTTATCCATGGCCTGCGCCTGCTTGGGATGCGTCGTATCGACAGACATCTCGGAAGGTGCAAGAACCGGAGCCCGGGTCAGCAGGTTCTGCGCATGGTTGCCATTGTGCACCAGCTGGATAGCGGCCAGCGCACCATGCGCATGTACCGCATCCGTCATCAGCCGCAATGCGGGAACATCGCGCCCGTCCCATAGCCGCCCCTCGGCGTAAGGAGACAGGTCTGAGGTTGGGTGAATCTCGGTCTCCTGATTGGAAACCACCGCCCACCCACCTTCGGCTTTCATCCCACGAACGGCGGCATCCGCCCGCGGTCGGACATGCCCCAGCCCGGTGCAATGTGGCACCTGATAAAAGCGATTTCTGGCTGTGACTGGTCCAATCTGAACCGGTTCAAAAAGCAGAGCATATGGGTTCGCGTTCGACATGTTCACGCGTTTTCCTGTATCTGGGATCCGGAGCCGTAAGGCCCCGGAAAAGTGGTTGTGTTAGAAGCCGGCTTTGATCCGTTCAAATTCTGCCAGCATTTTCGCCTCAAGCTCGGGATTCACCGCATCAAAGAACAAACTGCCTTCGAAGAAGCTTTTAGGGTCAGCAAAACCATAGGCTTCGATGTTGGCCTGATCGGCAACTTCGAACGCTTTTGCGTTGGAATGTGGGTAGCCCCAGTTGTCGATGATGTACTGACCGCTGGCAGGGTCAGTGAGCGCGTTCAACAGATCATAGACCTGATCGACCGGAGTCGTGGAAGACTTCAGATGCACGTAACCGCACGCCCAAGTCGCGATGCCCTTATCGACATCACGCATCATCGCGGCAGGCACTTCGTTCCAGATCAGGTTCAGTTCTGACTGGTTCCAGGCCCAACCCAATTCGATCTCACCGCTGGTCATGGCCTGATCAAATTGACCCGCATCGGACCAGTAAAAGCGCATGTTCGGGTGGATCGAGCGCAGGAAATCAGATGCTTCCTTGAACTGCTCGTCGCTCAGATTGGTGTAATCGTCGGCGTTTCCAGTGGCCAGCGCAGCCAGGGCGTACGCAGATGACGCGGCATCCGGGACGGCGATCTTGCCTGTATAGGCCGGGTCCGCCAGCATTTGCAGCGAGATATCATCGCCTGAGATTTTGTCGGTGCGGTAGATAAGGCCCGTGTTCCCCCACTCGAACGGCAACATGTAAAGCTTGCCGTCTAGGACGATGGCGTCGACTTCCTTGATCTCGGGCAGAACATCGGCCCAGTTGGTCAGTTTGCTTTCATCCAGCGGCTGGATCAGGTCGGCTGCGACCCATTTCCGGACCGCGTCAGAACAAGGATGCGCCAGATCAGCCGTGAAACCCGAACTTAGTTTCGTAAAGGCTTCTTCCTGACTTCCGAAATAGGAATAGCTTGGTGCCTCGTTCCCGTATTTTTCCATGTAGCTGGCAAAGAACCCGGGATCTTCATATCCCGACCAGTCAAAAACCGTCAGATCAGCGCCACCTGCTATGGCAGTTCCCGTACTTATCGCCGTCGCACATGCGAAGGCCGCAATTCCCTGAAGTCTCATTTTATCCTCCCACTATTTTACTTTGTGTCTGTACCTAGATCGATCACGCTTGCCCCCTGAAGCCCCAGCCAAACTGCGTCGCCGCGTTTGAAATCGACCGTGTGAAAATAGTTTGGAACTGAGACCGAGATTGGTTTCCCAGCTCCCGCCACCTGAATGTGGTAGTGAATGTTCTCGCCATAGAATGCGACGTTGCTGACAGTGCCTTGAACCGTTGATGGATAGTCTTCGGGCTTTTCAGCAGCGATTTCCAATTGTTCCGGGCGAATACCGATGTTCATGTCTTTAGAGCTGGTCGCAACGTTGGGGTTTCTCTCAATCTCAATCCGCCCGAAGGCGGCTGCATCGATCGACAACATATTGCCGGTTTCGCCCAACATCTGGGCAGGCAGAATGTTCATCTCACCGATGAAACTGGCCACTTGCTGATCACAAGGACGGGCGTAAAGCGTGGTTGGTGTGTCCACCTGCTTGAGCCGTCCATTGAACATCACGCCAATACGATCGGACATGGTCATCGCCTCATATTGGTCATGGGTGACCATCACAAAGGTGATGCCAAGCGATTGCTGCAGGTTGCGCATTTCAAACTGCATCTGTTCGCGCAGCTTCTTGTCGAGTGCTGACAAGGGCTCGTCCAGCAACAATACTTTGGGTCGCATGATCAGCGCGCGGGCAAGCGCCACCCTTTGCCGCTGCCCACCCGACAATTCACTTGCGCCGCGATCCTGAAGACCGCCCAGCTCGACCATTTCCAGGGCCTCGGCCACACGCTGGTCGATCTCACCCTTGGGCGCCTTGCCCCGCAAGCCATAGGCCACGTTGTTCCCGACGTTCAGGTGCGGGAAGATGGCGTAGCTCTGAAAGACCATGTTCGTTGGACGGTTGTTGGCAGGCACACCTTCCATATCCTGACCGTCGATCAGCACGGTACCCGCGGTCGGTTCCTGGAAGCCCGCGATCATCCGCAACACCGTGGTCTTGCCGCATCCCGAGGGGCCGAGGAGTGAGAAAAACTCGCCCTCTTTGAGATCGAGATCGATCCCGCTGGCCGCCAGGAACGTGCCATAGCGCTTTTCGACGCCCCTGAGTTCTATGATGTTGTTGACTGTCATTGGACCTCTGATGCGGATGAGCGGCGCCGGAAATACTCGGCCAGTACCAGAAGCAGAACCGAGGTGAGCAGCAGGATAGAGCCCAAGGCCAAAACGTTTGGAAGCTTGGCGGGGAAACGGATCTGGCTCCAGATATAGACCGGCAGGGTTGGCTGGTTTCCGGACAGGAAAAAGGCCAGGACGAACTCATCGAAGCTGACCGTAAAAGTGACAAGCATGCTGGCTACGATACCGGGGGAAACGACCGGCAGCGTCACGCGGCGGAAGGTTTCGAACACGCCGACGCCCAGATCGTAAGATGCCTCTTCCAGCGACGCGTCGAAGTCATCGAACGCGGACTTCAAGATCGAAACGGAAAATGGCAAGGCGAGGAACGTATGGCCCAGAACAACTGTCAGCAGAGATGGTTTGAGACCGAGAAACAGAAACAGAACCAGCATTGACGAAGCCACGATAATGCCAGGAATAACCAAAGGCAGCATTACCAGACCTTCAGCGGCGCGCTGGCCCCGAAAACGGTATCGAACAAAGGCGCGCGCAGCGAACAGCCCCATGGCGGTGGATAGAATTGCGACGACCGTGCCAACACCAAGCGAATTCCAAAGAGCCTGGATCAACGTATCCTGTTCGCCCAGCTTCCGATACCAGTCCAGCGTCCAGCCCTTGATCGGAAAGGCAACGATTGTACCGCTGTTGAACGAGAACAAAGGTAGGAAAAGAACCGGCAGGTACAGAAAAACCAAATACAGAAAAGCATAGGCTGTCAGGGTCGAGGGGCGCTTCATCTGATCCTCCTCCCAAGCTGGGTGGCGGTAATGACAAACACGATGGCGACGAAGCCGACCGACAGCATCGCGATCAGCGAAAGTGTGGCGCCGAGAGGCCAATTGTTGGCGGCCCCGAACTGCACCTGAATAAGATTGGCGATCATCTTCCCGTCCGATCCGCCGACCAGTGCTGGGGTCACGTAGTCACCGACTGTGGGGATAAAGATAATCAGGCAAGCCGCAATGATCCCAGGGATCGTCAGCGGCAGCGTCACCCGCATGAAGCGTTGCAAAGGACTGTTGCCGAGGTCTGTGGCGGCCTCCAACAGACTTGGATCGATCTTCTGCAACGAGACATAGATCGGCAGGATCGCAAAAGGTGCCCACGCATGAGCAAGCGTCAGCACGACAGCGAATTCATTATAGAGCAAGAAGTCGAGCGGTTCGTCGATTAGACCAAGCATCAGTAGTGCAGAATTCATCACCCCGTTGAACCCAAGGATGAGTTTCCAGGCAAATACGCGCAGGAGGTAGCTGGACCAGAACGGAATGGTGATGAGCAGAAGCCAGATGGTCTTTTTCCGGGCTTTCATCGCGATGAAGTACGCGATGGGATAGGCCAATGCGACAGTGACTACCGTAACTGCTCCGGCAATCCAGATCGACCTTAGCATTAAGTGTCGAACCAGCGGATCAGCAAGCGCGTCGCTATAGTTTTTCAGCGTCGGTGTCTTGTCGAGCGTTACGTAGGTTTGGGTCCAGAACGAATAGGCGATCAGGATCACCAAAGGCGCCGCCACCAGAAACCCCACGTATGCCGTGGCTGGTGCGCTGAGGGTATAACCCCGGGACGCTTCGCTACGAAAAATCACCCTATCTCCCATCTCGGTACTTACGAGTCTCTAATGGACGATCGTCCATTTAATGTTGCGCCAGAAAGGCCTTTCGTGTCAATCTCCCTGTGAGCTGCCCATATGAGAAGACCCTAAGCTAATGGAATCATTGAATAGAGTGACAGATCCTAAAGGAAGAAAGCGTAGCTCGAAGCGCGACCCAGAAGCCAACAGGCAGCTTCTGATCAAGGCGACACTGGATACTATTGCTGATATTGGAGTTACCGATACCTCGGTCAGTCGCATTTGCGAGCGCTCAGGTCTGTCGCGCGGAATGATCCATTTGCATTTCGGGGGGAAGGACAATTTGCTGACCGCAGCGGCCCAGCATTTCAGTACTGAGTATTATGCCGAGATGGACAGATTGACCGATCTGGGCTCGGATGCATCGCCCGAAGACCGAGTGATGGCTGTGATCGAGGCGGATCTGTCCGAAGCTTTGCTCAATCCACGAAGTACGAAAATCTGGCATGCATTCCGCGGCATCGCGAGCTCACACCCAGGTATTGCCCGATACAGCAGCACTCAGGATCCCAAACTTGTCGAGACTTTGCGGCGTGCGTTCACGGAGATAGCCCAACAAAACGGACATGATCCGAACTTGGTGAATGATGCCACCAGCGGAACGCTGGCCCTACTGGAAGGTATGTGGGTAAATTACCTGACTGATATGCAGATTTTTTCGCGACGACGCTCTGCTGAACTTATTCGAAGGTTTTTAGGTGGGCTTTTCCCAGGCAAATTCATGCTGTGAGGCTTGGCGACGCTCAGATTTGAGGTAGAGACAAAACCCCTTCTTTAAAAGCTGTCTGCTTTCTCGCAATTCTTGACCGGCATGTTGCACCTTCGCGCGGTTTGATCCAACTGGGGCTTGGTCTGCAATGCTACTTGGGAATGTCCCGTAAGGCGTCGCCTACCGTGAACTGAAAGAGATCATGGCGGAACGTGAGGTGATGGTCGATCATGCAACGCTTAACCGCTGGGTCATCAAGTATTCACCCTTGGCCGCTCACGCGGCTCAGCAACGGAAGACCAACACCGTTGAATCTTGGCGTATGGATGAGACTTATGTCAAAGTTCGTGGTGAATGGGCGTATCTGTATCGAGCCGTAGATCGCGACAGGCAAACGCTTGATTTCATGCTATCCGAGAAACGAGACACCAAGTCCGCAAAGATATTCTTCGTCAATGCTCTGTGCACCAATGGTATTCCGAAACGGATCACGAGACCGATGTCGGCTTCAAACGCTTCATCTCGCCTGCGGCAACACTCTCGGGGATTGAGACCGCCAACATGATCTGGAATGGACAGCTTGGGCCTTCGACAAACGGTTTCCGTCAATTTGCAAAGCTCACAGGCTAACTTCGCCTAATCAGAGCGATGGATTTGAACCAAGCCAAAGTTTGCGACAAACCCGCTTTGGCGTGTGGTCGATCAATATGGCATCGTGTTGGACAAAATGCTCCAACAGAAACGGGACAAACGGGCTTTAAAACGGCTGTTACATCGCCTGATAATGCGTCTTGGTTTCGTTCCCAAACAAACATCATAGACAAGCTACGTTCACATGCCGCCACCCGAGCCGCTTGAAATCTTTGCACCACTTGAATTAGAGGCTCTGCGATTGCCCCTTACGACGGCAAAGCTCAGCTACGCTGTCATCGTCACGAAACCCATCAAGTACGATCCGAATCTCCTCTTCGCCGGAATTCTGCTTGCACATAACACGCTTGATTTCTTTGACGATTTCCTCGCCGGGACACGTCGTTGTTTTTCTCATCGTCCACTTCTTGGTGGCAGCGATGAGTAACAAACCATTTCTTAGCAAAAGACCTACTTGGACCCACAAGCGCCTACTTCAAACAACATAAGAGTTACTTGATCAAAGCCCAACTTGGGCACCAAGTCGATCATTTGACACCATTATCTGTTGGCGGTGTTGGGCAATCTGGTTGAGACATTGGAATAGGGGACTTGCTCCAGATTGCACAGAAACGCACCTGGTGCGGAAACGGCAAAAACGTCGGCTGCAATGGGTTCAAAATCGGCCCTGAAATGCGTCGTGCTCTTTACGCAGACGACGGAATAATGCGTTGGATCAAGCCCAATATGAGTAAAATGTGCACGATCCAGACATTGATTAGGTAGGCTTGTGACAACGAGGTCGATCTCGGCTTCGCAACCAACCAACCGTAGTGCAGCTGTCTTGCCAAGCGTTGCTACACCACCGCCATACATTTCACCAGTATAGCGGCATGTGCCATCCCCTAAGGCCAGTACTTCAAACTCTGCTTTGATCGGAACGTGCCCAGCTAAGTTGGACTTTGCACCGATCGCCAGTTTGACCATTGCACCTTCACCTGCCGCATGGGCTTGTTCTGCACTTTCCGGATCATGGAACAGGCCCATCAAAACACTCTTTGTGCCACCTTCAATCAGTGCTGCCAGCAACCCAGTGGTATCAGACGTCCCGCCCGCACCGGCGTTGTCCTGAACATCTGCCAAAAGAACCGGCTTTTCCCGACTTTGACGGCATGTCAAAACCGCTTCTTCCAAAGACAGCATTGAGCAATCAAGATCCGCTTCACGGGCCATAAACAAATTGACGATCTCGTCTGCAGCAGCGGCAGCTTTGTTGGCAGTGGCGGCGTAGACAACGCAAGACGGGCCTGTGTCTGGGAAATCTGCCGCTGTAAAACCTAGAGCGATCTCTGCCAGGATTCCCTGCTGCTCCAACCTTGCTGGAACTTGATAGATTTCGTCGAAGGGCGGAGCACCAGTATATTGCGCGTGCAGGGGGATGAGATAAGGCACCGCTCGGAACGCTTTGAATATTGTTTCGCCATCGAAAAGGCACTGCAGGACAGGAACGCATCGTGCACCAGTTTCTGCCATATCCAAATGGGGATAGGTGCGAAAAATCGACAGGTAATCCGCGTGTTCCACCATCTGAGCAGATATGTTGGCATGCAGGTCTAAACTTGCAACCACTGGAATTTTGGGGCCCACGGCTTCACGCACACGACGCAGTATCTCTCCTTCGCCGTCGGCAAAACTTTCGGTGACCATTGCCCCGTGGAGATCAAGAAAAACGCCGTCGATATGACCCGCTTCTTTAATTCCGTCTAACAGCTTCCCGCAAATCGTTTCGAATGCGTGATCGGTTACATGAGCGGACGGCTCGGCTGAGCACCACAGTATCGGCTCGATTTCAAACCCTCCGGCGGCAGCCGCCGCGGCAAAACCGGCGACAGGTAGGTTCATACCATCAGTTTCCAAGATAACCTGTGAGCCGTGCAACATGCCGGGCCAAGAATCTGCCATCTCGAACTTGTGCAGACCGGCCTTTGACACACCGAAGCAATTGGTTTCATGCTGAAACCCCGCGATCGCAATACGCTTGGTCGTCATTAGGTGTGCTCGATTTCTTTTTTGGCACGCGTTGCAGCAAAAACACTTTGACCGGCGCGGATCGTTTCGATCACCTGTGTATCATTCAGACGGTTCGGATCGTGAAGGGGATTGCGCGAAAGGACAACGAAGTCTGCAACTTTACCCGTCTCGATAGATCCGCGCCGATCCTCCTTGAACACCTGCCAGGCGGCGTCGATGGTTTGGGCACGCAAAGCTGAAAGAACGCTGATCTTCTGATCCTCGCCAAGCACACGGCCTGAAGAGGTTTTCCGATTTACCGCACAATGGGCCAGATGGATTGGACGTGTTGGCGTGACCGACGCGTCGTTGTGGATCGTATAACGCACGCCAAACCGCTCGGCTGATGCTGCCGGGGATATCCTCTCGGACCGCTCGGGACCCAGGAAGGTGTCGTAGTGGCGATCCCCCCAAAAATAAACATGAGCGGGAAAGAAGCTAACGGTTAGGCCAAGTTGGGCCATACGCTCTAACTGATCATCCCGCAGGGCCTGGCCATGAATAATCGTGTGACGATGATCTGCGCGGGGATACGCTCGCAGTACTTTTTCAACCGCATCAATGAACATCTCGGCGCCGGCATCGCCGTTACAGTGGCAATGAATCTGTAAACCCCTGCTATGGAGTTTGCTGACATCAGCATCCAGCTGCTCTTGCGAGGTGTAAGTCATCCCACGAGGATGATCTGGATCAGTCGGCTTGAAATACGGGACAGTCAGATACGCGGTCTGCAACTGAAAGGCCCCATCCGTGAACAGTTTGCGCGGACCCAGTGTGAAATGCGGGTTGCCGGGCCAGTTCGTGCCGATCCATTGGGTGCTTAGCTCTGGCTCCAGACTTCCGACGGGTAGCAGCTCGATATCAATTCCCGGATCCTGATCTGCGGGCAGGCTGGCGAAGTGATCCAGCATAGTTTGCGACGTCCAGGCATTTTGGGCATAGGTCACCCCATGGGTCAGATATTCGTCACGGCAGGCGTCAAAGCCCTGCCAGAACCTTTCGCGGTCGATCAGGAAATCGGTATCGCCCATCTCTCCCATGGCCGATAACCCTTCGATCAATCCCGTTAGGGCTCCGGTTTCGGGATCACGGCCAAAGCGGCCGCCGTCTGGGTCAGGTGTGAGACGGGTTACACCGCGCCTTTCCAGCGCAAGAGAATTGGCCACACCATTGTGGCCTGAGGCATGGATTACCCAGATTGGATGACGTTGCGATACGTCGTCCAACTCGGCCCGCGTCGGCATGCGACTTTCGAGAATAGAGGTATTGTCAATCGACACCCCCATGATCCATTCACCCTCGGGCGTTGCGCTGGCCTTTTTCAGCAGCCTGTCCAACGCCTGCGCCATGGTCCGGCAGTCCCCTAAAGGAGGCGACGACAGATCAACACGGAACAGCCGGATGAATCCCGGATCTGGAAAATGCCCGTGAGGGTCAATAAACGCGGGCATCAGAGTGCGCCCTTGCAGGTTGCGTTCCTGAGTATCCGCAGGCATGCAAGCGCGCAGATCGGCCTCGGTTCCAACGTCCTTGATCCTGTCTCCTTCGGTCAGAACTGCCTCCGGCGAAGAATTCTGCGCATCCATTGTCAGGATTGTGCCGTTGAAAAAAAGTGTACTTGGCATTGGATTTCCTACTACGACAACGGCGCCAGACAACGCAGCCCGTGGCCGCCGTCCACTTCCCATTGTGGGGTCTGGGTGCAGATGTCCTTGGCAAAAGGACAGCGTTCACGGAATTCACATCCAGAGGGGCGTTTAAGCAGGCTGGGGGGTTCACCTTTTAGGGCGATCCGTTCCAACCGCGCATCCGGATCCGGCTCTGGGTTGGCGCTTAAAAGGCAACGGGTGTAGGGGTGGCGCGGATCTTTGAAAATCGTCTCGGTTGTGCCTTCTTCTACCAACCGGCCCAGATACATGATGCCCATTCTGTCGGCCACGTGGCGCACAACGCTTAGGTTATGGGTGATGATTACCATCGCCAGTCCCAGCCGTTCGCGCAGATCGTTGAGCAGGTTCAAAAGCTCACCCTGCACAGACACATCGAGGCCTGCGGTCGGTTCATCCGCCAGGATCAATTTCGGCTCCAGCGCCAGCGCCCGGGCCACGCCTACTCGCCGCGCTTGCCCACCCGACAACTGATATGGATAGCGGTCTGCGAAATGCGTGGGCAGATTGACCATTTCCAGCAGTCGCTTGGCTTCTGCATCCAGATCTTTGTCTTTCATACCCTGAATACGGTATGGCTCAGTGATCAGGCTGCGGATTGTCAGACGCGGCGACAGGCTTCCCACCGGATCCTGAAACATCATCGCCATGTCTTTGCGCAGCGGACGCATGACGCGTTCCGGCGCGCCGCGAATTTCCCGCCCCTCAAAAGTGACCGAGCCGTCTTGCGCAGGCGCAAGACCCGCAATGGCGCGAATAACAGTCGTTTTACCAGAACCGCTTTCGCCAACCAGCGCGTAGGTCTCGCCAGGTTGCACGGTAAAGCTGACACCCGCCAAAACATTGACCGGGCCATAGCTAGTTTTAAGGTCCACGACGTTCAGCAAGCTCATGTTGTGACCTCCTCATGGTTCAGCCAGCATGCGGCGTGATGGCCTTC
Source organism: Ruegeria sp. CDSB113 (assembly GCF_059611045.1). NCBI lineage: Bacteria > Pseudomonadati > Pseudomonadota > Alphaproteobacteria > Rhodobacterales > Roseobacteraceae > Ruegeria > Ruegeria sp. CDSB113. Next base: position 16,339 of record NZ_JBXWOU010000006.1, read on the forward strand.
TTTCAATTGATCCAACGGCGGCACTTGGGTGGCGCACCGTGCCATCGCTTGATCACAACGATCCCGGAAGATGCAGCCACCCGGCAGATTGGCCAGATCAGGCACTTCACCGGGAATGGTCGGCAAAACGCGCGCGCGTTCTTTGATATGACCGGGGTCACATTCGATCAGGCGGCGTGTGTAGGGGTGTTTTGGGTTATGGAAAATCTCACGCACTTCGCCGCTTTCGACAACTGCGCCGGCATACATCACCACCACCCGATCACAGAGTTCCGCGATCACGCCCAGATGGTGCGAGATGAACAGGATGGCACAGTGAAACTCGCGCTGCAGCTCTTGCAGACGTTCGATAATCTGGACCTCAAGTGTTGCGTCCAATGCAGTAGTAGGTTCATCCGCGATCAAAAGGTCAGGCTCCGACATCAACGCCATTGCGATGGCGATCCGTTGGCGCATCCCGCCCGAGAATTCATGCGGGTATTGCTTTAGGCGCGCCTCGGGATCGGGGATGCCAACCGCGCCCAGCATTTTGGCGGCGTGGGCCAGCTTGTCCGGTTTTGACTGTTTGGAGCGGTGCTGAATGTCCAACATTTGCTGCCCGATGGTCAGAACCGGATTATGCGTTTGCATCGGGTCCTGAAAGACGATGGATATGTCCGCCCCGCGCAAGTCGCGCATATGTCGTTCCGATGATTGCAGCAAATCCTGCCCTTTGAACCTGATCTCTCCTTCGCGGAACCGCGTATTAGGCGCTGTCAAACGCAGGATGGACGAGATCAGAGTGGACTTACCGCAACCGGATTCCCCAACAATGCCAACTATTTCGCCTTTGTTGACGTCGAATGTGATGTCTCTCAGAGCCTTGAGGTCGCCCCGGCCTGTTTCGTAGTCGACGCTGAGGTGGTCGATTTCCAGAAGTGTGTCGGTCATCGCTGTTTCCTCAGTTTCGGGTCAACCACATCGCGCAGGCTTTCACCCAGGAAGGTAAATCCAAGCGTCGCCAGAATGATCGGGAGACCCCCGCCGACCACCAGCCAGGGGGTTTGGCGGATCAATGAGTACCCGTCCTTTAGCAAAGCACCCCAGCTGGGCGTCGGAGGTTTCACACCCAGCCCCAAAAAGGACAGGCCAGCCTCCAGCGCGATGACTGTGGGAATATCCATAGCCGCCAGCACAGCCAGAACGCCAATGATGTTGGGCAGCATATGCACGCCCAGAATGCGCGCCATGCTGGCCCCCATCGACCGCTCTGCCAGAATGAATTCAGAGTTGCGCAGGGTCAGCGTCTGAGTTCGCGCGACGCGACCGTAGGTTGGGATTGAGGTCGCCATGACCACGAAGACCACAGTCTGCAGGCTGGGTCCGATCAGGGCCACGACGGCAAGCGCAAACATCACTGTCGGAAAGGATCGGATGGTATCGAAGAACAGCATCAGAAGGTTGTCGAGCCACTTCGGCCCATAGCCAGCAATCATGCCAAGCGTCAGGCCAATCGCCATTGCGCCAAACACGGCAGGCAATGCCACCTTGAGCGCAACTTGCCCCCCGGCGATCACCCGCGAGAACGTGTCGCGCCCTAACTGATCTGTGCCTAGCAGGTGTGCGGCGGATGGTCCTTGCAAGCGGGATTTGATATCCATCGCAATCGGATCATAGGGTACAATCCAATAAGCGAAGATGGCGCAGAATACGATGACTCCGACGATGATCAAACCCATTAGGCCAAGCGGGTCGCGGGCGACGCCGATGATGATCTGGCCAAGTTCGGAACGAGATTTTTCCATAACGCTCCCTCCTCAATGAGCCGTGCGTGCGCGTGGGTCGAGCAACGCATTGATCAGGTCTGCCAATGCGGTCGACACCACGAACAACGCCGTTGATATTAGGACCGAGCCCATAACAATCGGGTAGTTTCGGGTGGTAATGCTATCGATAACCAACTTACCCAAACCCGGTCGAGCAAAGACGATTTCAGCGAAAACGGCGGAGCTGAGAAGAAAGCCCATGCCAACGCCGATCACGGTAACGACCGGCAAAATGGCGATCCGCAGTGCATAAACCATGACCACGCGACGCTCGGCGATCCCAAAGGCGCGCGCGGTGCGCACATGGCTTTCGCCCATAACCTCGAGCATCGAAGCGCGAACCAGCCGGGCAATGTAGCCAACCCAACTGAGACCGATGGCAAACGCAGGCAGAACCAGATGGTCGAGGCGGTCCCAGAACCCCTCTCCGGCGCCGATGGCGGGAAACCACTGCAAATGCACGGCGAATACCAGCAGTGCCAAAAGTGCGACAACAAAGGCCGGAGCAGCCACAAAGCTGACGGAAATTGCTGCGGCGATCCGGTCGATCAGCGTATTGGGATGCGCCGCCGCATAGGCACCAAGTGCGATGCCCAGGCTTGCAGACCACAGGATTGACGCAAAAATCAGTTCCAGAGTGAATGGCAACTGCTGGAACACGATGTCCGTCACGGACCGACCCGAAAATACATCGGTTCCCAGGTCTCCTTGCAGAAGATTCCCATAGAAGATCAAAAGCTGTTTCCAAATCGGTTGATCAAGCCCCAGCGCCGCTGTGAGTTGGGCCTGAAGTTCGGGCGTGGCGCGCGGGCCCAGCATGATCTGGACCGGATCGCCAGGCACGGCGCGGATCATCAGGAACATGACGGTGACCGCCACGAACAGGATGAGTAGCGACAGCCCGAAGCGACGGGTTGCAAAACTTAGCATGGCCAACTGGCTCCTTGTGGCTTGATGGCGTTCAATTTGGCACGGCGAGCGTTACGCGCCCGCCGTACCCGGTCGACCTGGGGAGGTCAGGTCGCCTTGCCGAAATAGCGAAGCAACGACAGGCCATCTGGTCGCAGTGCAGGAATGACCCGAGCGCTGTGAATGACCGGCGTTGCCTCATGAGTGATGAAGCGATAGGCACCGCTTTCTTCCATCAGATCCTGCGCGCGCTGATACATTTCCGCCCGTTTTGCGATATCCGTTTCCGCAGCCGCGGATTCATGGATTTCGTTAAATTCAGGGCTGTTAAAACGTTCCCAGTTCCATTTTCCGATCTGTTCGGGCGTGAACCACGACGTCGCATAATACGGGTCTGGGGTCATCGAAAAGCGGTTCAGAACAAGCTGAAGGTTTTCATTGTCGCCAGATGCCCAGAACGCTCCGGATTCCAGAACGTTGACTTCAACCGTGATCCCGATCTGCGCCAGCGTCGCCTGAATGATCTGAGCGGTTGTCGTGAAGGTCGTTTTGTTCAACGTGTCTAGGGTCAGCGTGACATTGGTTTCACCGGATTCCGCCAGCAACTGCGCCGCTTTTTCAAAATCTGCCGCGGGTGGCACAAGCGAAGAGGACCGATGCCCGGCAAGACCCGGTGCGATGATGCCGGTTGATGGCTCAGCAGCACCAAAATACGCCGCCTCCAGAATGCTGGGGACATCCACCGCGTGCTGAATCGCCTGCCGCAGTTTTTGATTTTGCAGCTTCGGATGCTCGACGTTCATGCCCATCCAGACATAATAAAGCGAGGGTTTTTCGACCAGCGATCCACCATTGGGAACCCCGGCGCGGTAACGCTCGACTGAGCCCAGCGACACGCGGGTTACATCCAGTTCACCCGCTTCGAACGCAATCTCGGCAGTGTTTTCATCGTCAATCGGATAGATCTCGACGGTGTCCCAGGTGGGCGCGTCCCCTTTCCAGTCGGGGTTACGCTTAAGAACGGTCTTTTCCTTGGGCGACCAGCTGTCGCGCAGGTAAGGACCGGATTCCGCAACCGGATCAGCGCCGATCCGGCCGCCCGCGGCTTCGACAGCGGCTTTCGAGACAATGTTGCCGGTAATGTACGGAAGGGCGATCGACCAGATCGGTGCAAACGGGCTGTTCAGAACGATCGTTCCTTCACGTTCTCCGGTGACCTCAACATGGCTGAATGGCCCCAGGTCGGGTTTGTTCGGACTGTCGGTTGCGTCGTCCACGATCCGTTCCATGCTGAACTTGACGTCCTCGGCGGTCATCGCGCCAAATCCATTGGTGAACCCGATATCATCACGCAATGCGAACTTGATATGGGTCGGATCAACCTGCTCGATCATCGTGGCGGCATCCATCTGCCAGCCCCATTCCTCGCCTGGTTTGTACTGGATTAGCTTGTTGTAGATCGAGGCATGAACCTCTTCTTCAACGACACCAACGGAATGGGCCGGATCCATGTTCTGCGCATCTCCATAGGCCCGCACCCGCAGCACGCCGTCATCTGCCGCAAACGCACGGTTCGCCCATCCTATCGGAAGCGCCGTGGCGGCCCCAAGCGCGGTTGCACCTTTCAGGAACCTCCGCCGACCTACATTGGCCTTTGTCCATTCGATCTTCATAGTATCCTCCCTTGGATTAAGTCAGAGAAGTCCGCGCGGAACGGTTTCGGACCATTCCTTCGTCAAAACTTCGATTTCATCTGCACCTTCAGTGGCGCGTAGTTTGCGGTAGAGATAGAAATTTTGCGCGTCGCAGGTCATCCGGCATTCGGTTGAGATGGCGACTTGCCAATCTTCGCGCTCGAACGAAAAACTCCAAGCGGTCTGGAAATGCGCGGTTGTCGGATCATCGGGGTGAATGCAGTAGCGCATGCGAACGTCACTGCCGACAATCAGATCATGATACGGGTCGCGCGATTTTCCGTAGTCATCAAATGTCTCCAGAACCACCTGACCATTTTTGGTCACGGTGCGTTCGGATTGCGCGGATGGTGGACGCAATTGTTCACCGGCAAGAACTGGATAGTTCTGTGCCGGGCCAGGTTCAGAAGCTTGAACCTCATGCGTGACTTCCCGCACCGGCAAATGCAGGGTGCAATCCTGCAAGTGCATTGTCACCTCGGCCGAGTGCGGTGCTGGCCACACGATCGGCCAGTATGACGTCGACAGCGCCAGTCGCAACACGTGACCCTCGCGCAAATAATGCGCGCATTCGTTCAGAACAATTTCGGCTTCATAGATTTCACCCGGCCGCAGACTTTCGGGCGTTTCATAGCTGCGGTAGTGGCACAGGTTCAGTGGACGATAGCTGATGCGCTGCGATACACCTTCGGGCGAGACATCGCATAACCGCGCGACAAATTGGGCAACAGGTCGATCTACCGAAAACCGAAACTTCAGCTTTGCTCGGCCCAGCAGCTCCAGCGGGGCCTGCAGCGGCGCGCTGTCAAAACAAACCGACAGGGCATCATCCCTTGCCTGATCCCCTGCAAGTTCATTGTCGATCCGCATGCCCGCACAGAAATACCCGCCTTCCCTACCGACATGACTGGGTGATATGACAGTGATCGTGCCCGTGGCCGGTTGCTGAGAGAACCCACACGGCGTCAAATGCCAGACCTGTTCAGATATATGCGGTGACGGCCACGTGGTTTCCGCAATCCAACGACCTTGCCGGGCAGAGTTTTGTGCCGTCGGATTAAAATGCTCCTGCATGTATGTCCGGTACGCAGGCAGGTCTTCGGCCCCATTTTCCTGCCCCTTGAGCCAGCGGTCAAACCAGCCAATAACTTCGGAATGAAAGTCTGCAGGATCAAGTTTTGAGATATGAGGATAACGGTGTTCCCACGGCCCAATGACGGCTTTGGTTGGCACGGTTAGGTTGGCTGCCAATGCCGTGGGCGCATTGACATAAGCATCTGCCCATCCGGTGATGGCCAAAACGGGGGTTTGGATCGCGGACCAATCCTCGCAAACCGAGCCATGTTTCCAAAACGCGTCACGTGTCTGATGGCGCAGCCAATCCGCAGCAGAAAATGGGACGCTTTGCAGTCGGGTTAGCCAATCCTCACGCCAATCTGCACGAAGGTCCGGATCAGCGGGTCGGGTCAGGTAGGCAAACATTTGGCTGCCCCAATTCATGTTGTCACTCAGCAGGCACCCGCCCATAAAATGGATGTCATCCGCATAGCGATCCACGGTCGAGGCGACGCTGACGACGGCCTTTAATGCTGGTGGTTGTCGAAAGGCTAGCTGCAAGCCATTAAATCCGCCCCACGATATCCCGATCATCCCGACATGGCCGTCACACCAATCCTGCGCGGCGATCCAAGCTATGATTTCCTCACCATCATGCAGTTCCTGCTCAGAGTACTCGTCGTCGAATTGCCCTTCGCTGTCCCCGGTTCCAGCTATGTCAACGCGGATGCAGACATAGCCTGCCTCGGCAAAAACCGTGTGTGTCGTTTCATCTCTTGGCGCAGTGCCGTCGCGTTTGCGGTACGGCAAATATTCCAGAATTGCGGGGGCAGGACCGGTTTCGGGCAACCAGATGCGCGCAGCCAACCGTCGCCCGTCGGCGAGCGTGATCCATGTGTTTTCGATGGGTTCAATTGGCATCTGGTCGCTTGTCTGTTGCAAAGTGATGCCTAAGAAGAAACCGATTTGCAGCTAATGCAAATTGTGCGATCTTACGCGAACTGACGCGTCTTGTCGTGATATAGCGTCAAAACGCGAAAGGTTTTGCCTGTGTCAGAAAATTTTTCTTCCAACCTTCGGTCATTATGCGCAGAGCATGGGAATATTTCACAGATTTGCCGTGATATCGGCGTCAACAGACAGCAATTCAATCGCTACCTGAATGGCGCCAGCCTGCCGTCTGCCCACAACATGCGCCGCATTGCACGTCATTTCGACCTGACAGAAGCCGACCTGTTCGCGGAAACAGCGAGCTTCGAACGAATGCTCATGCGTGCCTTACCGCAAGCCGGGCATACACCAACGGACACGTTTCTGGGCCCGTTTCGGGGGCAGCAGAAAAATCTAAGGCGATATGTGGGCTTTTATCATTCCTATTTCTGCACGCCGTCCTGGGAAGGAAAGATCTTTTGTTCCCTGATCCGCATTCAGGAAAGGGATGGGCTGTTCACGATCCGGTCCCGGGAAATCGCCACCTCGCCAGACAAGAGCACTCACCAGATTTCGCGTTACTCTGGCCTGGTAACAATGCGCGGTAACAGGATATTCGTGACCGAACACGAGCTGGCACGCGAAGGAAGCGTCGCCAATACTATCTTGTATTCCGCACACCGCCAGCAACTAAAATATCTGCGCGGCATGACCATGGGCGTCGCCTGGCGCCCCTACCCGCACCCCTATGCTGCCAAAACAATCTGGAAACGCTTGCACGAGCGTGTGAGTGCCCGCGAAGCAATTGCCGCCTGCGGCATCTATCCAGCTCAAAGTACAAGGATCGATCCGACTGTCCGCAAGCATCTGAAAGAGTCCTGAAAGCGGCCGGATGTTGCGCAAACTTAAGCGAAGCTAAGCTGCACGCTTTGCAATTTATCTGGGTTCGCTTGTAGAAGCCCCAGGCTGCCCCTTCCGGATCATGTCGGCGGCCTCGATGCCCACAACGCGCGGTCAGGTTTGCCTCGGGCCGCCATCACTCCATTAGCCGCGTTTCAACGTTGCTTGGCCACCGCTTCGCCCTCTGCTAACGAGCGATTTTCGATCAAATTCGACAACCAGTTCGAACACCGGTCTGAACTCTGGCTAGGTCATTGATGCCTTACGCGACCTGTTCATTCTGCGCGGCGGACCAAGCTACATCCGATCGAGACCGTTGCATTAATCGGCTGAAGCTGGGTCAGGCGCGGCAGATGCGGCCGAATTATACATGCTCAAACAGGTTTGAGATGAAGTCGATCTCTCCTCGAACACCGGTTTGTTTGTGACAAATGTGGCCGCGTTTGAAGGTCCGGATCGTCTCTATCTCTCTCAGTGTTGCCTTCGCGGTTTGCAAGGATCGAAATCTTTGACGGTACCCAAGTAGGCGCTTCATCGCTGCATGGTCACTTTCGACCAAATTGTTCCGCCACTGTCGATCAATATGCCTGATGCTGTCGAAATGCGGATCGTATCGGCGGTTGATATTGCGGATGACACGTCGATAAGCGTAGGCCTCGTCCACATGCCAGTCCACACTGGCGCGGCGTAAGTGCTTCTCGGTACGTTTAGTCAGTTCCGGGCTAAACTTCTGGACCCAGCAGAACACGGTCGAGCGATCAACTTCGACGCCGCGCTCGGAGGGCAAATCGATTACATCTTGGTACGAAAGCGGATACCGCAGGTACCAACGAACCGCGCAGAGAATGATGTCGCGCGGGAAGCGGTGGTGTTTGAATGCTATCTACGCGGCATGAGAAACCTCAAAAATACAAAAATCCCTAAAGGCGACGATTAATGCAACAGTCCCATTGGGAAACGAGGGGAGGTTTGACCAAGCTGGTAGATTGGAGATAGATCCTCATATGGCTCACCACCCTATCTTATGGACGTTCCGTCGCTGCCCGTACGCGATAAGGGCCCGCCTCGCATTGGCGAGTTCAAGAGTTACAGTCGAGCTGCGCGAAATTCTCTTACGGGACAAACCAGAGGCCTTCTTACAAACATCCCCATCCGGAACAGTTCCCACGCTTCAACTTCCCGACAAAGTTATAGATGAAAGTCTGGAAATCATGGTTTGGGCGCTCAAACAAAATGATCCACAGCGGCTTTTGGACATGCCTCAAGAAGGTTGGGAACTGATTACGGTAAATGATGGTCCATTCAAGGCGGCTTTAGATCACACAAAATACACCACGCGGTATCCGGATTTAGATCCCAAAGAGGAACGCAGGAAAGCGGCAAGATACTTGCTCAGCCTCGACGAACGGTTAGTCGGGCAGGCCTGGCTTTTCGGAGATCGCCCCACCCTTGCCGATCTGGCGCTTCTACCATTTGTGCGCCAGTTTGCGCATATAGACCGGGCCTGGTTTGACGCGCAGGAGTGGCAGAGTTTAACAGCGTGGCTGGATCAATTCCTGGACAGTGAAGTATTTTTGCTAGTCATGAGTAGGTACGCAACTTGGTCAGAAGACGACGCTCCGAATTGGTTCAACGGCTGAGCCCAACACGTCGTATCACGGTCCAAAGCTGCCCTCTTTAGCGAAAGACGTCTGTGATGCGGCTTCTACAAAGTGGACGTTGATAGTCAGCGCAGCATTCCGAGGGTGCCGATGACAGATCTGCGGACATAGCGTCGTCGGAGATGTCGGAATTACTGATCCCCTTAATCCAAACTTACTGCATCCCTGAAACTATGGTTCAATGATCCGAGCAAGAGAACGCAACTGCGGGGCTGCTGCGGGATGAGAATAGCGGAGCTGAACGGAAAGAGAAGACTTGCGGCGATCGCGGCCGTAGACATGGTTGGTTACAGCCGGCTCATGGAACTCGACGAAGTTGGTACGCTCGCGCTGCAAAAGGCGATTCAGGACGAAGTGTTTAGCCCCGCAGTCGAAGAATGCGGTGGGCGCGTCGTCAAGACGACTGGCGATGGTGCCCTGATCGAGTTCGGCAGCGCGGTCAACGCCGTCCGATGGGCCGCCCAATTTCAACGCGCGATCACCAAAAGAGCACGCGAGACCAGCAATGACCGCTGGATCACCTATCGGGTTGGCATCAACGTCGGTGACATTCTTGTTGATGGCGATGACATTTTCGGAGAAGGGGTCAACGTCGCCGCGCGCCTCGAGGGGTTGGCCGAGCCGGGAGGCATCCTCGTGTCCGAAGCGGTTTTTCGGAATGTCAAAGGCAAGCTCGACCTCGGATTCGCGGACCAGGGCACCTTGTCAGTAAAAAACATCTCTGAACCCGTGCATGCCTACAGTGTACTACTCGATCCGGGAGATGCGGGCAAAATCGTCGCACGCAAAAAGCGTCTGCGCGTCGATCGCCAGAAGTCGTTGATCGCGGCAGTTCTTTGCCTTGCGGCCGTCATCGGGGTATTTGCGGCCAAGGATCATTTCTTGGACACCGCACCAGACACGGCGGGCCTGCTGATCCTACCTTTTGAGTCTGAAGATGGAGGCGATCAAGTTCTTGCCGATGCGGCGACCGAATTGCTGTTTCTGTCCTTCGAGCGGCAGCGCCATATGCCCATTTCCACCTACAGCACAACTCTGGCCTACGAGGGCGTTGATGTGCCGCTGGACGAGGTCTCGCAAAACCTGGGCCTGCGTTATGTCCTCGATGGGTCAGTAGAGACGGCTAAGGGCCAGATCGGAGTGCAGGCGCGTCTGCGTGATACGGAGGAACTGGGTGACGGCACGATCTGGCAGCGGTCCCTGACCGGAGATCGGGATCAGTTTCTCGACATGGTCGTCACGCTCAAACTGGGCGCAGCCGGCGCAACAAAACTCAAACTCAATCCCGTTGAACGGACCATTTTTGAAGCGGCGCCAACGGGCAGTCCAGAGGCCTTTCTTGCATTTGCCAAGGCAGAACGTTTGCTCGATAGCAAGGATTTTACGGACATCGGCGAAGCGCTCAGTCAATATGAAAGAGCGATCGAACTGGACCCGGCTTTTGTCGAAGCAAAGCTCGGATATGCGGAAGCCAATTTCAAGGTCTGGGAAGGTAGTTTCAATACGATCTGCTTCACACTGGACGCCCTCAAAATTGCAACTGACACTATCGACGAGGTTTTGGAAAACGATCCAAAGCACCCGGTGGCCATTGGCTTGCAGGTCCAGATGTTGATTCAACACCTCGAACGTGACCGCGCCCTGTCGATTGCGCGAAGCTCCGTGTTCAGCAATCCCAACGAGCCAGTCTTGCGATATGTCCACGGCCTGAGCTTGACCGCGATAGGTGATTACGACAAGGCGATCGAGGCATTCGAAGAGTTTGAACGGCTGTCGCCCCGGCTGAATTCCGGCGAGAAAGGTGATCTTTCTTGGAGCTATCTGCGTGCCGGAGACAGCGACAGGGCACTCACGCTCCTATCGGGGATTCCGGAGGACGAGATAAAAGAACAGCATCTCAGGATTATGGCCGATGCACAGTATGAGCAAGGAAACGTCGAGGCCGCCCGGGACAACATCGAGCGGTTTCTGGTGAACAATGTCTGGCTGAACCTGAATTGGATGAAGCCATGGTTCGATATCTACAAGGATCCGACAGTCTATCAGACATATGCCGAGGCCATGCTTGGATCTGGCCTGCCGGAGTGGCCGTTCGACTTTCCCAAAGGGCGGGAAGGCGATCGTATCGAACATGAACAACTCGTTCAGCTGCATTCCGACGAATTCGAGGAAAAGCACACGATTGGACCCTTCGGTGCTCCTTATTCCGAAGTGCGGATGCCCGATGGGACGATCTCAATGAACTTCGCCTGGATGAATGGGATACCTTTGACCGGAACATGGCGGATCGCTGGCGATCAGATTTGTCGCAGACTTCCTTCAGTCCATCAGGGTCGCGAACTCTGCCACTATCTTTACCTTGATCGCGCCCGATCGACTGACGAGACCCTGTTCGTTTCATCTGTCCTAAACTTCGGTGTTATCGATTCCGAATTCGTACACGTGAATGATTGAAGGTTAGAACGGCCCTGCTTTCGTTAGTCCAATATCGAGATTGCCTCGTCTATCAGCAGGCGCCAATGTTACGGCTAACTTGGTGTGGTGGATCGTTCAAATCGGCTGATACCGAACGTTGGCCCCCGGCGCCGAGTGCTTTGGCAAGGCGGTGGCATCGATGACCCCTCCGGGTTCGAAGGAGACGTGGGAGGCAGTTCAGAATACGATGGTCAGCCGCCCTTGACTTGGCGAGGACGGCCCTAAGGAAAGCATCGCCGCCACGGCTCCGTTCAAGTAGGCCCCAGTCTCACAGGCGTTCTGCGCCAATTTCAGCTCGTCGATCAGCTTGAGATTGGCAATACCTGCGGCGGCACCGATCGAATGCGCCGAATAGGTCCAGTCGGGTTCTGTTGCAATGATTTGGGCCCGCCAAGCAGTTTCAGCAATCGCTCGGGAGTTAGCAACGAGCTCGGCGAACCGCCGAAACGGACAGAGTCCGGGTTTGAATTCCCCTTGCGGATCATGTGTGCAACCTCGATGCCCGCTAGCGTTTTCCATGCTGAGGCGAAGGGCTTGAATCCCAGCATGGGCCGAGTACGCCTCTTGATGAAACGATGATCCTGTTCGACGAAGTTATTGAGGTATTTCCACCTCACCATCTCGATCGGGATCAGACAACCAAGGCCTTTGAGCATCGTATCGATCACCTTTATGCTGGCAGTATTGGCGCCGCCTTTGTCGATGACGATCTTTCGCGGAATGCCGTTGACCTCCAGCATCTTGGTAAAGAGCTTTGTGGCGGCCGGTTTATTGCAACGTCGAGGAAGCATGAAATCACGCGTTTTGCCGTATTTGTCGACGGCTCGATAGAGATAAACCCACGAGCCCTTCACCTTGATATAAATTCCACCATTCGCCAAATTCGGTCACACGATCCCTTCCGTCATCGCGCGGCTTCGGCAATGGTACCAGAGTATCGTGTCACCCAGCGGTTCAGCGTTGTTTGATCAACCGATCCGCCGCTCTCGGCCATGGTTTCTTCCAGGTCTCGACAGGAGATACCGTAACGGGCATCAAAGAAAACTACGAACAGGATCACGTCCTTCGGATACTGCGCGCCTTTGACGTAGATCATGAACTGGCTTTCAACTGGTGAAAACGGCTGGCCAGCCACCGCCTAACCTGCCCAGCTCCAATGGTTAATAATTGGCCGCAGAACCCCTGCGTGTTGGCGGTAGGTGGATGTATCTCTATCGAGCCGTCAACAAAGCGGGAAACACCCTTGATTTCACGTTGCCTGAGTAAAGAAACGGTCCTGCAGAAACAAGGTTCATTGCAAAGGCACTTTCGTCAAACGGGATTCCAAGTAAGATCGTAATCGACAAGAGTGGCGGAAAGGCAGCCGGTATTCGAGAAGTAACGAAACCTAAAAGAGCTTTGCTTATCCAACCAAATTACAAACCATCAAATCCAGATTTTTGAACAACAAGATCGAGCAGGATCACCGGTTCATCAAACGATGTGTCCAGCACATGTGTCGAGCCAAATCAATCATTTTCGCATCGGCGATACTGGACGGCATCGAGGCCGTGAACATGATCCGAAAACGGCAATTCGGTTTGCCTTGGGGCTCTGGGTTTTGCAAAATTTTTGAAGTGGCGGAATAACTGTGTCTAGCGGGTGGACTTTTCAGGCTTCTCTTAATTTTCGCGACGCACCGATTATTGAAACCATCTTGCACGGCTAATCTCCTCAAATCATGGGCACGGTGCCGAAACGCCACAAATATGAATGGCAATAATTATTGGCTTTTCGCCGTTTCAGGACAGCATCGCAAACATCATAAAACCATCATTGCCGAAAAGCACTAAATCACACGCTGCAGCCATTTTGCTCCGGACATCGACCTCTTCCGGATAGAGCAAGCTCACTTCACTTAATTTGATTGCTTCATTCCAGACGAGAACGCTTGTTGCTCGACGTTGGAACGGCTGGCTTGGCGCACTCTGCATGCTAAGTCGGCTCAGGCATTTCAAGATCACTCAGGTGTAGATCGGACAAGATACTTGTCGGATCACGATTCAGATCAATAAACTACATCGAGTGTTTAAGGGATGGTCCAATCACTTGAAACCGTCAATATCGCAAGAGACAGTCAAGAAATGGCAGCGGATTGTTGATCTGATCGCGCGCGTTGCCGACGTGCCTGCAAGTTTGGTCATGCGCACACATGAACCGTATCATTCTGTTTTTGTCACCAGCAATTCCGAGGGAAATCCGTATTCCGCTGACCGCCGATTCACACTGAACGAAAGACTATACTGTTACGGTGTTCTGCAGCGAGATGGCGAGCTGACGGTCGAGGATGCAACCTGTGATCCTGAATGGATTGACAATGACGATATGGAACATGGAATGCGGTTCTACATTGGTTACCCCCTAAAATGGCCGGACGGATCGATATTTGGCACCATTTGTGTCCTCGACCATCGCCGCAACCGACGCGCCTTGCTGTTTCGTGAAGGCTTGCGGGAGTTTGCGAGGGTTATTGAGGCCGATCTTGAGTTGCTGGTCGAGATTGAGCGGCGCATTACCCTTGAAACAGAATTGCAGGCGACGCTGGACCAGCTGGAACAGCGAGTTGCCAACCGCACAGCGGATCTTGAGGAAGCAAATACCGCGCTTCGTGTTCTGCTCGGCAGCGTCGAAACATCACGGGAAGAGTACGACACCAAAATACTACGTCAGATTAAAGGACTGGTCGTGCCGCATTTGGTCAAATTGCGCAGCAGACTGGAAGGAGATCCCGCCGGACGCGCCTATCTGGAGTTGGCCGAAGAAAGCCTGAAGTCCATAACCTCAGAAATGAGCGGACAACTCACCACGGTATTCGAGATGTTAACACCAACCGAGCAGGAGATTGCGCAGATGATCATGCGCGGTCAAACAACAAAGGACATCGCCCATACGCTTTCGCGCGAACCCAGTACGATCGAGTTTCACCGGAACAATATTCGCTCAAAGCTTGGCTTGCGTCGCAGCGGGCAGAACCTGAGGAGTTTGCTGCTCTCAATGCAATAGACTATGGGGGTCTTCCCCATATTTTACCCATGAAAATTCAATGCCTGTTGAGGCAATCCTGATTGGTACCCTTGCGTCATCCGAGGACAAGCCCGGATCATTCGACAACAGGGACAAGCGATATGGATAAAGACGAACTTAATCTGAGACCGACGCTGCTGCGCGGTGACAAGGACCATTTGGCACCGGGACTGTCGCGCCGATCCTTCTTCATGGCGGCGGGGGCCGCCGGGTTCGGGGGTGCGGCGACTGCCCTGAGTACATCGCCGGCCGAAGCACAATCCACGGATTGGACCCAGCCGGGCAACAACAACGGTGTGATCGAGCTGCAGAAAACAACCGGCAATACCGTCGATGGCGCGGTTGGTATCGACTACTTCGGTCATTGCGCAATCAAGATTACTTCCCCGGGCGGAGCGACAGTTCTCTTCGATCCCTGGCGAGACGATCCGTCGGGCGCGTGGGGGCTGTGGTTCAAAAACGAATTCCCGGAAACGCCGGTGGACATTTGCATGTCAACGCACACCCATTTCGATCATGACGCCATTCACCGACCAGTTTCGACGATGGTACTGGATCGGATGGTAGGCAATTTTGAATTTGCAGACATGAAGATCACGGGCTTTGCTGACAAGCATGTATGTCGGGCACCGGGTTGGTATGACTGGACAAACGCGCTGGGTGAGTTCGGTGTACAGGCTTGCCCGCCCGACAATGTCGGCCACATGGATATGGTGGTCTATCTGGTCGAAACCGGCGGCATCCGCACCTTGATTTGGGGCGACAATCGCCATAATCCGCCAAAGGAATTCTGGGACGCCATCGGTCAGGTCGATGTGTTGACGCTGCCAGTTGACGGATCCCAGCACATTCTGGATTACCAGCAGGGCAATGACATCGTCACCAAACTCAAGCCAAAAATCATCATTCCAACGCATTACCTGAGTGAGACTACCAGCTATACGTTGACGACCCTACAAAACGCAGACGAATGGGTAAAATCGCAAAAGAGCTACAAGATGTTAGACACCGCCAGCCTATCACTGGAAGCTGATGACGTTGCCGGCATGGATCGCGAGTTCCTCTATTTTGGGCATAACGCCCAAACAAGCTGACAACTTAGCAGGTGGGGCAACGTCGCCCCACCTAATCTGTAGTCTGCGTGGCAGACGCAAAAAATTGAATGGCAATCTATTTTTGGAGTTTGCCGTTATCGCAATGGTGATCGACCCCAATCAAATGCTGCAAGCGGGAGTTTCCGACACCAAACACAATTACGAGCTCGGAACAGCCCTTCATGAGACCTGGGGCAATGAACTCTCCGAGGACGGTTAACCCCATCTCGAGTATGTCGAAAAATAAGACCTACTACTCCACCATTTCTCCCGCCAGTAACGGTTCAGGACCCTCAACCTCTTCCAGTCGTTTCCCAATGATCATCCAGAACCGATGGCCTGCCTTACGCAAAAAGCAGCGGTCGTAGCCGACAAGCAGCCACGATGCATTGTGCGTGATCAACTCATCCTCAAGAGCTTCTTGTCTGTCGATGTCCAGATGGGTTGTCGGCTTATCTAGCACGTAGAAATTCGGGCCTCTGAGCCGTAGTATCAGCATCGCCAAACGCGCAATTTGTTCGCTAGACAGTGCACCGGTTTTGGTGTCTTGCATCTGTAAGCACCTAAACGTTCCGATCGGGGGCAGTTTTTGTGGCAATGCCAACCCGCCATAGGTGAGGACGCACCACGGTGCTCTGCTCAGGCGTCTGTTGCCTCACTACGTGTCATGATGATCTCGCGGGTGATCTGCCAACGTCCATCTTCAAGCACGAAATCGATGCTGAGCGAGATGAGCTGATAGCGTCCTGTGGCGTCGTTCTTTCGGCTGACCAAGATGTGCCCATGCGTGTCATCAGCCTCGACCAAGTGATACTTCACCCACGGATTATCGTCCTTCAACGTGCCCATGTTGTCCTTGATAAACGCCACAAACCCGTTCTTGTCGTTGCGCATCAAGGTGCCATCATTCAACAGAACATAGGTCTGCATGTCGCGGTGATAGAGGTTGTCCAGAACATCAAAGGAATGCCCTGAGACGCCATGGATCAAACTATCCAATGTCTCTTTGACGGCGATTGCGTTCGGGTGGTTTTCAGAAATTGCCATTGTAAATCTTTTCTTGGAGTCTCGTGTTTCGGGGAGAGTTGGTTATTAGGATCACTCGGTTGCATAGTTGCTGAACATATCCAGAACAATCAGCCACGGTGCGTCGTCGTTCTCGCGCTCTAGAACGTAGATGTACGATCCTTCCAGCTCGAATTCCTGGCTTTCAACGGAAGCTTTTGTCACGCCTTTCATGACTGCTTGAGTGCCATCATCAGAGATGAAAAGATCTTCAATTGTGTGCGACAGCTCCCCTTTATTCTCGCTCATAAAGGTGATCGTCTGACGGGGCACACCGTCGCGACCCTGCGCAGGGCGGGTTGCTGGAGCGATCCAGAACGCATCCTCGTCATATAGAGAAATCAGACCGGCTGCGTCATATGTGGCAGCAAGTTTGTTGAAACGATCATTGAAGGCGAAAAGGCTTTCGCGCGCTTCGGCTTGGGCTGTCGTTTCGGCAAAAGCAGGCAGCGTCAAAGAAGCAATGACGGCAATAGCAGAGAGTGCGGAAGTCAAGCGCATGAGCTTGTCCTTTCAATTTAGTATATTATTTTTAAGGTGTTAGATGGAAAATGAGCCTTAGGCCGCGCGTGTCCCCCGAATGGGATAGTTGTTTTCAGGATTGCGGATGAAGCGAAGACCTCCCAGCAGCGTCTTCAGATCGGGCCGTGCAAATGGTGCATTTGAGATATCCGTGACCTGAACTTGTCCCTTGGCATTCACGACGAAAATACCGGGTTCCGCAAAGGGACGATCCGTTTCTTCTGCGGAACGGGGATCGGACACGTAAAGACCAAGCTCGTGCATCTGATTCAGGCTCAGATCATAGCCAACCGGATAGCTCGGCTGCACTAGCGCCATCTGGTCTGTTGCTTTGGCTTCTGTATCAGCAGAAACGGCAACGACATCCACTCCAAGCGCATGAAACTCGGGAAGCAGCGCTTCCAGCTCTTTCAGATAGCTGGTGCACATCGGGCAGTGCTTGCCACGATAAATGACGGCAATTTTCCAATCATGGCCCTCTTGCGGAGTGCCGAGCAAAAGCTCTCCCCCACCTAGCTTGGGGACGGTGACTTCTGGAAACTGTGATCCGGCAGATGTTCTTTGTGACGACATTTTGCTAGCCCTTGCGTTTTGTGATGATCGTTATAAAATTATCAAAAGCGAAACGTCAAGGACTTTTGTAATGACCGTCACAAAAAAAATTGGGCGACCCAAAAAATTCGATCGCGACGATGCTCTCATGAAGGCGATCGGTGTGTTCTGGAAACAGGGCTATGAAGGGGCGTCCATGAAGTTGTTGACGGACTCGATGGGCATTAACAGCCCCAGCCTTTATGCCGAGTTCGGCGACAAGCATGGCCTCTACCTGGAAGCCATCAACAGTTACGCGACCAACGACGCCTGCACACCTTTGGTTGCTCTGGAAACCACGCCCGCTATTCGCCAAGCCGTCAGAGCATTTTTCGAGGCAGTCATTGACTATTCCACACATCATCCCAGTGGGGCAAAAGGGTGCTTCCTCGTATCGTGCGTCGCGACAAGTGCCGGACACGTGGACGGCACCGCCGAAATGCTGCGTGATGCTATCACGTCAACCGACAAACGCATAAAAGCGCGCTTCGACAAGGAAGTTGGACTGAGAACACTACCCCAAGACTTCCCGAGCGCTGATCGTGCCAAGCTGATGTTCGACCTACGACAAGGCATGGTGTTTAGGGCGCGTGCAGGTTTCTCGGAAGCCAACCTCGCAGATGACATTGAGAAATATGTAAACTCGGTTCTGGCAAAACCCGAATGCTGACTCATGTGAACAATGCTGCATTCAGCAGTTTGGGCTCTTATGAGCCATTCGCCGCAATTCGGTTCCCCCACCCTGTCGCTCCCGCACCATCGACATCCCCGGCCCAAAGTTGACATTCGGCCTAGTCGTCCGTTGCTGTGGGCGCAAATTCTATCACCGTTTTAATGTCAAGACAGCGGGACAACGCTGCCAGTAAGCCGGTTAATATTAATATCTGCATTGGCGCCGCGAGACAAAGTAGGGACCGGCTCACGCGATAGTTGGAAACAGCGCGTTTAACTCCTTATCCATTTCCGAAACGGCAGTGTCGTCGCCAGCGATCACCTGCGCCAAGGCGGCCTGGAACAGGCCATCAAATAGGGCATAGAGTGCTTTCGATGATAGTTTTGGCGTCCCGCCTCCCAATTCGGCATATCGTGCGACGACGCGCCAAATCATTTGCTCCAGGTCGCCGTCAATTATTCTTACATCTTCCAGCAGCGCAGACTCAAACAACGCCTGTGAGCGCAGATCATACCAAATCCGATGTAGGTGAGTTTCGGCCAAAAGTGTTTCGGAAGGCTGCTCGATGAAACCATCAAGCAACTCCTCTTGTGTTGCGGCCTTTGTCGTTGCGACGTCGTAGCGCCGAACACACAGTGCTTTGTGGCTCATCCGGACCTGAACACGATTAACGGCACGCCAAAAGGGCAAGAAGGCATCCACGCGTTCGCCGAAATGATCAATAACGTCAAAGCACTTCCACAGTTGTCGATTGCCGTCGTGGACGGTTTTGCGCGGGGCGGCGGCAACGAGTTTACCATGGCCTGCGATATCTCCTATGGCACAGAAAACGCGGCGTTTGCCCAGCCCGAGATCGGCGTCAACATTCCAACCGGTGGGCAAGGCGGTGTTCAGTTCGCCCGTAGATTGGGTCGTAAGAAGGCGATGCAGGTTCTGCTGACTGGTGAAGACATTTCTGCGCCGGAAGCTGAAGCGCTGAAAATTATTACGAAATACGTGCCCAAAGCCGAGCTCGATGAGTATCTTGAAGGCATCCTGAATACTCTTCGAGCCAGAGACCTGCGCGATGTGACCATGTACAAGGACATCGTGAATGCGTCGATCCGTGACGAAGTCGCGGGTGCTTCAATCGAATTGCGCTACTTCATCGAGCGGGCGGCTGAAGAAAAAACGCAAACCGTTATTAAGGCATTTCTTAAGAGTGGTGGTCAGACGGAACGCGAAGCAATTGACTTTTCTGGGGTCTTTGCCGACACGGCGGCGGAGCTCGTCAAATCTGCGGGTTAGTCGTACTTATCCTAACAAACACAAACTAGGCCATGAGCTTTAGTATCGCTCATGGCCATTGAGCTGACATTCCTTCGAGACGTAACATCCGATAGAATGGGCGCGTAGCCGACGTCGGATGCGGCCCGGCATCCTGTGGTATGGCGTTTCAGTCGATGTCGGGTTGTCATTGTGGGAGGGTATGACAGATCGGAGGATCAGCTATGGAAACACCAAACCTGCCTGCCATTCACGCGCTGCGACCTGCATGAAACAAAGGCCGGATCGTTGGTCAGAAGCAACCACTCAAGTCAAAGCATGTCGGGGCAATTCGCGTCCGCCTCGAATTAGCTGAGAACCATCGCGATCTCGCACTGTTCAACATGGCGATCGAAAGCAAGCTCCGTGGCTGCGAACTCGTGAAGATGAAAGTCGTCGACGTGATGGCTTCGGGACAGATCAAGGAACGCGCATCCGTACTGCAAAGCAAAACTCAGATATCTGTTCGCTTCGAGATCTCCGAAGGAACGCGGGCGTTTGTCGAGAAGTGGATGGAAGGCGAGCTTATGGCAGGCTCGGGGTATCTCTTGCCAGGTCGGTTCCACGAACACCTGCACATCTCGACTCGCCAGTATGCGCGGATTGTCCGCGACTGGGTAACTTCGATTGGCCTTGAGGCGAGCGCTTACGGTACGCATTCAATGCGGCGGACAACAGTGACTCAGATCTATAAGAAAACCGGCGACCTACGCGCCGTCCAACTGCTGTTAGGTCAAACGAAGATGGACAGCGCAGTCAGGTCTCTTGGTGTTGAGCTTGAAGACGCCCTGGCCATTGCAGAAACCATTGAAATCTAGATGTTCTGGACCGTCTTCACAGACTGCCCTTGCCGACTTTGACCACAGTCTTCGAATGCTGCGCCTAAACCCGCATTGCCGCCATTCGCCGCAAATGCAAAATACAGTGCTGGTCGCACTCACAGCTCGCGACACAAGGTATAAGTTCGCCGCGTCAACCTCCAAAGACCGCTTACTTGTCGCACGCCCACCTAAAGATCACTCACGCTAGATCAACCATGTGCAGCACCGTTCAAAGCCCAGGCTGCAAGCATTCATTTGCTGATCTCAAGACCGGCCTTGTGAAGACTACCCAACAGCTTCTGTTCGAACTGATCACCCAATTGCCAGATTGACAGAATGCTGTCTGCCTCGGATGCAAAGGCGGGTCGTTGCAACAATAACTCATTCAGCGAGGACTGGGCATCTTGCTGGCGTTCCAAACTCGCATTCAAAGCTGCGCTCCAAAGGTGTGTCCATAGGAAGTTTGGCATGTCAATCTGGTCCAAAACCGTGAGTGCCCGTTGGTAATTTCCCTGATCGAATTCATAAAATATTTTCGGGAAATGGTACCAATGCGGATGCACGGGGTTCAAAGCGATGGCCCGATCCACAATGGCCAGACCTTCGTCCCAATCACCGCTGAAGGCGAGCCTCATACCGTAATGTGCCAGAACAGAACTGTCATTTGGGCTTAGGCCAACAGCAATCTGACCGGCCTTGCGAAACCCATCAAAATCTCCGCGAACAAAGCGCATATTGGCCAACATCAAATGTCCAGCCGCCAGGTTCGGATCCATCTCAACGGCACGCCGCGCTGCATCGGAGGCGGCGGCGATCACCTCTTGGCGGTCGCCACCAAGCCCAAACCGGATTTGTTGAAGATAAAGATTGGATAACACGGCCCATGCTTCGGCGTAGTCTGGGCTTTGTTCCAGAGCTCGTTGAATGCAGTCCATGATTGCCGAATGACGGCCATGGTCGATTGTGATCTGGTAACTGTAATAGCTCAGCACGCAATCATATGCATCGCGGTTACTTGGTGGCGTTCTGGTCGCAGTTTTCATCGCATCCTGAGTCAGGACACCGTATTTTCCTGCCAACCTTCCGATTACATCGCGGATTATACTATCTTGAGCGGAGTAGATTTCGCTAGGGGCGCGGCCCGTGGAATAGTCATTCACCCAAACGTATCGCTGACTTTTGAGGTCGATGAGGCGGGCCGACAGCACTATGGTATCACCCTTGTCGAGAACACTTCCTTCAAGTGCGAAATCCGCATTGAACTCTGTTCTCAAACCCTGCAGATTCGTACGCCCATGGGGCGACCGCCGGCCACTGCCCAAAGGAAGAACCCAAATGTCACGAAACCGCGCCAACTCACTGGTTAACTGCTGGGTTAGTCCATCTGCAAAATAACCCGGCCCATCTCCTAGTGTGTCAAACGGAAGGACAGCCACAACAGGGCCTTGCGGTAACGTTTCCTCAGAGATTGATCTGCTTGCGGTCCACCAGCCACCAAAAAGGAACCAGACTAAGGAGCATAGTATCGCGAGCCCAACAACGCCCAGTCCGACAATGGAAAAACGCCGGGAGCTGCGGTTTTCCCGCGAAGAAATCTTGGGCGATGTAATCGGTGGTTCAGACAGCCCGACGCGCTCGAACCGTGGGGTGTACCCGCCCTTGGGAATGGTCAGGCGAAGCGGATCTTCTCGACCCGGTCCGGCATAGTAGCCATCTATATCCTGTCTCAGGCGTCGTGCCTCAAGCCGGACAATCGGGTCGATTTGCTGATCAAATGTTTCATCCCTGTCAAAAACGGACATAGCGATGGAAACACCTTTGATCTGATCAGCGCGACCGGACAGATACTCTTCGACGATGTAGGACAAAAAGGCGCGGCGTTGGGGTGTCGCCGCAAAATCAGGATGGGTCAATATACGATGCAACTGCGCCCGAATGTCATTTTCCGATATGTCCATCCGAAGAGCCCCAATCCCGTAAAAATCTAAAGAAAACAATCATTCAACACGCAACTCCGGGTGTCATACAAGGGTTCAACGGCAGGTAGCAACATGTTCGCACTTCTCTGCTGTATTTCTTTCGCTAACACGGGCGAGCACTTTGCCATGCAGGCAAGCGCCGGAGCGACGGGGAAACGGTCTTTGTATTCGAAAAGATGCCGTTCTTCGCGAACGGTTAGACTTTCCCTCGTGAGTTGGTTCTGTAACCGCTTCCTTGCCGCTTTCGATTATTGAATTCTCTTCGACAGGAGCTGTCTGACCATGGCATGCCGACAAAAACTACTTCTCACCACCACACTATTGATTCTGACCGGGGGTGTTGGGGCCGCGCAGGAACATTTTGACCCCAAGGGCAAGATGCCATCGGAATTCACTGTCGAGTTTCAGGAGCAGATGCGTGACTCTCTGCCGTTCGAAGATCAGCGTGACTTTGAAGAAAGCCGCAAAGGTCTGATTGCAGTTCCAGACTACCGTCAGATCAAAACCGAAGACGGAACGGTCGCGTGGGATATCGGCAGCTATGACTTCCTGCTCGAAGAAAGTCAGACCTTTGACTCGATTCATCCATCGCTGCAACGCCAGGCTATTCTGAACATGAACTACGGCCTCTACGAGATCCTGGAAGGCAAGATCTATCAGGTACGTGGCTTTGATCTGTCGAATATCTCGTTCATCCGGGGTGACACCGGTTGGATCATCTTCGACCCGCTGGCCTCAAAAGAAACCGCAGCCGCCGCGTTGAAGCTGCTGAACGATACGGTCGGAGAACTGCCGGTCAAAGCGGTCATTTATTCCCATTCCCACGCCGATCACTATGGCGGTGTCCGCGGTGTCATCTCCGATGAAGATGTTGCCAATGGCGTCGAGGTGATCGCGCCCGAAGGCTTTATGGAACATGCCGTTTCAGAAAACGTCTACGCCGGCAACGTGATGAATCGCCGCCTGTTCTTCCAATACGGTGTTCTGCTGCCGCGCGATCCGCATGGCCATGTGGATCAGTCTATCGGCAAGAATATCTCGGCCGGAACCACCGGCCTGATCGAGCCGACCCGCTATGTCTCGGACGACTACGAAGAAATCACCATCGACGGGGTGCGCATGATCTTCCAGAACACGCCCGGCACTGAAGCCCCGGCAGAAATGAACACCTATTTCCCCGATCTCAAGGCTTTTTGGGCGGCGGAAAACATCACCGGTACGATTCACAACATCTATACCCTGCGTGGTGCTCTGGTGCGCGATGCGCTCAGCTGGTCAAAGCATATCAACGACGCGTTGTATGAATTCGGGCAAGATGCCGATTTGATGTTCGCCTCTCATTCCTGGCCCCGCTTTGGCAATGACCGCATTCAAGAAGTTATGCGCGCGCAACGCGACACCTATGCCAACCTCAACAACGGCGTGTTGAACCTGGCCAACAAGGGTGTGACCATCAACGAGGTCCACAATGTCTATGAGGTGCCGGAAAGCCTGCAGCAGCAATGGGCCGCGCGCAGCTACCATGGCTCGGTCGAGCATAACAGCCGTGCGGTCATCAACCGGTATCTGGGGTATTGGGATGCCAACCCGACCACTTTGACCCCCCTATCCCCAAAGGACAGTGCGCCGCTGTTTGTCGAGATGATGGGTGGTGCAGAACCGATCCTGATCAAAGGGCAGGCATTGTTTGATGCCGGTCAATACCTGCATGCCACTGAAATTCTGAACAAACTGGTCTATGCAGAACCGGACAACCAGCAAGCCAAGGATTTGCTGGCCGATGCGTTCGAACAGATCGGATACCAGAAAGAAAGCCCCTCTGTACGCAACTCGTTCCTGGGTGCCGCCTATGAACTGCGCAATGGCATCCCGCAAGGCGCCACTATCGAAACCACGGGCCCCGACACCATTCGGGCAATGGAAACGTCGATGTGGCTGGATTTCATCGCCATTCGCGTCAACAGCGCAAAAGCGGCGGATATGGAGTTTGTCATCAACCTGTCCATCCCCGACCGGGATGAGAGCATCGTGGTCGAGATGAGCAACGCCACATTGACCCACATCATCGACCAGACAGCCCCGAATGCGAATCTGTCAATCAGTTTGAACAGGGCCGATCTGGAAAAGGTCATGACGGGTGAGAGCAAGCTCACCGAATTTCTGGCGGACGGTACGGCGCAGTCCGAAGGCAACACGGATGTTGTGGCACAACTGGCATCCACATTGGACCAGTTCGATCTAGGCTTTGAACTGATGCCTGGCACCGGGGCCAAGGACCTTACGCCCCAGACAAATGATTTTGCCCAGCCTCCGTTGGCCAATTCAAACGGAGGCTAATCTTCCGCGTCCATCTGGGCGAGCTATCCCAGATCGACCCCTGTTTTGGTCCCATGAGAAGTTCGGGCCCGAATTCGAAGTTGATCTGGGATACACTTCCCTCAAAACGGTTGCATTGATTTAACAATGCAACCGTTTGCTGGCGGTGTTGCATCGCCTACTGTGGGCTCTCTACCGACCACAGAAGCAAAGCAGTATTCCCTAACCTTGACAAGGTTACGTTTGCCAAGAGCGGCCCGGAACTGCCATTTACCTGCGATCATGGATACCGCAGAGCGGCTCGCCGGACCTGCCGTTCGCTAAAGTCGCAAAACCCAGGAGTTTGTTTTACTCACACCCTGCGGTTATTTAGCAAATTCGCAGTTTCGATATGCTCTCAATTAGTTCCCTGTCCGACGATGCACGGCCCAGCGTTTTCTACACAGGTCACTTTTCGAAAAGTATCATGGCACTTGTTCTGCGACTTGTCGGTCGTAATCCAAGGCATCGAACCAGCCAAGTGAACCGGTGATGCGACAGTTCTCGTCCAGTTCCCATTCTACCCAACCACTGGCCTTAACGAGGTTCCCCGGTTCCAAATGATGCCCTTCAAACGTCCAGCCGAAGACGGTGTGATCCCCGACACAACGAGCAAAGTCATTTGTGAGTTTTGGGTCGGGGAAAAACGCCATGAAGCGGGCCACATCGACCTCTGGGGAATACTCGTTGCCCAATCCTCCCTTATCGGGAACACTACAATTGCAAGACAGTCGTAAAGGACCTCGAAGCTGATGTCTGATCTCATTGAATGGTTGTCACGAATGAAGCTTCTTAATCTGGAGGCGGCTCTGGTCGAAAACGAAATCGACCTGGATGTTTTGTTCGACCTAACAGATGAGGACATGCGTGAGATCGGCCTTTCACTGGGCGCACGCAAGCGGTTACGGACAGCCATCGACGACGGTGCGCCCGACCAACCTCAAACTGACGCCTCAAGTTCAAAAGACGTCAGGCGTGATGCTGAACGTCGCCACCTTACGACGCTGTTCGTGGATCTCGCTGGATCAACGGCACTGTCGGCGCGGTTGGACCCCGAAGACATGAGCGAGGTGATCAAGCGCTATCAAAACACGGTCGCCGGTATCGTCACACGCTATGAAGGGAATGTAGCCAAATATATGGGTGACGGAGTCCTGTGCTATTTTGGTTGGCCGGTGGCGCATGAAGACGACGCCAAACGCGCCGCGCGCTCTGCGCTGGAAATTGTCGGATCGATCGCCGAAATGCGGGCGCCTGACGGCCAGGAATTGTCTGCTCGGGCCGGAGTGGCGACCGGCATGGTTGTCGTAGGTGACCTCATCGGGGAAGGAGCATCGCGGGAAGAAACCGTTGTTGGCGACACACCAAATCTTGCAGCGCGTCTTCAGACATTGGCCGAGCCGGGACAGGTTCTGGTTCCGGAATCGACAAAGCAATTGATCCAAGACAACTTCGAGTTAGAAGAGTTAGGTCATTTCGACATTAAGGGATTGGACTCGCAGGTACCGGCCTGGAGGGTTGGAACCGAACGCAGCCTAGAAAGCCAGTTTGAGGTCGAAGATCTCAATCCCGTTCTGCCCATGATCGGGCGTAACCATGAACTGGGGCTGATCATGGAACGCTGGCAGCGCGCAACTTCCGGCGAAGGCCAAGTTGCTGTCTTGATCGGTGAAGCAGGCATCGGCAAGTCCAGGCTGACACGTGCCGTCATTGACGCGGTCTCGACACAGGATCATTTCCGGATGAACTATCACTGCTCTCCCTATCACACGGACTCGAGTTTCTTTCCTGTTATCCAGCAGCTTACACATGCCATGGGCCACCAGAAAACCGACTCGGCCAGCGTAAAAATCGAAAAGCTTCGCCAGCAACTCCGGACCGCCGACCCAAAGATCATTGCTGAACTCCTTCAGATTGAGGCAGGTCCATCTGCCGAAAAGCCCACTCTGACGCCACAACAATTTCGCGTCCGGATCATGGAAGAAACCTCGGCAGAAGTGCAGGCGCTTTCAAGAGAAAAGCCGGTCCTTCTGGTGGTGGAGGACGCTCATTGGTGCGATGCTTCGACGCTTGCGATGCTCGAGGCGTGTCTGGACCGGATTGCGACCGAGCGTGTCATGATCTTGATTGCGGCAAGGCCGACTTTCCAGCACGCTTTTGGAGGACATCCAATTGTATCCAAGCTTACTTTGAACCGGTTGGGGTCGGAGCAGATCGAAGGTGTTCTCGCAAAGATATCCGGTGGAAAAACCCTTCCCGACGAACTGATCAAGGAAATCATCCACCGAACCGACGGTGTGCCGCTGTTTATCGAGGAGCTGACAAAGACCATATTGGAGTCCGGCGACCTTTTTGAGACCGAGGACAGCTTCCAACTCACCGGTCCCATCGACCGGGTGACCATACCTGCGACATTGCATGATTCCCTCATGGCCCGGATCGACCGACTTCAACCCGTGAAGGAAGTCGCCCAAATGGCCGCCTGCATCGGCCGAAGTTTCGACCGTGCGTCCTTGGCAAAAATCGCCCGGGTCGATGATCTGGTGCTGGAAGATGCGCTGGAACAGCTGAAACGCAGCGAACTTGTGTTTCGTCGAGGGATACCTCCAGATACAACATATGTCTTCAAGCACGCTCTGGTTCGGGATGTAGCCTATGAAAGCTTGCTGAAACGTCGACGTCTGGAAATCCATCACCGACTTACGGACCTGTTCGAGGCGGATCCGAATGCACCCCCGGAATTGATCGCACATCATGCGACTGAGGCTGGGTTGAGGGAAAAGGCCATTACTTTATGGGGCGAAGCTGCCAGAAAAGCTCAGGCCCGACCGGCATATATTGAGGCGGGAAATCACCTGCGAAATGCTCTGACGCTGGTCGCGAGTTTACTGGACAAACCGGAATGGCGCGAACGGGAGCTGTCGCTTCTGGTGCAACTCGCGCAGGTACATATCGCCAAGGATGGCTATGCATCAGCTGAAGCCAGCGAGGCATTCTCGAAAGCGTTGGAACGGATAGAGGCAACCACGGACCCAGAACTCACGGTCGCAATCTACTATGGAACCTGGATCGCGCCATATATCGGCAACGATCTGCACAAAGCGTTCGATCTGGTTTCGAGACTGGTAAAGGACATGGCGAACGAACCTGATCCGATCCCGAAGCTAATCTCCCGCCGGATGCGGGCTGCAACCCTGATCGCCAAGGGCCGGTCTGTTGAGGCACTTCAAGATCTCGAAGTCGCTTATGAACTCTATCATTCGGCCGAGATCGTAGATTTCTCTACGAAATTCGCTCAGGATCCAGGTGTGCAGATCTGGTGCTACATGCTTCTTGCACAATGGATGTGCGGCGACGAAGACATGGCGCGGCAGACCTGCGACAAGGCTCTTGCCCGAGCCCGCGAACTCAAACACGCCAATACAATCTGTTATGCAGGTCTGCACGCCGTCACCCTGACGATCTGGATTGGCGACGTGGAAAGCGCAACCGAGATCAACGAAGAAATGCGCCGGGTCTCGGACGAACACGACATGGCGTTGTGGAAGGATTTTGTCGCCATTCATGACGCTGTCCTGGCCTGCATGACCGATGTGCCCGGTGCTGTCCATCAGCTGGACAAGGCCTTAGAAGAGTATCGCGCTAAAGGATGCTGGCTCTGGGTAACCCTCTATTTGGCTGAACACGCGAAAGCCCTACTCAGGGCCGGTGATCCCGGCGCTGCCCAACGTACAGTGGATCGCGCATTGCGTGAACAGGATATCACAGGAGAACACTGGGCTGAGGCTGAGTTGCTCCGTATCAAAGGAAAAATCAGGGCAGCACAAGGAGATATCGATTCAGCAAATGCCGCCTTTGACCAAGCTATCTTGGTTGCCCAAAATCAAAAGGCCCAAATGTTGATCGAGCGTGCGTTTCGTTCAAAACAGGTTCTCCTCGACGCAAACGGTTGAGCAATCGGGTTCCTCGCTCGAATCTTGGTTTGCAAACGTTTAAAGTCATTGAAAGTCGTAATTTCCACCAGGTTCTGCGGCAGCCGCAATTCAGACAAAGCCGCCTTTTGCCCTTGCGGCGTTTGTTAACACAGAAATACGTCGCAGTTGCAGAGTCATATCCTCGCTGCCGCAACGGATTTCTGGTCTCCGGTCATTCAGTGACTCAGATTGCGGCAATATCCGAACCGACCCTTCGTTACATGCGGGGCTACAAGCAAGGAGCAGACCAAGCTAGCTTTGTCAGTGGCAGAGTTAGATATCCGTTTTTGCTCAGGCCTAAAAAAGCGGCAAGCGGTGATCTTACGATTGGCGAGTTACTGCCGCTTTCGTTTGATCGAAATTATGCATCCGGAATGCTTCGGGTGCCGCGCTGGTACATCACGAGCCATCGCATCCACGTTTCCAAGGTGTCGTAGTGCTCCGCTGTTCAGCAACACGCCGCGCCCGGCATCATATCGACGTTGCCCAAACCCGCTGGCAACGCACTCCCATTCTTCATTGGCCTCCGCATTACGAAATCTCGGAAGGTCATGTGGGTCATGCCGTCCTGGTGTTACCGCCACGTGATCGTGTTTCTTAGAATTGGTTTGGTGGGTTGAATGGTGTGTCACGTGTGTTGTGCCAGGTTGCTGGACAGTACCGGTTGGCGGCCTCGGCTTTGGGCGCATGATTGTTACGACGCCGTGTGGCTTCGGATGTCCTGGGACGGCCACATGAGTTGCCGTAGGTTTTGGTGTCAACTGTGGAACCTGGCCTGGAACCGCGACGGGAACCTGATTGGGGGTAGCGGTCGGGATAAGCGGTGGCGTCGCTGTTGTGCCGCCGGGTTGCGGAACACGGGCAGGCACGGCGACCGGAATCTGGTTTGGTGTTGCAGTCGGGACGAGCGGTGGCACAGCAGTTTGACCGGTGGGCTGAGGCGGGACCTGGCCAGGAACTGCGACTGGTATTTGATTTGGCGTCGCGGTGGGCACAAGTGGCGGCACCGCTGTTGGGCCGGTAGGTTGAGGCGGAACCTGGCCAGGGATTGCTATCGGAACTTGATTGGGGGTTGCAATCGGAACTTGCGGCGGCACCGCTGTAGGCCCTGTGGCCAATGGCGTAACCTGATTAGGAACAGCCGTTGGAACTTGGATTGGAGTAGCATTTGGAGTCAAAGTCGGGGCAAGAGTCGGCGCTAGTACAGGTGTGGGAACCTGACCGGGAACCGCTATTGGCGTCGCGATAGGAACCTGACCGGGAATTGCGTTCGGGACCGCGCCCGGCGCAAGGACGGGAACAGTAACGGACGCGGGCGTTTGCTGCGTTCCCTTAGGCGGTAACTGATTTGCCACAGGCTGCGTTGGGCCGGTAATTTGATTACCTGCCCCTTGCCCACCGGCCTGCCCGCATCCTTGGCTTGACTGGTGCGGATTCCCTACGCCACGGCACCACCCGTAGTGATTTCCGCGGGCAACGACCTGAGTGGCGGCCAATTCTGCGATCAGACAAGTTGCGGTAAGTAAAATAATGCGGTTCAGTTTCATAGCGTCCTCACCAACTTGTTGTCAGAGCAAGATACGCGCCAGGGTCACCCGAGTCGGTCAAAGGGCCGTCTCTCAAAGGGACGCCAACGTATCCGGATAGGAATAAGTTTCGCTTAAACTCGACGTCCAGACCCAACCCGGTTGACGCCAGTGTAGCACTTCCCACTTCGAAACTGGCGGGATCATTATTCGAGATGTAACCAACGTCGAAAAAAGCGAAGGGCGTCAGACGATGAACGCTCTGCGAGCTTGGAAAATAGGAATGAGATACTTCGAAGATTGCTGAGATCCCTGAATCACCATCCACTTCGTCAAAGCGGTATCCACGCAAAGCATAACGATCGCCAAGGAAGTACTCTTCGACTGAGGGTAGCCGGTCTGTCGTGTACTGACCCCAGATCTCTGTCCGCCAAGCTGTGTTGGGCGATAAGCCCGGTAGGGGGCTTTCATATCCGATGCCGCCCCTCAAATGCCAGAACGAAGAGTCCCCGTCGTCAAAGCTTGCGTCCGTCGTGTCGTTGTCATTGTCACCAAAGGACAGAGTTAACCCGGCTTCGAGAGCTTGCCCTTTCGAGTAATTTTGGCCGTAAAGGTAAGTGAGGCCAACGACACTGGCGTCACTCGATAGTGGAACGCCTCCGCTGACTGAATCCGCTTCTGAAAGACGGTAGTCCAGCAGCAGGTATCCATATCGGGCCACATCGCGGATAACGGGGTAACCCAATGCGACGGTGAAGTTTTCCCCGTCGATATCAGTTCTTGCGAAATCGCCAGAGATATCACGCTTGGCGTTTACATTCCCGTAGAAGATCTCACCGTACAAACCATCACTGTTAAGTGGCACACGGTAAGTGAGTGCGCCCCACAATGCATGCTCATCGTCTTTGTCCCAATTGTAATTGCCAGATCCCTCAATGCGAAGCAGATCGCCGACGGCTAAAGTCGAGTAGAACTCTTGCACGACGTAAAAACTCAGCGCTTCTCCAAGCTCCCGAGGAGGGTTGTCTAGCGTCGCACTCCCGGCTTGCTTGCGCAAAGGCTCTCCCAGCACTCTGAGCCGAGCTCCAGCTTGATCCGGATAATCAAGTTCGGTTGACAGTTCCAAGTCAGGTATGTCCTCGGCCAGCATCACTGCCCGCTCAAATCGTTTCAGCGTTATGGGATATGCGGTAGTGAGGGGTTTGAATATCTTCTCAAGTGCTTGGAACGTACGCGTATCCACGCCCTCAATTTCGATGGTTTGAATGCGTCCTTCATCAACAATAATGCTTTGCCCGTCAGGGCCAGACCAGGCTTCAGCCAGGAAATAGCCGTCTTCTCGATAGATCTGCGTAACCGTTGATGCGATCTCCGACGCTGTGATGCGGCCTGACCGGTTAAAAGCCAATTGACCGGCAAAGGTTAACAGCTCATCTGTGTCATACACCGTAACGCCGCTGACTGAGTGCTGTGATGCGATGTCCCAAGTTTGGGCAATGCTGTTTTTTGGTATAGATATAGTGGCCAAAAAAAAGCAAAAGACCGTAAAGACAAGTGAATTGAATATGCGCATTTTCGAAAACCTTAAGGTTAAGGTGCAATTCGACGCCCATCTTACAACAAAGCTCGAACGTGTTAGCTTGATCGCCTTTGCATAAAAACTTGCCGCATAGGGCTTGGCCGACAAAACGATATTGCGTTGATCTGCGGGACCGCAAAGAACGCACGGCTGGTGAACACAGCCACCTATCGCCTGCTGAGTGACTTCACGAGCAAATGCTAGAGCGGACTTTGTTGAGAAGGCCAATACGTTAGTTCCTAACATCGCGGTCTCCCAGCGCTCAATTATTATAAAATGCCTTCCGACCGCCAGCACTCACTCCAGCAGCCGGAAGGGTGCGGCAAGTCGAGCCACAGCGACGACAACGGAGGTAAAACTAAAGTTGCGTCGAATTCGCATGTTTGAAGCTATTTTCTCAAAAATCAACATTTTTTTCCGCGCGTAAAATTTTATACTATCTCTGCGCGAAAGGCGATTGCATTCAAAAATGACGGATGGGAATACGAATGTGGACGGGTGTATTTTCCTGAGTGGCTAAGCGCCTCAAGGTCACGAAGAAAATCAGAAAGGAACGAAAGATGGGATTCAGTGAAGCAGTTAAAACGTGTTTCTCGAAATATTTCCAGTTTTCCGGGCGGGCTATACGTTCAGAATACTGGTGGTTTTTCTTGTTCGTAGTACTCTTGAGTGCCGTTTTAGCTGTGTTGGATTCGATCCTATTCGGGACCAACCCCGAAACGGGCCACGGATCTCAAGTCTTGTCTGCAGTTTTCCAACTGGCCGTTATTATACCAATGCTAGCTGCCGGTTGGCGTAGACTGCATGATACAGGGCGACCTGGCTGGTATTTGCTGCTGCCAATGGCGCTCAGCGTTGCTACGCTGGTTGTTCTGATGGGCGGAGTGGCCGTTTTCTCGGTATTGGAGCAAGGGACGGAAAAACCTGATGCGTTGCGAGGACCCGCAGCAGTCTTGGGTATAACCGGCATCGTTGTTGTCTCAATTCTTCAATTGGTTCTGTCCATCTTGATGATCTGGTGGCTGACGCGACCTTCTGAAGAAGGCGCAAACGAATACGGCGCACCTGTTTCGTGACCTGATTGCGCGTGTGACAGCGCGGAAATCCAGTTGGGCGAAAGTGCGAACCACAAAACTGTGGAGAGTGAAAATGAGCTTCAAGCCGATTTTCATTGGCGCGCTAGAGATAGCAATGGCAACCACAGCATCGGCGGAGTGGTCCTTCAGTGCCGGTTCCAATCTCAATACATCTGTTAATCTGTCAATGGTTGATCAAGACGTTAGCTAAGGATTCTTTAGCTTGAAAGGTCCCAGTGCGGCATTTCGGTCCCTGCGTTCTGTGTGCAATGCGGATGCTGGGCTCAGGACACATAGCCAATAGATGACCAAGGCGGCGAGAGCGATTGCTGAGAGGAAGACTTTGGGACACCTGTCGAACCGCGACGCCACACGTCGCCAGTCCTTCAATCTGCCAAACATGATCTCAATCCGGTTGCGGCGCTTGTCGTATCGGACAGTTGTAGTGCGCTGTTTGCGGCCTGGAATGCATGCGCGTATCCCTTTGTCTTTCAACGCTTCTCTGAACCAATCGGCATCATATTCGCGCTCACCCAGCAACCATTCGACATTTGGCAGACTGCTGACCAATGCCCTCGCGCCAATGTAGTTGCTGACTTGCCCGGCAGTTGATTGCAAAGCAATCAATGAGGGGGGATCATGACCGTCTTTTCTTCGCCCTGGTTGGCGGCCAACCCGACCAATATCTGGGTAAAGATGCCTTTGTCACCCCATCGCTTCCAACGATTGTAGAGCGTTTCCGGGGCTTTCGCGGCCCCACTGGGGCCACGGCCCCCTTCAACTGTGTGGTCCATATTCCCTGGGTGCATCGCGCCACCGTAACCCGTTGCGATTGGTGAAGATAATCCCATTCAAGACACGCCTGTCATCAACACCAGGTTTGCCGGGGGACTTTGGAAAGAAGGCCTCCAAACGCGTCATCTGCTCGTCGCTTAACCAGAAAAGATCGGACATGTGCGCCGCTCATTTTGAACGCGATGAATCACGCAGCCAAACGGAAATCAATGGGTCCTGAGCCTAGATCGTTTTGCCGACTCCGAATTCATTCCCAAGCCCAATTCAACCGGCCCATAGCCGTCACTCCTTGGGGTTTTGCCATGCTGCGATCACAGCTCGCATAGCTGCCATTCGCTGCAGACGCAAAGGCACAGCCCCATGTTGATATCCACGTCTTTAAAAGTTTGTCCGGCGGGCGCGTCTGACGGGTATGTTCTTCACTTCAGATCGCCCCGCTATCACCTGCAGCGTGACCAAGAATCCAGTCAATCCCACACAGAAAGTCATCCATTGTCAGTGGATTGTTTTCACCGCTCGAGGCAGAGAGTACAAACCCATGTGCATAGTCGATCAGCACATGAACAAGAACGTCACCGCCATCGCTGTTTTCAAGTTGGTCCGTGTTGGCCTTTAATTCCACGGCCACGTTTATGAGGTCCGCGCTCATGAGTGTCA
This sequence comes from Ruegeria sp. CDSB113, assembly GCF_059611045.1. NCBI lineage: Bacteria > Pseudomonadati > Pseudomonadota > Alphaproteobacteria > Rhodobacterales > Roseobacteraceae > Ruegeria > Ruegeria sp. CDSB113. The sequence continues at coordinate 50,844 of NZ_JBXWOU010000006.1, forward strand.
CATCGTCCAGGATGGCACGGAGTAGATTGGCATTTTTCAAAGCGTAACCATAGTAAGTCACCATAATTCCTCGGGCGCGTTTGGCCGGAGTATCTTCACCCACACCATCCAAGACGCCTGCAAATGCCAGTTCTACCAGATCAGACAAAAGCTGTTTCTTGCTACCTGCGTGATAAGTCACGGCCATCGGAGTGACGCCAAGCTGATCGGCAACTATGCGAAAGGATAGCGCATCAACGCCTTTGCTTTGGACGATCGGTAATGCGGTCTTCAGGATCAACTGTTTCGAAAGGCGCTGCTCGGCCTTCGACGGCCGCCCCGGTAGAGAAGCTTTCGTCATCCGATTTTCAATCTGTAATCGAGATCCACCAGACCAGAGGGAAAGCTGCTAACCGAAACCAGTTCCAGATCAACGTCACCCTGTGTCTCGCCGAAAATCCGAATGCCTTCACCGATTAGGATGGGAATCAAGGTGATCCGCATGTCCGCAACTAGCCCGGCTTTGAGGAAAGAGCGAATGATTGCTCCGCCATCCACATAAACTCGACTGAAACCACGCGCGTCAAAGCTCTTCATCAATTCGGTGGGTGTTTTGTTTGAAACCTCAACCTTTTCGCGCAGGTCATTAGGGATGTCGTCGGCTGACATCGAACGACTGAGAACCACCACCGGTTTCGTGTATGGCCACTCTCCAAACCCCCTAACCGTCCGGTATGATCCCGACCCCATTACGATCACGTCGACACTGTCCTGAAAGGCTGTGAACCCGTGATCTTCATCCTTGGTGGGTTGCTTATCCAGCCAATCCAGCCTGTGATCCGGCCTTGCAACAAAGCCGTCTAGACTCATTGCCATCATAATATGTCCTGTGGGCATCGCCTGGATCTCCTTCACATTTTTTATATGCCGTATAATAATATCCTTGACGACACTCAAGGGGAATTACCATCAGGCTTGGCTCTGAACCCAATCCGAGAATGCCCGCACTGCGCCAATTGGTGCGGTTCTGTGCGGTTGAACTAGGAAATACCCGTATTCAGGCAGAACGGTTTCCGATAATCTAAACAGCCTTTCCCTATGCAGATCGTCCCCAACCAAGTCATCCATCAAAGCGATTCCTTGTCCGTCGATGACCGCTTGCACCCGGACATTCGGGTCAGGAACGATCAGCACATCTCTCCTTGTTTGTAGGGGAAGCTTTGCGACATTCAGCCAATCAGACCAGGCACTGCTGTCGTCGCGATCTCTCAGCAGCGTAAGCTGTGATATTGCCTCTTCTATTCCAAACTCAGTCACCAAATCGGCTGCCGCCCGATTGCCCACAGGATAGGGTGGTAAGTGCATGAACGATGTAACAGTGCCGTCACTCCAATTCCCGTTGCCCCACCTGATTGCCAGATCCACTTCCTGCATCTCAGCTTGAGAAAACTCGATCATCGGTTGAATGCGAAGCTGCACGTCCGGGTGGCTTTGCATGAATGACATCAGGCGTGGCGACAGCCAGCGCGCAGCGAAATAGGTCGAGACCCCAACAGTCAAAGAGCGCGTTGAGATCCCCTTCAACGCCTGAATTTCGGTTTCGATTTCTTCGTATCGAGTCTGGCAGATTGTGAGCAGTTTCAGTCCTTCACCGGTGAGTGTGACACCCCGCGTTGTGCGCTGAAACAAAACCATCCCCAGATCGGCCTCAAGCGTTTTGATCTGATAACTGATTGCACCCTTTGTCATATTCAGCGCCGACGCCGCCGTCGAAAAGCTGGAATTGCGGGCGATCTCGGCAAATAGCCTGAGCAAGTCGTGGTGACGAAAGCGGGTAGTCATGAGTACAGCGTATAAAATTTCTGAACACTAAGAAAAGAAATTTTCGATTTTCAAGCTAATTTTTTATGCCCAGGATTTGCATTCAGGTGCGTGAAACGAAGAGATGACGTTGGACCCTTTGAACGCTGTAGCAGACACATCAACACCGGCGGGGCGTCGCAGACGCGTGCGCCGACGCCGCTTGGCCCGTGACAATGAGTCCTCTGAAAGCACGCCGTTCGCGGGGCGCAAGATACCTGCATATAATCTTTTGAGCGAAACGGCACTGACCCGGATCGAAGATCAAGCCGATTGGATATTGAACAATATTGGTGTCGAGTTTCGGGGAGATCGTACAGCGCTTGATCACTTCGCCCAAACCGGTGCACGCATCGATGGCGAACGTGTGCGGTTTGAACCAGGCCACGTCCGCGCGCTTTGCACTACTGCCCCTAGTGAATTTCAGTTGCATGGCCGAGACCCGGCCAAAACAGTGACACTTGGCGGCGACAATGTTGTGCTGATGCCGGGATACGGCTCTCCCTTTGTCAGCGATCTGGCGAATGGCCGCCGCTATGCGACGCTGGAGGACTTCCGCAACTTCGTCAAACTGGCCTACACTGCTCCTGCCTTGCACCATTCCGGCGGCACGGTGGTCGAGCCGACAGATGTACCGGTGAACAAACGACATCTGGACATGATGCTGGCGCATCTGACGCTGTCGACCAAACCCTTTATGGGATCTGTCACAGCACCCGAGCGTACGCGGGATAGTATCGAGATGGCACGCTTGGTTTTTGGGCGCGACTTCATGAAGTGTCACGCGGTGATGCAGGCAAATATCAACGTCAATTCGCCGCTGGTTTATGATGGTACCATGTCGTCGGCTCTGCGTATCTATGCGGAGGCCGGCCAATGTGTCTGCGTCTCCCCTGCGATTTTCGCGGGTGCCATGGGGCCGCTTTCGCCAGCGGCGGTAGCGGCGCAAACTCTGGCAGAAGCGATGGTTGGCATTGCGCTTGCGCAACTGGTACGCCCCGGTTGTCCGGTGGTCTTCGGCTCGTTCCACTCCACAATGAACTTGCGCACGGGCGCTCTGACCTTTGGATCGCCCGAGGCGAACATGACCACGATGGCACTTACACAATTGGGACGAAGGCTTGGCGTGCCTGTGCGGTCCGGTGGCGGACAGATCACCGCCTCAAATGCGCCCGACGGGCAAGCGATGCAGGACAGCACCGGTGCAATGTGGTCCACACTTTTGTCCGGGGCTCATCAGGTTTGGCATGCAGCGGGCTGGCTCGAAGGTGGGCTTGTGATGTCCTACGAGAAATTCATTATGGATCTCGATCACTGTGGCGCGATGCTGAAACTGTTGCAGGGCTTTGAAACGGATGACGAGGCCTTTGGTCGTGATGCCTATTTTGAAACGGGCCCGGGCGAAAATTTCCTGTCGACCAGTCACACGCTGCGGCACTATGCGACGGCGAATTTTGAGCCACAGATTTCTGACGCCGGACCCTTCGAAACCTGGTCCGAAAATGGTGCTCTTACAGCAGATCAACGCGCCACCGGGCGGTGGCGTCAGATGTTGAACGACTATCAATGCCCCGAAATGGAACCCGAAATCCAAGCCGCGCTTGAAGACTTCGTGTCAGATCGCAAAGCGCGAATGCCGGACGAATGGTACTAGAAAGGATTAACATGACCAAGGAACTCAGCCGCACGTCTGCCCTTGCCTCACGCCACACTGCGCTTGGCTCGGGACTGGAGGATTGGAATGGCATGGGCACGGCCTGGACCTATGACACTGACCCCAATGATGAACATGATGCAGTCCGTGAACGCGCAGGCATGTTTGATATGTCACCTTTAAAGAAAGTGTTCGTGCGTGGTCCTGACGCCCTTGCCGTGCTTGACCACCTAACCACACGGGATCTGTCAAAACTCGCACCGGGGAAGGCAGCATATCTCTGCGTTTTGACTGACAACGGCGGGATCGCCGACGATGCAATCGTGTCCAACAACGGAGACAACGAGTGGATGATTGTGCACGGCTCGGGCGACACCATGGCGCTCTTGGAAGCTTCGGCGGCAGGGCGTGACGTTCAGGTCGAGTTCACCGACGATTTGCATGACCTGTCCGTGCAAGGGCCAGCCTCGCTGGATATCCTCAACGCTCATGTTGACATTGACTTGACTAATCTGGGCTACTTCGAACATGCGCCTGGTGTGCTCTTTGGTCATCCCTGCCGTATTTCCCGTACCGGATATTCGGGCGAACGTGGCTACGAGATTTTTGCGGGTGGCTCGGTGATCACCGACATCTGGGACAAACTGGCAGATGCAGGCGTCATGCCCTGTTCTTTCACCGCTCTAGACAAGGTGCGCATCGAAGCCGGGCTGTTGTTTTATGGCTACGACATGACCAATGAAAACTCCCCGTGGGAGGTTGGCCTCAGCTTCACCGTCAGCAGGACAAAGGGCGACTTCCGAGGCAAATCGATGGTCATGGCCTCAAAAGGTGCCGAAAAAGTCAACAATGTCTGTCTGGACATTGATCACTCCGACATGGTCGAAGGTGGGGAGACGCTGTCGCTGGACGGTGAAGATGTTGGGGTCATCAACAGCCCCTGTTACTCTCGCCGCCTGAGCAAATCGCTTGCGCTTGCGCATGTTCAGCCAGGGCTTGAGATCGGGACCACTTTAAAGGTCTCAGGAAATGATTTCGCCACAAACGCAACAATTGTGTCCAGCCCAGTTTACGACCCCGAAAAAGCTCGCACACATAATTAGGGAGGTCTTGGCATGCAGCGAAGATGCTTGTTTTCCAGGTATTCTTCGCTGCTTGCTGGTTACCCGCCCACCAGACGCAACCGTGCCCAAGGGCGGCTCTTAACTCAGTCAGCAGTTCATTTAGCCAAGCGCTGACCGCAGATGCGGCATCAGGCGGGAGAACTATGCTCGCTGAGATGCGGGCGGCCCTAAGGAGACATCTGGCAACCCACCACAATGCGGCGGCCGCGCCAATATTTTGGACTGGGTTCAAGATGTCAGATGCAAAACCGTCAATTCGTTTCGGGAAGTCAGCATGGGGCGCGATTTCAACGTATCTTTTCGACCAGAAAATCGATCATGGCACGCGTTTTTGCCGGCAGGTTGTCACGGCTTGCATAGATAACATGCACGCCCAGGGGCGGGTTTTCAAATGCCGTCAGGATGGGAACCAGAGTTCCCGCGTCCAGTTCGGCCTGAGATGAGATTTCTGGAAGACGCGAAATCCCGCGGCCCGCAAGGGCAAGCACTTTTTCAGTGTGTGCGTCGTCGCATCGTACTCTGGGTGAAATCGGCACGGTGATCACCTTTCTGTCCGGCCCTGCGTATGTCCAGCTTTGCGTTATTCCGTGAAAGGAGAAGTCAATCAGGTCGTGGTCTTTCAGGTCATTGGGGTGATGCGGTGTGCCATTGCGTTTCAGGTAGGTTGGGGATGCCACAGTAAGACCCCGTGTGCTCAAAAGCTCTCGGGCCACCAGATCAGACGACGGCAGGGTCCCGATCCGCACCAGCAAATCGATCCCTTCACCGATCATATCGGCGCGGCGTTCAGATATGTCCAGATGCAGATCGACGTCGGGATAGCGCTCAAGAAACTCAGGCAGCCAGTGATTCAGCCAACCATGGGCAAAGACCACCGGCACGCTCATCCGCAATTCACCGAAGGGCCGGTCGCTTATCGAATTTAGCCGGTTTTGCATGGCATGAGCATCTTCCACAATCCGGCGGGCGTTTTCATAGTAAATACACCCGGATTCCGTCAAGCTGAGCCGCCGCGTTGTCCGATTTAAAAGCCGCGTACCAAGCCGCGTTTCAAGCCGCGCGATTTCCTTGCTGACATGGCTTGGTGTATGTCCCAACTTCTTGGCAGCCGCGCTCATGCTTTCTTGCGCCACCACTGCGCAGAACAGAACCATGCCGTCAAAGAGATCTTTATTATGATCCATTTGGAAAATATCCTGTTCCATCTAAGCTATTAAGGTCTGTTACAGGCAGAGTTACCTTTGGCGCAACCAAATTAAAGGCTCAGCCATGTTGGACATCAGAAACTTCGATCACATCGGAATCCGGATCAGCAATCGGAACGCGTCCGTGTCGTTTTATGAACTTCTGGGGTTCGAAATGATCGCTGATGGCGGTTACGACAACGGTCATCCGCTGGTGATGATGCACCCGTCCGGGATCAACATCAATTTGCTTGGGCCAGCTACCGCGAAGGCCGGTGAAAACATTCTTATGGATGAAGCCGAGAAATACCCCGGCATCACCCACTTGGCCCTCAAGGTAAAAGATGCCCAGGCGACCGAAACCTTTGTCATTGAAAACGACATTGCCATCACCGGTCGTCGTGAATTCCGCGGCACCAAAACCATCTTCATCCGCGATCCGGATCGCAACGTGCTGGAGCTTGTCGGCCCCGGACCATCGGTTGCGCTGCTGATTGCCGAGCACGTGCACGGTTAAACCCCAGACATCCAAAAGAGCATCTCTCATGACCCTCCACCTCAAATCCCTTGCAACGGCCCTAAGCCTGACCATTGCTGCAACGGCGCTGCCCGCAATGGCAGAAACTCCAGTGATCAAAACAGTGGATGATGTCGCCAACTACCCTGAGGACTATCAGGGCACGCCGGTGCGGGCCGCTGACGAAGACCCTTTTCTGTCACCAACCAACTCGGCGCTGATCCTTATCGACTACCAGCCGCCGATTTTGGCTGGGGTAAAGAATATCGACCACGAAGAACTGATCAACAACGCCACTGGCCTGATCAAGACTGCGGTAATTTATGACATCCCGGTCATCTTCAGCCATGTTGCCGTCGGCTTGAATGGCTATGATCCGATGATCGAGGAACTTAAGGAGCTGGCTCCAAAAGCTGTATTCATTGACCGGACCAATGTGAACGCTTGGGAAGAGCCCGAGTTTGTTGCTGCCGTGGAAGCAACCGGGCGGAAGAAGCTTATTATGGGTGGCCTTTGGACCGACGTATGCCTGGCATACCCCGCGATTGAAGCCGAGAAATCTGGTTATGATGTTTACGTGCCCGAGGACGCCGTCGGCTCAATCTCGCAGTTAAGCCATGAAAACGGGATGCGTCGTATGATCGAAGCCGGCGTCGAGCCGATCACCTGGAACGTCGTTCCCGCGGAACTGCAACGCGACCACGCCCGCCCGGACAAACTACAGGCGGTCACCCGAGTGTTCATGGAGCATCTGTTCAAAGTTGACCCAAACTCAACCTGGTAACCGTCAGCAGGTCAGGATCATCTGCGACTATCCGTTGCCGTTCTCTGCGCCATGGATGGCGACCAGTAACAGCCCGAAGCGGACATCCAAACCAAGCTTTGCAGTTTCCGGGATGCGCAACAAAGCGGTCATAAGCGCCCTGTGGCACTTTTGACTGCTTTCGATATTCTCTTCGCGAAATGTTAGATCAAATTGGATACACTGTTTGCCGCGACCCAAAGCCCAATTCCAAAGCTGAGATGTGCAAAGACGCTCTTGAGCCGCGCAGCTCGTGGGTCGGGTGTTAACCGTGCCGCCAACCCCGCTCCCGTGCCCGGCTGAAGGATCAGAAAAGGCGCGAGCACTGTAAGAACTCCAAATGCAATCGCAGGCAGCAGGCTCGGCGCTTCAAGCCAGCCCCTACTGACAACGGCCAAAAAACCCAAAGCAAACACGACGCCCGTCAGATAATGTACGCTCCAGCCCAACAAACGCTCCGCCGGAACAGGGTCGCTGGCCATGATGGGCCGATGAAAAAACCGTCCCTGGGCCACATGGCCGAGCCAACGACCGACCATCGCGTAGTTGAGCGATTGCTGCGAGAAGATCAGCTTCTGGGAAAGGGCGACCACATCCATGAAGGCTGTCGCGCCGATGCCGATCAGAACCGCGCTGAAGAAAATTTCTGTTGTCATGGAGGTATCGACCTTAATTTCTGTTGATGTTTTGCAGTGGAAGGGCAACATGCAACTTCAAGTCCACTTGAGGTCAAGATCATGCTCGACATTTCTGAACTTTCTCGCGTAAGCGGATTTTCACCCTCAAAACTCCGCTATTATGAAGAGGTTGGCCTCATCCGGTCGGTGGGCCGAAGGGGGTTGAAGCGTCTCTATGAGGATGAGGTGAAGACGCGGATTTCCCTCATTTCTCTGGCGCAAACCGCCGGGTTTTCACTCGGCGAGATCAAAGAGACGATGGGTTCAGAAGGCAGGCCCGATCTGGATCGTACTGTTCTGGCAGCAAAGGCCGATGCAATTGACGTGAGGATCAAGGAACTGACGGCCTTACGGGACGGCCTTCGCCATGTCATGAATTGCACGGCTGAAAACCATCTGGATTGCCCTCGGTTTCAGCGCATCATCCGTGTTGCACTGACGAAGAAACAGGGCGATGCGAAACGTTCTAAAAGGAACCCCGACAAAGGGTGAAGGGGTTGAGCGTGGACCACGATTCACCATTTTGGGGCTGTTGACGGGTCAAGATGCTGGGACCACTGCCGCCCAGACGTCACGCGTTGCTGGTGTTCAGCGCGGTAATTCGCTGAAAGGACAGACATCGTCCTCGAACGGAACATACCGTCTCCGGAACGATGATCCCTCGACAATCTCTGGCCGGCTGATCCGATCCATACGAAAATGCCGGAAGTCCTCACGGCTGGAATCCCAGGCTACGAGATACCAGAGCGGCGGCAGGATGAGCATAGCTTGCGGTTCGACTTCGCGGCTTGTTTCCGCGCCCTTGGCGTCCCGGTAGCCGAAGCGCAGGTTTTGCCGTTGCAAAAACGCGGTCTCGAAGGCAGGCAAAAGCGCGAGGTCAATCGTGCCCATGTCCGAGATGTCTTGTTTGGGCGAAAGTTGCCCGACATGCAGGCAGTCAAGGAACCTGCGCAGATCCCGCACCTTGTCCGCCGGCAGGGCCTTCTCGATCTTGGCAAGCCCCGCGTCGGCGAGACCGGAGAAGGGAAGGCTTCGCGCAGCACGCATGGCCGCGACACTGACGAGAAGCGCAAACACCTCTGTGACTGAGAGACGGGCGGTGGTCTGCACGGATTGCGGATCAAGTTGCACGCCCCCGCCGCGCCCACATTCGGAATGGATGACAAAGCCCTGATCACGCAACGCCCCGATATCGCGCAATACCGTTCGTCTGGACGCACCGACCTGACTGGCCAGCTCTTCGACCGTTGCGGTTCCGTTACGGCGAAGGGTGCGCACGATGGCATCATGTCGGAGGCGGATGTTCATTTATTCACTATAGCACTTTCGGTGACAAATTTTGTCACCGTAAGGTTCTAAACCGCTCGCGGACCACTCAGCAAGGAGAATGAACATGACGTCCCGAGACCAGAATACATCCAACGGCGCATTACCGATCATCGTCAATCCGACGCATCTGCATGATCCCACGCCAAACGGCTATAGCACGGCAGTCGTGTCTCCTGCTGCGGGGCGGCTTGCTTTTGTATCAGGACAGGGCGGACAGGATCAAAACGGTGACCTATCGCCGGAGTTCAGCAATCAGGTTGAGCAAACCTATGCCAATCTGGCTGCGGTCCTCGACGCGCTCGGCGCACGCCCCCGTCACGTCGTGAAGCTGACCGTGTTCGTGGTCGACCACGATATGTCGAAGCTGGGTGTGCTGACCGAAAACGTGAAGCGGATTTTTGGCGATACATTGCCCGCGCAAACGCTGATCCCTGTACCGAAGCTCGCCATCGACCCGATGCTTTTCGAGGTAGATGCCGTCGTGCATTTGGATTGAGCGCTCGAATACGGCGGCGAGTTGCCGCCGTATTCATTAACGCGACCTAGTTTGCGCAATTGGCGCATTCCGATGTACCGACCTTGGGGGAGTTCTCATGACCTGCTCCCCCAAAAAATCCAGCACCTGCAGTGGCAAAATTGGATAAATTCGAGAGTCGCGAGGTGGAAGGAGTAAAATTGTTTAGCTTGTTCTACTGTACTATCGTGCCCAAGGACTAAACATCGGGACACTAGTAGAGCTGAGTTGAGCAACACACATGGATGCAGAAGGGCGAAGGATCGACACTAGGGCTGAGTTCATCGATTTTTTACGAACAAGGCCCTGCTTGGTGATGACCTGAGGTTCACCATCCATTCATCAGGCGGCATTACCAGCCATTTGCGTAGCGCAGGCGCGGGCCATCAAACAGGCCGTTCGCTGCGGGCGCAATACTTACGACAGACCAATCTGACGCAATCTTTGAAGCGGTCTAAATGTGATGTGAATAGCTTGTACCGCCCGGGCGCTTAGTCACTCTCCAGACGATCAGTTTGCAAAAAGGGCTATCGAGCAGGGTTCTACCCTGCGAAATCATACCTCAGATTTGTACACTGGCCACTCATCCGGCACACCCTTCAGTTTATGCGTGCCAAAACTGTATCCCTGATCCAGCAACCAAGTCCTTGACCGTGCGCGAAACAAGCACGTCAGCTTCGTTTCCAAGCTCGGAAATCCGTGACGCAATGTTAACCGCGATTTCACGAACATCACCGTCAGCAATTTCAACTTCGCCTGTATGAACGCCAATTCGGACATCCAAGCCGATCTGGGCAACTCCGCGACAAACGGCCTGAACACATTGGATCGCTCGTGCAGGGCCATCAAAAGTTGTCAGGAAACCGTCACCCAAAGATTTAACCTCACAGCCTCGAAAACGAGCAATTTCCTGACGAACAATCTTGTCGTGGACAGAAATCAGGTCGTTCCATGCCTGATCTCCCATCGCCTCGGCCTTTGCCGTGGAGCCGACGATATCGGTGAAAAGTACAGTGGCCAACACGCGGTCAAGTCTTGGTGCCGAGGTCGACCCTGTTACAAAGGTTTCGATATCGGATGCGATCTGGTCGGCATTCTCCCCCACGAATAAGATGTGGTCAGTACCCGGGTACTCCAAGAGGCGCGCGTTTGGGATCAACTCTGCCAACATACGGCCCCCCGTCACATCGACGTTCACATCTTCTGTGCGATGAAGCACGAGCGTCGGAACCTGTATGGTTGGGAGCACATCGGTTATATCGATCTCACTGTTCATGCGCATGATCTCGGTTGCAGCTCCCGGGTTTGCGCCCAGCCTTTCGAATTTACCCCACCATTGCTGGAAGGCAGCATCGCCCACCATGGACGGAGCGAACATCGGTAGGCTTTCCCCGCTTCCCCAAGCTGTGTCGATGTACTGAAAAAGCGCTTCCAGTGCTTCGTCAGTTGGGAACCAGGACTTAAACTTTGCGAATGCGCCATAAAGAATAAGGCTTTGGCATCGTTCGGGATGATGCGCCGCAAACAGGGATGCTAACGAGCCGCCTTCGGATATGCCAAATACGATGGCTTCTTGCATGCCTGCCGCGTCCATAACGGCCCGAACATCATCCATGCGCTGATCCATGCTCGGAAGGTTACCAGCCCGATCCGAAAGCCCGGTCCCTCGTTTATCGAAGATTACGACGCGCGCGAATGCCGCCAATCTATCTAACCACCGGGCACATCTGGGTTCGTCCCAATAGTTTTCGATATGAGAGATAAACCCAGGAACAAAAACAAGGTTCTTTGGCCCATCGCCAAAAAGCTGATAGGCGACATGCACGTCTCCACTCTTTGCGTATCGCGTCGTTGGCTGCATTTCTTCCCCTGCTCGACAGCTTCCAACTTAGCCAAGGTATATCAGGATGCGGTCGCAAAAAATAGTTAGGTAGAAAACAGTTAAATGCGTTTGTGTCGCGAGCAGGTTATTCCTCAAGCGGTGCTTGTCCAGGCACGATAAGTTTTTTACTCCGTAAAACCAAAACGCCTGGGGGCCAATAACAAGTGCGCAAATCCGCTTGCTATCAAGCGCAATCCTATCCGCTCGTGGCTGGAAACTGCATTGCGGTGTGGCAGGAAACTGCTGATGAATCCAAGCCCCATTTTCAAAGCGACCTGGCCCGTTCCAGACATTCGTACACTGCATAACATCGTACGGTTAGTTCGTCGTTCAGCAGGACCTTAAAGACCTTGGCCGCTTATCTCTCGGATAGATTTCCGAATTGGAAGTTCAACTGGCGGTTCGTCCTGAGATAAGACAACGGTGTCCCCAAAGTCTCCTCTGCTTCTAAGATCACAGAAGCCGATGCGCGGGCGTCTTCACCTGCATCATGGTGATGAAACTCGAGGCCGAGGTATTTCTTGAGATTTGCCAACCCGTGCCCACCGGCGCCTTTCAACGATGGCCATGCTCGACGGGCAATCGTCACACTATTTGTCCAATGCGACGAGATCATTGGCAGGCCATACCGGGCACAAGCAGCCGTCATCGCCTTTTCATCAAACGTACTGTGTTGCACAAGGTTGTGGGTGTTCAGGACTTCAAATAAGGACGCGTAAACCGTTGGGAATGTTCCAGCCCCAATCACGGTTTCGGCGGAAATCCCGTGAAGCTCAGTATTGAAAACCTCAAATGGTCCCTCGGGGTCAATCAGTACAGAATAGGTTTGCATGGAACCAGTGTCGCTAACAAAACAAAGCCCAATCTGGCATATGCTATCGATAGATTTGCCCGCCGTTTCGACGTCCAATGCAATAAATCGAAAAGGTCCGGCAGGCAGCGTGCTGAGATGTCCAAATCTGTTCAACGTGTCCACCGTTTGAGCGCTCTGCATCTGTCGGAATTTCTTAACCCTCGCTGCCAGGCCGACAACTGAGAATCCTAATTCTTGCGAGTCGAATGGGTCTTGGCAAGCCGTTCTCACCTTCAAGGAGTGCATTTTGCCTTAATGAAGCTTCACTCACGGCCCCTACCAGTCGTCTACTCACCGCGCTGGTGTCGCATTGCGGCCCCTCTTCCTGACATTTGCTGCAATTGCGCAGACTGGATGAGCGAAAGTTCATACATTGATTCCACGTGGTCGATCCGGCTTTAAGAGTGGATTCCACTTACTCGAGTTCTCAGGTAATACGTAACTATGGATATCGTCGTCATTACGACCATCATCACTTCTCTTTTTGTTGTAATCGGCGTGGCGGAACCGCTGGCCGCGCGAATGCGCCTGCCCTACAGTGTTATCCTCGCCGTCTTGGGGATAGTGATCGGGCTTGGCGCGACGTTCTTTCTCGACACAGACCTGACCGATGCGCTGAACCCGGGGGCGCAGGCAATTATCGATCTGCCGATCCGGTCGGACGTCTTCCTCTATGTCTTCCTGCCCACGCTGCTCTTTCAGGCAACACTCGGCATGAACCTGCGCAGGATGCTGGATGACTGGATGCCCATCCTGATGATGGCCGTTGTGGCAGTGATTGTCGCGACCCTCTCCATTGGCTATGCGCTGAGTTGGGCAAGTGCGCTGCCGCTGGCCGCCTGCCTGTTGATCGGCGCGATTGTGTCGACAACTGATCCCTCGGCAGTTGTCAGCATTTTCCGGTCGATTTCGGCACCGCGCAGACTGTCGCGAATAATTGAGGGTGAAAGCCTTCTTAACGATGCTGCTGCGGTTGCTCTTTTCGGGCTATTCATGAGCTTTGTCATGCTCGGAAGACCCGATCCATTGCTAAGTGAAGCCGTGGGGCAGTTTCCGCTGTTGATTGTAGGCGGAGCACTCACCGGTTGGCTCATGGGGCGCATGGCGGTCTGGCTAATGGCTTTTGTAGATCGCTGGGAAATGGCGCAGATTTCAATTTCCATCGCGCTGCCTTACCTCGCCTATATCGTTGCAGAGCAAAGCGTCGGGGCTTCGGGCGTCATTGCGGTGGTGGCTGCAGGTCTTACGCTCAACCTCACAGGCCCCGGTCGTTTGTCACCGGTCGCCTGGACAAATCTGCAAGAAGTTTGGGATCTTCTGGCACATTGGGCAGGTGCGCTGATCTTTATTCTTGCAGCCTTGCTGATCCCACGATTGCTGGAAGAGGTGCGGCCGTCCGACTTTGGCCTGCTGGTTGTAGTGGTTCTGGCCGCCATGTTCGCGCGGGCGGCAATTCTGTTCGGGCTGCTGCCATTGCTTACGGCAATCGGTCTGTCGCCCGCTGTCGAACGCCCCTATCGCACCGCAATACTGTGGGGTGGGCTGCGTGGTGCCGTGACGCTGGCGCTGGCGCTGGCAGTCACCGAAAGTACGCATATCCCGCTCGAGACCAAGCGCCTGGTCGGCATTCTGGCCACTGGCTTTACGCTGTTTACACTGATTGTTCAGGGTACAACCTTGCGCATGGTGATCACAAAACTGGGGCTCGACAGGCTTTCTCCGCTTGATTCCGCCCTGTCGCGTCAGGTGGTCGCCGTCGCCTTGCAATCGGTTCGCGAGGACGTGTCCCGCACAGCAGAAAACTATAACCTGACGCACGATATCGTCAGGAACGAAGCCAAACAGTTTAGTGAACGCCTGGACGAGGCCGTAAAGGCCGCCGAAGACAGTGCGCAGATCCTGGATCGTGACCGGGTCACGCTTGGTCTTATTGCGCTGGCCGGTGCAGAGCGGGACTCTGTATTGGCCAGGATGCGAGAACGCACCATGTCATCGGTTCTGAGTGAGAAGATTTTGTCCGATGCGGATCGGCTCATTGAAGGCGCGCGGACTGGCGGGCGGATCGGCTATCAGCGCGCATCAAATCGGTCGGTCGTTTATGGCAGATCTTTTCGGATCGCCGTGTTTTTGCACAACCGGCTTCGAATTTCGTTCCCGCTCACGCGCATCACAACGGATAGGTTCGAAAGATTGCTCATGCAACGTCTGATCCTGCAGGACCTCGATGGGTTCGTCCGCGGCCGCATCCGTCGGATCCACGGTCGCCGGGTTGCGGAATTGCTGGATGAAGTGTTGGCGCGTCGATCCGAGGCGGTTGAGACGGCGCTTGATGGTCTGCGACTGCAATTTCCCGGCTACGCCGAAAAGTTGGAGAGACGATTCATCCAGCGAACCGCGCTGCGCCTTGAAGAACGTGAATATGCGGTCATGCGCGAAGACGGCCTTGTGGGCGAAGAACTTTATTCTGTGTTGATGCAGGAAGTCGCGACGCGACGTACGTTTTCTGAAGGACGTCCGAAGTTGGACATCACTCTTAAAGGACGGGATCTGGTCAGGCAGTTCCCGCTATTTTCCGATCTCGACAAGTCTTCGCTCAGGAAACTCAGCCGGGCGCTGCGTACCCGATATGCCAACGCGGGTGATACCATCATTTCCAAAGACGATTTCGCCCAGAGTGTATTCTTCATTGCTTCCGGAGCGGTTGAAGTGGAACTCGGCCGGCACACCTCGCGGCTGGGCCGTGGTGAAATGTTCGGGCAATTGGCCATGTTATTGAAACGGCCCCGTCGCGTAAACGTGCGGGCATTGGCACCGTCGACGCTGCTTATGCTCGACGAGGCAAGTTTCCGGCGCTTGCTGCGGCGAAGCAAGGCCATGCGAAACTCTGTCAAGATGAGCGCCGACAAGCGCATGATCGACCCTGCGGTGTTGGATCTGGATGAGGCAGAGGGATCCCCTGAAAAAGGGACCAAATCTTGAGAGATTCTCAATTGGAAAGGGGCCGCGAAATCAACAGTGGTGTTTCACGGACACCAGTCGGGTCCTGTTTTGTTGAATGTCGATTCCTATCAAAGGTTTGGTCACTCGAAAAACCGTCACTTCCCTCAACATCTCGGACAATCGCCCCAGTTTCCGACCTCCCGTTTTTGGAGCGTTAGTCAAAAAGTGCTGCTGTACTAGACGGCTGCGTACGCGATCTGTGACAAATCCGGACCGATGCGACTATTCGTTGCGGCTTGCTCCAAGATCGGCTTTGCGGGGCTTTGCCATCGTTGCCCCTCTGGGTGTTTGCTGGTGCAGCATCGACGCGCAGGTGCGGCACGCTCATCGCTGCATTACAGTCGATGTCGCCGCGATTTCGAGGCCACAGCTTATGTTACTTCATTCACTTGCCCGTTGCTAAGTCTGCAAATCAGGCCTTGTCACGCCTTGCCCAATCCCATTTTAAGAGTAGTTCAAGAGTTTCCCGCAGAGGACGGGCTTTGAGACCTGCGTTTCGCGCGCGGCTGGCATCCACTTCGAGAAATTGGCGGAAAGCTGGGGCGTCGGGCGCCATAAGAGGCAGTTCTGTCCAAGGCTCGGTACCTGCATCCAAGAAAACACCGGCAGAAACCCAGCGAATTTCACCCGCCGATGCAGTGGTTCCATGGATCTCGTTAAGAATATCCTGCATCGTCATTCACATTCCAGATGCCGCCAAGGTCGTCTTCGGCACAGAGCACTGCGAATTTTGCGGCGTCACGCACATCAAGCACTTGAACGGGGCGGTCCGTTGGCAGCAGTGCAACCACTGTTGGACATTTTGAGCGCCCGGCATCATCAATTCGACGAACCCATCAGGTAAGTCTGTCGGGAAAGTCTCCTGCGCCAACGATTAGCCCTATCCGCAACGCAGTTGTTCTGTCTCCTTGTTTCTGTTCGGCAACGATTTCGCAAGCGCGTTTCAACGGGTCATACGATGGTCCGTAGGCAGCAGCTGACCCACGGTTTTCAAGTGGCACGGCGTCCGCCCGTTCAAAATCATCTCGGGTCGCGTCTGGTACGTAAGCGGCTTCAATCAGGCCGGGCTTGTCATAACAACCATACGCCGAAAGAGATGAAGCGAGAACGTATCGCTCAAGCTCATTTTCCAGTGCGTCCAGAAAAGTTGACACGGCGTCCGGCGCGAATGCGCAGGTGTCAAAGACCCAATCGAAATGGCGTCCCTCAAGCGCGCTCAAGCTGCCATGGCGACTAGCTTTTAGGACTTCGACACGATCCGAAAGTGTTCGCGTGGTAGCACCTCTCGAAAGCACGGCGACCCGAAGTCCATTCTCAACAAATGCGTCAACAATGGCTCCCCCGAGGAAACCCGTGCCGCCGACCACAAGTTTTAAATGTCGCTTTGCACCATCTCTTTTCCGGAACTCCATAGAGCGATAAACGCGGCATAGGGGACATTTGCTGCGCCGCCAACGTTGGGGAAGTAGGGTCCACAATGAAATTTCGCCGCTGACTGTGCAAATCTCGGCATTCTGAATGCCCAATGAACGCGCATCGACAGAGATCGCAGTGGCGACTTTCGCAGCCCGTTTTGGAAACAACCACTTAGCCATAAACCATGCAAGCCCTGCCATCGCGCCGACGAATGTTCCCAGTGCGGGGTCTGGAATGTCTTCCAATCCCAAGCTTCGCAGGCAATACGCCAAGGCATAAAAAGCAGCAGACGCTATTGCCACCAGATAGCCCAGTGGCGCGGCTGTAGACAATTGGCGTAAAGGTCCAAAATACAGCAACACTCCGGCTAACACAATTCAACCGCCAAGAATGTCGCGCCATTCAGGGACGCTTCCGAAAGTGACAAAGGCAAATAGTACTGCGAAGACAGGGGTCAAACGCCTGAGAAGGCTTGCCCTTACAGCTCCAAGCAATTCGGTCGTACGATACAGGCAGATACGGCTAAAGATTGTGGAAAAAATCCCCGCAAAGGCAAAGATCATTAGCCCCCAGCGGCCCTCAAGCGTTTTGACCTGCTCTGCCCCTGCATGCCCGTAGAACACCCAGATTAGGCCACTCATCACCACCGTCAGAAGCACTGGCAAAAAGACGCCATTGTCACGGCATTTGGTGCTATTGCCGCGTACGATCGCGACGCTGGCAGCACTGTAAAAGAATGCCGACAACAACGCGAGGACTTCACCCGGCATTAGCGCCGTGTCCGGTCCGTGCGTAGTGTCATGGCTTCAGGCCACAGCCTTCGAACGCAGCCTGCGTGGCGGCTTTTTCAGCGTCGCTCAAGTCGAGCATCGGATGGCGAACAGAGCCACCGACTTGACCCAAAAGCTCTTGCCAGTACTTGCCGTGGGCCGTGGGTTTGCCACCTGGTTTTGTACGGCTTATGGCCTCTCGCACCGGATTTAGGCTATCGCGCACCTTGCGCGCTTCGGTAAATTTGCCTTGAAATGCCAGTTGAGTGTATTCGTGCATTCGCATGTCGTTCTTCGTTTGCAACTGATAGGGCGGGGATGAGCAGAGGTAGAGCTTCCAGTTCAGCTCTTCGATGTTATCCAGCCATTCAGGCTCGGCAGATGTTGAAACGTGGATCTTGTCGCCAATCATTCGGCTTAGGCGCACATACATCTCACGGGGCACCGAATATTTGATCGCCATTATGTTCGGAAGCTCAGCGATGCGCGCGCAGGTTTCCGGTTCCATCAAGTAGCCACTGTCGGGATGGCTCCACATTGCAATGCCGATATCCAGGCGGTCACATAGGTACTTGTAGTAGTTAAAAAGAACCTCATCACGATCGCTGCAAAAGCTTAGCACCGGTGCGTGCACAACGACATAATCTGCGCCGCAGTCTTGAGCATGCCGTCCCAATTCAAGCACAGTGTTTACGTTCTGATCCGAGATCGACATGATAGTTCCGGCTTTGTCGCCACATTCTTCTACGGCAACAGTCATATTGCGTTTGCGTTCTTCAAGGCTCATTGAAAAGAACTCGCCTTGCTTGCCGGCTATGAACAAGCCCTGAATTTCCAGATCGTCAATCCAGTGGCGGATGTTACTGCGCAGCCCAGCTTCATTGAACGAACCATCTAAGTGAAATGGGTTCAGGGCTGCGGCCCAAATTCCACGCATGTTTTCGCGGGCGTACTCCTTAGCGCCAAACTTGGAATATTTCATAGCGTGAGCCTTGTGTAAAAATGGTTGTATTCATCGCCTTTTCTGCGCGCAAATTGAGGTGCTGGCCAATTCAATCACCTAAACTGGATATCGAAAAAGCATATAGCAGTTTTGATTGAGTTACTGATAACTTGCATCAACACAGCGGAGGTGGCAATGAGAGTTGGACTTATCGGCGACGGAGCGATTGCGCGCCATGTAAGGGAGCATATTGCATCATCCGATCATGCCCTAAGCGCTGTATTGATGCGACCCAAGCACGCATCCGAGTATCAGGAAGAGCAATACATCTTCTCAGTAGGAGAATTGCCTGAGGGTATTGATATTATGATCGACTGTGCCGGACACACCGCCCTGGCGGCGAACGGTGCAGACATATTGCGGCGCGGTATTGACTTGATCACAGTCTCTTTAGGCGCATTGGCAGATCAGAACCTGCATGATGAATTGCGACGTGCTGCAGTGCAAGGCAACGCAAAGCTTCACCTTGCGAGCGGCGCGATTGGAGCTTTGGATTGTCTTCAAGCGGCACGAACAGGGCAATTGGAGAACGTTACTTATGTAGGGCGAAAGCCCCCCGCGGGTTGGGCGGGATCACCCGCAGAACAGGTGGTTGACCTTGCAGCCCTGACCAAAGGGGCTGCCGTTCATTTTGAAGGGAACGCGCGGGAAGCAGCGATCAGTTACCCTAAGAACGCTAATGTTGCTGCCGCAGTGGCGCTGGCTGGCGTGGGCTTTGACAAGACCAATGTAAGACTCATCGTGGATGCAGACATTCCAGAAAACATACATGAAATTCAGGCAAACGGTGACTTTGGCAGCTTTCAGTTCCAGATCCGCGGCAAATCCCTTCCAGACAATCCGCGTAGTTCCGCGCTGGCCGCTATGAGTGTGGTCAGTAAGCTGGAACAGCTTGCTAACCCCATCAGACTATAGGGCCTGATATGGTCGCCAATCACACCCGCATTGTTGATCGTGCTCTAACCCGCCTGAAACTGCGGCAACTTCGGCTGCTGATCGCCGTCGGGCGGCACGGTAACATTCAAAATGCAGCGCTTGAATTGGGTGTGTCGCAGCCTGCAGCTACCAAGATGATTCAGGACCTAGAACTTGATTTCGAGGTTAAACTGTTTCAACGCACCAATCGCGGCGCGATTCCAACCGTCTTTGGTGACACGCTAATTCGCCATGGTAAACTGATCTTTGCACAGGTCTCCAGTGCTGCTCAAGAACTGGATGATCTGAATGAGGGCAGTAGTGGTCGCGTGGTCATCGGAACCCTACTGGCCGCATCCCCCAATCTATTACCAGCAGCGATCGAAATCCTTTTGAAGGATCGACCAAAAGTCGCAATCAAGGTTGTCGAAGGCACCAATGAAACTTTGATGCCAGCCCTGTTGTCCGGTGAGATTGATTTGGTTGTGGGGCGCCTGCCGTCCCATCGTTTCAGGGACAAGATTATTCAAGAAAAGTTATATGATGAATACATCCAAGGTGTTGTGGGCAATCAACATCCTTTGGCTGACGCACCATCGGTCACCTTTGAACAGATCAAGTCCTTCAGTTGGATTTTGCCCCCACTAGAGACAACATTGCGCCGACAGATAGATCAGTTCTTTGTAAGTCAGACGCAGTACACGCCACCCCAATATGTTGAATCCGTTTCATATCTTGCCAACCGTTCTTTGCTGCAATCATGTGATCTGATCAGCCTCATGCCTGCGCATGTTGTGTCCGATGATATTGCGAGCGGGGTGTTGAAACCGTTGGCTTGGAATGTTCCCTTTGGGGAAGGGCCCGTTGGAGTATCGTTTCGAAGCGACGAGAGCATGTCCCCTGCCAGTCGCGCGTTTGTTCGGGCGCTACGACAGGCAGCCAAAGCACTGTAGAGACAAATACTCTAGTGGTATCATATATGTTCAGGCCATTTAAAACTACTCAGCAGTACAACTACTCAGCAGTACAAAGAGACTTGAAATGCCCTGCCAGATTTGGCAGGGCATTCAGTTTTCCGGACAGCGTTATTTTCGTTTCAGGTCACTAACCCACGTGCCTGAAAACGATCTTCACGCCATGTTTCGTTCTTGATAACGGCTTCCATCGTGTCGACGGCCTTGTGGATGTCCGCCTCGCCGATGAACAGCGGCGTGATCCCAAAACGCATGACATTTGGCGCACGGAAGTCGCCGATGACTTTTTCAGCAATGAGTGCCTGCATACAAGCGTAACCGTGTTCAAACCGGAAAGAAACATGGCTGCCACGTGCCTGCGGGTCCCGGATCCCGGCATAGGTGACACCTTCGCAACGCGCTTCTACTTCTTTGATGAACAAATTGCTCAGCTCAATGGACCGTTTATGCAAGTCGTTCATGTCGACATGGTCCCAGATGTCCAGTGCGACCTCAAGGATTGCAAATGAAGCAATGGAAGGTGTCCCGATCCGCATACGTTCTATCGCGCCGGGCATGGGGCGAAAATCTGTGTCAAAGGCAAAGGGCGCTTCATGGGCGTACCAACCTGACAGGGAGGGTTCGACAACATCCATCAACCGCTGGGCGACATGGATGAATGCCGGAGCGCCGGGACCGCCGTTGAAGTATTTATACGTGCAGCCGACTGCAAAATCAGTATCCAACCCGCCAACGTCCACGGGGATTGCACCTGCCGAGTGCGCAAGATCCCAGACCACCACAGCACCACACTTATGCGCCTTTTCGATGATTGCTTTCATGTCGTGTTTGCGCCCGGTCCGGTAATCCACTTCGGTAACCATGACCACCGCCACCTCTTCGGTGATGCTGTCCAAAACCATTTCGGGATCGGGGATGCGAAGCTCGTACCCGTCATCTTTAAGTTTCATCAGGCCTTCGACCATGTAAAGGTCGGTTGGGAAATTCCCGTTATCCGACAAGATTACCCTGCGATCAGGGACTAGGGCCAATCCGGCAGATACCGCTTGAAAAACCTTGATCGACAATGTGTCACCCACCACCGTGGTACCTGCCGGCGCGCCGATCAACTTCCCAACGCGGTCCCCCAAGGTATTGGTCTGCATGAACCAACCCTTGGTGTTCCAGCCTTTGATGATTTCTGTGCGCCATTCATCTTTCAGAAAGCGATCCATCGCCTCTGGAGCGGCCTTTGGCATTGGGCCAAGCGAGTTGCCATTCAGATAGGTCATCCCGTCTGGGATATCGAACATCGAACGGGTCTTGTTAAAGTCGGTCATTGGGTCTCTACATTTATGTGAGGGGATTCAGGTGCCGTTGGTTGCGTACCATACGTTTTTGATCGTCAAATAGCTCTCTAGCCCTTCAGTACCGCCTTCGCGCCCGTAGCCGCTGGATTTGACGCCACCAAAGGGCGTTTCTGGCAAAGAGGCTTCCAGCGTGTTTATGGAGAAATTGCCCACTTCAACCTCATCAATCATCCGGTCGATATAATCGGCACGATTGGTAAAGCCGTAACCGGCAAGCCCGTATGGAACGGAGTTGGCTTGTGCGATAGCATCATCCAGATTCCTGACAGGGTTGATAATGGCGATTGGGCCAAAAGGCTCTTCTTGCATTATTTGCGCCGTGTTTGGCACATTGGTCAGAACCGTTGGTTCAAAGAAATACCCCTTGTCGCCGTGCCGTTTGCCACCCGTACGCAGTTGCGCTCCCTTAGAAATTGCGTCCTCAACCAGCGCCGAAAGGACAGGAATCCGGCGCTCATTGGCCGTTGGGCCCATTTCGACACCAGCGTCAACGCCATTGCCAACTACGGTTTGCGCCGCCCGTTTTGCGAATGCTTCGGCAAATTCATCAAAGATACTTTCATGCACAAAGAACCGCGTAGGCGAGGTACAGACTTGTCCCGCGTTGCGCATCTTGCGCACAGCGCCGCTGATCGCTGCTTTCTGAACATCTACGTCTTCACAAACGATGACAGGCGCGTGGCCGCCCAGTTCCATCAAAACACGCGTGTCATGTTTTGCGGCAAGACTTGTCAGATGCCTGCCCACTGTCGTTGATCCGGTCAAAGCAACCAAACGCACCGCAGGTTGCGGGATCAGAAATTCCGAGATTTCCGACGGAATACCAAAGACCAAGTTCAAGACACCCGCTGGCAGGCCTGCTTCTTCAAAGGCGCGAACAATGTGGATAGCCCCGGCAGGGGTTTCTTCGGCGGCCTTCAGAATAATAGAACAACCAGAGGCCAGAGCACCTGCAATTTTGCGGGCCGGCTGGCTCATCGGAAAATTCCAGGGAGAAAATGCCGCGACCACGCCGATAGGGTGGTGGTGGACTGAAATTTTGGTGCCGGGCGCCGATGGGATGACCCTCCCATAAACCCGCATGGCTTCGCCTGCGTCCCATTCAAAGAATTCGGCACCTCGGATGACTTCCAGCCGGGCCTGTGCCAGCGGTTTACCATGTTCGGCTGTAATCGACTGCGCGATTTCTTCCTGATTTGCACGCATGATCCCGGCGGCGCGAAGAATGATGTCAGCGCGTGTGCGAGGCGATGTTCTCCGCCAAATCTCCAATCCGGCTTCGGCGGCACTCAATGCGTCTTTCAAATCCGAAACTCGCGCGCGTGGTAGGCACCCAAGCTCTTCTTCAGTGGCTGGGTTAACAACAGCAATATGCTCAGGCGTATCTCGCCATTCGCCGCCGATAAACAGTTTTAGATCCGCGTAGTTGCTCATTGCCACCTCGTTAATGCCTTTTGACATAACCAAGTTTCGTTTGGTCGAGACATATCCACAACCGAATTGAACAAATACTGATATCATAAATGTTTATATCGAATTGTTGGATGCAAGTGAGTCAAATTGGCCGCAGCGCTGAGTAAGGAGTTTGAGGCTGCGATGCTTGACCTTGATTAGTAATGTTTCGCCAAAAAGACCCACTGGCCATGGCTGCACCTAAAAAGCCGTCCTTGAAACTACCGTAACCAGTCATTTGAAGAACGCGCAGCGAAAGGATGTTAAGTCCGCTCCATGTGAATTGACCGTTCCAGCCTCGATGCGCGCAGAGAATAATCACAGTGACAAGGTTGGGCTCAGAACCGCCTATCGTCCCGACCAGCGCGGTCAATGCTGGGGCGGAAACCAGAGTAGCGCAATGCGACGGCAAAGGCATGGCATCCGCAATCTCCACAGGCACAAACTCCACCTCAGTGGCATCTAGCACCTCACCGGTCTCTTCTTCAGGCGCAAACCTAGGATCACGAAGCCATTTGTGGATCAGATTGGTGTTCATCGAATAACGACGCGCCACCTGCGCAACCGATACGCCCGCCGCCGGCGTTTGCGCGCAGGTCGAACTCTTCTCGTCAACCGACCAATACCGCTTCTTTTGCCCCTTCTTGCCAGCCATAGAGTGCCCTATGATGTCCACTATCTATGGTGGACACTATCAGCACACTCCATCAGCCGTCAGAGCGGCGAAACCGGACGGATACCGTCCAACCAAAGCTGCCAATTGCATTCTCAGCACACAAGTTTGCGGCAACGGCAGGAAAGGTTCTTCGTGAGACAGCACGCCGGACACTGAGCGGATTTTCATTTGAAGCTCTGACGCCGCGATTCAGCACGCGACTTCGTAGGAGCAAGGCTAATGGCCAGCCTTCCTGCCGGCCTCTCTCGTTGCGGTTTGTTCCGTTAGTCAATTACAAGCCGATTGGCCCGCATACATCCCAAGTCCAGCACCAGCTGCCGTTGCAAGGGTCTTGCCCGTGCCTGAACCAATCTGGTTGCCTAAGATGCCACCGACGGCCGCACCTCCCAGAACACCAGCGGCACAGCGAGCGTCGTTTTGTATCTGAGCTTGAGTTTGCGTTGTCGGGGCTCCACATGCCGCTAGAAGCAATATGCCACCAAGCAGGCAAGCTACTGTTGTTTTCTTCATGTCGGCTTCCTCACGTTCTCGAATGTTATGGCATCTTGCTTCCGGACATGTAGGACCTGCTGAACCTCTCTCCAACCCATCGAGAGTCCAGGCGCACAAAACCGCCTAATTGGGATGTTTCTCAGGCTGAGAAATGCCGTTTTGCTGCCCTGGTGTGAACCACAGCTTAACCCACACACGTGACCGTCATGGTCAGCAATTCCAACCTCCGAATTCCGTCGCTTTGGGCTTTCTGCATGGGCAAAGGATCAAAGTGCGGCATCGGTGACTCTGGGCTCGCAGCAGACCCCGGATGCGGTGCAGCAACTCGCGCTCTCTGATACGGTGCCCAAGCGCGAACGGCCCAGTGCAGACATTCAATACTGTTTGCACCGCAGCATCGCAGCGTCATTTAAGCAGACGTTGGATTTGTTGCATAGCATTGTCATAGGCTCGAGAAACCGATCATTTGTTAGATGTCGATTTAGAATCAACCCTTTAGTTTGAATATAACGCGAAACCTAAATGGGTCATTTCAATTGCGCCGCGCCGAGTTACTTATGGCGATTTGGACGTCATGTCCCGTCTTTGCTTTGAGACAGCTCGATACTGCGACTATGAGCAGCCTGCACAATCCTCTGAATGAGCAGGAACACCCATTTCTCCAGGGACACAAACTCCAGCAGCCCCGCCTCCGTGGTCCCAATTGGGGAATTAACCTCATTTCGAAGATCGGCTGGTGACAGGGGGCTGGATCGCAGAAGATCGCCGCTCCCGGAGATCGCAATTACGGCGTGAAACATGTCCTAATCAACGAGAACCAGGGGCTCTCCAACTGCCTGCATCGGTTGTTTCCGAGAACCATGTGGCTGTCGTGCAGGCGTCACCAACAAGTGCTGTAATGCCAGAACCATGATGCTGGTGTGTTCGACATTATGCGCACAATTGGCCTCTGCGAGCCCAGCAATTCCTCGTAGGTAGAAATCAGAGTGCCGGCAGCGACTATTACGAAAAGAGATTGCCAGGACCCAAGTGAATTCAGGCCCGACATTGCAGAAGTCATGACCTGAGGCTTCGTTGCGATGACCACAACAATAGGCGGGTCTTCTGGCTGTTGGTTCAGGCGCAAGCCGCGATGTGTAAGGCACTGCAGTCAGTCAGATGAACGCGGATCCAAAACACTGATCTTTTTGGGATTCAGCCCGGCATTGAGCCATCCGCTCAACAATGCCGAGCCCATCTTTGCCACAGCCTTGAAGCAACAATCTACGGTGGCCGACGTCCAAACGGCTCCGACTTGCTGAATCCGCGGTTTGTGCCAAGCACTCAGCTCGCAACCTTCAGGGTGCTTCGTTGCACGAGATCCTTGTAGAGCTCGCGTAAGCGACGTGTCATCGGGCCAGCACCTTCATGTTCTCCGATCGTTTTCCCGTCAATTGAAGCGACAGGTGTTTGCGCACCGAAAGTGCCGGTCAAAAAGGCCTCATCGGCTCCATACGCTTCATAGAGCGAGTAGTTCTTCTCGAATACCGGGATGTCGTTGGCCCTGCACAGGTCTATGACCTTTTGACGAGTGACCCCGTTCATGCAGTAGTCGCCGAAGGAGGTCCAAACCTCACCACGGCGTACAATGAAGAAGTTGCACGCATTCGTGGTGTTCACAAACCCAAGTGGGTCCAGCATGAGGGCTTCGTCTGCGCCAGCTTGTTCAGCCTGCAGACATGCAATAACGCAGTTCAGTTTTGAATGGCTGTTGTACTTGGCGTCCTGGCTCATCGGCAGGCCGCGCACCTGAGGCACCGTGGCCAGGCGAATGCCCTTGTTCATTAGGCTGTCTGCCGGTTTCGAATGTTCCATGATCGCGACCACCGTGGGTCCGGATCGAGACAATCCGGGATGCTGAAACGGCTTGTCCTTTGGCCCGCGGGTCACCATGAACCGGCAATGCGCGTCCGTTGTCATACCGTTGGCTTTAGCGGTCTCATTCAGCGCTTGCAGGACCTCGTCCTTGGTCATGCCAACATCGATCGAAACGGCTTTGCAGCTATTGAAAAACCGGTCCATGTGTTCGTCGAAGAACGCCCACGTGCCATTGTAGAGCCTCAGCCCTTCCCACATGCCATCGCCCAGCATGAAGCCAGAGTCATAGACGGACACCACCGCTTCGCTGCGCGGCACGATCTTTCCGTTGAGAAAGATCTTAATGTCTTGATTGCGCGCGTCTTCTTGCGCGTCATGAGTGGAATGACTCGGGCTTTGCTCGCTCATGTTTTTTCTCGTAGGTGGGCGTTGCATAAAAGGGTGAAGAGGCGACGAAAACCGCCGCCTCGGTTGTTTGTTTAGTTTATAAGCCCGACTTCGCGGAAATAGCGCTCGGCGCCCGGATGCATTGGTGCGGACAACCCATTTACCACCATTTCCTCTTTCTTGAGGTTGGCAAAAGCCGGGTGGAATGACTTGAAGGCATCAAAGTTGTCAAAGACCGCCTTGACCATCACGTACACGGTTTCTTCCGGTACATTTGAGGAGGTCACGAAAGTGGACGGAAGACCGAAGGACGGAACATCTCCATCTACACCACGGTAAAGACCGCCTGGTATGGTGACGTTCCCATAGTAGGGCTTGCTCTCAACCAGCGTCTGCACTGCATCGCCGTCGACAGGAATGATGTTGATATCGCATGTTGTGGCAGCTTCCAGCACGTTTGCCACCGGGTTACCGGCGACCATCAAAAACGCTTCAATGGTGTTATCGCACAAGGCCGAAGATTGTTCTGCGGACTTCAGTTCGGTCACCAGCCCAAAATGATCCATGTCCCAGCCCATCGCGTCTACGAGCACTTCCGCGGTGCCGCGAGTGCCGGAGCCAGGATTGCCCAGATTGATGGTCCGACCGCCGAGATCGTCAAGGGACTCAATGCCGGTGTCTTTGCGAGCGGCGATGATGACCGTATCAGGATGCAGCGAGAACAGGCTGCGGAGTTCGGAATCCGGGCCGTCTTCTTCGAACAGGCTGGTCCCGTTCAGGGCGTGGAATTGCCAGTCGGACTGAACAATGCCCATTTCCAACTCACCCTCGCGCATGGTGCGCAGGTTGTATACCGAACCACCCGTGCTTTCGACCGAGCAGCGAATGCCATGTTCCTTGCGTTTCTGATTGACCAGTCGACAGATACCGCCGCCAACCGCATAGTAAATGCCAGTGACACCGCCAGTGCCGATTGTCAGAAACTCTTCCGCTTTCGCCGGGGAACCGGCCAGAAGCGCCGCCGCGCTGAATGCCGCAAGTCCGGTATGTATTTTCTTTTTGAGGATGCCGTTCGACAGCATGAATAACTCCCTTTTCACCTGTTGCGTCACCGCGGTTCCAGACCGGGTGATCATCTCTTGCCGATGGAGTGGGCAATCGCAGCCAAGGTTCGGAGCTTTTCGAATCCCCACCTGCCAGAATGATACAATGCGCCCCTAATATTGTCGACAATTTAAGCTATTGTCGACAATATTAGGGGTGCCCAGCTACCTTGAGATTGATCTGCAGCAAGTAACCATTGGACCGAAATGGGAAGTTCAACTGTAATCATTTTTCTGGCTATCCTGGCTTTAAGACGTAATCTCGCCTTCCATCCATTGGGTGTTCCATCAACGGAATCGACATGACACGACAAGCATTCTCAGCGGAGAAATCCGGCGATACTTTGAAAGACAGAACGCTGGAGCGGCTCCAGAAGCTGATCTTGACCGGAGATCTGGAACCAGGTGCAAAACTGCTTGAAACCCAGGTTGCCGCTCAACTGGATGTCAGCCGCGCCACATTGCGCGAAGCGATGGTTCAATTGAGTGAGATTGGGCTTCTTGTTAACATCCCCTTCCGCGGAACTTTCCTTCGTACACTGGATCCGATTGATCTGGACGAAATCTATTCGTTCCGAACGGGACTCGAGAAGATGGCGTTTCAATTCTGCTGGGACAAACGTGACCTCATGAGCCTCGCCGACCTGCAAATGCGCAACGACAGGCTATGCGATTGCATCTCGGACAACGATCCCTACGGCGCGATCATGGCCGAAATGCACCTTCACTCATGGTGCTATGAACTTTCGGGGCATAACCTTCTGCTGCAAAGCTGGGAGCGCCTTAAACCCAACCTCCAATTCTACTTTGCTACGCATCAGAAAGCACATGGTCGCGACGGGCCACTGCGGGAATCCCATGACAAGTACATCGAGCTTGCCAACGGGGGCAGCTTAGAGGACATGCTGGACCACCTTGAAGACCACATGCGGCAAGGGTTGGAAAAAACAATGAAGTTTCTGGATGAACGAAATGTATTGTAAAGAGCGTGCGAACGGAAGGTCACAAATGTAATCGGCTGGAATTGAGCGCAACGGGTTTGAACAGGTAAAGCGGGCAAAACCACCAGTTATATTGGACATGGCGACGGCGGCAACAACGGCCCAAACCGGAATTCGCCATCTTCCAGAATTCACTAGCTGACTTCCCAAGAGCAGCCATTCGTGAAAAGCGCAGCATTTTTTGAGTTCAATAACTGGTTAGCGGGGCGATGCTGCTTTTCATTTTCTTGCATGCAATGACTAGTTCAACTCAAAACCTATCTAAAACTCATCAAATTCCGGGACATTGCCAAGCCGAATGAGGAAACTTGGCGATCCAACTTCGCCACTGTTCGGATCCTCACTGACCATGTATGCATCGGCGCCCGCGCAATCGTCGGATTGCGCTTCTCTTTCTGCTCTGTTTTGTGCCTCCGCTGCCGTGGAGTATTCAAATTGCTTGCCTATTTTCAGGCTTCCTTGCCCTCCGCGTCCTGGCTTCTGTTCGACATATGTCTGGCAGATATAGTGAACTTTTTCTGAGCTCTCATCTGAGTTTGTCATAGCAATATCCTTGAAACGAGTACCGGGGCTACTGATGCATGAGAAAAGTAGGGCTCGCTAGAGGTTTTGATTGTGTTTCGCTCAATCAATTTGTGCGAAGAGAAGGGCCAACGATCCTGTCACCGCTTTTTGACGGGCTTCGGCGGACTGGCTTCAGACGGTGTCTTCGCATCCCTTTCGAGCCGAGTTTTGCGAAGCCGAGCGTTCTTGATCTGTCTTTGCTCTGCTTCTTCGTTGACCATTTCCCTAACGACCCGCGTTGTTTTGTCCATCGGCGTTTCCGCCTTGGGAACGTGTGCATTGAAGGCAGTTGTTTTTTTCTGCTTTGCCAATGGTTATTCTCCTATCCGTTTTCAACGGCGCATTTGTCAGTTGAGTATTTCAAATTGATGCCAGGTGATTGCCTGGTCCTTGAGAGACACGCGCGTGTCGTAAAGGACTGCGATGGAGCAGCTTTGTCTGAACGTCAGGAGCGGACATAGCTTTCATCAACGCACTATAGTTCATTTGGAACCTCATTTCCGATCCTACGTTTTGTGTCGAATGGGATGTGCCGATGACAAGATGATCGCTTGTTGCACCGATGAGTCTGTTTCTAGGAGGCATAGAAAGCCCCAAAACGTCCGTATCTTGCTGACCAATGGCGAGAACTAATTGTGTGCTCTGTCCACTTTTTGGAACAAGGTGAAGTCTTTTGAATACCGGGTCGCAGATGCTCTGAGGGTAAGATGAAGGTTTGGACCCTGTTTCAATGACCTCGGCGACAAGCGTAAAGGCATCCGTATACATCCCGCCTATCTGATCTCCGGAAACCGGATCAACGCCCAGAAGTATTGCTTCCCCCAGCCTTAAATCGTTTATGCGACCAGCTGGGTGCCCACTGAAGGCCCAAGGAAGGTTGGCCGAGTTACCGCCAGATACCGTCTGAAGGAAGGGGCCGCACTGCCCCTCTGTGTCATTCGCCAAGACAGACAAGGCGTCCATGTCTGCTGCATTCGGGGCGATTCCACTCAGGCATGCGAAGTTCGCTCCGATGCCTTTTAGCGCGACACCCGGCATATCCACCACTTGCTGCGCAATTGCGCCGAGGTATTTTGGCATGATCCCTTCGCGCAGATCGCCCATCTCAACCATCAGGATAATGCCGTGAATGCAGTCCTTCCGGATCGCGGCGGCGGCCAGAGCGGTAATCACGAGGATCTCTGTGTTGTAGCTTGCCTCACAGTACTGGACCACCTGATCGACCTGGCTCAGCGTTGGTGTACGGATCAAGGTGATCGGGCATGTCATGCCCGCATTGCGTAGCTTCCGAACGTTGCTAAGACGCGCTTCTGCAAGCCCCACAGCGCCACCGTCCAGCATGGCCCGAGCGATGGTTGGATGCCCGCACACTGCTTTGGTCACACCGGTGACGCTGATGCCGCGAGTCTTGAGGCGCCCGATCACAGTCTTTGCATTGTGGCGTATCTTGCTCAGATGCACCTCAATGCGAGGTGTACTCATATCGCAGCCACAGGTGTGGGTTGATGCAACCCAGGATAGGCGGCGACAACCATTGCAAGCAAATACGATGCTGGCCGGCTGAGTACATCCGTTACAGGCAGCCCGAGTATTTGTGACTGTGCGGCGATGGTTTCGGTAACCTCGGCCTCAGACATCCCCTCGTGATTGAGCGTGACGCCGATGACTTTTGTGTCAGCAAACGCTTCGATGAGGGCAATCTCACTTGCAGGTTTGGGCATTGGCATATTGGGAAAATCACAGCGATGTGCGCGCTTTGGAGCGTGCTGAAGGATCACGGCGTCCGGCTGGCTGCCCCGCAGGATAAAGGCGGATGTGCAGAACGCCGGATGACTTAACGCCCCTTGACCTTCGATCAATATGACATCGGGTTGTTCAGCCTCGGAAGCGTCAACAATCGCACCTTCAAGCTCGCCGCAACAAAACTGCGGCGGCACGGCATCCATTGCCACTCCATATTTTGCACCCTGCATCAAACCCGTCTGGCCCGTACCAACAAGAACAGTCTTGATGCCCCTTGCGTTCAAAGCGCGGGCCAATACGGTCGCTGTTGTCCGTTTTCCAATGGCGCAATCGGTTCCAAGAACCGCTATGCGCAGTGCCCTCACTCCTGCAATACTTCCGTCGAACAGGCGCATATCCTTGCTGGGTTTAGGTTTTCGAATATCGCGTACGGTGACTTTGCGTTCGACCGCAAAAGACGCGATTTCAGGGTCATCGCTCAGATATTCATGCAATCCACTGACGATGTTCATACCTAGTGAAATCGCGTCGAGAACAACGTCGCGATCTGTCGATGAGAGTCTCCCCGTAGAGGGTGCCATCCCGTAAATGAGGGTATCTGGGATGACGGATTCATGGGCGACAGCAGCGTCCAAGCTTTTGAAGATCGGAATGTGGTTTACTGCATCGTCAAGAACCTGCCCACTGTCTTCGCCGTCGTGGTCGCTATCAATGACAGACAGGATCCTGTAGGCCTGTGAATGACGAACAAGGCCATTTGCAGTTTTGCCATCAATGTTGGCGAAGTTACCTTGGCAATAGACAATCGCAGTTGGCGGCAAGACGATCTGAGTGGCAGAGGTTGATCTTATGGGTTCATCGCTGGTCAATGGCGGCGCTTGTGCACCGCTGACTGGACGACGGATAGTGTTAGCCGCGCTAAAGTCGGTTTTCATGATGTTTCCTTTTTGTGGTCGACGCCGAAGGCAACGCTGCCGTCACCATTGGGTAATGAAGTCGAGAATGTCGTGCCGCACGCTCAGTTATCGAGAATGCAAAGTCCTTTGGATAACTTGAAATTCTTGTTGCAGTCCCAACGGTTTCCGGACCTGTCGAGATGGGCATTCGCAGGAAGGTCTATTACGTCACAGCTCGCACCTGAGGCAGCGTATCCCCTCTCGCACTTCCATCCCGTTCCGTAACTTGCATCGTCAAAGTAGGCATGTTCAGGGATCACAACGGGCGCGCACGACCCATCCAGTGCAAAGTACCCACGTTCGCATGTCCAGGGTTGGCCGTATCCTGATGAATTCAGAAAAGCGTTGGCCGGGACAACAATGGCGACACAAAGGTCGTCTAATGCTTCATACCCACGTTTGCATTCCCACGCGGGTCCATATGTCGTAGCTGCCAGGTAAGCGTTTGCGGGTACGATAATTTCTTGGCACGTGTCGTCGATTTTGAGAAAACCGCGAGAGCAATGCCAGCGCTCACCTGATGGATCAAGAAACCCGCCATCAGGTACAATCACCGCAACACAGGCCGTGTCATCCTTCTTGCGAAAACCATGTAGACATTCCCAACCAGAACCATAGGTGCGGTTGGTCGGATACGCATTCTCTGGCACTATGACTGCGGCGCAGGTGTCGCCACTCAGACTATACCCGGCGTTACATTTCCAACCGTCACCGTAACTTCTTGCAGTGGCATTACTAGGCACGGTTTGCGATGGCGATTGAGCGTGTGCGGGCATTGAAAACAGAAGCAGAGCACAGATTGGGAGCGCGATCAGAGCCGCAATCATCCAAATGCCTGGTGGCAGATGCGCTCCCCAGATCGTCCGACAGAGTTGCGGCATTGCCTTTGAGTTATGATCCATCCAGCGCAAGCTCCGCGATACAGGCATCTGCAAGGTCGCGGTTTGGCGTTTCCGACCCTGGCAGCGTAGCCCAACCCGTATCCATCATAGCCTTGCGGCGGTTGAAGCCAGAGGCCTCTTGCAGAGTTGCGATAATTTCTTCGCGCCTGGGGTCAGCAGCTGACCTGTTTAGGCAAACCGGCACCATCGCGAGCGTCACTTCTTCGCTTGCCTGGTCCTTCGCCAATTCTTGAGCGCTACCGCTGGTTGTCCAACCGCCCCAGGTAAAGCCAAGGATTGAGACCGCAATCGCACCACACAAAGCACCATAGATGCCTGGTTTCGTCCATTCTGGAAATGTCATTTTAGATCCTCTGGCGGAGAAAGCGCCGCCTCGCTGTTTTGTGTCTTTGTACGCAATCTTGATCTCGTGCCCGAGCCAATGCCAAACCGCGATGACCGAAGGGACAGTTTGGGCCTACCGGAATCTCATTCGTTCAACAGTTGCGCTGTGGTGCTTTGGCAAGGCATCGGTACGTCTGATCACTACAAACGGATCTACTAACGTCACAAGCGATGTGGTCGTGCGCGAAAGCATCGGCAACCTTCCCAAACATCAGATCCAAGTAGAGGACGTGACAGCTGAATTTTCATGATGGAAGAACTTAGTTCACTCTAGCAGGCGATACGCCTAGGCCGCAGAAAACCAGAACTTTAGTGGGCTTTATATAACCACTTGGCGACGGTATTACAACGTTCATGGGCCTAACGCTTATTCCAGAGCCCCGATACTGATGAAAGAATTGGTTTCAACCTAGCGTTCACCTTGTGTATCGGCAAATCCGTGACCATTTATGGAGCCTCTTCAGTATGCCTCTCTGCAGCCGTCATTCTCCGCAGATTGCATGAACTGGTGAAACGAACCCTTACCAGACACTTCTGTTGAATTGGGATGCTGCCAGTGCAATCGGCCGCTAGTAGCCCACAGCCGACCTTAAGCACAGTATCTTAATACTACGGTCACGCCCGCAATGCTTCCATTCGCTGCGAGCTCGAGATCAATTTTTAGGCGAACTCACAGTGTGCAGAACGAGGCGGTTTTTGATTGCAACGGTGTAGATTGTGTCGGTCAAAGGCCTCAAATCAAGCTGCTCGGTGCTTCTCCGTGTGTGAAATGCACCGGACCGATAATAGACAACGGTTGCCCGGTTTGGATCGTAAATAAGCCCACATATCATAAGCATTGCACGCGAAGGAATGTTGGCAGGTTGCGCGATACCGATTACAGCCTTGGGCTCGAACACCTCAATCCCATCCCGGATGCGCAAAGCCGTGACCAAGTTTCCTAACCCCTGAAGTCGCTCCGATGGGGCAACGGCTACTGAACCCACATAGTACGTCCCCGCCAAGCGGCTTTCGGCATAGAATCGCATGCTCCCGTTGGCGCAGGCGATCATGCGACCATCCGCCGACCTAATCCAACTCCTGAGCGATGGCGGCCCCTCTCCACGGATGTACCAATCTAGGAGCGGTGAAACACCAATGTCACGATTGAGACCAATAACCTCTTTAATTGTTTCGGTTTTTTGGTTTTTGGTCACTATGCAGAACAATCGACCTACCTAAGCCTTCGGCAATCTCTCGGCAGATTGGAAGGATTTTCGAAGCTGCAGCGATGAAAGTGTCCCAATAGGGCAGATCACCCTCGTCGGCGAGCTCATCACGAATTTGGTTGAAAATTGTCCGCTTGTTTGCCGCAGCAAAGGCAAGAAAGCCATAGTCGCTTAGCAACGATGAAGTTTTCGCCCAGCCAATATCATCCGGCTGAATAATAGAAAGCGCAATGCCGCCATTGGCGACCCCCGGCGTCTCGCTGATTCAGCCTCTATCACGATAGAGCTGCTATTCTGTCGCCAATTCTTCCTGCATTGCTCAACCTTTGTATATAGCTGAAATGCCTTCCTCCACAGTACCAAAAATTAGCACGGATCGTCCGCTGTATTCGTTGATGATCCGCCATCATTCATACAACTGCAATATGGGTCTTTTGAGGGCTTACAGCAAACCTCAGAGCAAGTGCCTCAGTACCCCTGCCCCACCAAAATCTGACCACGCAGACAGCCCAGAGCAGCCTTTCGTTCTCATTGGATTTAGGGTCGCAATCCAAACAACTTCAACTCTGTTCGCCTCGCACGTCATCAATCGATGTTGCGCGAGGGTTTGCCGTCACCGCCTCCAACTTCCTCAAGACTTCGGCTTTCCAGCCTGCTTTGATCTGTATTGCCAATTGGGACGGTGGCCTGTGGTCGGGTTCGAGGAGAGCGTATTCATACCTTAACGGTTTCTCGAAAGGTAAAAACACAAGCTTTCCGTTGGATAGATTAAGCTCTCGTTCGGTTGCAACTGTCAGCGGGTCAACAATGCTGCAACACTGCCCCGAACTGACAAAGGGGATAAGAGGTAGAAAGTACTGGCAGGTAACAGTCTGATTGTACTCCGCGGCAACGTCCTCGAACTCCTGCCGGACTTTCCGTTGGAACGGGTGTGAAGGATGCAGGCCGCCCATTGGCGTTCCGTCAAGATCCGATAGTGTCAGGATCTTGCGCGACGCAAGAGGATGTTCACAGTCAATAGCACAGAAGCAATCAGCCCGGATAAGTTCAGCGGAATACTGGGGTTCTTTGCCGGCTGAATGCTCGAAGTCAGCAAAGCCAAAGTCGATATTTTGCGTCCCGGCAAGCTCCATAATCTGCGGTGAGCTGCGTGTCGAAAGCGTGATGCGAATATCGGGGTTTTCACCAACTGACTGGCTTATGAAACGTGGGAACAAAAAGGCAGATGGACCTGGCATCGTTGCAATATTCAAGCTTCCGGCATGCCCTTTGATGAGTCCTTCCATCGTGCTGGAGATCGTCGCGAGGCGGTCCAAAATACCCGTAGTTTCTGCTAAGAGATAGTGCGCCTCGGGGACTGGCACCAATCGTCTTCCCTTACGTTCGAACAGCGTCAGGCCCAATGTCTTTTCAAGGTTTTTCAACGCAAGGCTAATCGCGGGCTGCGTGCGATTTAGTTTCTTGGCGGTTTGAGAGATGGAGCCGGTCTCCATCACCTCACGAAATACGGTTAGCTGAGTCAGGTTCATAATCTTAAACATAAGCAAAACTTTAGTTTAGTGAAATATAACAAATTTGTATTTATGCAATTTGTCTCTACGCTTGCAGGATCGAAGTTTGGGAAAACCAAAACCGAAATTCCAACAAGGGAGATGATAATGAAATTTGTGAAATGCTTGACTGGTCTTGCATTGGCGGGCGCGCTGGCAGCACCCGCGCTGGCGCAGGACCCAACGTTCTTCCGTATTGGCACTGGTGGCGCTGGCGGAACCTATTTCCCCATCGGTGGCACCATTGCAAATGGAATCTCCGCCCCGCCGGGATCGCGCCCGTGTGAAGAAGGCGGCCAGTGTGGTGTTCCGGGCCTGATCGCGATCGCGCAATCCACCACCGCTTCGGTCTTCAACAATGCCGCCGTGCAGAACGGAGAACTTGAGGCCGGGCTGGCTGCAGCCGACGTCACCCGTTCGATGTATCTGGGAGAAGGTAAGTTCGAAGGCAAACCCCATCCCAAACTGCGCATCGTGGCCAACCTGTTCCCCGAAGA
The DNA here is from genome assembly GCF_059611045.1 of Ruegeria sp. CDSB113. Classification (NCBI taxonomy): domain Bacteria; kingdom Pseudomonadati; phylum Pseudomonadota; class Alphaproteobacteria; order Rhodobacterales; family Roseobacteraceae; genus Ruegeria; species Ruegeria sp. CDSB113. Next base: position 87,418 of record NZ_JBXWOU010000006.1, read on the forward strand.
CCTGCATCTGGTGCTTCCGGCCGGCTCAACGATTAACGATCTGAGTGATCTGGAAGGCAAGCGCGTTGGTATTGCGCAGGCTGGTTCCGGCACGCAGGTTGCCGTTTTGCAGATGCTGGATGCTTGGGGCGTCAACCGTGACAACATGGATGAGGCCGAGCTGAACAATAGTCAGAGCGCCGAACGTCTGGCCGACGGTCAGCTTGACGCCTATTTCTATGCCGCAGGCTGGCCGGTTGCTGCGATGGTGCAGCTGTCTTCGACCAAAGGTATGAACCTACATTCCTTCTCGGACGAAGATCTGGGCAAGATCAACGAGATCATTCCGGCCTATATCCCCTCAGCCATTCCAGGTGGCGTGTATGAAGGCATCGACGGCGAAACCAAGACCCCTGCGGTCAGCGCGATGCTGGTTGTGTCGTCGGACCTGTCTGACGACCTGGTCTATGAGCTGACCAAGGCGATGTGGAACGACAACACCCGCAAGCTGCTGGATAACGGTCATGCTAAGGGCAAGCAGATCACCCCTGATACCGCTCTGGATGGTGTCGAAGCACTGGGCGTTCCGCTGCATCCGGGTGCTGAGAAGTTCTACAAAGAAGCCGGACTTCTTCAGTAACCTGTTCTCATCTCAACTCATCGTCCGGTGCCCTTATTCGGGGCACCGCACACCCGAAATGCGCGAAATCAGGGGGCCATCATGTCCACGATTCAGAATCTTGATGACCACGAACTCACAGCCGAAGAACTAGCGGCTATCGAAGAACAGTTCGACGAGGGTGCCGCTGTCCGGCAGGTTACGCCGACAACCGGCAAGGTCCTGCGCGTTGTGGCCCTGATCTTTGCGTTTTACGAATTCTTCACGGCCGGTTTTGGCCTGCCGGCCGATCACTGGCACATGGGCATCTATCTGGCTCTGCTGTTCATTCTGGTCTACGCGACAATCCCGATTATCGGGGCTAAAAGCCTTTATGCGCTCAGGGTCAGCCGGTTCCGCATCGGCAACATCCCTCTTTACGATCTGGTCTTTATGGCCCTTGGGATCATTGCAGCTCTGTATGTTGGTGTTGCCTGGCGTGGGATTCCGTTTCTGGGAATTGAGGAACAGACGTTCCGCATGGGCAACCCAAATAGCTATGACGTAGTACTGGGCGTCATAATAATCCTGCTGGTGCTCGATATCGCGCGCCGCACTTTAGGCTGGGTGCTGCCACTGATTATCTGTGTGTTCATCTCGTATGCGCTGTTGGGCCCCTATTTTCCCGGGTTGCTACAGCACCCCGGCGTGAACTTCAAAACCTTCGTGTCGTCGATGTACTTTCCACAAGAAGGCATCTACGGCGTCACGCTGTGGGTCGTCTCAACAATCGTTTTCCACTTTGTGCTGTTTGGCGTGATCGCGCAACGCACCGGGTTGGGGCAACTTTTCATCGATAACGCCACCATTTTGGCGGGCCGCTATACCGGCGGTCCGGCAAAAGTGTCGGTGGTATCCTCGGCCTTCTTCGGCACGATCTCGGGCTCTTCGGTGGCCAACACCGTTTCGACCGGCGCGCTGACAATTCCCAACATGAAGCGCCTTGGATACCCCGGCCATTTTGCGGGTGGGGTCGAGGCTGCATCTTCGGCGGGTGGCCAGATCACCCCGCCGATCATGGGGGCCGCTGCCTTTATTATGGCCGAGTTCCTCGAGGTTCCCTACACCACCATCGTGATTGCTGCGATCTTCCCTGCGCTTCTGCACTATGTTGGCGTTTTTGCTGTCGTGCACCTGATGGCACGCAAACTGAATCTCAAAGGTCTGACCAAAGAGCAACTGCCGCAGCTCAAAGCCGTCTGGGCCGAAGGCTGGGCCAACATAGTGCCCCTGATCGGCCTGCTCGTCGTTCTGTTCACGGGTTACACGCCCTTCATGTCGGCCTTCTGCGGTATATCACTTGCGGTAATCGCTGGCATGTCTCGATTGAGGCAACCTCCGACGCTGATCTATGCGGCAGCGTTCCTTAGCTTTGTACTGTGGAAATTCTCAGACGGCGGCTTTGATCTGACCATGACAACAATCCTGTGTGGATTGACGGTGGTCGCAACAATGAACCCTCAGAAACGCATCGAAGTGCCCGAGATGCTACAGGCGGTAGAATTGGGTGTGAAATACTCGCTGGCAGTGGGCGCCGCCGCTGCTGCGGTTGGTATCGTGGTAGGCGTGATCAACACCACAGGCATCGGTTTTCGCATCGGTTTCATGGTTACGCAAGGCGCAGGCAACCTGGCATCTGATCTGTACAACATGATCTCGTTCGGCAGCTTCCAATTCTTTGCGATGGAAGACTTACAATTGTTCATCTCATTGGTGTTCATCGCCGTCGTCTGTATCCTGATGGGCGCCGGCATTCCGACCACCGCGCTGTATATCATGCTGGTGTCAGTGGCGCAGCCTGCGCTGGCACAACTGGGCGTTCCACCCATCGCCAGCCACCTTTTCGTGCTCTACTATGGCGTGGTGTCCGAGATTACACCGCCGGTCTGTACTTCAGCCTATGCCGCGGCTGCCATTGCGAACTCGAACCCGTTCCGAACTGGTCTTTCTGCTTTCACCCTTGGATTGGGCAAAGTGATCGCTCCTATGGCTTTTGTCTATGCGCCGGTGCTGCTATTCGTGTCCTCAACCGGGTTTAACCTGTGGGAGTTCACCTATACCGCGACCAGTTGCATCGCCGGGGTTATTGCCCTGTCGGCGGCTGTGGTTGGGTATTGGTTGAGTCCGCTGAATATCGCATCGCGCATTCTGTTGGCCATCGCTGGGATTATCTTTGTCGCGCCCAGCCTGACTGCTGATCTGATCGCGCTGGCCGTGGCATCTCCTGTCATCGTCACCCAACTGATCGCCCGCAACCGAAGCCACTCTCCGGCCTGATGCGATGACAGAACAAGTGACCATCATCGGCGCAGGGATCGTCGGCATTTGTTGCGCTTTGTCGTTACAAGAGCGCGGCATTCCGGTTCGGCTGATTGACCGCGGTCAACCGGGGCAGGAAACCTCTTTCGGGAACGCAGGTGTAGTGTCGCCGTGGTCAATCATTCCGCAAGCGATGCCCGGCATATGGAAGTCACTGCCCCAGATGCTACTGGACCCCAAAAGCGCGCTTTCGGTCAGAACCAGTTTCTGGCCAAAAATGATCCCCTGGGGGCTGCGGTTTCTGGGAAACTCCAGCGAAAGGTCAGTGCGCGAAATCTCGGACGCGATGGAGCTATTGTGCCGCCCTTCTATCGACCTGTATCGTCGTCATCTTCAAGGCACCAGGCACGAAAACCTGATCACTGACAGCTACTATATTCACGCTTTTCGCCACCGGAAGCAGGCTGATCTGAATGGGCTTGGATATCTGATCCGCCAGGAAAAAGGAGGCGATCTGGAGCTTGTCGATGGTGCCGAGTTGCGCGGCCTGGAACCTGCACTGTCAGAGGAATTCCAAGCCGCGATCGTGATCAAAGGTCAGGCACGCGTAACTTCACCAGGACGTGTGGGGGCAGTTCTGGCTGAAAAAGCGCGCGCGCAAGGTGCTGAAATAGTAAAAACCGAAGTCACCAAGCTGGCACCGGCAGAAGATGGTGGTTGGCAGATTACGACCTCGCAAGGCACGATGCGTGCCGCCAGCATTATCCTCGCGGCAGGTGTGTGGTCCGCCGACCTGTTAAAACCCCTGGGGATGCCTGTGCCCCTTGTGGCAGAGCGGGGTTACCATGTCGAATTCCCGACCCCCTCTGCCCAATTGAACAATTCGGTCATGGATGTAGACGCAAAGGTGGTCGCAAGTTCGATGCAGGACGGTCTGAGAGTCGCTGGCACAGCTGAATTTGGTAGCGTCAACGCGCCCGCTGATCCACGCAAGAAAAAAATCCTGACCGAACAAGCCAAGGCCATGATGCCAAGCCTCGATACCGGCGAGGCACAGTTTTGGATGGGTCGCCGCCCATCTTTTCCGGACAGTTTGCCGGCGATTGGACCAGTTAACGGCAGAGAAGGGCTCTATACTGCCTTCGGGCATTCTCACTATGGGCTGATGATGGCCCCAAAAACCGGCGAGCTTGTGGCCGATCTTGTGTCCGGTCGCAGCCCAAACATCGATCTGGCCCCGTTTTCGCTGGCCCGGTTTTGAACCTTCAAATCAAAAGGATCAGATGACAATGCCAATCTACCACGGTGGTCAGAACATTTGCGGGGCGTCAATTGGTGTTCTGTGCCTCGAAAGCTATTTTCCAAAACCACCGGGCCATATCAAGAACCCTTCCAGCCTGCCATTTCCGGTTCTGTATGAGATGATCGACGGTGTGACGGTCCCGACCTTACTGAACAACCCTTCGCCCGAGTTACTGGCACCGTTCATCGAAGGCGCCAAGCGGCTTGAGGCTGAAGGCGTGCGAGCCATCACTGGCAGTTGCGGCTTTCTAGCCTTGTTTCAAAATGAATTAGCAGCTGCGGTTTCAGTGCCAGTCTTTGCCTCCAGCCTGATCCAAGTGCCGCTGGCCTTTCAAATGACCGGTGCCAACGCGCCAGTAGGCGTGCTAACCGCGGATGCATCCGCATTGACGCACCGGCATTTCGAAGGTGTTGGTGCATCAGGTGTTCCTGTGGCCGTGAAGGGATTGGAGGATACAACAGAATTCGCCGAAGTGATTTTGCGGAACACACGGACCCGGATGGACACGGACCTGATCGAAACCGAGGTCTGGAATGCGGCTCGTAGTCTGGTTCTTGAAGCTCCGGACATTCGGTCGTTGGTTTTGGAATGCACGGACTTGCCGCCTTATGCATCGCGGCTTCAGGAAGAACTGCAGCTTCCTGTTTTTGACCTGACCACACTGGCGCAAATGGCGCACGCTGTGACGACCCGGGCGCAATACTCGGGACTGATGCCGTGGCAGCGCTGACCGTGCCAAAACGGTCAATGATGGACCCTGGCCGGGAACTCAGGATATCTGAGGGCTTGCGACATTGCTTTGGTCCATAGGAGATTTGAGTGTTCGTTGACCTGTCCATCCTGATGATTGCCATCTGCCTTGGCGCAATGCTGCAAGTCGGCGTTGGCATCGGGTTCAGCATTATCGCGGGACCGCCCATGATGATTTTGCTTGGCACGTCGACAGCGGTTCCCGTTTTGCTTTTGCTGAACACGTTTGTATCAGTGGTAGCGACAGACCGGCATGTTCTAAAAAACAACCGTCAACTAATCCGCAACGCGGTCATTGGTTGCTGTGTCGGAGTGGCCGCTGGCCTTGTTGTGTATCCCTTTTTGAGCGAAGCATTTGTTCTTTCCCTGACGGCGTGTCTATTGCTGATCGGGTTGATTACGACCTTGCTTCCATTGCGGGGCTCCATTGGCAACGCTGGGTTTTCAGTCGTTACAGGACTGTCTGGGCTTGCGACTGTTTGGGCGGCGACACCGGGCCCGCTAATGGTGTTCGGTTTGATAGCAAAGGGTCGTTCCGCCAAAGAAGTTGCAAAGTTGGTTCAACCCATAGCGCTGGTGGCATATGGCATCGCATTTTTGTTGCACAGCTTGTCCAACGCGCAGGCAATCTCATATGAACCGCAAATACTGGGGTTCGTTGCTATAACTCTGATCGGCAGCCTACTTGGTCGTGCGGCAGGCCCTTACTTACCACAGTCGGTGGTCATAACAGTGATCCGCGTGGTGTCCCTGATTGCCTGCTGTGTTTTGTTCTATCGCGCGCATTTATTGGCTTGGTCTTGAAGGTGACACAATGACACGAAACGATAATCTGCACAGATTTCCACGCGCCCAACTCATGTCCGGCCCAACTCCTTTGGAGCGTCTGGACAACTTGTCGGCAGAACTGGATATCGACCTTTGGCTGAAACGTGATGATCTGACTGGGCTTAGTTTTGGTGGCAACAAAACACGGCAGCTTGAATTCTATCTCGGAGATGCGCGTCAACAAGGTGCTGATACCATTCTGATCACCGGCGCTGTCCAATCCAATTTCGTTCGGTCTGCGGCCGCTGCGGCAGCCAAACTGGGCATGCAATCCGTGCTTCAGTTGGAAGAGCGTGTCGCTGACATGGGGGCGGATTACTATTCGTCCGGGAACGTGCTGCTGGCACAAATCCTGGGTGCCGAGCATATGGGTTACCCAGAAGGTGAAGACGAAGCGGGAGCCGACGCAGCGCTGCATGCGCGCGCAGTTGAATTGAAAGCCAAAGGTCACAAACCGTACGTTATTCATCTGGGGTTGGGCCATCCGCCCTTGGGTGCCTTGGGCTACGTCGTGGCCGGACAGGAATTGTATCAGCAGATGCCGGATTTCGACGCGGTCGTCGTCCCCACAGGTAGCGGTGCCACACATGGCGGACTGCTGACTGGTCTGGCGTTAGAAGAAAGCACTGCCTCGGTGTTTGGGATTTGCGTGCGCAGAGATCGTGAAAAGCAGCAGGCCCGAATGAAGGTCGTTCTGCAGAAACTTGCGGACCTGCTGGATGTCGACGCAGGACTTCTACAAGGCAAGATTGATGTTTTTGACGAAGCATTGCCGCCGGGTTATGGCAAAGTGAATGCAATAACGCGCGCTGCATTGGAAAAGATGGCCCGGAAGGAAGGGGTCTTCCTCGACCCGGTTTATTCTGCAAAAACGTTCGCTGGTTTGCTGAACCTGGTCGAAAGTGGGAAGATCAAACCAGGCGAAAAAATCGTATTGTTACACACGGGTGGATTGCCCGCGCTCTTTGGATATCAAAGTGAATTGATCGATAACCCAACTTGAAGCGTTCGCAGTCCTCATACGTTTCAGAAACTTTCTTGCCTCGATCTTTGGTACCCAAACGATATTCCTGAAATCCCAGTGCTGAGCCATCTGTGTCTCTATGAAACTCGAAAGATTATTTCAGGCTTCGCGTAACCAGACCAGCCAGCATCACAACAATTTTTTGAAAAAAGGCAGATACAAGACATGACAATCACTCGTATTGAAGCTGGCCAGCGCTTGAGCAGGATCGTCAAACATAATGGCGTGGCCTATCTATGCGGACAGACGTCGGCACACCTACAGTGGCAGAACAGACGCGAGAAACCCTGACCAGGATCGAGAACCTGTTGAATAAGGCGGGCAGCGATAAATCCCGCGTTCTGAAATGCGAGATATGGCTGGCAGGCATGGCGGACGTTGCTGAGGAAAACGCCGTTTGGGACACATGGATACCCGAGGGCCACACTCCTGCTCGGGCTTGCGGAGAGTCCAAGCTCGCCCGCAGTTTATTGAAGGTCGAAAAGACTGTAACGGCTGGGTACTCCTGAACCACTGCCGAATGGCATCAATGGGATCGGCTATTTTCTATTGAGGAACTGTTAGGCGAAGTCCTGAGCGTTGAACGTGTTGTCGGCTTTTTAATTACCGTCTAGCGTCTGTTTAGATATGCGGAGACTGTTTTGACAATGCTGACAATTGATCCATGCTTGCGCAGCGAGCGTCTTGTTCCAGCCCTAAACCGACAATTCCGTCCGACAACCGTCGGTATGACCTGTGGTTCGTTTTTTTAAGAGAACTACAGACCATACCACCCATTTATCTGACTAAGTTGAAGAGCCTGGTGCTGATTAACCATGTTCCCGGATCCAGGCCGTTTACTCTCATTTTCGTTGTTGTTGTTTGTGTTGTTGCCTTGAAGATAGTTGAATGGGGTCATCGCAACTGCCTAAACAACTTTGCGACAGATCCGCAAAAGACCCACAACATGACGAAACCCCTGCAAGACTTACCGACGCTTGATCGTTTTCTCTATTACGTCGTAGGGCAATTCACGCTCATCAAAAACACCGATAAAAATACCGACATCAGCCGCACTCCCGTCTCGCTTCTTCAGCAACGTTTCATTTGAAACTGTTGTACGTTGCGATGGACGGCGCGCCCATTCTGACAAGCGCTTCATGAACATGTTGATCACCTCGGCATGGCCCAAGTCGGCACCGAGATCATTCAACTCTTTAGGGTCGTTTTTCAGGTCGAACAATAACGGGCGAAACCCGCCATCGGCAAAGATGAACTTCCAATCTTTGTCCGTCAACATGAACAGGCGTGCCTGTTTGGGGTCAAGACCCAGAGCCGCGGCTTCGGGCGTGGCGGAATAATCATATTCGCTAACCACATACTCGCGCCATGCCTTGGGGTTTTGGCCATACAGTAACGGCAGTAGCGAGCGGCCTTCGATAACGTGATCCGGGACATCGCTACCTGCCAGATCAACAAATGTTGCCGCCAGATCAATACTTTCGACCAGTGCGCTACAAACAGTGCCGCGTGTTGCGTCTGCTTCTGGTGACGGGTCATAGATGATCAGTGGAACGCGCACCGACGGGTCATGGAAGAGATCCTTTTCACCCATCCAATGATCGCCAAGGTAGTCCCCATGGTCGGAGGTCACGACGATCATCGTATCTTCCATGTGACCATTTTCTTCCAGCCAACTGAACAGGCGGCCCATCTGATCATCAGCCTGTTTGATCAGCCCCATATAGGCGGGTATCACCTTTTCACGCACACCCGGCTTGCTAAAGGTTTGGCCGATTTCGTTCTGCATGAATTGTTCGTAGACAGGATGTGGGTTCTGTAACTCGCCATCCGAGCGAACCACTGGCAAAACATCTTCCGCGCCGTACATGTCATGATACGGCGCTGGAACAATGTAAGGCCAGTGCGGCTTGATATAGGAAAGGTGGCACATCCATGGCCCAGCCGAATTTGCATCCTGCGTTTGAATAAATTCAATCGCCTGTCCCGTTAGCCACGGCGTTTCGCTATCTTCTTCCTTGATGTTTGCAGGCTTATCAGCGTGCCGCATAAACCAACCCGAAGCGACGCCACCATCTTCGTCAACCCCGGCATTGGCATTGTGCTGCCAGGGGTTTTCAGCCTCATACCCCTGCCCTTTCAGATACTCGTTATAGGGCGAACGTCTTTTGTCATAAAAGCCTTGCGGCCCCTCACCCCATAAGCCGTCATCACGAAGGAAGACATCAAAACCACATTCCGCGACACGTGCTCCGATCACTCCGTCGCGCGAAATGCCCAGACGGTCCATCCCTGCCTGATCCACGCTCATATGCGTCTTTCCGATCAACCAACTATGCATCCCACGTTCGCGCAGATGATCACCCAGCGTGACCTCTCCGACCTTGAGCGGAAAATTATTCCAGGCAGCGCCGTGGCTGTGTACGTAACGCCCTGTGTAAAAGCTCATCCTTGAAGCACCGCAGATGGGCGATTGAACATAGCAATGGGAAAACCGCACGCCCTTGGCCGCCAGCGCATCCAGATGGGGGGTGTTCAAACTCGGATGTCCGGTGCAGCTCAGGTAGTCGTACCGCAGCTGATCGAACATAATAAACAGGATGTTCTTGGCTTTTCTGGTCATGTCGCCTTAACCACCCCTTCATTCATCCATTTGTCGAACTGTTTGAGTGCAGCCTCGCAGAAGGCGTCGTCATTGATATGGGCATCAATTTCTGTAGTTGATGCAACCGCAGGCATCACGTTGCGGGCCTCGTCCACCATTTCGGCAAGCGCTTCCGGGTCATGCGCTTCCTGACCTTCGCGATCCCATTCCTCAACACCGCCGGTGGGCAGGAAAAAATGGGTTGGGCCGGTGGCTTGTTTCAGACGATCAGCCATTTCCCGAATAGCGGCCCGTCGCTCTTTTGCATTGAACACCGCACTTTTGATCAGGCGATTATGTTCATGGAACGGGCGGTCGGCATATTGGTCGGGAATGTCCTGCCAACCGGCAAAATCCAAAAGATCCAGCGCGCCAGGGGCCACCATTTGCGGCACGCCCACGCGCCCGGCATTTGTCAGCCGGTCACGCCCCGAGGACACCAGCGAACCTGCAAGCATGTTGGCAAATTCCTGCATGCAGAAATCCATTACACAGCAGAACGCACCCTCACCCGCAAGCTTCTCGAATGCCATACCGCCCATGCCCGTTGAATGGAACACGGCCACTTCGTATCCCCGTTCTTCCAAAGCAGGTTTCAGGGTTTTCATATAACGCAGGCAGGATGAGCCCAACGAGGTCATTCCGATCATCGGGCGATCGCGCCGGGGGCGTTGGACGGCGCGGGCTGCGCCTAAAACAGCGCCTGCGGCCTGGCTTAGCGATGAGCGGCAAACCGAGTTCATACCATAAAGCCCGCCCGCCCACAGGATCATCTGAATATCCGGCGCCAAACGGTGCGGCGGAATCAGCGGTGAAAAACTGACCGTAGAAACGATGTATTTCGGCACGCCCATTGGCAAAGCCTGCGCACAATCCAGCGCCAGATCGGTGCCCATCGTGCCACCTGTTGCGAGCATACCATCAAATTTGCCCTCGGCGTAGACCTGCGCCACAAGCGTTGCTGCGCCCTGCGACATCACGCGAAAAGCCTTGTTTTCGTCACCGAGCGCGATCACCTCTTCTATGGTCATACCACCTGCCGCGGCCACATCATGTTTGGAAATGTCTGTGGGCGTGGTCGGATACCCAAGAACCGAGACATCCATGGTCAGCACGTTGCCACCCTGCGCAGTGATGCATTCTTCGATGTAGCGCATCTCGGGGTCTTTGGTGTCATAGGTGCCGATCAGCAAGATAGTCTTGTCGCCCATGGTAATCTTCTCCTCGCAGGCTATCGTCTTACAACTGAATCCAGGCTGTTTTCAGATCGAAGTACTTTTCCATTGCGTGCAAAGACTTGTCGTGGCCGTTGCCCGACTGTTTTACACCACCCAAAGGCACAGTGGCGTCAGCACCGCCGTAAGTATTGACATGAACGACGCCAGAGCGAATGCCCGCCACCATGCGATGCGCACGGCTCAGGTTTGCAGTCCACACGCCCGAGGCCAATCCATAAACGCTGTCATTTGCCAGGCGCAATGCCTCATCTTCGTCCCTGAACGGTGTCACGGCCAGAACCGGACCAAAGACCTCATTGCGGAACAGATTGTCTGTAGGTTTGACCCCGTTAATTACAGTGGGTGCCATATAATAGCCGCCCGTTTCGGTCAGAATTCGGTCACCGCCGGCACGGCGCTCAGCACCTTCAGCTTCGGCTTGGGCGACAAAATCCAGATTGCTTTCCAATTCCGGCAATGAGTGTACTGCCCCGATCTGAGTGCTCAAATCCAGCGGATCGCCGACGCGGAAGGCCTGCGCGTGTTTAACGATCTCGGCGACGAAGTCTTCGTGAATATCCTCCTGAACCAGCAAGCGCGATCCCGCGACGCAAATCTGACCTGAATTTCGGAAAATACCTGCGGCGGAGACCTTGGCCGCCTGCGCGAGATCGGGGGCGTCGTTGAACACGATGTTGGGGGACTTTCCGCCAAGTTCCAAGTAGCAACGTTTCAAGTTCGATCGCGCGGAATACTCCAGAAGCCGCCGTCCTGTCGCGCCCGAGCCGGTAAAAACCATGATGTCTACATCCATCGACAGGGCCAGTGTTTCACCAACCACGCTGCCTTTGCCTGTGACGACGTTCAGGACACCGTCCGGCACACCTGCCTCAAGCGCCAACTCGGCCAATCGCAAAAGTGATAGCGAGGCCGATTCCGCAGGTTTCAACACCACCGAGTTACCCGCCGCCAGCGCCGGCGCGATCTTCCACGCACCGATCATCATTGGCATGTTCCAAGGCACAATCGCCCCGACAACGCCGACAGGCGCGTGATGCACAAGACCCAGCACATTTTCAGCTGTGGGCGCAATCTGACCATAGATCTTGTCTATGGCCTCGCCATAATAGCGGAACGTGCCCGCAGCCGACATCGGCTCGGCCTTCATGGCCATGTTGATCTCAGTGCCGTTGTCCCGCACGCCCAGAACGGCCAGTTCCAAAGCGTGTTCTTCAATCAGATCGGCCAGTTTCAACAACACCTTCTTGCGTACAGAAGGTGCAGCCCGCGACCAGCGTCCGTCTTCAAACGCCGTACGGGCCGCCGCAATAGCCCGCTCCATATCCTCGGGGGTGCCCTCGGCAATTTGCGTTAGAACCTGACCGTCAATTGGAGAAAGGACATCCAGTTGCCCTCCTGCCGCTGCGGCCTCGTGACGCCCATCAATCAGAAGGCTCCGGGCCTGTACGGGCTGACCACGTAGCGCGTCGATGGCAAGTTGATCCATAGGTCGCTTATCCTTGCTGGTTCGGATTATCGGAATCCACGGGTTGCATCGTAGGTTCCGGTCGCAGTTTGTTTTTGAATTCGAAATACAGCGTTCGGCAGTGCAGGATCAGGATCAGAACGATCAGACCAAACAGAATTGCCGCGATGGGCCGGTCGATGAAGTCGAGCGGCGTTTTGACCCGTGCCATTGCGCTGCGCAGCTTGGTTTCCATGATACCGCCAAGAACCATGCCCAAAATGATTGGAACAATTGGCAGGTCCAGCCGTTTGAGGATCAGACCAAAGACACCAAACCCAGCGGCGATGGCGCAGTCGGTGATCGAGTTGCGCAGGCTATAGACCCCCACGAATGCCAAAATCAGGATCATGACACCAAGAAACCGGGTCGGGATTTGGATGATCTTGAGCAGCAAGTTCGTCGAAAACAGCAGGAACACTAGGACGATCACGTTAAGCAGGATCAGCGCCATATACAGGGCCAATACGAAATCCATCTGATTTTCGAACAGCTGCGGTCCGGGGATCACGTTGTGGACGTAAAACACCGACAGCATCATCGCCGTCAGCGCCTCGCCGGGAATACCCAGAGCCAGCAGAGGAATCATCGCAGCGCCTGGGACGGCATTGTTCGCCGCCTCGGACGCTACAAGTCCCTCGGGTGAGCCATCACCAAACTTTTCTGGGTTCTTTGACGTCTTTTGAGCATAGGTGTAGGACAAAAATTGCGATGTAAACTCGCCCGTGCCCGGCACCATGCCCATGAAAACACCGATACTTGAGGACACAGTAGCAACGCGTTTCACGCCCAGAAGTTCTTTGAGGCCAGCAAAGATATTGCCACTTACATGGGTGTCGCCTGGCGCGTGGTTCTTTTCCAATAGCAGCAGAAATGCCTGGCTAATCGCAAACAGACCCAGCACGACCACAATGAGATCAACGCCCGAAGCCAACCAACTTTGATCAAAGGTGAACCGGCGGGTGTATTTCACGGGCTCCAACCCCACCGAATTCAGGAAAATACCGAAGGCCGCCAGCATACCAGCGGCAAAAATCTGCCCCCGGTGGGCCAGCACAACCAGAATGATACCCAATAGCGCGGCCAGGAAAATCTCGCGGCTGCCGAAATGTGGGGCGACAAGGGCCAGAACCGGTGACAACACCATCAGACAGATGATCGCAAACACGCCCCCGAAGAACGAGGCCGAATACGCCAGAGACAGCGCACGGTGGCCCTGCCCCCGTTTGGTCATGGGATATCCGTCATAAGTGGTCAGCGCGTTCACCGCTGTGCCGGGGGTGTTGATCAGAATCGCGGGAATGGCGCCGCCATACATGGACGAGCCGTAGATACCCAATAACAGGGTTAGTCCTACGATGGGCTCGAACGCGAAGGTGGCAGGCAACAGGATTGCGATGGCCACCGCCGCACCCACGCCGGGCAATGCCCCGATGATGACGCCGCCGATCGAACCGATCAGCAGGGCCACGATTACCTGCCATTGTAGCAGGATTGAAATACCGGAAAGAAGCGTTTCCATAGTGGCCCCTTACAGATAGGTCAGCGCAAAGGCGCGCACGGAATCCGGAAGGTATTCATAGACCGCTCCGGCGGGGATTTTGACCTGAAGAAAGCCACGGAAAACGATGGTGACCACAAAGCCGAACAACGCAGCTATTCCGATAGCATTTGCACCACGAAACCCTACACGAAGGGTCAGGAAGACTGCGAACAACATGGTTGAGGGCAGATATCCTAGCTGCGGAACCACCAGCACATAGATCAGGAAATAGGCAACATATTCGAACGAACGAACCCAAAACCCGACCTCGGTCCAGCGGCCGCTGATCCGGTCTGACAAGGCCGAGCTAAGCCAATGCAGAAACCCGAACACCACCATGCACCAGATTGCAATTGTGGGCCAAAGACCCGGCTGCGCGAACCATTTGGTTCGTTTGACGACCTTGGTCTGATCACCCAGTTGGGACAAAAGAAACACCGCGAATGCCAGAAACAGTACGGCGAAAACGACATCGCCGGGTCGGCGATATCTTTTGAACATGTCCTGTAAAGTCTTTGCAATCATCGTTTCCTCCCAACCTGAAAGAGGCGTGAGGCAGTGCCCCACGCCCATTCTGGATCTTACTCGCCCAGAATTTCTTCAATCTTAGCGAAAGAGGATTTGTCTTGCTCAATCTGAGCGTTGGATGCGTCTGGGTCCTGCCAGTAGATCAGAGCACCGGTTTCCTCAGCAAGCTGCTTGGCCTTGTCCGACTGCACCGCCTTTTGTGCTGCTGCAGTGATTTTTTCGCGTGCCTCGGGTGGTGTATCCCTGTGAACGAACAGGCCGTTCCACAATGCCAGCGGCAGATCCGGGTTGAGCTCGACGATCGTCGGCGTATCGGGGATCAGCGAAATCCGCTCGCCGCCAATGCTCGCCAGAATATTCACGTCATCCAGGCAAGGTAGTACAAGTTGAAGCGTGGTGTTGATGACGTCTACGTCACCCGATGCCAGCGTGTTGCAATCCAACGCATCAAAGGCTGCTTCACTTGCAAAATCAAATCCGCTGCTGACAGCAGCAGCAAAGGTGACCTGCGTGGGCGGCAAGACCGAGCCGAAGTGACCAAGCGCCAAATCGTTATCCTTGCCGTGTTCCGCCAGTTCTTCCCAGTTCGAGAACGGCGCATCCTTGCTGGATGCGATTACGAACGGGTACGTCAGAAAAATACCGATCGGATCAAACGGGTTCGGGTTCAGTTCAGGGATACCGATTTCCGGTCCAATGACGGGAACGCCAATGACGAAAGAGCCGATGGTGTAACCATCCGCCGGGGCGGTGGCGACTTCGACTGCACCTGGAAACGGACCGCCGCCGCCGCCGGGCTTGTTCACGACCGCGGCCGGGACGTCGTACATGGCTTGAAATTCGTCCGCGATCATTCGCGTCAGCACGTCCTCAAGATCGCCCGGAGGCCATGGAACCACGAAAGTTACCGGTTTCTCTGGATACTCTGCCAGTGCAGCGGTTGCTGACGCTACAAATGCGGCGGTTGCTAGAAATTTCTTCATTGACACCTCCCGTTAGTGGTTCAATAAATGAACCGCGTTAACAATAATAATGTTGCGTTGTTAAGTTAATTCTGTCAAGTATAACCTGACCGGGAGGAGGCAAAACACATGGGCACCGCACTTAATGCCTTGAAAATGCTAGAGTACTTTTCAAGCTCTCAGCCGGAAATCGGGCTGAGTCACATTGCGCGCCTGGCTGGTTTGAACAAGGCGACCGCCCTCCGCCACTTACGAGCACTGGAAGAGTTCGGCCTGATCGAGCAGAATCCGCAGACGAAATCATATGCCATCGGACCAGCTGCTCTACGGTTGGCCGCCCTACGCGAAATTGCCAAGCCTGGCCTTGATGGTGCACGCCAGAAAATGCAGGCCGCGATGCATGAGGTTGGCGAGAGCCTGCACCTTACTCTACTTGAAAAAGACACTCTGCAAACCGCGCTGGTGGTTGAAACCACGCAGCACAGCGTTCGCGTAAGTCTCGACCCTAGCGAAATTATTCCGGTCAACGCGACTGCTTCGGGATTATGCATGCTGAGCTTCGGTCCGGCTTTCCTTCTGGAACGCTTGGAATCCGACACACTCACCCGATTTACCGAGGCCACAGTGACGGACCCGGAACTTATTCGTGACCGCGTTACACAAATCGGCCAGGCCGGCTGGGCCAATAGTAATGGCAGCTTTGAAGATGGTGTCTTCGGATATGCGGCGCCTATCTTCGGCATTGATCAGATCGCGATTGGAACCATTGCGATTGCCGTTCCCGAAATTCGTGCAACCAGCGCGCGACAGCCGCTGATTTTGACCTCACTCCACACCCTTTCGAAAGAACTGACCGCAAACTTTGGCGGCCAGATGCCCGAAACTTTCCCAACCGAATTCCACCCATGATTGACGGGCGGACTTAATCTCCGGAGACACGCTACATGAAAGACTCCAACTTTCTGAAGGAAAACAACGCCCGACATTTCTGGCAACCAATGGCGCACCCGGCCGACAGCCAGAAAAACCCGCCGACCATTCTGACCGGAGGTGAAGGGGTCAGCATCATTGATGTAGATGGTCACAAGGCGCTGGATGCAGTAGGTGGCTTGTGGAACGTCAATCTGGGCTATTCCTGTGATCCGGTGAAGCAGGCCATCACCGATCAGCTGAACGCATTGCCCTATTATTCAACCTTTCGCGGCACCAGCAACGACAAGGCGATCGAATTGTCTTATGAGCTGGCGCAGTTCTTTGCGCCTGACGGGCTGACCCGTGCATTCTTTACTTCGGGTGGATCGGATTCGGTTGAGATCGCGCTGAAACTTGCACGTCAGTTTCACAAAGTTCGGGGCGAGGCTGGCCGTACCAAGTTCATCAGCCTGAAACAGGGCTATCACGGCACCCATTTCGCTGCTGCCTCGGTCAATGGCAATCAGAAGTTCCGCGCGGCTTATGAGCCGATGATGCCGGGCTGTTTCCACGTGCCCGCACCCTGGACCTATCGCAATCCGTTCGATGAGACGGACCCTGAGCGTCTTGCGCAGCTTTGCGTAAAAGCGCTGGAGGCCGAAATCGCATTCCAGGGTGCAAACACCGTCGCCGCATTTATTATGGAGCCAATCTTGGGCGCAGGCGGAGTGATCCCGCCGCACAAGAGCTTTATGCCCATGGTGCGTGAGGTCTGCTCGAAACACGGAATTCTGCTGATTTCGGACGAAATCATTACTGCCTTTGGGCGTACAGGCAGCGAAAGTGGCGCGAGACACTGGGGGGTGCAGCCCGATATCATGACAACGGCCAAAGCCATCACAAACGGCTATTTCCCATTCGGCGCGGCAATGATCTCTGGCGCGGTTGCGGAGGTGTTCGAAAGCGACACTACCGGCAGAGCTTCTGTCGATCAGGGCTACACCTATTCCGGGCACCCGGTTGGCGCGGCCGCAGCCTTGGCCACGCTGGCCGAGATCAACCGCCTGCGAGTTTGGGAAAACGCAGCTGCACGGGGGGATGAGTTGTTTGCCGGGTTGAAAAAACTGGCCGACAAATACGACGTAGTCGGTGACGTGCGAGGGGGTGAAGGCCTGATGTGTGCGCTAGAGTTGGTTTCGGACCGTGCGACCAAGGCACCAATTGCCAAACATCATCCGCTGCAGGTTCAAAAAGCGACCTATGAAGATGGCGTGATGGTCCGTGTATCTGGAAACAACATCATATTGTCTCCACCGCTGGTCATCACGTCTGATGACGTAGCCAAGATCCTGTCAGCCCTAGATACAGGACTAGCGAGCCTGTAGTGATCACGCTGGCCCCGGTCTTCAAGGTCGGGGTCAAACCTTTACGGCCTGCAATTCCTCAAGTAGATTCAGCAGGTTGTCGATTTTTTCCTGTCCCATTTGCGCCTCGATTGTATTGTGAATCGCCAGCGAGGTCGCAAGGTTCTCTTCAAGAATTTGACGCCCCTCATCGGTGATCTTCACCATGGTGCGGCGCTTATCCGTGCTGCCCTGACGGCGGGATATCTGCCCATCAGTCTCCATCGTTCGTAGAATTCGCGTCAGGCTGGGAAGCAAAAGGCAGGCCTCATTTGCAATAGTGCTTTGTTCCACTTCGCCCATTTCGTCCAGAACACGAAGGATACGCCACTTTTGCTCGGTCAGCTGTATCCCCTGCAGCATATCCCGAATTGGGGCCATAACGGTTTCGCGTGCGCGCAGCAGGGCGATCGGAAGAGCGCGAGAGGTTCTCGTGGTATGGCTTTGTCGGTTCATTCCAGCCTTCTAGAACGCCATTTCAGGAATTGCAAAGATTAACAAAGCAAGTTCTTGACGGTCGCGATACAATTTACTAAACATGTTAAGTAGTAAAGGAGAGGTCATGCCACACTTCCACGTCGAATACTCCGGCAATCTGGACGATCGGGTCGACATCGGTGGCTTGTGCGAATGCATACGAGACACCGCTGCGGGGATTGAGGCTTTTCCAATGCCGGGAATTCGCGTCCGCGCCACGCGTGTTGACTATTTTTCCATTGCGGATGGAGATCCCAAGCATGGCTTTGTGGACATCTCAATCCGCCTGCGCGCTGGCCGTCTTGACGACGTTAAGAAGGACGCAACACAGCGTATCTTTGACGCGGTTGAGGCGTATCTGGAACAGGCCTTCTCGAAACACTCTATCGCGCTTTCACTAGAGATGCGTGACATCGACCCAGACCTTTCGCCCAAGACCGGCACAATCCGGAATCATTTGGCTGCGACAAAGCAGGAGACCTGACGCATGAGCGTACTGGATACGAATATCGAGAAACTGGCAGGCTTTCTGGCCCGGTTCAAAGTAACAGGCATCAAGAACCGTATCGCAGGCGAAGACCGGAACGGCGCAGCGGGTGTTTTCCAATCCTCCTCTCCGGTGGATAAATCAGTAATCTGCGACGTTGCGCACGGTACGTCCGACGATATCGACGCGGCGGTCAAAGCGGCCCATGCTGCCTTTACTGAATGGCGTGACATGCCCGCCACCGAACGCCGCCGGATCCTGCTAAACGTTGCCGATGCGATCGAAGCCCGGGCAGAAGAAATTGCGCTGTGTGAGTGTTGGGATACGGGTCAGACATTGCGGTTCATGTCCAAGGCGGCGCTGCGCGGTGCCGAGAATTTTCGCTACTTTGCGGATCAAGTCGTGCAGGCTCGCGACGGGCAACACCTGAAATCGCCGACGTTGATGAATATCACCACTCGTGTACCTATTGGCCCAGTTGGTGTGATCACTCCGTGGAACACGCCCTTCATGCTTTCGACTTGGAAAATCGCGCCAGCTCTGGCCGCGGGCTGTACCGTGGTCCACAAACCAGCCGAAGACTCGCCTTTGTCCGCCCGCCTGTTGGTGGAAATCGCCGAAGAGGCGGGTCTGCCCAAGGGCGTGCTGAATACTGTGAACGGGTTTGGCCCTGATGCCGGTAAGGCGCTGACAGAGCATCCCTTGATCAAAGCCATCGCTTTTGTCGGAGAAAGCAGGACAGGCAGCATCATCACAAAGCAGGGCGCCGATACGCTCAAGCGGATGCACCTGGAACTGGGGGGTAAGAACCCCGTTATCGTGTTTGATGACGCCGATCTGGACCGGGCTCTGGATGCAGTGATTTTCATGATCTACTCGATCAACGGTGAGCGCTGCACCTCGTCCTCGAGGCTGCTGGTGCAGGACACTATCAAGGAAGAGTTCGAGGCCAAACTGGTCGAGCGAGTGAACAACATCAGGGTCGGACACCCCCTGGACCCTGCGACCGAGATCGGCCCGCTGGTCACCGAGGAGCATTGCAACAAGGTGACCTCATATTTTGACATCGCAAAAGAGGATGGCGCGACCGTCGCGGCCGGTGGCGTCAAGATTGGTGATGACGGATATTTCGTACGCCCGACATTGTTTACAAATGCCAACAACGACATGCGCATCGCGCGAGAGGAAATATTTGGCCCCGTGCTAACTTCCATTCCATTCTCGACCGAAGAAGAAGCGCTGCAGATCGCCAATGACACGCCCTATGGGTTAACCGGCTATGTCTGGACCAATGACCTTACACGTGCCCTGCGCTTTACCGATAAGTTGGAAGCTGGGATGATCTGGGTGAATTCGGAAAATGTTCGCCACCTGCCCACACCTTTTGGCGGGGTAAAGGCGTCAGGTATCGGTCGCGACGGCGGTGATTGGAGCTTTGACTTCTATATGGAGCAGAAACACGTGGGCTTTGCCACTGGTCAGCACAAGATTATGCAGTTGGGAAAGTAACGCCTTCCGAGCGACGTCTGGACAAGGTGCCGCTCGTAAAAAGTTAGGATACTCGCGCACATCTATGGTCCATGAACTCTTTGAGAGTCGGACCAAACGACGTCTGGTCGTCCGCTCTCCCTTCCAAAGCGGTCAGACGCCACCTTATATGAGGAGGAACTGTCATGGGAAAGATTGTACAGGCTGCTAAGATCACACATGTGCCCAGCATCTGGATGTCCCACACGATGCCGAAATACAAAGGTATCCGGCAACCTGCGATAGATGGTTACGCACGTCTGCGTCAGGACGCGATTGACCGCGAGGTCGACACCTTCATCGTTTTCGATACACATTGGATCACCAATCAGGGCTTTCACCTGAACACAAAAGAGCGCCATAAAGGCCGATTCATCAGCCACGAACTGCCACACATGCTGGCGGATATGGAGTTCGACTATCGCGGTGATCACGACCTTGGTGAAACTATCGTTGACGTTCTGAGAGAGCGAGGGGAACGGGCACTGGGTCATTCGCATCCCGACATGGGAATGGAGTACGGTACCCTTTTGCCGATGCATTTTATCAATGAAGGTGTGAATGCCCGGGTGCTGCCAGTTGCGGTCAACCAGTTCTCGTCAATCGCCGAGAACCGCGTTTGGGGTGAAGCCATCGCCGAAGGCATCCGGCGTTCGAACCGCAATGTTTCTATTCTGGCATCCGGGTCTCTAAGTCATGACTTCACGCCGAATGAGCGCTCTGTCGAAGGTCTGAACGCAGTGAATGGCGAGTTCAACCGCCAGATGGATATGCGCGTTCTCGAATTGTGGCAGCAGGGCCGTTTCGAAGAGTTCCTGGAACTTCTGCCAGATTACGCCAAAAAATGTACGGGCGAGTGTGCGATGAACGACACTGCCCTGCTGTTCGGTGCGTTGGGATGGGGCAGTTACAAAGGCGAGATCGACATCTACACCCCGTATTTCGGTAGTTCCGGAACGGGTCAGGCAAATATCAGCTTTTCGGTCTGAGGCCGAGACACGGGAATCCTGCAAATGACAGACTTACGTCTCAACGACCCCACGTTGCTTATCGAAGCGGCGCGGGTTGGCTCCAAATGGGTCGGTGCCAACGAGGTATCCACTTATTTGGAAGTGACCAACCCGGCAACTGGTGATCTAATCGGACGAGTCCCCAATCTTGGGACGGCCGAAACGGCCGAAGCAATCGCCGAAGCGCACCGTGCACAGAAGGGCTGGGCCAAGCTCACAGCGAAGGACCGCAGCCAAATTCTGCGCCGCTGGTATGACCTGATGATCGAAAACCAGGATGATCTTGGCGCTATCCTGACCGCCGAGCAGGGCAAGCCGCTGGCTGAGGCCAAGGGTGAAATCGCTTATGGTGCCAGCTTCATCGAATGGTTCGCTGAAGAGGCCCGCCGCGCCTATGGCGACGTCACCCCCGGCCACGCGCCGGACAAGCGGATCATCACAATCAAACAACCGATCGGGGTTGTCGCCGCGATCACGCCGTGGAATTTCCCCAATGCCATGATCACGCGAAAAGCGGGACCGGCACTGGCGGCAGGCTGTTCCATGGTGCTCAAACCTGCCAGCCAGACGCCGTTCTCGGCTATCGCCCTGGCAGTTCTGGCCGAACGAGCTGGGTTGCCTGCAGGATTGTTCTCGGTCATCACTGGATCAGCGCGCGCCATCGGAGGTGAGATGACCTCGAGCAAAATCGTGCAGAAACTGACCTTTACCGGGTCCACCGAAATCGGCGCGATGCTTTATGCGCAATGCGCACCCACGATCAAGAAACTAGGTTTGGAATTGGGGGGCAACGCGCCGTTTATCGTTTTTGACGACGCAGATCTGGACGCGGCCGTCGAAGGGGCGGTGATCGCCAAGTTCCGAAACAACGGCCAGACCTGCGTCTGCGCCAACCGCATCTATGTCCAGTCTGGGGTCTACGACACGTTCGCCGAAAAACTGGCCGCTAAGGTCGCAAAACTGCCAACTGGAAACGGCTTTGACGAGGGCACCGTCTTTGGCCCACTAATCGATCAAGCCGCAGTCGCGAAAGTGTCTGAGCACATCAAGGACGCAACCGCCAAGGGTGCAACAGTCACACTGGGTGGCAAGCCGCACGCCCTTGGCGGCACATTCTTCGAGCCGACCATCCTGATTGGCGTGACGGCAGACATGGCGGTGGCGACCGAGGAAGCCTTCGGCCCAGTCGCGCCCTTGTTCAAATTCGACAGGGAAAGCGAAGTTATCGCAGCCGCCAATGATACCGAATTCGGCCTCGCTTCGTATTTTTATTCGCGCGACATGGCCCGTGTCTGGCGCGTGTCAGAAGCATTGGAATATGGCATGGTCGGGATCAACACCGGCCTGATCTCAACTGCCGAAGCGCCCTTTGGAGGCGTTAAGATGTCAGGTCTGGGGCGCGAGGGGTCGCGCCATGGGCTGGATGACTTCATGGAACTCAAATACTTGTGCATGGGTGGCATTGACGCCGCCGAGGAGGCCTGATGCGCTTTGCAACTTTCACCGCAAACGGAGCAACTTTTTTCGGCGCGATCACCAAGGACGGTGCAATTGCGCTAAACGACGCCTTTCCCGATCAGGCCAGCCTTTATGAGGTGATCGCCGCGGGCACGTTTGAACAGTTGACCGAGGCCGCAGCAGGCCGGGAAGTAACCCACAAGGAATTCACTTACGAAATGGTGATGCCGGATGTCCGCCGCATCCTCTGCGTCGGAGTGAACTTTCCCGACCGCAACGCAGAATACAAAGACGGCAGCGAACAACCGAAATACATGTCGTTGTTTCCGCGCTTTGCCAGCGGTTTCACCGGGCACGACCGCCCGCTGATCCGTCCTCCAGAAAACCACACGCTGGATTACGAGGGCGAGGTCGTTATCGTGATTGGCAAATCCGGTCGGCGAATTTCACAGGAAGATGCCTATGACCACATCGCAGCCCTAACCTTGTGTAACGAAGGCACAATTCGCGACTGGGTCCGCCATGCCAAGTTCAACGTCACACAGGGAAAGAACTGGGACAATTCCGGTGCCATCGGTCCGTGGCTAGTGCCATTCACCGACGCGGCCCAGTTGGACGATGCCCGAATTCAGACCCATGTGAATGGTGAGTTGCGCCAGGACGATACGCTGAATCGCATGATGTTCCCGATCCGGCGCGAGATCGAATATATCTCGACCTTCATGACGCTTCTGCCCGGTGACGTCATCGTCACCGGCACCCCGACGGGTGCGGGCGCGCGGTTTGATCCACCGAAGTACCTGGCACCGGGTGACGTAGTGGAAATCTCAGTCGAGGGCATTGGCACTCTGCGCAACACAGTAGAGGATGAGAGGGCATGACCCCGGAAGATCACGCTCGTGCCGCAGCCGACTTATTGCAGGCTGAATGTTCGCACGAACAGATTGGCCTTCTGACACTGCGCCATCCCGAAATGGGAATGAGCGACGCCTATGAGGTGCAGAACGCCATCTATCAACAGAAATTGGCCGAAGGGCGCAAGGTGATCGGCTGGAAAATCGGGTTGACCTCGAAAGCGATGCAATATGCGCTGAATATCGACATCCCCGACAGCGGAATTTTGTTCGATGATATGAAGTTCGATCACGGTGGAACCGTTCCTGCGGGCCGGTTCATCCAGCCCCGGATCGAGGCCGAGATTGCTTTTGTCATGAAATCTGCGGTAGGCGGAGAGAACGTCACCCGTGACGACATCATTGCCGCCACGGATTACGTCGCGCCTTCGATTGAAATCCTCGACACGCGTATTCAGCGTGCCGACCCCGCAACCGGACAGACGCGTACCGTCTATGACACAATCAGCGACAACGCCGCCAATGCGGGCATCGTGTTAGGCCCTGAGCGTCACGCGATAGACGCATTTGATTTGCGTTGGGTCGGCGCTCTGACCTTCCGCAATGGTGAGATCGAGGAAACCGGTCTGGGTGCGGGTGTTCTCAATGATCCGGTTGAAAGCGTCGTCTGGCTGGCCCGTCGCATGGCGCAGTACGACCAAAACATAGAACCGGGCCAGGTGGTCTTGTCCGGTAGCTTTATTCGACCCGTCGAATGCCCGCCGAGCACCGAAATCCACGCTGATTTCGGACCATTTGGCTCGGTCGATATCAACTTTGCCTGAAGGAGGCCGGGATGCCTGCGCCACTAAACGCTTTCAAGGCCGCGCTGCAGGCTGGTCAGCCGCAGGTCGGCTGCTGGATTGGAATGGCCGACACCTATGCCGCCGAAATCGCGGCCACGTCCCATTTCGACTGGTTGCTTGTTGACGGAGAACACGCCCCAAACGATCTTCGCTCAATCCTGGAACAGGTGCGGGTCATCGAAGGAAGCGGCAGCCAACCGGTCGCACGTTTGCCGATCGGTGAAACCTGGATGATCAAGCAATACCTCGATGCCGGCGTTCAGAATATTCTGGTGCCGATGGTCGAAAGCGGAGATCAGGCGCGGGATTTGGTGCGGGCGGTGCGATACCCGCCCCACGGAGTTCGGGGCGTAGGTTCAGCGTTGGCCAGGGCCTCGCGCTTTGCGGCGATCCCGGACTATCTGAAAACTGCGGATGAACAGATCTGCCTGCTCGTTCAGGTGGAAAACCGCGCCGGGTTAGAGGCACTGGACGATATTCTTGCCTCTGATGTTGATGGGGTCTTTCTCGGCCCCTCCGATCTGGCCGCTGATATGGGCCATATCGGTGATGCTGGTCATACAGAAGTGGTAGAGGCTGTTTTGGACGCGATAACTCGGGTCGTCGCGGCAGGCAAATTTGCCGGGATACTGACACTTGATCCGGCCATGCAGCGTAAATGTCTGGATCTGGGGGCGACCTTCCTGGCCACAAACATCGACGTTACTTTGTTCGCGCAGGCGGTGCGCCGTGCCGCCGATGAAGCCTTGGCGTTGCTACCTGACCAAAGCATCTCGGGTGTTGCCCAAACGGAAGCAGCCAGCAAATACCTGCAGCAATTGTGCAAGCACTGGTCCCACAAGGCCCAGGTGGCTTTCGACGACAACCACGGCAGCGTGGAATTTCCGGGCGGAAACCGGCTGACCTTGGTCGCGGGTGAATCCAGCCTTTCGCTGACGGCTGAAACCGGCCCTCGCGGAGATCTGACCCGCTGGCAGGAAGTCATCGAAGCGCATCTGGTACGGTTTGCTTTTCGCGAAGACATTAGCATTGACTGGGTGGGCTGATCCCAAATCAACTACCGCCTGAAGACGACTACAAGGAACACTCATGTCAGATCCGATTTACGCAATCGGCGATATCCATGGCCAACTGGGGATGCTTGAAGACGCACTGGGCCGGATCGAGCGGGATGGAGGACCAGACGCCAAGATCGTGTTTCTTGGTGATTATACGGACCGGGGTGCGCAAAGTTGCGGGGTTTTGGATCTGCTGGTCCGGGGGAACGCCGACGGTAAGAACTGGGTCTTTCTACGTGGCAATCATGACCAGATGTGCGCAATGTTCATGGAGGACTATCCGCGCAATGATGCGCGCCTGCTGGTCGGGTATCACTGGCTTCATCCTCGGATCGGCGGGATCGAAACGCTGCAGTCCTATGGGGTTGAAACCACCAACGTGGACAGAATCTATCAAGTTCACGCCAAGGCCAAGAAGGCCGTCCCTCAGGCTCACATAGATTTTCTGAACGGGCTAAAGCCGTTCCATCAGGACGGCGCATTGCTGTTCGTGCATGCAGGTATTCGACCCGGGGTGAAACTGGATCAGCAAGACCACGACGATCTGATATGGATTCGTGAGGAATTCCTGAACCATAAAGATCCACATCCATGGTTGGTAGTCCATGGCCACAGCCACGTGGCCGCACCTGAACATCATGGAAACCGTGTCAATCTGGATACAGGTGCAGGCTATGGCCACGCCCTGACCACCGCCGTGTTCGAAGGCACCAAATGCTGGGTGCTGGATGCTGGTGGGCGTAGACCTGTGACTCACTGAGGCAGTCTCCGGCTCACATGGCGAAAAATGTAGCGTCGCCGGTGTCGTTTCTGTTTCAGAAGCTTCTCAACCATGATCGCCGTCAGCGCTAAGCCTTGAACCACCACATTGGGTCCATCAGACGCTTAATTGAACAGCAGTTCTTTACGGCGGTCGGCATGATTGGCTGCAAAAATAGCGGGAATGGACAACATTTTTCTACGCCGGCAACTTCGCAAAAAATCTTCGAATGCACTCAGCAACAATAGTTCAAACACGTAACTCCAAACGAAACGGCATTGACTTTAGTTTCATATGTAACGATATTCGTTGCAAATGAAACAAAACGAGTCACGTGAGCGACATACTTCGGGAGAACACAATGGCTAAGGCATTCGCATCTCAGGGAGATTTGGGTGAAAAGACGATTAGCTTCACCGAAGTGGGTGAAGGGCTTTGGGCCTTTACTGCTGAAGGTGATCCCAATTCCGGCGTGATCATCGGCGATAATAGTGTCATGATTGTCGAAGCGCAGGCCACGCCGCGTCTGGCTGGCAAGGTGATTGAGAAGGTCCGTGAAGTTACCGACAAACCGATCACACATCTGGCGCTAACTCACTATCACGCGGTTCGTGTTCTAGGTGCTTCAGCATATGGCGCAGATCAGGTTCTCATGTCCGAAACAACCCGGGCGCAGGTTGTCGAGCGTGGTCAGGAAGATTGGGACAGTGAGTTTCAGCGTTTTCCACGTCTGTTCGAAGGCCATGAAAGCATTCCCGGACTGACCTGGCCCACCACGACCTTCAAGGATCGCATGAGCGTCTACCTTGGAAATCGACGCGTCGATCTTATGCATCTTGGTCGCGCTCATACTGCCGGGGACATCGTCATTCACGTCCCCGACCAGAACGTCATGTTTACCGGTGACATCGTCGAGTACCACTCGGCCTGCTATTGCGGCGACGGCCATTTCAACGATTGGGGTGGCACTCTGGACAATATCGCCGCATTTGACGTCGATGCTATCGCGCCCGGCCGCGGTGATGCTCTGCTCGGAAAAGACATGGTTGAAGCAGCAATCGAGTCCACCCGGGATTTTGTCGAAAGCACCTATCGCCCGGCCGCTCGTGTCGCCGCTAGCGGCGGCAGCCTGAAAGATGCCTGGGACGCTGTACGTGACGCGTGCGACCCGAAATTCGCTGACTACGCGATCTACGAACACTGCCTGCCGTTCAATGTTGCGCGCGCCTATGACGAAGCCCGCGGCATCGACACGCCACGTATCTGGACGGCGCAGCGGGATCTGGAAATGTGGGAGCAACTGCAAGGCTGAACGCCTGAAGGGAGGGGATTTTCCAATGTTTGATGACCGTTACACGCTCGCCTACAAGAGCTATCCATACGAGAAGTCGCCCGATCAGGATATTGACGCACCGGTGCGTCACCCGGTTGTGGTCATGGGCGGCGGGCCGATCGGAGTCGCCACAGCCCTGGACCTCGGCCGCCAGGGTATTCCGGTGGTTGTGCTTGATGATCATGAGGGCATCGGCATGGGCAGTCGGGCGATTTGTTTCGCAAAGCGCTGCCTGGAAGTGGCCGACCGCTATGGCTGCGGCGAACCGATGCTCGAAAAAGGCGTTGTCTGGAATCTCGGTAAGGTATTCCATCGCGATGACAAGGTATTCGAATTTAACCTGTTGCCGGAAGACGGGCATAAATACCCCGCCTTCATCAATCTGCAGCAGCCTTATTTCGAGCAATACATGATCGACCGTCTGCGCGAGCTGCAGGACAAGGGTGCCCCGATCCAGTTGCGCGGCAAGAACCGTGTGGACAGCGTCGAAGTACACGACGATCATGTCACCCTGAAGGTGATGACACCGGATGGACCTTACACGCTTGAAGCGGACTGGCTTATCGGTTGCGACGGCGCCAACTCACCGTTGCGCGGGATGCTTGGTCTCGATTTCAGCGGTCGCGTCTTTCAGGACAGCTTCCTGATTGCCGATATCAAACTGAAAGGCGATCTGAATTTCCCCACCGAACGCTGGTTCTGGTTTGAACCGACCCACGGCTCTGGCGCCTCAGCGTTGTTGCACAAGCAACCTGATGATGTCTGGCGGATCGACTTCCAGATCGGCTGGGATGTTGACCGCAAAGAAGAACTTAAAGAAGAGAATATCCGTCGCCGATTGGATGCGATGCTGGGGGATGTGGATTATGAAATGGTCTGGTCCTCTATCTACACCTTCCAGTGCAAGCGGATGGACAGTTTCCGCTCGGGGCGGGTGTTTTTTGCTGGTGATGCGGCGCACCAAGTCTCGCCCTTTGGTGCGCGTGGTGCCAATTCCGGCATGCAGGACGTGGACAATCTTGGCTGGAAACTAGGGTTGGTTATTCAAGGCAAAGCGCCGGAGAGCCTGCTTGACACCTACGATACCGAACGGGTTCACGGCGCGGACGAAAACATCCTGAATTCTACACGGTCCACCGATTTCATCACGCCGAAATCAGAAACCAGCCAGATCTTCCGCGATGCCGTGCTCAGCCTGAGCGGAACGTACGAATTCGCACGACCGATGGTCAACTCGGGTCGGCTCTCGGTTCCATGCGTGTACAGTGAATCGGGACTCAATTCCGCTGACGCACTGGCAGGCGGTCCCGAACGGACGCAGCCCGGCGCCCCCTGCCCTGATGCCCCGTTGGGCGATGAATACCTGTTGTCGAAGCTGGGTGATGAGTTCATCCTTTTGACAATCGATGCAGAAGCACCTGGAATTCTTGAAGAGGACGGCATCACGGCACGCCGCCTGGCTCTTTCAACCCGCGACGACCCGACTGGTCAGCTCAGGAAACGCTATCTCGGCGAAGCCAGTTCGGCGGTCTACCTGATCCGCCCAGATCAGCATGTCGCCGCCCGCCGAGCGGAATACAACGAAACCCTGATGCGCACTGCCTTGCGCCGTGCGGCCGGTAAGGAAGTAAGTCAATGAGCGATCTGACCCTGACACCGAATATCGACGGAACCGACGATTTCTACGCCGACCTGCTGGCAACGCATGAGGGCAAGACCAAGGCCGAGAGCGATATAATCAACGCGAGGTTAATTCTGATCCTGGCCAACCACATCGGCGACCGGGGCGTCCTGAGGCAGGCGCTCAATGCCGCCGACATCACATAATCCAAGGGAGGATACCATGAATATCAAACTGAAGGGCAACACCCTGCTGCTCGCCGGCATTGCAACCGCTGCAATGTCTATCGCAACGACTACCGTGGCAGAGACCAAGCTTGCGCTTTCGAGCTGGCTGCCGCCGCGCCATCCAATCGTCGTTGAGGCAATCAAACCCTGGGCCAAGCAAGTGGAGGAAGTCACCGATGGCCGCGTGACCGTACGTGTGCTTGCAAAGCCCATGGGCCCGCCCCCGGCACATTACGACATGGCTGCCGAAGGTATCGCTGACATCACCTATGGCTTGCATTCCTTTACCACAGATGATCGTTTCACCCGCTCTCGGATCGGTCAGTTCTCGTTCATTGGTGACGATGCCGTTGCAGGTTCCAAAGCATTCTGGAATGTCTATTCCGGCCCGCTGGAGGCGCAGAAAGAACATGAGGGCACCAAGCTTCTGGGGCTATTCGTGCACGGCCCCGGTATGTTGCACAACAACGTCCGCAAGATTGAGACAACGGACGATTTCGCAGGCCTGAAGATCCGCGTGCCCGGCGGCTATATCTCGGATCTGATGTCCGGTCTCGGCTCCACAACGCTCTTCATGTCTTCGGGTGAGGTGTATGAAAAGCTCTCGCGCGGAGTAATCGATGGCGTGACGTTCCCCTACGATGCGCTGGCTGCGTTCAAGCTAACCGAAGACGTCAAGTACACGATGCAAGTCCCCGGCGGCATCTACAACACCACTTGGTTCATGGTCATGAACGAAGACAAATGGAACGAGATCTCTGAAGAGGATCAGGCAGCCATCGAGGCGATTTCCGGTGAAGCCTTTGCCGCACTGGTTGGCGAAGCTTGGGTCGGCGCAGACGAGAAAGGCAGCGCCGCGGCCGAAAAGGCCGGGATCGAAATCTACGAAGCGCCAGCCGAAGTCGTTGATGCGATCAAATCACAAGCAGCAGATGCCGAAACAGCGTGGTCCGAAGCCATCTCGGCGGACGGCTATGACGGCGCTGCGGCACTGGAAGAAATGCGCAAACAAGCTGGCGTGGACTTCTGATCCATGGAGCGGCTTCGCCATCGTTTCCCCGACCAGCCCCCTGATGAGGGGCTGGACATCGGGCTGCTGCTCGACAGATCTCTGGGTGTCGGGGCCGCACTGATCCTGTTCAGCCTCGTCCTCATCACCTGTGTGGATGTGGTTGGGCGATACCTGTTCAACGCACCACTTTCCGGCGCCTTCGAACTCACTGAAATACTGCTGGCAGCGCTCGTTTTCCTTGCCTTGCCACTGACGACAGAGCGCCGTGAACATGTCGAGGTCGACCTGCTGAATCTGGCGCTTGGACGCAAGACGCAACGTCTTTTGTCTGCGTTTGCAGGCCTGTTCTCTGCTGCCCTGTTAGCCACCTTTTCTTGGCGGCTTTTCACCCATGCGGCCAAGGCCGCACATGACGGCGCGGTGACCAACGCGCTTGAGATTCCACTGGCACCATTCGGCTATCTAGCTGGGGTCTCCTGCATGGTTTCGGCGTTCATCGCATTCCTACGCGGATTACAACCGCCCATCGAACACGACACCGAT
This sequence comes from Ruegeria sp. CDSB113, assembly GCF_059611045.1. NCBI lineage: Bacteria > Pseudomonadati > Pseudomonadota > Alphaproteobacteria > Rhodobacterales > Roseobacteraceae > Ruegeria > Ruegeria sp. CDSB113. The sequence goes on from NZ_JBXWOU010000006.1 coordinate 118,165, forward strand.
CAAGATCACCTAGAGGGCGCCCCATGATTGAATCTCTGATCGGCTTTGCGATCCTACTGGGACTTATACTACTGCGCGTGCCCATCGCCTTCGCAATGGCGGCCGTAGGCGGCTTTGGGTTTGCCTATATGCGTGGTTGGGAGCCTGCCTGGGCTATGACAGGGCAAGTGGCCTTTGACACTTCTTTGTCTTACTCCCTTTCGGTCATCCCTCTGTTCATCTTCATGGGCAATGTGTTGGCCGGCTCAGGCGTGGCACACGGGCTGTTCGCCGGTGCCGATCGGCTTTTTGGCAGGCTGCGCGGCGGACTTGCCATGGCTTCGGTCTTTTCTTGCGGCGGTTTCTCCGCGGTGTGCGGCTCGTCCCTGGCCACTGCTGCCACGATGTCAAAAGTCGCCATGCCTTCAATGCGTCGTTTTGGCTATGATGACCGGCTGGCGACAGGCTCTATCGCCGCGGGTGGGACACTGGGCATTTTGATCCCGCCTTCGGTGATCCTGATCATCTACGGCCTGTTGACCGAAACCAATATTGCCAAGCTTTTTATCGCGGGAATTCTGCCAGGTATCATTGGTGTGCTGTTTTATCTTGGCGCGGTCATGGTTGCGGTACGGTTAAACCCCTCTCTGGCTCCGGAGGAGGAAAACACCGAACCGATGAGCCGGGCTGACGTCATAGGCGTCATCTGTGTGCTGGGCCTTTTTCTCTTCATCATGGTTGGCATTTATGGTGGGTTCTTCACACCAACTGAGGCGGCCGGAATGGGTGCAGGTGCTTCGATCCTGATCGCCATTGCTCTCAGGACGATGACCTGGCGCAGCTTTTTCGCAGCAACGCTGGATTCGATCCGGGCTACTGCCATGATCTTTGCTGTGATCATCGGTGCCGAGCTGTTCACCAACTTCATAAACTACGCCGGACTGCCGGATGCCCTATCAGGCTTTGTTGTCGACAATGAATTGCCGGTCTGGGCAGTCATTGTGTTCATCATGCTGACCTACATGGTGCTTGGTTGTGTGCTTGAAAGCCTGTCGATGATCCTGCTGACAGTGCCGGTCTTTTACCCACTGATGTTTGAGCTTGAGTTTGCCAATGAACTCCTGCTCGATCCCGAAAACGCCCTGATCTGGTTCGCCATTGTCGTTGTTGTGGCCACTGAAATCAGCCTGATCACACCCCCCGTCGGTATGAATGTCTTCGTGCTGAAGGGCGTGTTGCAAGATGTCTCACTCGGAACGATCTTTCGCGGCGTGCTGCCATTCTGGATCGCGGACATCCTGCGGCTGACCCTGCTCATCCTTGTACCCTCCCTGTCACTCTGGCTGGTGGGGTTGATGTGAACGCCTGAGGCGACCGTACGTTGCCTTGGCCTTGAAAACTGCACTCTCGGAAAGGAGAAATCGATGAAAATCGAGAAGATCCATCACGTCGCTTACCGCTGCAAAGACGCAAAAGAGACGGTCGAATGGTATGGAAAAATGCTGAACATGGACTTCATCCTGGCCATCGCCGAGGATCATGTCCCATCTACGCATGAGCCGGACCCCTACATGCATCTGTTTTTGGACGCCGGGAATGGGAATGTTCTGGCCTTCTTCGAGCTGCCCACGAAGCCGGAAATGGGCCGGGATCCCAATACCCCGATCTGGGTGCAGCATATCGCCTTCAAGGTGAAGGATCGCGAAACGCTGCTTCAGTTCAAGGATCATCTGGAAGCCAATGGCGTCGAAGTGCTCGGCGTGACCGACCATTCGATTTTCCACTCTATCTACTTCTTTGATCCTTCCGGCCATCGTATCGAACTGGCCTGCCCGGACCCGGAAGAAGAAGCGCTGCTGAAGCGCATGGACGAAGTGAAATGGCTTATGTTGGACGAGTGGTCGAAGACCAAGAAAGCTCCGAAACATGCCGATTGGCTGCATGCCAAGGAACTCAACAAGTCTGCCTGACGGGCGTCCCGTGCCGGATGGGTTTCCGGCGCGGGAACCTATCTTTGGCAAAATCCGAGACGGTTTACCACAAAACAAGGAAGTCATGAAACTATACGGCTATTGGCGCTCGACGACCTCTTTCCGGGTCCGGATCGCACTGAATCTCAAGGGTGTTTCCTATGAAACGGTTCCGGTCAACCTTGTTGCCGGAGAGCAACGCGCGCCGGACTATGTCGCGCTGAACCCCGGGAAGGGCGTCCCTACGCTGATCCTTGAGGACGGTCGTGTACTCACCCAATCACTTGCGATCATCGATTATCTCGACGCCACCATACCCGAACCTCCGTTCCTGCCGGAGGACCCGTTCGAGCGTGCGCGGGTACAGGCTGCGGCCCATACCATCGCAATGGACATACATCCGGTTAACAACCTTAGAGTCACCGCGCATCTGAAGTCCCGGTACGGGCTTACGGCTGAGGATGGGATCGAGTGGTTCCGGCATTGGATGACCGAAGGTTTCCATGCCTACCAAGCGCTTTTGCCAGCTAGCACCACCTTCAGTTTTGGTGACAAGCCGGACCTTGCCGATATCTGCCTTGTCGCACAGCTTTACAATGCACATCGCTGGGGCGTCGATATGGCTCCATTCGACCGTCTGCTTGAGATCGAAAAACGCGCATTCACCCTGCCCGCTTTCGACGCCGCCCGACCTGAAAATCAGCCCGACGCCTCCTGAGAGAAATACACTGGCAGACCTCATTCTCTTCTAGGTCGACGGTGTCAACTCGGCCGAGATGGCAATGCCCTTCCGCGTCACCGATTACACGGATTTCTACACCGGTCGACAGCCAGCGCTCCATATGGCTTGAGTTGCGCAGATTGGCTTATGTACCTATGTCACCGACGCGGCCTTAAGCAGCGCAGTCACGCCTCGGTCCAGTGCTGCACGGTCCTCGGCCGACATGGAATTCAGCATCCCTTGCGCGCAAGCATCGACTTGTGGCAGCAACTGTTCGAAACGCCGATGGCCTTCCGGCGTACAATAATAAACCCTTATCCGGCGATCTTCTTCGGAAATTGCTCTGGTTATCAAACCTTTATCGTCAAGCCTCTGCGCGGCCCGGCTGACTTGAACCTTGTCCAGAGTGGTGCGTTGCGAGAGTTCAAGAGAGGTCAGGCTTTTGGCATTGGCAAGTAGAAAAAGCAGGCGCCATTCCTCCCGTGATAGCCCGAATTCGCGCTGGTATACTTCCGTGAGTTTTCGTGAGAACGCTTCGGACGCCACGGCGAGGCGATAGGGAAAGAAGGAATCTAGTTGCATACGAAACTATATGTCCGCTTTGTTTCACATGCAACGAATTTTCCTGCACTGATCTTCGCCATCTTAACGCTGGTTGTTTTGCACACTACAAGCCGAAGTTGACGAAATCGCGGTTCCCAGTGTTTTGATTCTGTTGCGAAGTATTTTCTGCTTGCAAGAAAACTGCGGATCCGCTGGATCAAGGGTCCGGATCGGCAATCTGCTGAGTCGGACAGATTCCCAGCGTGAACCGACCTTTGCAAAAATTAGCAGTTCTGCAACGCAAAATCCCAAAAGCGAAAGTTGATCGTTATGTCAGCTTCAGCTGCCAAGAATGGTCAACACAAGCCTTGGTTATAGGCACGCACCGAGACTAGCTGAAACACTGGATCCGGAAGTGCCGCAAAAACTATTAGCATTCTTGCAGAATACTTTTTACCATGCGGTCAAATTTGGGGGGAGGTGGATGCTCGATATAATCATCAGACAGGCCAGCCTGCCGGATGGCAGCGGGCCGGTGGATATCGCGATCAAGGCAGACCGAGTTGCGGAAATTGCGCCTGATATCAAGGCTGAGGCGCATGAAGAGATTCAGGCGGCTGGGCGATTGGTTTCCCCTCCTTTTACGGACCCGCACTTCCATATGGACGCGACCCTAAGCCTCGGGTTGCCGCGTATGAATGTCTCGGGCACGCTTTTGGAAGGCATCGCACTTTGGGGTGAGTTGAAGCCCCTGCTGACACCCGAAGCCGTGATTGAGCGGGCCATGCGCTATTGCGACCTTGCCGTGTCGCAGGGGCTGCTAGCCATCCGTTCGCATGTGGATGTTTCATCCACTCCATTGGTGGGCGTTGAAGCGCTCTTGGAGGTACGTAAACAGGTTGCCCCCTATATCGACCTGCAACTGGTGGCATTCCCGCAAGATGGCCTTTACCGATCAGAAAACGCAGAGAGAAACCTGATCCAGGCGCTCGATATAGGTGTCGATGTCGTGGGCGGGATCCCGCATTTTGAACGCACGATGTCGGAAGGGGCTCGATCGGTTACAAGACTGGCCGAGATAGCGGCGGACCGGGGCCTGATGCTGGACCTGCATTGCGACGAAAGCGACGATCCGATGTCTCGCCACGTAGAAACGTTGGCCTTTGAGACCACGCGCCTTGGGCTTGGGGGCCGTGTAACTGCAAGCCACGTCACTGCGATGCATTCTTATGACAATTACTATGCATCGAAGCTAATCCCGCTCATCGCAGAAAGCGGTATGAACGTGGTACCCAATCCACTGATCAATATCACGCTGCAAGGGCGTTCGGACACCTATCCGCGCCGCCGAGGCCTGACCCGTGTGCCAGAGTTGCGCTCGGCCGGTGTAAACGTTGCCTTCGGGCAAGATTGCACAATGGACCCGTGGTATTCGCTCGGGTCCGCCGACATGCTGGAAGTGGCTCATATGGGTGTGCACGCGGTACCGATGACATCCCGAGAAGCGATGGAATGGGCATTCACATCGGTAACCCAAAATGGCGCCAAAGCCATGGGCCTGCCCGACCCGACAATCCGCGAGGGCGGCCCTGCCAATATGGTTGTGCTGCAGGCGCGTGATCCCATTGAAGCTGTTCGCATGAAAGCCACCCGCCTTGCCGTGATCAAAAACGGGAAGGTGTTGGCCCGTACAGAACCCCGAATGGCCGCGCTTTCGTTGCCCGGCCGCCCCACGACCCTGGATCCCGCAGATTACGCGCCCAGGCCCAATACTCAGGAAGCTTAAGAACAAAAACAATTGCCACCAACAGAAGAGGATCTACCAATGAAACTCACCACAACCCGCCGTCAACTGATGGTCGGCGCTGCGGCCACAATGGCCCTGCCGGCTTATGTCCGTCGCGTGAACGCACAATCTGCGACCCGAGTCGCTGGCGTGCATATGTCCCCGGTCGAAAACGCGTGGAACAGTCGTATCCACGTTGCGATGCAGGAGGCCGCCGACGCTGGTCTGATCGAGTATGAGTTCTCAGAGGGTGTGGCTCCGACTGACTATCCCCGCGCGATGCGCGAGTATGCCGAAGGTGGTGCGCAAATCATTTGGGGCGAATCCTACGCCGTGGAACGCGAAGCACGCGAAGTGGCGGGCGATTACCCGGATACCGCTTTCCTCATGGGCTCTTCCGGTGGGCCGGAAGGGGACAATTTCGGCGTCTTCGGCACCCGCAACCACGAGGCGGCCTATTTGGCCGGGATGCTTGCAGGCCAAATGTCAGAAAGCAATGTCTTTGGTTCGGTCGGCGGTTATCCAATCCCCGAAGTGAATCTGTTGATCAATGCCTTCCGAATGGGGGTGACCGAGGCGAACCCGGATGCCACCTTCGTCAACGGCTTTATCGGAGCATGGTTTGATCCGGCTCGCGCGCAAGAAGCTGCGATTGCCCAGATCGATGCGGGCGCGGATGTCCTGTTTGGTGAGCGCATTGGCACTGCGGATGCCGCCCAAGCGCGGGGCGTGAAGGCTATCGGTTCGCTTATTGACTATACGCCTCGCTATCCAGGCACAGTCTTTGCCAACGCGATCTGGAATTACGGTCCTACTATTGAGGCCATCGTAGCGGACGTTCAAGCCGGTAATCCAACGGGGCGCAACTACACGGAATATTCCTTCATGGCCCATGGCGGCAATGAGTTGATCTATGTCGCCGATGAAGTGCCTGCTGACGCCATCCCCGCGATGGAGGCCAAACAGGCCGCGATCCAATCCGGCGAATGGGATGTTCCGATCGACGAAAGCGAGCCCTCCTGATCCCGCGGGCTTTGACGTGACCGATGCCACGGCTCTTGCGGCCGCCATTACGGCAGGGCAGATCACTGCCGTCGACGTGATGGAGGCAAGCCTTTCTGCCTGCCACGCGCAGGCGGATTTGGGGGCCGTGGCATTTCTGGACGAAGACATGGCGCGCGTCGGGGCAAGGGCAGCAGACGCATTGCCATCTGACCAGCGCGGTCCATTTCATGGGGTTCCGTTTTTGGTCAAAGACCTCGGTGGTTTCGCAAAAGGGCTACCCGCTGCGGCAGGATCCGCAACAATCCGCGCACAAGCGCGTAAACCCGAAGGTGACAGCCACCTGTTGCAAGATTTGCACCAAACCGGCTTGATCCCTTTTGGCTTAACTACAACACCCCCATTCGGCCTTTCCCTGACATGCGAACCAGATGGCATGGCTGCGACCCGAAATCCATGGAATCCCACGTTGACACCCGGTGGTTCATCTGGCGGCGCTGCGGCTGCGGTTGCAGGTGGTATCGTTGCCATTGCTCATGCCACGGATGCAGCCGGATCTATCAGAGTACCTGCAGCGTGTTGTGGTTTGACCGGGCTCAAGCCATCGCGTGGTGCGGTGCCCGGAGGCCCTGATTTTGCCAATCACCTGATGGGCATAGCGTCTGAGTTGATCCTGGCGCGATCGGTCCGTGACGTGAAGACCGCCCTTGATGCTGTTGTCCAACCTATGGCCCCGGTGCACTTCCCAAAACGTCCCCGTGTCGCGGTGGCATCGCCGGATCGTTGTGAACCTGATCAGCGCAAGGCTGCGGAAGGTGCTGCCGACGCGCTGCGCGACGCAGGCTGTGAAGTGCATGATGTTCGTGCCCCAGACCGGATTGGGGCTGAGGCTCATGAAATCGCCCGAACCATACTGGCTGTTTCGTTGGCTGAGTGGCTGACCGCACTCAAGATCTCTGACGACCAGGTTCCACCGCTCGCGGCCGCCATGGCTACTGAGGGTCGTGCGACACCTGCTACCGCGATTTTTGCGGCCTCGCGACAGCTGGCACGCCTGACAAATCGCTCCCGCAAGCTTTTTAAATCCGCCGATGCCATCCTGATGCCGGTCCTCTCCTCTGCTCCGCCCGTTGTCGGCACTTTGGATCTGTCTGGCACTTCCCCCGATGAACACATGGCGCGGCTGGAGGCTTTTGCCCCAAACGCCGCGCTTGCCAATGTTGCGGGCTTGCCAGCCTTGGCGCTGCCTTTTGGCATGGCAAATGACCTTCCTCTCGGTGTGCAACTGATTGGTCCCACCGGCGCCGATTTCGCACTACTAAAACTCGGTGCACTTATCGAGACCCGTGCGCCCGCACTTTCCTTTCCGTCCCCAATCGCAGGCCTACCCGCATGACCAAGGTTCTGGAGCTTCACGGCATCACTAAGCGTTTTGGAACGCTTACCGCAAATGATGATGTGACCCTGACACTGGCGGAGGGGGAAATCCTTGCGCTTCTGGGTGAAAACGGCGCAGGCAAGACGACGCTGATGAATATACTGTTCGGCCATTACGCAGCCGACGCAGGCACTGTCAGGGTGTTCGGCGAGGAACTGCCTCCGGGACTGCCGCGCGCAGCGATCGAGGTGGGTGTGGGAATGGTTCACCAGCACTTCACGCTTGCGGGCAACCTCACCGTTCTTGAAAACGTCATGCTTGGCTCCGAACCCTTGACGCGTGCGCGTTCCGCTCGTGGCGAGGCGCGCAAAAAGTTGTTGCAGATCGCAGAGCGGTTTGGCCTGCCCGTGAACCCCGAGGCCAAGGTTCGCTCGCTTTCCGTGGGCGAGCGCCAACGGGTCGAAATTCTGAAAGCGCTCTATCGTGACGCGCGCATATTGATCCTGGATGAACCTACCGCCGTTCTGGCCCGGCCCGAGGCGATGCGCCTGTTCGAGACCCTGCGCGACATGACGAAAGAGGGTCTCTCACTTATCTTCATCAGCCACAAACTGCATGAGGTCATGGCTGCCTCAGACCGTGTGGTAGTGCTTCGTGGCGGCAAGATGGTTGCAGAACGCAAAACCTCTGAAACCAACCCCGGTGAGCTGGCGGAACTGATGGTTGGCCGCAAAGTGGAACGGCCCGTGCGCCATGACCATGAGATTGGAGCGCCGGTCCTGATTGCAAATAATGTACTCGTGGAAGAGGACGATGAAATGCGGCTGGATGACGTGTCATTCACCGTCCATGCTGGTGAAATCCTTGGTATCGTCGGCGTTTCAGGCAATGGTCAGGCATCGCTCGGCGGGCTGCTATCTGGATTGGTTCACCCAAGCGCCGGGCAGCTGACACTTCTGGACGAAGATATCGGCCATCTGGGGCCGCGCGGCATGATCCGTGCGGGGGCTGGTAGAGTGCCGGAAGACCGACACGCGGAAGGCGTAGTAGGCGAGTTGAGCCTGTGGGAAAATGCAGTGCTCGAACGGCTGCGCACACCAGAGTTTTCGCGCCGCGGCTTTGTCCGGCAAGGCGCCGCGCGCGCGTACACCTCAGGGCTGATCGAACGTTTTGATATCCGTGGTGCCAGTCCCGACACGCGAACAAGGCTGTTGTCTGGCGGCAATATGCAAAAGCTGATCCTCGGTCGGGTCCTGACCAACGGACCGCGTTTTGTGCTCGCCAACCAGCCGACGCGCGGCCTTGATGAAGGGGCAATTGCCGCCGTTCATGCCGAGCTTTTGGCGGCACGAGCCGAAGGTGCTGCGATCCTACTTATCTCGGAAGAACTGGAAGAAGCCGTGGCCCTGTCAGACCGGATCCAGGCCATCGTCAAAGGGCGCTTGTCAAAGCCCATATCCGCCGACGAGGCTGACCCGCAACGCCTTGGCCTGATGATGGCGGGTGTCTGGAAGGAAGATGATGATGCGGCTTGAACGACGCACACATGTACCGCTGTACCTTGTGGTCATTGCGCCGCTGGCCGCGATCTTTACCGCATTGCTTCTGGCTGCGGGTCTCATCGCCGCTGCTGGGGTAAACCCGCTCACGGCGTATGGCGAAATGCTGACCGGTGCGCTTGGCTCACGCCTTTCGATCACCGAGATGCTGACCCGCGCCACACCGCTCATTTTCACAGGGCTTGCTGCGGCAGTCGCCTTCCGTGCAAGGCTTTGGAACATCGGAGGTGAGGGACAGTTCTTTGTTGGTGCGCTGGTCACCGCTTGGATCGGGCATTCGCTCGGGGTTCCGGGATGGATTGGTATTTCACTTTTGATGCTGGCAGGCATGGCTGCGGGCGCGGCTCTTTTGGCGGGACCTGCCTATTTACGCCTGCGTTTTGGGGTAGATGAGGTGGTGACGACCCTTCTGCTAAACTTCATTGTTATCCTGTTCGTAGGCCTCATGATTGAAGGTCCGATGCGCGATCCGTTGGCTTTTGGGTGGCCCTCTTCTGTGCCCGTAGACGGGGATTTTCGTCTGCCGGATCTGATCCCGCGCACGCGTCTGCATATCGGGCTGCTTTTTGCCATCGCAGCAGCAGGTGCCGTTTGGCTGATCCTGGCGCGCAGCGTTTTTGGTGCTGAAACGCGCGCCGCAGGTTTGAACGCCAGTGCCGCCGCCTTTGCCGGAATATCCCTACCCCGAACGATCATGGGCGTAGCTCTGCTTTCGGGCGCCTTGGCAGGGCTCGCCGGGTCTGTCGAGGTCATGGGTGTTACAGCAGGGGTCACCACCACCATGAGCCCCGGTTTTGGCTATGCAGGCATCGTAGTCGCAATGCTCGCCGCCTTGCATCCGGCCGGGGTCGTTGCTGCCGCTGTTTTCGTTGCTACAGTCTTCGTCGGGGCCGACGCCATGAGCCGCGCGACCGGTGTTCCCAGTTTCATCGCTGATGTGATTGTAGCGCTCTGCCTGCTCACCATGATCGTGGCCCTTCTTTTCACAACCTACCGGGTGCGCCGATGAGTGATGCAATTGATCTGCTGCTGAATACCAGCCTGTGGGCTTCCGTGTTGCGTATTGCCACGCCACTCATATTCGGTGTCCTTGGCGCATTGCTCTGCGAACGTTCGGGTGTGCTCAATCTGGGGATCGAAGGGATCATGACCATGGGCGCGATGAGCGGTTGGCTTGCCGTCTACATGGGCGCTCCTTTGCTCGTGGGCCTGATGATTGCGGCCCTTTGCGGCGCGGTGATGGGCTTGCTGCACGCCATGCTGACGGTTCCGCTTGGGCTTTCGCAACATGTATCGGGGCTTGGTATTACGCTGTTTGCATCCGCTTTGGCCTATTACCTTTATAGGCTACTTGTCGAAGTGGGTGACCTTCCCCCAACGATCGAGGCTTTTCAACCGCTAAACGTTCCAGGGCTATCCGACATACCTATTCTCGGCCCGATCCTGTTTTCCCAAGCCCTTCCGACTTACTTGGCGCTCTTTGCTGTGGCAGCGATGGCTTATGTTCTTGCCCGTACACCGCTGGGGCTGGCCATTCGTATGACTGGTGAAAACCCGCATGCGGTTGAGGCACAGGGGTTGAACCCCATCCGCATCCGCATCGGCGCAGTTGTTGTCGGATCGGCTTTGATGGCGGTGGGCGGGGCTTTCCTGACGACAACGGCGTTTAACAGCTTTTTCCCGGGTATGGTTCAGGGGCGTGGCTGGATTTGCATTGCGCTGGTCGTCTTCGCCAGCTGGCGGCCCGGCAAGGCGCTGGTTGGCGCCGTATTATTCGCATTCTTTGATGCATACCAGCTGCGGTTGCAGACTGCGATTGAAGGCGTACCCTACCAGCTCTTCCTGATGGCGCCTTACGTACTTTCCATCGTCGCGCTCGTCCTTGTCGCCCGCAGAGCTGAAATACCTGCGGCGTTGATGGCACCATATCGGCGCGGTGAACGTTAGCGGCATTCGTTCACGCATATTGGCCGGCACCAACGAAACTCCCAGAAAGAGTATTGGTTCAAGGCGGCCTTAAAAACAGGGTATTCGACATTTGACCGAAATCCGGACGCTTCCGAGCGCGCCAGTTTTATTGGCCATCAGACGCAATGCAACAGCTCAGATAGAACCCCAGTTCATAGGTATCCTGAATGTCTGCTTCCAACTGTTGGTACTGACGGGCTCGCTACCGCAGAGAACGGCTGCTTCCGTCCTGACGACCCAAAGTAGTAAACGCCCATTGCGGACCTTCGCGCGGAATGTTGGTTGCTGTCTCGCAGCTCCCCAAAAGTGGACATTGAAAGGCGTTTGTTGAAAATTGAACAGCTCGAAACAAAGCAAAGAGTCGATTACACATCCAGAATGGCTTTCAGGTGGCCGGGTCAATGAATTTACCTAGCCACCTTGGATTCAGAAACCTAGTTCCGTTGCACTGCTATCTAAGGGCGTCCGATTGGCGGTTTGTTGGGGTTATCTTTCCATTCTTTGAACTCCAAGGCTCCTCTGGTGGCTTCCGCAAAGGCATCGAGGTACTGACCTGCAAACATGTCTTGAACTTTCTATTCTGCGTCCTGTTTGATAGTTTCATCAATGACGTCAATGAGCGTGTTCGTATCGATAAAGCCGTTGTTTTGAGCCGCGCGGGCAGGCTGGAAATGCGCCTCGCCATCTAAGTAGAAATCACCGCTGGCTTTTTGTGACTGAAGAAGTTTCCCACTCATGTCGCCAGCCCCGGTGCCCGGATTCTGCATGGTCTCAAGCGGAGAAGAATTTGTGGTATGATTGACAGCTTCACCACTGACGGTCGGCAATTTCTTGGGGCTCCCCCCATATTGCGTCGCGTCCAATGGTGAGAGGTTAGCAATGAGGTTGACAACTTTTCCGACGACGGTTGTTGTGGTGTCCTCGCCTTGGCGTGCCGCGTCACGGGATTTTTCAGAATGGCCAATTTGTGCACTATGATGGGCAGCGCCGGCAAAGTGTTGACCCGGACTTGCCATGGCGGATCCTGTGGTCAGTGTGATCACCAGAGCCGGTGAAACAATGAGTTTTTTGATTGTGCTGAAGCGTTCCATTTTTTTGATCTCCTTATCTTGCGGTCACATCTCCAACCTAGGCACGCGACGGCTTTGGGTATTGAGAGGGGAGCTCAGTATTTTGCTGATTCCCGTCAAATCGCCGCAATGCCACCCGGCCGCCCTTGTGGCAGCGAGCAAACGATTGCTTGGCGTCGCTTTTGCACCCTGTCTATTTCCGCACAGAACCCAAGACGCCCCGGGTTTAGGGGGGGTAAAATGTCGGACCGCGTATCAACATGAATGAAAACCAAACTAGTTCTGATAGCCAAACTTGGAGTATTCCAGGCTTCGGCGCGCATTACAAAGCTAAGCTGCTGGACCACCGTGGTTCACGGTATTGCAGCGCTTCTGAGATCGACCAACCTACCCTTTGATTTACATGAAACCCCTCCGAATTTTGTTGATGTTCGCAACTAACTCCGCCTTCTGGAGCTCGCGATCGAAGAGACCGGAGACCTCCTGTTCCCGAAAGCGGACGTTAACCTGTTCAAGTTCTCATGAGAGAGCTGGTGATTGTAGCAAGCCAGGAAATGCAGCATCCAATTGGTTTATTAGCAGCGTGATATCGTCTACATCATCGTTTCGACTGCCAATGCGACCATCCGGCCTGATCCATAAAGCCGAGCGCACAGCAATACCCAACCGATTGTGACAATTCAGCTCTGGGTCGATCAGTAGCGAATTCTCATCGAAATCAAGCACTCTGCGCGCGGCTGCCCCTTCTGTGCTATGAGCGACTACGACCAGATCAAGCGCCTTATAGCTCACTTTGACAAGGTCAATTGCTGCTTTTACAAGTTGCTCGGCCTCCAATCCACCATCACTGATCAGAAGAAGAACTGTGTTGTACGGTGACGACAACGCACCTGAGAGAAAAACTGCAGAGCCGTTTGCTTTATATAGGCGTATGTCACCCGGTACAGGAGTTCCGGGGCCGGGCCCAATCGAAGGCTGCTCTCCAACAGAAATGCTGCTGTCTGCATAGTTCCCCATCACTGGTTCATACCCATTTCCACCGTTTTTCAGATAAGCCCAAAAATTCACTGAAAACCGTCGAATTGCGCGGCTTCTTTCAACCGGATCGCTGATGGACCAGAGGTCGTCGTTTTTTTGACCAACATCAATCATAGCGCGACCTGCGGGGCAGCGTTCACTTTCATAGGTGTCTAAAAGAGCATCATCGGCGTACCCAGAAACAACTGAGGCTAATTTCCACCCCAAATTCATTGCGTCCTGTATACCGGTATTCATTCCCGCAGCACTTCCTGCTGACATGGCATGACACGCATCCCCGCAGATTAGCACCCTTCCAACTCGGTAATCAGAAGCTAATCGAGCCGAACATTGAAAGCTGACATCTGAAATCGGTGGGCCGAGGCGCACGCCTGGCGCGACATCGCGCAGAATATTATTTAACGAAGTCCAACTGTCGTCACAGTGGTTCAACGAAAGAGAATATATTCTGAACGCCGATCTTGTCTGATAAATTGCGACCACAAGATGATCCAGATACAACATCCCGTGGTTTGCTTTGTATGGCCAACCTTCGATTTGCGCATCCAACACATGCCAGTGAAGGTCACTATCATGGCCTTCAAACCCAATACCAGCAGCTTGCCGTATTGTACTGTGCACGCCATCACAACCAATCAGCCAAGAGGTTTCGACCCTCTCTTCCTCACCGGCTCGGTTTTTCAAGACAGAGATGACTCCTTTCGCACTCTGTTCATAACGTACAAGCTCTAACCCGCGCTCGATAAGCACGCCCAGGCTCTCCAGCCGCGCGATCAGAATAGGGATCAGATCATCTTCGCCGAGATTGAGGTGCCATGGCCAACGCTCATCAGATGATATAGCAAGCGCTGCAGTTCTGCCTTCAAAGGATTGCTCCATAGACTGAACCGGAACACCTTGCTCGAATATCTGATCAAGGACACCCAACTGCTCTGCTGCATAAAACGTTGACGGCTTTACTACAAATGCGCGCGGTGTAGTTGGTGCGGATGTATCGCGGTCGATTATGCGCAGATCAATGCCGCGGCGCGCCAGTTCAATCGCTAGCACCAACCCGCTGGGCCCAGCACCAGAAACAAGTACGTCAGTCAATTGATCACTCCTTTTGCGGTTTTTTGCGCTATCTTGAGGAGCTCCGCAAATACATTGTCATTTAATCAATTGTTACCATTCATGTTGTACCGATTAGGAATGACGCCCGCTTGGGGCTGCGAACAGTCTATTGGGAGTCGCCACCTTTTCTCGTTCAAACCGCGTTTAGCTACCTGCCAAAAAGTGTTTTGCAGGTATTTTGGCGTAAGCCCCATCATAGAAAAAGTTCAACCAAACGGAATGACCATCGGAGTAGATATCTGAAACGCCGCGGGTATTTGATCCTGCGCCGAGCGAATGTACACCGCCTTCCGCATCCAACTGCATCAGCTTGAACGCCTGGTGTTCCTGATGCCCGCGGTAACCGCCGACAACCACTGTTCCATCTACAACCTCAATGGATTCAAGATTTCCAAATCCACCCGCCAGTTTTTCTGACAGGCCGGCCTCATCCAATTCTGAGATAAGATAAACAGCGCTATCCCAAGCGTCATCAGCACCCCATGATACCGCATAGATCTGGCCGTCAGTAATCTCGAATCTGGCAAGACCATTGATCTGAACATCTTTCAGAGTCGGTCGAATTTCTCCGGTGTTTGCCGACACAGTGACAAAACCCCCACGCCCAAAATCGCTGACAAGCAAAGTGGCATCGTTCAGCACCTCAACATCGTAGAAGAAAACACCTTCTTCGTTGTAACTCTTCCGCCAGTTGACCTCGCCTTCATGGGAAAGCGAGATGACTTGATTGCCATCCACAAGGACAATTTGTTTGCCAAGTTCAACCAACCCGGTCGGGTTGCGGAGGCCTTCGCCGTCGGAAAGAGTGATGCTTTCATGTGCGCCACTCAGTCCGAGTTTGTACAGTCCACCATTGGTGGCTTGGGACCCAAATTCCTCACCAGGTCCGCCAGGGCCAATAGAAATCGCATAGACGTCTGCCCCCAAAGGCAGGATTGCTTCGGTGAAGGGTGGCAGGCCACTGACTTGGATTTCCTCTGCAGCAACAGGTTGAACAATCGTCAAAGTTAACAAGGCGCTCAAGCATTTTGTCATTGTCAAAACTCTCTTTGAAACGGCCTGCCGTCGAGGCCATGCTACATTGCTCCACAACGGATGATCACGACCCAGAACTTGTGGATGGCTCGTGATCACCGCGTATCGGAGCAGCGTTAAAGACTGATCTGCTCACCCCGGAAATACGGGCCAAGAGCCGCAACGACACGGTCGATGGTCAGCGGGTCCTCATAGAATTGAAGCTGATTGGCACTATCGATCCAGTGAAGTGCTTTATGGGCCGAAGGGATCTGTTGATAGATTCTCTTCGGAATATCCGGGCCGCTGGCGGCTTTGTCACCGTGGACCATGAGAACCGGCAATGAGAGGCGCGATGCCGCGTCGCTGATCTGCCAGCCCCAAATTCCCGCTTCGCTCATTGCTGTAATCCGGTTTTTCCAACCACCGCGATGGAGAAACCACGGCGCTTCGTTGTCCCATGGCAGATACCACTCGGCGACGGCCGTGGCTGTCAACAGGGCTTCGGGGGAACCGACTATTGGAATATAGTCCACCGTACCGGTTTCGGAAAACTTCGCGGACGCCGCTGCTGACCGGTTCATGCGTGCCTCGACTGACACAGCATCGCCGAGATACATGATTGCCGTATCGGGGGTCAGGTAGTGACCGGCAACAATTCCAAGCGATGCGATCCGCTCGTCCTGAGCCGCAGCTTCAATCGCCCAATTCACGCCCTGACAAATTCTAAGGAGATGGAGTTGGCTTTGGTCAATCCCATCCTTTTCAGTAAGGAAATCGACAGCAGCGCGAAGATCTTCGATCTTGGCCTCACCGGATTCAAACCGGCGCGGCTCACCTGAACTAGCGCCGTGATTGCGCGGATCAAAGATCAAAACCGCAAGGCCCTGTTGTGCCAGCCTTGTGGCGTATTGTACTGGTGATTGCTCTTTTACAAACGCCACGGGGCCCATGATCGCCACTGCAGGATGCGAACCCTCTCCTGCAGGCAGGAAGAATTTGCCTGCAAGCGTTTCTAGGCCACTGGGGAATGACACATCGCGTACGTCGTACATGCCAGAAGCCCTGGGTTGTGCTGTGGCGTGCTTAGGTATGGTTGCTGGTATCGCTGCCGCGGCACCCCAGAGTGCCATCTGCCCGGCAAGAGTTCTGCGGGTTATGTGCATATTTACTTCTCCCTCAATCTCAGGGCTTTACGTGCATTGTGAGGTTGGAATTTATCGTTTGTTCTATCAGCCTCGGTGCTGAAGACTTGGTACTTCAAGACTTCTTGGCGCCCTTGATCTTCGTTTTTCCAGCGCCGCCACCCTGGTTTTCGCTCGCGTCTACGACGCCGTCACCGTTCGTGTCTGCACCATCGAAAATAGCTCTGTGACGATCAATAAATGCTTGGGTCCGCTCAATTCCCGCAGGGTGATACTCAAGCATTTCTTCAAACGTCACGACTCCGTCTTGGTTCAGGTCGTGCGTTTCGGTCGATACATCGGCATGTGCCATGGCGGCTGCAAAAACTACGCTGCTGGCTGTGAAAGCCAATTGGACCAATCTCATGGGGGTTCCTCATCGTGTTTAATTTCGATGTGGTTTAAATGCGCTTATCTTGACATAATCAAAATGACGCAAATAACATACTGGTCATGCAAAAACAGAATGATGAATTGGCTTCGATGGACTTTCGGGTTTTGCGATTTTTGCGGATCTTGTTGCAGACTGGCAGCGTGACCCGAACTGCTGAACTGCTTGAGATCAGTCAACCTGCGGCAAGTCGCATTCTTGCACGCATTCGGGATCTGACTGGCGACCCATTATTAATCCGAACTCAGGCAGGGTATCAGTTGACGGATCACGCACTGTCGCTTCAGGAACCGGTGCTAGAGGCGATCCACGCGACCGAAGCGGTTTTTCTGCCGCCTCGGTTTGATCCCGCACATTCAAGCCGGCGTTTTTGGATCGCTGGTACCGACTATGCTGCGGCTTGCATCATTGGGCCGCTTGTCGATCGGCTGGCGACGGTCGCACCACATGTTAGAGTGGATGTAACACCATTGGTACCAGACAGTTTTTCGGCAATTCAGGACGGTGAAATTGATTTTGTCTTTTACGCCGGGCTCAAAGTGAAGGGTGATCTTATCGTCAAAAAACTCTTTACCGACAGCTACGTCCTTCTCATGCGCGAGGGTCATCCGTTGCACGAGCTTGCTGCGCAGAAGGGCTTTCTGGAGCCACCAGATATCACACCGTACCGACAGATTGAATTCAGCTATCCGACAGTTGATCGGTTGCGAGCGGATACCGTCATGCGTGCGACCAGCAATGGTGATCCGGCAACGTTGTCTGTACCTTTCTTCACCTCTATGTCTTTCCACGTCGCAAACAGCGACGTCGTTGCAGCCGCGCCGTCACGTTTGGGGGTTCAGCTCTCCTCATTCTCCAGCATCGTGTCGGTGCCCTTCAGGTCAGGTGCGGAATTTCCCTATTACCTGCTCTGGCATGAGCGGGGGCAATTCAATCCGGCCATTCGCTGGTTCGTAGAGGAGGTAGTACAGACTATTGCGCCATAGGACTCGGCTTAGGAAGAAATTCGATGACTGTCGAGTATCCACCAAAGGCGCATCGTTCATTCTGTCTCGCAGCTGCTTTCCCAAGCGAAGACGGCCCAATGCGGACCCTCATAGTGATCGCTAGTGCTGCGATGCAGCATCGCCAATCCGGTCATTCGCTGCACGCCCGAGTGTGGCATCCCTATGGATTGCAGCGGCGCGCAACTGAGCCTGTCCGGGACTTTTCTCAACAACAGCCAAAAAATCAATGCTTGGATTAATCATAGGGAAAAGGCCAAAACACAGTTAGAAGTAGTTAACTTAGATAGAATTCCTCAAGAGGCGAAGAACACGCCCGAAGCGGAAAGGTCTGTTGATTTGATACCGACAATTACCTTTGTGGCTATTGGAGCAGTCATTCTTGTGGGATTGCTGTTCGCTCCGTTTTCACGAACCGCGATTTGGCGCGCCACAGTTACCCCGCTCGCCTCAATAATCGGGAGTGGGTTTCTTGTCTCAGCCCCTCTGCTTGCCCGGGAGTTTGGGGGCTTTGCTGCGCTTGCGATGGCGCTGTTAATTCTGGTGGCAATGCTGATTGGATGGACAATCCGATACAACATCAGAGTTGTCGAACCACAGTTGGCGGCCGACAAGGATCATGTCCTGCATTCGATTGAGCAACTCAGTCATATTGTTCTTGCATTTGCCTACTTCATTTCCGTTTCCTATTACCTTGCCCTTCTCGGGCACTTTGTCCTTCAGGGCGCAAATATTGACCGGCCAGAGTTGGCAAAACCCATCGCGATAAGTCTTTTGGTGGTGATTGGGCTATTAGGTTGGAGCGGTGGAGCGCAAAAAGTTGCCCGCGTTGAACGCTATGCGACAGCTTTAAATCTATCAGTGATAGCTGGATTTCTTGCGGCTCTTGCGGTTTTTGCATTCGGGAGGATCGTCGGACCGGGCGACTTTCTGTCAGCTGCTGGCAAATTCGAACTTAAGTCACTTCCCGTTCTTCTCGGGTTGCTGATTGTTGTACAGGGATTTGAAACGACAAGGTTCATGGGAGAGGAATTTGACGCGCAGACCAGAATTAAGGCGATGTGGAATGCCCAGTTGCTCTCTGGGGTTATTTACATTGTCTTCTTCATACTTCTTTCGCCGCTGCTTATAGATCTGTCTCAGGGAGAGGGAGTTGCTGCTGTTATATCTGTCTCGGCCTTGGTCGCGGGCATACTGCCGATTTCTTTGACAATAGCTGCGACAGCTAGCCAATTTAGTGCATCTGTTGCAGACAGTATTGGGGATGCTGGCTTGATCGGCGAGATCACTCATGATCGCGTAAACCCCAGCCACGCCTATGGTCTAATTGCGCTGGTTGGAATTGGCATTCTGTGGTCGACTGATGTTGACCAAGTGATAGCCTTGGCAAGCCGTGCCTTTGCCTTGTTTTACGCCCTTCAATGCCTGGTCGCATTTGAAGCTGCACGTAAGCGTAAGGGTGACGAGAAAAAAGCAGCCGCCTTTTTGGCGCTAAGTGTTATTTCCGGAGCGGTTTTCGTATTCGGGGTTCCAGCCGGTTGAACAGGATTTCGCCAAGGAATAGGAACCGAATGCCTTCAACACTCAGTTATGTCTAAACGAAGCCGAATTTGGCTCATCGCTTTGAAGCGATGACGGTTCGCAGGCCCTAGAAATATGAGCCTTTTGCACCCTGAACACCAATTGAGGTGACGGCTTGGTGCAGAACACCTAACCTATGAGAGAAATTGTTCTTGTTCCCAATTTCATGGGGTCGATTCAGAAGCAGATTTCAAGAAGCGCCATATTCCATTGAGGCGTACGCAATAGAAGGAGAGGGAAATGACAACTGAGGACCAACTTTGGGCGACAGAAGAGCGGCTATGGTTAAACGGTTTCGATTCCGCACATTCAGAAATATCTGAAGATGCCGTGATGATCTTCCCGTACCCGGCAAAAATACAACGCGGCACGACTGGTGCGCAAGGCACGGCAGGATGGCGGACGGTTCGAATGAGCGACCGACATTTCAATCTTAAAGGTGATATTGCTGTTCTCGCATATCGGGTTTCAGCCGAGCGTCCTAACGCTCCGATTTATCACGCTGTATGTGCGTCGACATATTTAAACGATGCCGGTGTTTGGAAGCTCGTGTCACATCAGCAAACACCAGCCGACGATGAGACGTTAGCGCAGCCCGAGCTTTAAAGGATGGGTACAATGGATATTGATCCGCCCCCCTTGAGTGGCCCAGTTTGATTGTTGGTGAATGATTGGCCTCTGGTTTATCTGGACGATGGTTTCCGGAGCCGGACGGCGGTAGCCCGGAGCGCTGCACGGTCGTTTGGTGTTGTAGCGCTTCCCCCATTCTTCGATCAGGACTTGGGCTTCGTGTATCGCTACGACGGTGCCTCAGCCATTCAGATGCAGGGTAGCCCTGCCGAGGGGTTCACAACCGGCGAAGCGTTGGCTGAAATTGAGGTCTTGGCGCAAGAGCGGCCACCAGGCTTTCAGATCGCATGGACAGGCTTGTCACTGAAAGGGCGCGAGTCCGGTGATCAGGCCGGCCTTCTGTATGCTCTTTCCCTGGCTGCCGTACATCCAGTAGCCCAGACCGTGTCGGGGAACAGCGTGACAATCAAAGCCAAAAGTTAGGGACACAACAAAGGCACTTATGTCAATCCAAGCTCAGAGTTCGCGACCCAATCACTGCTAGCTTTCAAATGCCGCGTCGAAACCCCAGATTCGCCGCAGATGACCCAAAGTCAATTCGCTGGCCTTTTTGTCCAGCGGCACGCCATCACGCACAGAGTGATGCAGCCTCAGGTGGCGATCCCCCATTAAGTCCACATCGACGATCTGAATATCGGGATCGTGTTCCGAAACGTCGAAACTGCGCGCCAGGGTGTTGCGCACCTGATGATAACCGCGTTCGTTGTGAATCGCGTCGACTGTGTAGAAGGGCTTCCCCTCGTCATCGGTCAGCGAAAACATGCGGAACCGGCGCATGACATTGGGGCTGAGGAACTGCTGAACGAAACTCTCGTCGCGATAGTTGGCCCAGGCATCCTTTAATAAATCGCGCCACGCACGGCTGCCCGCTATGTCCGGAAACCATTCCCGGTCCTCCTCGGTTGGGTCGGTGCAGATGCGCTTGATATCCTGCATCATCGCGAAACCCAACGCATAAGGGTTGATCCCGATCGCGTTCGGGGCGTCAAAGTCGGGCTGCGACAGCACATTGGTATGGCTGTGCAATATTTCGAGCATCGCGCCATCCGTCAGCAAACCAGCGCGGTGCAACTCGTTGGTAATATAATAGTGGACGAAGCAGGCGCATCCTTCATTCATAACCTTGGTCTGACGTTGCGGGTAGAAATACTGTGCTATGTTGCGAACGATGCGTAGAATTTCGCGTTGCCATGGCTTCAGAACCGGGCTGTGACGTTCGATGAAATAGAGCAGGTTTTCTTCCGGCAGCCCCATTTCGCGCTTGCGCTTCTGCGCTTCTTCATCGGTTTTCGAAGACTGTGTGGGATGATCGAATGCATCCCACAGGTAATGTACCGCCCGCTCTTCTTCGATTTGCCGCTCACGCTGCCGGGTTCTCTCTTCTGCGAGCGATAAGTGGGTTGGGCGCCTGTGCCGGAAAACGCTGGACGGCATAAGCGCATGCGCCGCGTCGAGCAAACGCTCGACCTCGCGTTCCCCGTGCTGTTCTTCACATTGGGCGATAAATCCACGCGCATAGTCGAGATAGTCGAGTATACCTTGCGCATCGCTCCATTGACGAAACAGGTGATTGTTCTTGAAGAAGTGATTGTGCCCGAAGGCCGCATGAGCAATCACAAGGACCTGAAGTGCCATCGTGTTGTCTTCAAGGCAGTAGGAAATACATGGATCGGAATTGATCACGATTTCATAGGCAAGACCATTTGCGCCTTTGCTATAGGCTTTTTCTTCGTGAACAAAACGCTTCCCAAAGGACCAATGCCGATACATGAGCGGCATCCCTGTCGACGAATAGGCATCCAGCATTTGCTGATACGAGATGATTTCGATCTGGTTCGGATAGACGTCAAGTTCGAGGTCATCAATCGCCACACGCTCGATTGCATCATAGCTGCGCTGGATGGTCTGAAAATCCCAATCCGCGCCGTCAAACAGCGGCGCACCAGATTCGGCCCGATCAACCATTGGAAACTCCGTTCGTCTTGCGCGCAAACAGCTCGTGCAGAACCGGGTAGATGTCACTGGCTCGTGCGATCCGTTTCATGGCGAAGTTTGGCCAAGCCTCTGCAACTTGTCGGTACGAACGCCATAGTTCCATGCCGCTATCTTCGCTGTTCATCAGATTGGCTTCGGTCTCGTCGACAATTTCCGTATAGGCAAAGTATTGGCAGCGCTTCATCAGATCGCTGGTCAACAGGTCAGCGCATAGTTGTGAATCTCCGCTGAAATTCTCACCATCTGATGCTTGCGCGGCATAAATATTCCATAGCGAAGGCGGATAACGGGCTTCGATTATCTTTTTCATTTCGGTGAGCGCGCTGCTCACGACCGTACCGCCAGTTTGGCGCGAGTGAAAAAAAGTGTCTTCATCAACCTCCGCTGCGACCTGGGTGTGGCGGATGAATACAAGCTCGATCTTATCGTAGCGTTGCTTGAGGAAAAGATGCAGCAGGACGAAGAACTGCTTGGCAAGGTTCTTTTCACGCTCCCCCATCGAGGCTGAAACGTCCATCAGGCAGAACATTACCGCGTTCGCCGCCGGTTCGGGGCGCATTTCGAAATACTTGTAACGCACGTCCAGCGGGTCAATATAGGGAACAATCCGGCGTCGCCGTAGCATCTTGTCGAGTTGCTCACTCAGCAGTTGCCTTTCCGCCTTTCGCGCTGCATCTGGCTTTTCCAACGCTTCCAGTTCTTCAACCTGTTGCGTAAGAGCCTGTATCTCGGCGTTTGTCGGTCGTCGCATCGCAAGACGTCGGCCAAAAGCATTGCGCATCGTTCGCGAAACACTGAGGTTGGCGGGCGTTCCGGCAGCAGTATAGCCCATGCGATGCGGCTTGGAGACGGTGACCTCTTTCAGACTGCGTTTGACCATGTCGGGCAGTTCGAGATCCTCGAAGAACAGGGAAAGAAACTCCTCCCGCGACAGAACGAACATGAACTCGTCCTCGCCCTCCCCATCGGGCGCACCCTCACGTCCACCCTGCCCGCCTTGACCCGATGGAGGTTTCTTGAGACGGTCACCTGCCTTGAATTTCTTGTTTCCTGTCAGAACCCTGTGTCTGGAACCACCTTTGCTGTCATGCTGAAAATGCGGTTCACCAATCCCTTCTGCCGGTACAGAGATGTTTTCCTGCCGGCCGACATCAGCGATTTTCCGGCGCCGGACACTTTCTTCAACCGCCTCTTTAACGGCTGAGCGAACCCGACGCAGAAACCGCCTGCGGTTCCCAAGATTCTTATCCTTGGGGTTCAGTCTTCGGTCGATGAAATGGGCCATTTGAGCATAGACTCCTCATCCTGCCTTGTTGACCCGCATGTACCATTCAACCAAGCGTCTGACCTGTCGGCGCGTGTAACCGCGACCTATCATTCGATCAATAAACTCGTTGTGCTTTGCTTCGGTCTCCTTGTCGCGCTTAGCGCCGAAGCTGATGACAGGCAGAAGGTCCTGAATCTGGCCGAACATCCGTTTTTCGATGACCCTTCTCAGCTTTTCATATTTACGCCAATCAGGGTTTCGACCGCGATTGTTGGCCCGTGCACGCAGCACGAATTTAACAACTTCGTTTCGGAAATCCTTAGGGTTTGCAATTCCAGCCGGTTTTTCAATCTTTTCAAGTTCCTGCTCCAGAACGCCGCGATTGAGGATCTGGCCGGTATCCGGATCCTTGAAGTCCTGATCTTCGATCCAGGCATCGGCAAAGGCGATGTATCTGTCGAAAAGGTTTTGACCAAAGTCAGAATAGGATTCCAAGTAAGCTTTTTGGATCTCATTGCCGATGAATTCCGCGTAGCGCGGTGCCAAGTCGTCCTTCATGAAAGACAGGTACCGGCTTTCCACCTCGTCGGGGAATTGCTCCCGTTTCACCGCCTGTTCAAGAACATAGAGCAGATGAACCGGATCGGCACCCACTTCCTCGGTGTCGTGATTGAAGCTCTCGGACAGCACCTTGAACGCAAAGCGGGTGGATGTGCCGGTCATCCCCTCGTCCACCCCGGCCGCATCCCGATATTCTTGCACTGACCGCGCTTTGGGATCGGTATCCTTCAGTGTTTCACCGTCATAAACGCGGAGCTTGGAAAAAGCCGGCGAATTTTCATGCTCTTTCAGGCGTGTCAAAACACTGAACTGGCTCAGGATGGACAACGTTTCCGGTGCGCAGGGAGATTCACCCAGGCTGCTTTCCTCAAGCAGCTTCTCGTAAATGCGGGTTTCATCCGAGGCACGCAGGCAATAGGGAACCTTGACCAAGCTGATCCGGTCCAAAAAGGCCTCGTTGTTCTTGTTGTTTTTGAACTGCTGCCACTCTGCTTCGTTCGAATGCGCAACAATCACACCCTGGAAGGGGAAGGCACCGATGTTCTCTGTCCCCGCATACGACCCCTCCTGCGTGGCGGTCAGCAGGGGATGCAACACCTTGATCGGCGCCTTGAACATCTCCACGAATTCCATCAAACCCTGCGTGGTGCGGTTTAGAGCACCGGAATAGGAATAAGCGTCTGGATCGTTTTGGCTGAATTCTTCCAACTTGCGTATGTCGAGCTTCCCGACAAGCGAAGAAATGTCTTGGTTGTTTTCATCACCCGGTTCAGTCTTCGCGACACAAATCTGGCGCAGTTTCGACGGGTAGAGTTTTACAACTGAAAATCTGGAGATATCGCCCTCGTACTCCTGCAGGCGCTTGACCGCCCAAGGCGAAATCAATCCGTTCAACAGCCGTTTGGGGATGTTGTATTTATTCTCCAGCAGATCCCCCATCCGCACGCGGTCGAATAGGCCAAGAGGAGATTCAAAGATTGGGCTGATCTCGTCACCTGCCCGCAGCACATAGATCGGCTGCCGCTCCATCAGGTTTTTGAGAATCTCGGCAAGCGTTGACTTGCCCCCGCCGACGGGTCCCAGAAGATAGAGGATTTGCTTGCGCTCCTCGAGACCCTGGCTGGCATGGCGGAAAAAGCCAACGATGCGCTCAATGGTTTCCTCGACGCCATATATGTCCTGGAAAGGTTTGTATTGCTTGATTGTCCGGTTAAGAAATATGCGACTGAGCCGAGCGTCCTGACTGGTATCGATAAGCTCTGGCTCGCCAATCGCGGCGACCATCCGCTCAGCGGCGGTAGCCCGCATTGTCGGGTCTTCACGACATTCCAGCAAATAATCCTGCAATGTCATTTCGATGAGCTTGGTCCGCCCATACTCTTCCGCAAACTGCTCGAAAATCTCCATCTACAAAGTTCCTCTTGGTTTCGTACTCCTTCGTCCCAGCGCGCTAAATTCATTCTAGTCTACCACAAAATTAGTCCGTAATTGTTTAATTTCTAATCACAATTTGTTTCCCACCTGCCGCTCTTTTGAAATTTGTATTTATTGATGCTTGCAAAGCCCGCCACCGCGCAATCGTTGTGGTAGGCTGTGCAATCCACGGCGAAATTGCGGAGCCCACTTTCTGCGCAATGCCGGCAACGGATCATGTCGAAGTATTACCGACACTGTTAGCCAGTAAGAGCCCTCAATTTTGTAAACTAGTCGCGTGGCATCAAGCGGGACAAATTTGCCTATCCAAGTTCATGAAGAAGCTGACGAGCTTCTCTCAAATCGACTGTGTCGAATCCTTCACTGAACCAGTTATACAAAGGCTCCAGCAAATCCCTGGCCTTCTGGCGGTCTCCGGCCTCTGCCCACAGACGTGACAAGGAGGTCGAGGCACGCAGTTCCCAGGACTTTGCCTTTTGCTCCTGCGCTATTGCTATTGCCTTTTGGTAACACCGCTCACCAAGCTGAGTGTCGCTGTTGGCCAGATATAAACTTCCCCGCAGCCGTGAAATTTCGGCGGCCCATAACCCTTCACCCAATTTTAACTGAAGGGCTTCGGCTTCATCCAGCGCTTTCCCACATAAATCGAACTCTCCAAATTCAAGACAGGTTTCAGCCAGTAAACCCCGCCAGTTACTTCCCAGAACAATGGTGCCCGTATTGTCTGAGAGCTGAATACCTTCCTGGATCATTGATATACTATCTGCATTGGCATCTTCTTTAAATTTGGCCCATCCTAACAGAGGTTTCCCCCAGCCCGCATAGAGTGGAAACGAAAGGCTTTCGGCAACATTTAATACTTGTTCCGCATACCGGTTCACTTCCAGAACTGAACCGCGTTGTTGATTGATCTGGCCTAGAACAATGTAGGCAAAGCACTCGCTGACTTCATGATTTAATGTTTGTAGCAATGCCAAATTGCGTTGCGCAACTTCCAACGCTTGATCGGGCCAGCCAAGGCTCCAAAGGCAATGGGCTCCCACTGCGTTGAGAGCAATTCCCGGCGCTGCTCCACCAAAGCGCGATGCCAATTCTTCCTGAGCGGAGGAATCTGACAGTGATGCCCCATGCCTATAAGTCTCCAATCCCGACGCAAAGTCACCGGATAGCCAGCTCCCGTAGCCACACGCACGGTAAGCCATGATTTCCCAGTCATTCCTTTGAGATTGCTTGGCGAGGGAAAGCAGTTCAAAACCCAATTCTCGGGCTCTTTCGACAGATTGGGCTGTAAAAGAATACCACCATAAACCGTGTAGGGCGATGAATTGCTTTGAAGAATCCCCTGTTTTCTGACTGAGGTCCAATACGCGTTCGAAATGCTGCTGAACCTCAGGAGAGCCATAACCAAGCGATGAAATTGTCGCCACCCCCAAAGCTGAATGAAATTCAATCAGGAAGTTCAGGCGTTCAGGAGAGTCGGTTTGGCCGGCCAAAACCTCCAGGCCGTTTTCCAGATTCGCGATTGCTTCGCTAAAAGCGCAAGAACTGATAGCCAGTCGTCCGGCCATCAGCCAACTGGCCGCGGCCTGATCTATCAATCCTGCCTGTGTAGCGTGATGAGCAATGATCTCGGGTGCAGGTCCCGCTTCTTCATGCAACACATTGACAAGATCGGCGTGATAGTTTTTGCGCTTCGACTTTAACAGGCTTTCATAGGCTGCATCCCGGACCAGTGCATGCTTAAATATGTAGCTTTCCGACGGTGGCGTACCGCGGCGGAAAAGCAATTCAGCCGAGATGAGTTTTTCGAGAGCGTCCCTCAGTTTGTCTTGGGACAACGGCGAAAGCGAAGCAAGCAACTCAAACGAAAACTCGCGACCAATGCACGAGGCCATCTGGGCCACTTCCTTGACCGGTTGGAGGCGATCCAGCCGGGCCATGAGTGAATCGTGCAGTGAACTGGGGATTTCTAAATTCTCGAGAGAACCTGTCAGCTCGAAGGCGGTTTCGGTTTCGCGGAGCATTCCTGATTCAAGCAATGTCTTACACAACTCTTCGACAAACAGCGGAACGCCATCAGTTCCAGCCACGATTTCTTTAAGCACGGTCGGGGGCAAAATTTTACCACCGGTTATGTTGTTGACTATGGCCAGGGTCTGCTCGCGGCCCACACGGTTCAAGGTCAGGCGTGTCGCGATGGGGTGCCCCGTAATCGGATGGGAAAATGTCGGGCGCGCAGTTATCAGAATTAACACCGGTAAGTGTTCAATTCGGGATACCGTTTGTTCAACCAGTTCCAGGGTTGTCGGATCAATCCAGTGGGCGTCCTCCAGCAGAAACAACACGGGTGCAGTTCGGCTCAATCCAAAGAGCTGATTGATCAGGACCTCAAATGTCTTTGCCCGAAGTTGTGGAGGTGAAAGAGCCACTGGTCCATAGCGGCCATCAGCTTCGATACCCAGCAAATTGGCAATTATCGGGGCAGCATCGGAAACATCACTCGAAGATTTTGCAAGCAACGCCTCCAGTTTGTTCAATTTCGTGTCGGGGCCATCACTGTTGGCTATACCTGCCCCATGGGTCAGTTGCTGTACCGCTGGATAGAGTGCAGAGTCGCTGTGATAAGGCGAACATTGATAAATGATACGCACGTAATCTTCCTGTGACAAAGCATCAATCAGGTCACTCACAATGCGGGATTTTCCGATTCCTGCTTCACCAGAAAGAAGAACCATTTGACCTTCGCCGGCCTTTGCCTGAAGCCATCGGTCCTGAAGTAGGGCTAGTTCTTGTTTGCGGCCAACAAGCGAATACTGTTGTTTTGATTGCCGGGCAGCAAAACGAGTTTCCGCAACGTGCTCACCGAGCGCCGTAAATGCCTTTGTAAGGCCGGCAATGCCTCTCAGTTCATGCTCGCCTAAGTCGATGAAATTAAAGACGCTCCCGACCAGCTGACGTGTGGAGTCCGCCAAAATTACCTGACCTGGTTCAGCCAAAGACTGCAATCTTGAGGCAAGGTTAGGCGTTTCTCCTACCACGGCTTCTTCTTGAGCCGCACCTTCCCCTACCAGATCGCCGACTACCACCAAGCCAGTAGCCACGCCCGAACGCGCCACTAGTGCCTGACCATTTGCTGCTGTTAGCCCTTTGAGAGCCAGCATGATTGCTAGCCCTGCTCGAACAGCACGTTCGGCGTCATCTTCGTGGGCACGAGGCCAACCAAAATAACATAGTACGCCATCCCCCATATATTTGGCGATGTGGCCATCGTAACGCGTCACCACCCCGGCAACTGTGTTTTGAAAGATGGTTATCGCTTCGCGCATTTCTTCGGGATCGAGTTCACCTGACAGCGCCGTCGAGCCCACTAGATCAACGAACATCACCGTCAGTTGGCGGCGTTCTGCATACTTTGAATCGTCGGATGATGCTGTCATGGACGGATTTACGCTTGCTGCCTCAGCGTTTTCGTTGGACAGGGCCGCGATGGCTCGCATCAGTGTCTTGCGATGCCCCATGGCAGAGACACCCAGTTCTTTTAGGTCATGTTCAGACAGGTCCGGCAGATGTTCCATTAATAGCTGGTTTTCCTCGAACGCCTGTTCGTACGCGCCAAGTTCGAGTTCCTTCAGCCAATCACCAACGGATTTCGCCATATCTTCCTCTCTTCAGAGCAAAATAGCAAACTATTGAAGGAATGAAAAAGGGTGAAACTGGTTGACTTTCTTGAGCTCGATTTGCGCCGAATTGGACGGCGTCGTCGGCATTCTACAGTTCAATCTGCGACACGAGGCCAACTGGTAACTTGGGCTCGGAGCTGACCTCGGTGCCGTTGCAACAAAGCCCCTTGCCCCGCTAGCTACTGAGACGTGGTCGGCCCATAACCGCCGAGTGGCGACGGGGCGAACAATCTCTGTCCGTGGCGGATGGGTGCTGCAGAGTAGTCAAGGACGCAGGAAGGGCGCGCCCTTCAAGCGGACTTGTCCAGTATGCGGGGCCCGATCCAAAGTGTTGGCATGCCCAGAGGTGGGTGGGTCCATTTCGAGGGACGTTAAGGCCTGACACGGATCAAACACCCGTGTCTGAGACATCCACAATCACAGAGTCGGGTTTCACACCCCACACCGGCACAATTCGTCTTTGTCCGTTCTCCGTTGGCAATTTGTCGTTGTAGTATTTGGTGGCGAAGACGCCGGTGGATCGCTCGACTTGAAGCTGGATTGATGTGAGCCATTTGACGGAATTGGTCGCGTAGTATCCAGGAACAACCAACCGAGCTGGTCCGCCACGCGTCTTCGTCAGAGGTTCGTGGTTCATCTCGGTGGCGATGATGACTCCATCAGACACCGCTTTGGATAGGGGTAAGTCTTTCGAATAATATTGAGGAGATGAGCCGCGGTATGACCCATGATCGGCGCCAGTCATCCAGACATGCGAAGCCCCTTGTTCCATTTGGCATAGATCAATCAGATGCCTCAAAGTGACACCTTTCCCGACGACATTGCCAATTTCATGCGGTGTCGGCCTATCTGGGTTGATGGGGCTGCCTGCGCATTTGTGAAATCCGACTAACTCTGTTTGGGGAAGGCCCCTCAGGCCAAGCAGCGAAAAGCTGTGCGCCGTTGTAACTAGCCCGGAGATTTCCAAGCGCCAATCGACGACCGAAAACGCAGGTTCGCCCAGGTGGTCCTTAACAAACAGCTCTGAGTCCTGCGTGATGAAATTCTGAAGCCAGCGATCAACCATCATGGTTTCCCGGTGCAAGCGGGCGCGATCCGCAGAAGATGCGCGTCAGACGCCATGACTGCGATCGCTAGATGAGAGCGAGAATAGCAGTCAGCACAATGGCTCCAGCGAGGACGTAGTTCATCACTTTTTCTGACCTGACTGACAGGTTCAGTTGTCCTATTTTATGCCCGGCAAGTAGCCATATAGCGTCCATGACGCCCATTACCGCAAACACGCCCAGCCATTTGACCATGCCATCCCAATTCTGATTGCTCTCAAAGATCTGAAAAGACGCGAACAAGGATGCGAAAGCTGCATATGCTTTGGGGCTTGACACTCCAAGCAAGCCGCCAGCGAAAGGTGTAGGTGATAGTTTGATTTCATGCCCTGCGTCGCCAACCGGAGAAGTTGCGATTTTGAAAGCCAAGTAGAGTAGATAAGTTGTTGCTGCGACTGACATCGCAGTCAATGCCCACGGAAATGCGCTGATCAATGTAAAGAGACCCAGGATGGTCAGGCCAGCCGCGCTGGCCAAACCAAATTGCAGCCCCCAAAAGAACCCAAGGCTTTTGCGCCATCCATGCGCTCGACCCACTGCAAGAAGAGCCGCAATGGCAGGGCCGGGTGAACCCAAAAGCGCAATGGCCGCGATCAGAAATGCAAAAAATTCAAATGTATCCATCTGGTCTACCTTTGTCTTGGCAAGTCAGATTGTTCAGGCGTAAAGGCATTGTCTGACGTCAGCACCTATGGGTCCAAATAGCTGCATTTGATATGGGAGAGTTTCTGGCTCATCGTAACCACTGAGGAGTGGGACATGAGGAAGAAAACGAAGAGCCCTGGCGAGAAGGTCGTCAAAGACATCAAGCGTGCCACGCGCAAACAGTATTCGTCCGAAGAGAAGATCAGGATCGTGCTGGACGGGCTGCGTGGCGAGTACAGCATTGCTGAGCTATGCCGCCGTGAAGGGATTTCGCAAGGCGTCTACTACAAGTGGTCCAAGGACTTCATGGAAGCTGGCAAACGGCGCCTGGCGGGTGACACGGCCCGTGCTGCGACGACTGACGAAGTCAAAGACCTACGCCGCGAGGCTCGTGACCTGAAGGAGGTTGTGGCAGAGCAAACGCTTGAACTTCGGCTGCTCAAAAATAGCATGGTCGGGGATGGGGGCGACGACAAATGAGATACCCCGCATCTGAGAAGCTAGAGATCATTCGGTTGGTCGAAGAGAGCCATCTTTCGGCACGCCGGACATTGGCCAAGCTGGGTATCCCCCGTACCACATTCTACCGCTGGTATGATCGGTATCTGCAGCGCGGTGAGGCTGGTTTGCATGATCAATCACCAAAGCCAATTCATGTCTGGAACCGGGTGCCCACCGAAGTGAAGCGCAAGGTTGTGGATCTCGCTCTGAAAGAGACGGAGCTGTCGCCGCGCGAGCTGGCCGTCACGTTCACCGATCAAGAGCGCTACTTTGTGTCGGAATCTACGGTGTATCGCACGCTCAAGGCGCATGACCTGATCACCAGCCCTGCCTTCATCGTGCTGAAAGCCGCGAATGAGTTTGAGCATAAGACAACAGCCATCAACCAGCTCCCCCTCTCATCGCCGCAAGCGGCGACTGCCGGGCAGCGGGCAGACCGACTTTACCTATCTCAAGGTTCTGGGTTGGGGCTGGTTTTATCTCAGCACAATTCTGGACGATTACAGCCGCTACATCATCTCATGGAAACTCTGCACGAACATGCGGGCTGAGGATGTGACAGACACCCTCGATTTAGCCTTGCAGGCCTCCGGCTGTGATCAGGTCCATGTCGTCCACAAACCAAGACTGCTCAGTGACAACGGCTCAAGTTATGTCTCTGGCGATTTGGCTGAATGGTTGAAGGACAAAGGCATGAAACACAGTCGTGGTGCGCCGTATCATCCGCAGACCCAAGGTAAAATCGAACGATGGCATCAAACCTTGAAGAACCGCATCTTATTGGAAAACTACTTCCTGCCAGGTGATCTCGAGGCCCAGATCGAAGCCTTCGTCGATCACTACAACCATCAGCGATATCACGAGAGCCTAAATAACGTCACACCCGCCGATGTCTACTTCGGGCGTGACCAAGCCATTCTGGAACAACGAGAAAGGATCAAACAGAAGACGTTCGAAGCGCGACGCTTGCATCACAGCCAGCGCGCAGCATAATCACACAAACCAGATGAGCCGAACACTCTCTTAGTTTACGCCGCTCTTGGTTCCAAAAACTCCGACGACGGACAGTGCCATTATTGACAGCTACTGCGGCGCAGCATTCAGGCTCATAGCGCGATGTAAAACTTTGGATTTGAGCTGTCTCGCCGCTCAAACCCACAAGCTAAGTAGGCGGCTTGGGCATTCAAATTGTCCGGATGGGTGCCAATAGACATTTGCGCGCAGGAAAGCTCTCGCGCCTTTTGCATTGCGCCTTCAATGAGTTGTTTTCCAATACCGCATCCACGAAAATCAGCCTCAACAAATAGATGGTGCATATCAATGCCCCTGACACCCACTTGCAGCTTTATGAGTGGACAAAGTGCTGCATATCCAACGGCCCTCCCATTGACCTCTGCAACAATAACGTAAATCCAGGGAAAAACGTCGAAAATGTCCCTTTCTAAAGTTTCAATAGTGATCTGAGGAACATCATCATGATGTTTGGCCAATGCTTCCACCATTCTCTTGAGATTGGGCAAGTTGGCCTGGTTTGCATCACGTATCCTTACGGTATGGTTGGGGGTTGATTTTTCCATTTTAGTCTCCCGTTATTACCACAGAGGCAAAATGAAAAATGCCGCTCTGTGGCGGCATCATCTGTCTGAATAAACTGACCGCTCCGTTCAATAACGGAGGTAATAGCTCGTAGGGTTCGCGCGTTCGATCAACATAATCGAGATAGTGAGACACTTTTGGCCGCAGCGCAAGAGAGCAATGACGGCTATTTCCGCTCCTTGACGGTCGGTCCTTGTTGCAGCGAAAGGTCGGTCTGAATTCAAACTCTCACGCTGGCCTTCAATGACCGGTCTGGCGACATCGGCTGCAAAGTCCGCTCACCAACCTTCAGATACTTGATTTTGAACGTCCGCTTTCGCGCGTTTGCGGTTCTCTGCATGTGCGAAAGGCGGAAGGGGGTAACGGCAGCCTAGGGGCTCAAACCGACTTCGGAGCAGTCCAGCATAAGCCCCTGCCCCGTATTCCCGGCCCATAGCCGACATCCAGCAGCCAACCTCCATGCTGCGGTCGCAGCCCACTTTGCGGACCTTCGCTGTTACTGCAAATTAACATGGTTACGAACTCACAGATCGCGGAACCAATCTGTCCTTCAACCGATGACTAGTGCCAGCGGTTGAAGTGATTTACGTAGTGGCTAAGCGGCGGGCTGTGCCACAGGCAATTTGCGTGGGTAAGGGTCACCTTGTTGAAACGATCCCGCCGCGGTGAACAAAACGTCAGTCGATGAGTTCAAACCGGTTTCTGCAGAATCTTGCAGCACGCCGATTATGAAGCCGATGCTCACCACTTGCATAGCCGTTGCATTGTCGATGCCAAACAAGCTGGCGGCCATTGGGATCAGCAACAGTGAACCACCTGCTACGCCCGAAGCGCCAGTG
Source organism: Ruegeria sp. CDSB113 (assembly GCF_059611045.1). Lineage (NCBI taxonomy): Bacteria > Pseudomonadati > Pseudomonadota > Alphaproteobacteria > Rhodobacterales > Roseobacteraceae > Ruegeria > Ruegeria sp. CDSB113. The sequence goes on from NZ_JBXWOU010000006.1 coordinate 151,720, forward strand.
GCAGCGATCGAAGCAATGATGCTCAGGAAAACAGCCGAGACGAAATCAACCTGAATTCCCATCGTATGAACGGTTGCCAGCGTCATGACTGTGATGGTTATCGCAGCACCGGCCATGTTGATCGTAGCACCGATTGGGATAGTGACTGAGTAAGTCTCTTCATCCAAATCCATACGGCGGCAAAGTTCCATGTTTACCGGAATATTGGCGGCCGAGCTGCGCATGAAGAAAGCGGTAATACCGGACTCTTTCAGGCACGTGAAAACCAACGGATATGGATTCTTGCGAATGCGCAGAAACACGATCAGCGGATTCACAACCAACGCCATGAAAATCATGCAGCCAAGCAATAACGCCAGCAGTTGGCCATAGCTTGCAAGTGTTTCAATGCCGGTCTCAGCAATCGTCGAAGCCACGATACCAAAGATGCCGATTGGAGCCACCCGGATTATCGCTGCGACGATCTTGGTAATCGCGCCGTCCAGATCCGACATCAAGGTCTTGGTCGTGTCGCTGGCGTGACGGAAAACAAGTCCCAGACCTACGGCCCAAGCTAGAATGCCGATATAGTTAGCGGTTGCCAAAGCATTCACCGGATTGTCCACGATTTTCAGCAGGATATTTTTGACAACCTCAGCTAAACCGTCCGGAGCATCCAAAAGCTCGGGCGTACCTGTCAAATGCAGAGTAACCGGAAACATGTAGCTGGCTGAAACCGCAACCAGTGCAGCTGCGAAGGTTCCGACTATATACAAAAGCACCACGGGGCCCATACGCGCCTCGCTGCCTTTTTTGTGGTTTGTGATCGCAGCGCAAACCAGGATCAGCACCAGAACTGGTGCAACAGCTTTCAATGCATCGACGAAGAAGTCGCCAAGCAGGCCGACCGCTGACCCGGCAGTAGGCCAAAGGGTGGCAAGCAGAACGCCGGCGACAAGACCGATGGTGATTTGAGTAACCAGGCTACCACGCAGAAGAAAATTCATGGGGACCATCCTGTTTGAATAGGGGCCTCACGGGCGAAACTCACGCCCGCGCAGACACGGTTGAAGTTCAAGGGCTGGTGGCTATTTGGACGTCTTGGCGCGGAATTAAACTGCTCTAGTTGGCTTAGGCCTTTGCCGTTCGTTTCTGAAGTATTTGTTTTTGAAGCTAAAAATGCATGAATTGCTTAAGAATTACAAAGTCTTACCTAGCGTCAACTTTCCTGCGTGGTTCACTCAAAAATAAATGCTTTTTAATAAAATTCCCCAAGTGGTTGTTCTCTGAATCGAACCCTTTCTTACCCATGCGGTCAAGTGATGAACCAGAAGCTGCATTGGCAATGATGGTGTGATAGAGTCCAGTTTCGAACAGCGCTAACCCATCGTTTTCGACGTCAAATCTTAGCAAAGAAAGCGTGCTGAAGACGTCCGCTTCGGGCTCTTATCACCAATCGATGAAATCCGCAGAGAACGACGGTTGCGAGCCCATTGCGGAAGTGTCAATTTCTCGCTGCGTGCGCTCGCAGCGCAAGAAATGCTGCGTGGGCGTAAAACCCGATGCCGCCGCGCAACGGGAAAACCGGTCGTTCATGCAGGCTGCAGCGAGGATCGGTGGTCGAATTTACAGATTGCGGACATTGCGACCGTTCGTTGTGCCTGTTCGAACTGCAGCTTTGTTGTGTGAAGTAGGTTCCGGCTCGCCTGAAGTATTGTACATATCGACAGCAACGAGGATGCTGCAAAAATGGCGACCGAAATAGAGTTCTCTTTTGCAGCACTGAATGAGTCAGCGCGACGGCACATTCGCGTGTATCAGATACAGCAGTTCCTTGACCGTTTTGCGATGGGACTGACAGTCGCCGTTGTTGCACTTGCATTGACCGACCGTGGCATGGACCTCTTTCAGATCTCGCTTCTCTTCGGAGTCTACTCTCTGACGACGATGGCGATGGAGCTGCCGTTCGGTGGCCTCGCAGACAGCATTGGCCGTAAGCCGGTCTTTTTGACGGCCGTCGTCGCCAGTTTGATTTCGCTCGTGCTTTTTCTCTCGACGAGTGATTTCTATGTTCTGGCGCTTTCATTTGCATTCATCGGTTTTGGACGCGCGCTTCGATCGGGCACGCTTGATGCGTGGTTCGTCGAAACTTTCAAGGCCACCGCGCCTAATGTGGATGTCCAGCCCGCACTGGCCAAAGCGCAATGGGCTAACGCTGTAGGGTTGGCCTTTGGCGCCGTCTTGGGGGGGCTTCTGCCCGATATTTTGGGTGAGGTCGCAGAAAACCTTGGGTTCAGCATCTATGATGTGTCCTACCTGGCAAGCTTCGGTGTGATGTTGGGCGTGTTTGTTTTCACGATGTTAGCCATTGTCGAAAAACCGCGCGCGATGAACGTCACGGCTCTCATGCACGGCTTCGCTAATGTCCCATCGGTGATAAAGGACGCGGGCCTTTTGGCTCTTAAACATCCCGCCCTGTCGATACTTCTGGCAGCGTTGGCGTTCTTTCTGATGGCAACCAACCCAGTCGAGGTGATCTGGCCGACCCATGCAAAACCCATGTTAGATGAGGGCTACGCAAACACCGTCATCGGTGTCGTCACTGCGACCTATTTCTTCGCTATCGCTTCCGGCGCATCTCTGTCGCCTCACATCAGCCGGATCTTCAAGCGGCGGCACGCCATGACGCTGGCCGCGACCTTTGCTTGCTTGGCAGGCGTTCAAATCGCATTGGCGTTGCAGGGCGGTATCATCGGCTTTGTGACAGTATTCGTCCTGTATTCAGTAATCCTTGGTGTCAGCGAAACGCCGGCCAGCAGCATTCTGCATCGCTGTGTAGAAGATTGTCAGCGGTCGACCATGTTATCTCTGAGATCACTGATACAACAGTTGGGGGCCGCATTGGGTCTGGTTTTGGCCGGAACTGTCGCTGAAATTTACTCTACACCTGCCGCATGGATTGTTGGCGCGGTGTTTCTTTTCACTGCAATGATACTGACCTTGGTGTTGGTCAGACGGTTGGCCGAAGAAGCCGACAGCTGACGTTCGTGTGCGATGCAGTATCTGGTAAAAGGGCTCTTCGCCGCCGACTGCCCGTGCAGCAATTTGCTGATCGACGGCTTCCTGCGACCTGCCGTTCACAAAGATGGTAGAACCAGCCGTCAACGCAGTGTTGAAGTCTGGGCCTGGAGGGAGGATTGGAGGGCATATTATGCCGAGAGTCCAACTACCCGCCATCACCCCAAAACGCAGAGCCTGGAACAAAGGACGGATCATTGGCCAGAAAAGGCCTCTGTTGCCAAAACAGGTCTGGGCGATCCGTGCGCGGCTCGAACTGGCACGCAATCTGCGCGATCTTGCGCTGTTCAACGTAGCAATTGATAGCAAGCTTCGCGGTTGCGATTTGGTAAAGCTGGCCGTTTCTGATCTGGTGAGGGATGATCACGTCCGCGAAAGGGTCTCCGTGATTCAGAGCAAAACCCAACGGCCCGTCCAGTTTGAACTCTCTGAAAACACACGGGACACCATTGCCGCGTGGGTCAAATCGCCGGAAATGTTCGGCTGCCGCTTCATGTTTCCCAGCCGGTTTCACGACCGCCCGCATATCTCAACGCGCCAATATGGCCGGCTTGTGCGGGATTGGGTGGCGGCGATCGGGCTGGAGCCCAGCGGATACGGCACCCATTCGCTGCGCCGGACCAAAGCAGCGGAGATATACCGCAAAACCGGAAATCTCAGAGCGGTTCAACTTCTGCTCGGACATACCAAGGTTGACAGCACTGTCAGATACCTCGGCGTCGAACTTGAAGATGCTTTGAGCATCGCTGAGCAAATCGACATTTGAACATTGTTGGCGAGCGACACATGCCGTTCGCCAATCCGATCCGGACCTACATTCGCCCCGCAGCTGTGGTTCGGTTCGAGCCCAGAGCAGAAGTGTCCAAATCTTGCTGCGCGTACTCGTAGCGTGGGAAATGCGGCACGAGCGAGAAATTCTGTGCCGCTGCGCAGCGTGAAAACCGACTATTCGTGCGACTCGCAGCATGGATCACGTGTCGAATTCACATCTGTTCGCGGAGATAGTATCGAAAGTCTTCCATGAGCGGGTGCGTATTCCCAGATTCAATTACCTCATTGAGTGGGAGATTGAGCGATGATGGGACCGAAGCAGGATGCGTAAGCTGCGCTGTTCTATGAGTCCTCACTGGAGGATCAGTGAGTTGTTTGCAGCTTACGTCTCCTAGGGGGCCTATCAAGATATTGCGATCTCTAAATTAGACGCAAGTCTTGTCTTTTTATTCATTCGGAGCGTACCTTCTCTGCATTAGCGTTAATCAATCTAGTCGCGTGCACTTTATGAAAGCGGAATGCCATGGAAGAGAACAAGAAAATAAGAACTATGGCGGATCTTTCAAAGGCACTTGGCATGTCGAGAGCGACGGTGTCCAAATACTTTCAAGATCCGAATAGCGTTCGCCACTCGACCAAGAAGAGGATTGAGGACGCGCTTGAAGCGGTCGACTACGTCCCAAACTTCTTCGCGCGCAACTTGAACCGCCAAAGAACAAAATTGATCGGTGTCATCATACCGCACTTTTCGGATGTGTATTACATGAGTCTTGTCGAAGTGATCGAAAATGCCGCGCGACAACAAGACTACAATGTCATTGTTCAGATTTCGAACAGCAGCCGTCGCGATGAGACCAAATCGCTGGAAACGTTGAAATCGATGAATGCTGCGGGGGTCATCATTGCCCCCATCGGTTCCAATAGCGATGTGGAGATGATTAACCGCGTCAATCAAGAGCTTCCCCTTGTGTTTGTGGACTCAGACTTGACTGGAAAAAGCTCAGATATCCCCTTTGTCGGCACAGACAATTTTCAAAGCATTGGCCTGCTTGTGGACTATTTGTGTCGTACAGGAACGCCACCGGTCTTTCTTGACATGCCTATTTCCAACCAGAACGCGTCACAACGTGCGAGAGTCTATGCGCAGCGCATGACTGAACTGGGTCACTGCCCCAAAATAATTTCCAAGCCAGATGATATTTCCCGATGGGACTTCGAGGCATATGCCTATGCGAGAATGAAGAAAGAGTTTGCGGAAAGCAGATATCGTGATGCATCTATCCTATGCGCCAACGATCGCTTAGCGATGGGTGGAATGCGCGCGGCGAACGAAGCCGGGCTATTCACTGCCGAATATGACAAGATGCCAACGTTTCGAATTGCCGGACACGACGATCACCCTTTGAGCCAATACCTGTGGCCGGCACTGACGACAGTTGCACAGGATGCAGAACTCATGGGGAAGACAGCATTTGAGCTGGTTATGAAACGTGCTCTCATGCCTGATTCAGTTACTGAAGACGGTGGGTCAACCCTTCTGAAAGCGCTTCTGGTCTTGCGGGATTCTGCCTGACACATTGCCACGGCAGCTTGGTGCCTAAGGTAAAGGGGGCGGCGGGTGAAACCACTGACTCATGCGCTGCGCGGGCGAGAAAATTGCCGATTCTGCGAATAGAATTTCCCAGGCCTCGTTTGACTTGAGGCGTTAGTTAACGGGACACTTCACGAAAAATAGCGGTTGCTCTGTATTGTAGAGCAGACCTGGATTTGACCTGTTAACTCAACAAGTACCTGAAAAATATGCTATTTCGCCTGCGACATGTAAAGGAATATTGTGCGGATACTTAAGACTTATTAAAACTAGACATGCGTATCGTTTCAAGGTTAGGCTGACGTACCCGAGATCCCCTCGGTTCAAACATTCAATTGGGAGGAAACCAATGAATATCCTACGCAAAGCGCGTGCAGCACTCGGTGCTGGTGCCATCAGCCTCATCGCACTGACGTCCGCCGCTCAAGCCCAAGAAGACGTGACCATTGCACTTATCCCCGGCCTGACCGCAGATGCGTTCTACATCACGATGCGCAAAGGTGCCGAAGCTGCAGCAGAAGCCGTAGGTGCGGAACTCATCTATCAAGGCGCTGCAGAATGGAACGTCGGCTTGCAGGTACCGGTACTGGATGCCATTATCGCGCGCCAGCCAGATGCTATCCTGATTGCGCCTAACGACAAGGATCAGCTGATTGAACCGCTGCGTCGGGCCGAAGAAGCCGGAATTGCGGTAATCACGGTCGACACTTTCATTGGTGACGGGATCTATCAGACCGGAGCGGGCGATGCAGATTTCCCAATGTCCTATGTTGCATCCGACAACTTGCTGGGTGGTCAGATGGCCGCACGCGCCTTGGCTGCTGCAATTAATGAGACCGGATCTGTCTATGTCGCAAGCCTGAAGCCTGGCGTATCGACGTTGGACCAGCGCGAAGAAGGTTTCCGCATGGAAATCGCGAACTATCCAAACATCACGGTTCTCGAGACCCAGTATAACGACCAAGACCCAAACAAGGCCGCAGCTCAGTTTCAGGCAGTCCTTGGTCGCCAGCCTGATCTGGCCGGAGTGTTCGGCGCAAACCTGTTCTCGGCCGTAGGTGCGGCCAACGGTGCTGAGCAGGCTGGCGTTGCAGGTGAAGTCAAGATCGCAGGTTTTGATGCCCCTGAGTCCATTGTCGACCAATTGAAGGACGGCACTTTGGAAATGACAATTGCACAACACCCTGCCGAGATAGGCTATTTCGGTGTGATGGCGGCCTATGCGGTCGTGACGGGTAATCCCACACCAACTGCTATCGGCACCGGCTTCACCGTTATGACCGGTGACAATATCGATGACCCAGAAGTTAACCGCTACCTTTATAGCGAATAACGGGTCATCTGGGTGCCCGTGTCCTCCCTAGGCCGGGCACCCAAATCTCACATCGATGAATTCTTGTTTAATCGATCACGCAATCTTTGACTCAAGGGTGCAGTCATGTCCAACACCACAACCTTGCAACTACTGACCAAGCTACGTGCTTGGGTTTTTCTGATCTTTCTCATCATTGTTTTTGAAGTGTGGTCTCAGACTGCCTATGGCCGAAGCTTTATGGCGAACTCCTACAACTTGCGTTCTCTAGCAGTTTTTGCGGCGGTGCCCTTGCTTCTCGCACTGGGTCAAACCTTCGTCATCATTTCAGCGGGAATTGATCTGTCGGTTGGCTTTATCATGGGACTCGCGGCAGTCGTTTCAGCGCATGCAGTGGGTTACTTCGGCGAAATCGGAATGCCACACGGTCTCGCGGCAATTTTAGGCATTGGATTTGCCAGTTTGGTTGCCGTCATACCGGGTATTGTAAACGGTTGGCTTGTTGCGGCACTTGGCATTCCGCCCTTTATCGGGACCTTGGGAATGTATGGCGTGACACGCGGTGCCGCCTTCTTATTCGCAGGCGGCATGACCGTCGCTGTTTCGAACGAGACGATGAAGTTCTTGGGCAACGGCTCTCTAATGGGAATACCCGTACTGGTATTCATTGTCGGTGGGTTGTGTTTGGTCGCGCATTACGTTCTGAGCCAGACCAAATTTGGCCAGCACACCTATGCTATGGGGGCCAACAAAGCTGCAGCAGACCGCGCGGGGATCAATACACGCAAACTGACGATCAAGATCTATGCTCTGGCAGGATTGTTCGCCGGTATCGCTGGGGCGCTCTACACAGCCCGTTTTTCCGCGGGTGCGCCACAAGCCGGTGAACCTCTGCTGCTGATCTCTATCGCTATCGTCGTGATTGGTGGTGCGAGCCTGTTCGGTGGCAGCGGCACTATTTCTGGTACTATCGCTGGCGCTCTGGTCATCTCGGTCATTCAGTACGGTCTGGTTTACGTCAACATCGAACCTTTCTGGCAGTTCATTGCCGTCGGTGTCGTCATCATAATTTCGGTCTTTGTCGATCAGTTCCAAAGTAAAATGTGGGGGGCAAGCTAATGGCAACGCCAGTTCTGGAAATTAAAGACGTCACCAAGCACTTTGGGCCAGTCAAAGCGCTCAATGGCATCTCATTGACTCTGAATGCCGGTGAATGTGTTGCGCTAGCTGGGGATAATGGAGCGGGAAAAACCACGCTCATCAAGGTTATCTCGGGTGTCCACGCAGCTACTGGGGGCGAGGTGCTCCTTCGCGGAGAACCGACGGCCTTCAAGACCCCGCAAAACGCGCGCGAGGCCGGAATTGAGACAATCTATCAGGATCTAGCCCTCGCAGATAACCTGACCATTGGAGAGAATATCTTTCTGGGTAGGGAACCGAAAACCAAGAAGTGGGGGTTCCTGCCGATCCTCGATCGCAAACAGATGGCCGATGCTGCCATAAAAACGATGAAGACTCTCGATTTTCATACAGATCGCCTCGATTCAGCGGTTGCAGGTTTTTCGGGTGGTCAGAGGCAAACAGTGGCAATCGGTCGGGCCGTTTATTGGGATGCATCTGTACTCATTATGGATGAACCGACAGCTGCCCTAGGCGTCCCAGAGCAAAAGAAAGTGCTTGAACTGATCCAAAACCTTAAGTCCCAGGGCCATTCGATTATCTTCATCTCGCATAACCTCCAGGATATTTTCGAGGTGTCGGATCGCATTGTCGTCATGCGGCGTGGACGTCTGGCGGGCGAACGCAAGATTCCTGAAACCACCCACGCCGAAGTCGTCGAATTGATGATTGCAGGTTAAAAAGCCGTCCTCGCGATCAATCCATCTGATCGCGAGGGCCAACCGCGGCGACAACCCCTCTCAGATCACCGGAAAGAACATAATGTCACAGATCATTGCGACAATCGGAGAGATTTTGGTCGAATTCGTATCCCATACGAAGGGATGCGCGCTTGGGCGGATCGGCGACTACTCCGGTCCCTACCCAAGCGGTGCCCCTGCCATTTTTTTGGACCAGGCAGCCCGCATGGGCGCAACGACAGAAATGTTCGGCGGCGTGGGCAATGACGGTTTTGGACAGTCTGTGCTCAAGCGGCTACACGACGATGGCGTTGGAACAAGCGGTGTTTCAGTTTTGGATGATCGCAGCACAGGCACTGCCTTTGTGTCCTACTACGAGGACGGATCACGGGACTTCATTTTCCACCTGACGGATACCGCCGCCGATGGTTTTACGATCCGCGCGGATAGTGTGTTGAGCCACCCGGTCACCCTGCACGTCTCTGCCTCGTCTCTTGGCAATGCCCTCATGCGCAAGAAAATCATGCAGGCGGTCCGTCAGGTGAAGGATGCAGGCGGAAAGATCAGCTGCGATCCCAACGCCCGCCCTGAACTGATGAAAGATGCTGACGCGCGGGCGGCGGTTTGGGAAGTTGTCGATCAAAGCCATATCCTCATGCCCAGCATCAGCGACCTGCATCTATTGTTTCCTGACCTGAGCGAGGACACTGCGGTAGAACGCTTACTGGCCTCTACGGCAGACATCGTTGTCATCAAGCGTGGAGCGCAGGGTGCGACCGTGGCCAGTCAGGACGAACATCACGACTTTGTCGGATATGCTGTGGAAGAACTCGACCCGACTGGTGCAGGAGATTGCTTTTGTGGCACATTCGTTGCCCTCGTAACCCAGGGGGTTGGTTTGAAAGAGGCTGGACATCGCGCCAACGCCGCTGGGGCGATTGCCGTGACCCGTCGCGGCCCGATGGAAGGCAACTCATCACCAGACGAGATTACCGCATTTCTTTCCGCTCAGAACCAGCGCCCCACCGGAGATCAATTATGAATGATATCAAATCTTTAATTGCAGCCAATCGGTCGGGCGATGCCAAAGGCCTTCCTTGTTTCTGTACAGCCAATGAGCACGTTATCCGTGCCGTGCTTGCCTATGCTGCCCGCACCGGACTTCCAGCAGTCATTGAGGCCACGTGCAATCAAGTCAATCAGGACGGTGGATATACCGGCATGACGCCCGCTGACTACATGGCGTGGATTTCCAAGATGGCGAAAGAGGCCAGCGTTCCGATGGACCAATTAGTCCTTGGCAGTGACCATCTTGGCCCAAATCCGTGGCGCAAAGAACCGGTAGAAGCGGCGATGGAAAAAGCACGCGAGCTTGTACGGCTTTATGTGTCGGCGGGATTTCGCAAGATCCACCTCGATGCCTCAATGCAGTTGGGGGATGAACCGCCTCCCACGTTTGCGCAGATCGCGGAACGCGCCGCCGACCTGTGTGTCGAGGCAGAGAAACATGCGCCGGACCCCGAGCAGTTGGTTTATATCATAGGCACCGAAGTCCCGATCCCAGGTGGCGAGACCGAAGAACCCGATGCCCTCGATGTCACGTCCGTACCACGGTTCAACGACACAATCGCCACGCACCGCGCGGCGTTTTCCAAACGCGGACTAGATGCGGCCTGGGAACGAATTGTCTCTGTGGTGACACAGCCCGGCGTCGATTTCAGCCATACGTCGGTCTTTACGTTTGATCCAGCGGCGGCCAAACCGCTTGCAGATGCTATTCATGCAGAACCGGGCCTGAGTTTTGAGGCGCATTCTACTGACTACCAACCCACAGATGCATTGGCAGCATTGGTGCAAAACCACTTCTTCTTCCTGAAAGTCGGGCCTGAGTTGACATTCCGTTTCCGCGAAGCCGTCTTTGCTCTCGCCGGAGTCGAAGCACACATCGCACCCGACACGCCCTCTTGCTTGAAAGAAACCATCGCCAAGCGGATGACTGAAAACGACGAACATTGGCGGGACTATTATCACGGTACAGAGGAAGAAATCGCTCTTTTGCGTACGTTCAGTTACAGCGACCGCGTCAGATATTACTGGGCGGACCTTGAAGTGTCATTGGCTCTGGACCGATTAATCGCCAATCTCAACGATACACCGGCGTCCGAAACCGTCGTATCCCAATATTTGAATGGCTTAGAGTTTGGTGAGATCTCATCTAATCCTCAAGCTTTGATCGCATATCACGTGCAGCGCTGCATCCATCGATATTACCAAGCAGCTGGTTTGGCATAATGGGTGATCGATGCGGTGATTTCCGCCGTACGCCGAGAGTTTCCCGCTGCAACAGCGAAGAATTTCTGCGCAAGCAAACACTGCGACAGCAGATGGCTGGTCTGTCCGCTCACCAACCATCAGATACTTGATTTTGAACGTCCGCTTTGACGCGCGTTTGCGGTCCGCTGCATGTGCGAAAGGCGGAAAGGGGATCAACGGCAGCTTGGGGCTCTAATGCAGCCGTTCTCAGCGGTGAGACATAATAGGTCCTATGAGCCCAAAGTAGACCTATTATTCCACTGCAGTATCCAACATACCGATTGCGAAGCAGTTATTCCCTGCCTCTACAAAATCTACCATTGAGTGGATAGGGCTATCCATATCCCCGCAAACATCAGCGCTCCACCAATATTCACCCATGTGTGCCAAACAGCATACCGGTAAGGCATAGTTTTTTGAGCGTAAAACACCGTTCCAATGACGTAGGCGGCGGACCCAGCCAAGATGCACCACAATGTCGTGATGGGTACATTCGTGAGATCAGGAAGGGCACTCAACCCAATTGCGCCCAGTCCCAGGTAGGATGCAGTTGACCATCGTGACTTGACCGTTTCGTTCGTGATCTTGTTCCAGACGGCCACGGCTGTCAGCACCCAACAAATCCACAGCAAGGCCATCGTCCATTTCGTGCCTGCCAAGACGAAAAAGGGTGTGAAGGTACCCGAAATGCTGGGGTAGATCGCGGCGTGATCAATGCGTCGCATTAGTCTGCGCCCGTGGTGCCACGTGGAAAAGTGATAGGCGACGGATGCTAGGTTGGAGGACAGCGTACAAAGTACGTAAACCGCGACCGCGAGAACCAGTTTCGGTTCAAGGCCGAGGATTGATTTATAAAGAAGTAGTCCGCCGGCCGTCAGGATCGCTACCAATCCGATCGCATGGACGGCAATGTCGGCATGGCGATGCGATTGGACAGGGCTTGGATATGTCGTTTCCGTCATTTTGGTTCCGGGCAAAGATTTGTCTGGCGCTACATCCAGACACGCGGAGTGTCCATACTTTCGGCGCGTCAGATCTCGGTGCTACGACAAATTTCCTCTCCGCCCGCTAACTCGCCTTTTTTCTTCAATATGTCCAATGTCCAGTTTGTGTTGTTCGCGACGTGCTGCACGAGCCAAGTAAAAAACATCGGTCAATGTCGGCTCTGGGCTCTGAAGCAGACCTTCGCTGCACTCGACGTGAACGACTGCATTGCGGACAAAGCCGACCTTGCAGAAAAGTGAGGGAATCCTTGAAAAAGCTTGCTTCCGCTGGGATGGTTTCTCCGACAGAATTTTCTGAGGAATTTAGAATGCATTTTCCCAAACTTGCGGCGGTTTCGTCGATTTTTCTCACTATAGCCAGTTCGCAAGCGCTCTCCCAGGATGGGGGGCCGATACTGTTCACAAACGTCAACGTGTTTGATGGTGTGAATGAGGAAATGATTACAAATGCCTATGTTGTTGTAACCGACAATCTGATCACAGATGTGTCCTCAGAACCCCTCGCCGTCGCCAATGGTATCGTCATCGATGGCGGCGGGCGCACGTTGATGCCGGGCCTGATCGACGTACACTGGCACACGCTTTACTGTTGCAATCCGCAGAGTGTGGTTGTGACCGGCGATATTCTTGAGGTCGCGGTGCGGGGTGCCATCGGGTCCGAAGGCACGTTAATGCGCGGCTTTACAACGGTGCGCGACGTTGGCGGCAATTCATTTGCCATAAAACGGATGATTGACGCAGGCGAGATCGAAGGCCCCCGTATCCTGCCGTCCGGCCCACCCGTGACACAAACCGGCGGCCACTTTGACTATCGCCCCTACCAAGCGGTTCCGACGAACGGCGCGGATTCGCAATGGTACTGGTACAGCGTTGGTTTGATGGCGCAAGCTGATGGTGTTCCGGAAGTGGTCAAACGCGCGCGTGAGATCATGCGCATGGGTGCAACCCAACTTAAGATTTCCACCGGTGGCGGCGTGTCATCCACCTATGATCCTCTGGATGTACGCCAATACACCAAGGCCGAAATCGAGGCTTTTGTAGAGGTGGCCGACACCTACAACACTTATGTTGCATCTCATGTCTTCACGGACGAGGCTGTGGAAATTGCCGTTGCCGCTGGCGTTAAGTCCATCGAGCATGGTTTTTTGATGAGCCGCGAAACGATGGAACTGATGCGCGACAACGACGTGTGGTTGTCTGTGCAGCCTCTTCTGGATGACGAGGATGGCTTTTCTTTCGACGACCCTGTCAGCCAGCAGAAATGGATCGACGTCACCAACGGCACAGATTTCACCTATAAAACTGCGAAAGATGTTGGTGTGAAAGTCGCATTTGGCACCGATATCCTGTTCGATCCCAAACTGGCCGAACGTCAGGGTGCGTTCCTTGCCAAATTGCAGCGCTGGTACACGCCATACGAGGTGCTGAAAATGGCGACTTCAACCAATGCTGAACTGCTCAAACTCTCAGGCCCGCGCCACCCTTATCAACAAGGTGACTTGGGTGTGATCGCAAAGGGCGCTTATGCCGACTTAATCCTGGTGGACGGCAATCCGCTGCAAGATATCGACCTGATCGCAGACCCGCATGAGAATTTCGATCTGATCATGAAAGACGGCAAAGTCTACAAGAACACGCTGGACTGAGTTCCAGATGAAGTCCTTTGCTCAAAGCCAATTTTGTAACGACTGCTTTGGGCTCTTAACAATCCTACCCACCGCCATTGTCGGCATCGTACTTTCTGCACTTTTCCTCCACCGGACAATAGCGACCATTTGACCAACTAATTTTGTCGGATTTCCTTGCATCCTCTTGGGAATCGTTTAATTGACAATTTCAGTCGGATTACTACGCCGCACATTTCAATGTTGGGAGTTATGATGCTCAAATCCTCTACCTGCTTCGCCGCCGCATTGTCGGCCCTGATTGCCACTTCTGCCGCTGCTGAGGGTGAGTTGAACCTTTATTCCTCGCGCCACTATGACACCGACGAAAACCTGTACAGTGATTTCGAAAAGGCCACCGGCATCACCATCAACCGGATCGAAGGCAAAGCCGACGAGCTGATCGCGCGGATGGAAGCCGAAGGTGCGAACTCGCCCGCGGATATTCTGCTGACCGTCGACACCTCGCGCCTTTCACGGGCCAAGAATGCAGGCATTTTGCAACCGATCGAAAGCGCCGTTCTGGAAGAGCGCATCCCGAACAACCTTCAGGATAGCGACAATGAATGGTTCGGCTTCTCGCAGCGTGGCCGCATTATTTTCTTCGACAAGGAAAACGTCGCCAACCCGCCGGCGACATATGCCGATCTTGCCAAGCCCGAATACAAAGGTCAGATCTGCATTCGGTCGTCCAGCAATACGTATAACCAGACCTTGTTGGCTTCGATCGTCACCCATGAAGGTCCCGAGGCCGCCAAGGCATGGGCCGAAGGCATCGTGGCCAATATGGCCCGTGAACCACAGGGCGGTGACACCGATCAGCTGCGGGGTATCGTATCCGGCGAATGCGACATCGCGGTTTCAAACACCTATTACTTTGCCCGTGCAATCCGCAAAGATGTCAAAGGTGTTTCGGCCGATATCGACGCAATCGGTTGGGTCTTCCCGAACCAGGACAGCTATGGCGCGCATATGAACCTGTCCGGTGCAGGTGTTGCCGCAAATGCACCGAACAAAGAGAATGCGGTTCTCTTCCTCGAATATTTGGCAAGCGACAGCGCCCAGCAATATTTCTCGGCCGGGAATGACGAATTCCCCGCGGTTGAAGGCGTCGCACTGGCGGACTCGGTGAAATCGCTGGGTGAGTTCAAAGCGGATGAGGTCGTCCTGTCCGACGTCGCCGAAAACCTGCCGACAGCACAAAAGATCTTTAACGAAGCCGGCTGGAAATAATCCGGGCAAAAAACCAGAGCAGTATGAAGGGCGCAGGTTTCCTGCGCCCTTTTCCTTTGGTGGCTGGTTCAGAACCGCACCCCAAACCCAACTGAAAACCCGGAAAATGAATCGGCGATAACGCCGTTCAGCATGACGCGCGCGCCCTCGACGGCGGGCAGCCCAATCTTTGTGGTATCGACCTCAATTCCGACACCGACCGTCGCCAGCCAATCCGTATCCAACACCATCGCGCTGTCGCCGTGGTAAAGCACAACGCCCCCATCCAAAACCAACTTGGACGGACGGCCCAGCAGCTTGACCTTATCAAGTGGATAACGGTAGCGCGAAAACAACGTCGTCTGGTTCGAATTTGCGCGGGCATCCCCAGCTTGCGGTTCGTTTATCGGATAGAACTCTAAAAACGTCTGACGTAACCTGTACTCGGCCTCCCAACGGCCGAATTGTGCCTCGCGAAAGACGCTCAGGGACGCCCCGACACCAAAGGCGTTAAGGTTACCGTCCACTGCGCCTGCCCCGTTCGAACGGGACGGAAACAGCGGAAAATTGGAAAACACCGCATCCGTGGTGACATGGCCAAGCGACAGATGCGCAACTGGCCGGATGTACCAGTTATTGGTAAGCGGAAGCTCCCACCCGACGCCAAGGGTCGCGGCGATGCTTGACCATGTAACATCCAGCTCGGTATCAGACCCAATCTCGGGAAAAATCACCAGCGGGTTATAGTTCTGATAGGCAAACTGTCCTTCCAGATAAAGGCCATTGCCCAACGGTTTGAATCCGCCGCGCAGCTGCGTGGACCGCAGATTTCTCGCGTCACCAGATGCGCTCAGAAAGGACAGGGACGATAGTGTTTCGTTCGGTGTGGCCGCGACGCTCAGCACCGCAAGCGCGGCGCGGGCGGCGGCTTCAGAGGCGTCTGGATCAAGGTTTTGCGCGGTGGCAGGCTGGGCGAAACTCCAGATCAAAAACGATGTGTACGCAACAAGTCTTTTCAATCGCGGGTTCGCCTGTCGGTTTTTTCGACTGCCAAGCGCATCGTTATTGACGCGCAATGCGTTTGACAGATCGTAACCCAGTCTTTGTTTACGAAAAACTAAAACAACGATTTCGCGGCCACGAATTCTGAGGACTTGTATTTTGGAAACACTCGGTCGCGATGACGTTTTCAGCGACCATCCCGAATGTGATTTGGTATTTTCCCCCGAAACGGGTTCAATCGTGTCAGGAGATTTGTCATGAAAAACCCGGAAAGTTTCGAGAAGTTCTACTTTGCCAAAGTTGGCATGGGTGAAGCCTGCGGCTGTGCCGAGAGAGTGATTGATGTTTTTGAATTCAACCGACAAGGCGGCGCACAGTCCACGCGCGCAGTGAAATCAGAAAAACGCAAACGTCGTTCATTCCGATCCTGGGCCATGAAATACGGGTTGCTGAGCCGCAAACCCCGAACCTGATGTTCGTCGCCCATCTGTGGGACGTTGCCATGACACAGTTAGGTGCTTTATGATCAACATTGGGGCCTATCGGACTTGCAAAACCCGGCAACAACCCTTCAACTTCGGTATCCGAGACTCCGTCTTCAATTGAAAACGACGAGATCAGGGAACACCCCTGCGCAGGCCTTCTGGGGTTTCGCCCAAACGACACAGGCTTAGGAAACGACCCGGCGAATCCGGAAACAAACTTGCAATCACCCCCACAAGCGTAGTCACCTGAGATGGAACGGGGGGGGGAGAATGTCGATGAAGCCATGGGCCGTCGTGGTTTGTCTGTGCGGTACGCTGGCCATTGCCGCTTGCGCCCCCAAAACGCGAAGTTACGAAAAGACCGTTTCGTCGTCCTTTGCGGCCCCCGCAAACAGCGCCCTAGTGCGCGCGGCCAACCGGCTTGGCGATCCCAAGGACGGGCGGTCCGGGGTAAAACTGATTAGTGATGGGGAACAAGCGCTGGTTTCAAGGCTTTTGCTGGCCGCTGCAGCTGAGCGTACCATCGACGCGCAGTACTACCTTTTGCACAATGACCCCACGGGCCACCTGTTTGCGGCCAGCCTTTTGCAGGCGGCAGACAGGGGCGTTCGTGTCCGGCTGCTTTTGGATGACATGGACACGTCTAGCTACGACGCTATGACCGCAGCGCTGGACTATCACGAGAATATCGAGATTCGGCTGTTCAACCCCTTTTGGCGGGATCAAAGCCTGCTGATTGCGGGACTGACGGATTTCAAACGCATCAATCGCCGGATGCACAACAAATCCATGACCGCAGACAACATGTTCACGATTGTTGGTGGGCGCAACATTGGGGCCGAGTATTTCCTGGCGTGGGAAGAAATGAACTATGCCGATCTGGACGTGCTGGCGGCAGGCCCAGTCGTGACTGAAGTTTCCCAGAGCTTTGACGCCTATTGGAACAGTGAGTTTGCCGTTCCCGCCCGCGTGGTAGTTGGACAACCGGAATCGTTTGACCTGAACGATGCGCGCACAAGGCTGAATGAGTTGGTGGAGGAGGCAAAACAGACCCAATACGGTGCCGCGCTGAGGAAATCTGCGCAAGAGAATTTTGCCGACGGCGCGCTGCGGCTGAATTGGGTCCCCGCGCGTTTGTATGCGGACCCGCCTTCAAAAGCTGCGGGCGTTGAAACGTCCGACCCCATTCTTGCATTGCAATTGCTGCCGTATTTTGAAATTGCCAGCAGCGAGGTAAATATCATCTCTGCCTATTTCGTGCCGCGCAACAATGGCGTCCGATGGATGACCGAGTTGGAAAATCGCGGTGTGGACGTCAAAGTCGTGACCAATTCCTTAGGGTCGAACGACGTCGTGCCGGTCTATGCCCATTACGCCAAGAAACGCAGAGCGTTGCTGCGCGGTGGTGTTGAGCTTTATGAATTGCGGCCAGACGCCTATCAGGTTCAGCGTCGCGGTATCAACTGGGCACAATCCCGATCCGGTCTGCATTCCAAGGCTTTTGCCATCGATGACCGTTACCTCTTTGTTGGCTCATTCAATTGGGACCCGCGGTCTGTGAACATCAATACCGAAATGGGCATTCTGATCGACTCTCCCGCGATGGCCGTTCAAACGATGGGTGCATTGGACGCGGCCCTGCCCGCCTACACCTACCAGGTGACGTTGGAACGCGCAGGCCAGCTTAAATGGAGAACACGAGGAGCGGACGGGGAAATACTGGAATACGATTCCGAGCCCACAGGGTCGGTCTGGGATCACATCGTCTCTGGTTTTCTGGGTATTTTGCCGATCGGATCACAGCTTTAGGCCCGCAAGTAGCTACTAACGCGACCGATCACTCTTAGGTTTACCGCTGCAAAAAGCTGAAAGGACGTTCACCGTGAAGTATTGCAAGCTTTATGCCGATGCTGCTGGCGAAAGCCATTGGGATGACATTGACGTCAACCTCGAGGAACGGAGTTTCGCCCCGCCCGCGCAAGCCATCGAGGTATCCGAGCCAGAACGCGTCAAACAGACAATGTTTCTGCGGCTTCGATCCGGTTGGAACGAGCCGATCCATCCGACCCCGGTGGCGCAAAGGCTGATATGCCTTGCAGGCACAATCCGCGTCACTGCAAGTGATGGAAACTATCGTGACATCGGCCCCGGCGACGTATGGCATATGGAAGACAAGGTGGGAAAGGGTCACCACACCAGGGTCACAAGCGATCAGGATTTTGAAGCCGTCATAATTCAGTTCGAGTAACTTCGGCGATCCGAGGCCGTATACGAAACCCCAGACGGAACGTTCACCGGAGGATGGCACCGTTTCGACCTGGAGGTTGCCGGCTATGGCTGCTTGGAAGAACCAATTGAGTGCGCCGCTTGTTCCGTCAGAACAGCTTGTAAGGAATCCAAAGCGCCAAATCCTGCCAGAACCACAACAGCACGGCCGTCGCTAACATGATGAACGCAAAAGGGATGGCGCCTTGAATAACCTCTTCAAGGCGCGCCTTTCCGACAGCTTGAAGGACAAACAGGTTCAATCCGACCGGCGGAGTGATTAGCGCTGTCTCGATCAGGACGACGAAAAAGATGCCGAACCAGATCGGATCAATTCCCATGACTTCAAGCGCAGGGAAGAGCACCGGAACCATAATCAACATCATGGACAGCGCTTCGAGGAAAAAGCCGATAATCAGCAACACGAGCCCGACCGCGAAGATGAATATCGTCAGGTTTGAGATGTTTTCAGTGAGAAGGCTGCTGATCGATTGCGGGATCAGATAAAGAGTAATGGCATAGGAAAAGACCTTGGCCCCTGCGACGATGATGAAAATCATCACAGTGGTTATCAGTGAATCGTGCACGGCTTCTTGCAGTTTTGCGAAGGTCATTCTTCCCATCGCGAACGTCATGATCATCGCAATCACGAACCCGATGCCCGCGCTTTCTGATGGCGTGGCTATTCCTGCATAGATCGATCCAATGATTGCTATGGCCAAGACGACAGTCGGAAGCGCACTTAGCGTCACCAGAAACCGTTGTTTCATTGGCATGCGCTCGACTTTTAAGCTCTCTTTGCCGCGCGCATACAGCATGGCGTAGATGATAAAGAGCGTGGCAAGGAACAAACCCGGTCCAATTCCGGCAAGGAAAAGCGTTGGAATCGAAGTCTCGGTAATGACGCCGTAGATGATCAGCGGGATCGATGGGGGGATCAGAATGCCCAGGGTTCCTCCGGCGGCGAGTTGTCCCAAGATGAACGGGCGGTCATAGCCGCGCTTTTCCATCTCGGGGATGGCGACGGTGCCAATTGTGGCCGCTGTTGCCACCGAGGATCCCGAAATTGCAGAAAAAAGCGTGCAGCTTTTGATCGTAGCGACACCCAATCCTCCGGGCCAATGCCCGACCCATGCTTGAACGCTGGCAAAGAGATCCCGTCCGACGCCGCCTTTCAACAGCACGTTTGACATGAGCAGGAACAAAGGCACGGCCAAAAGTTCAAAACTGTCCATCGTCCCGAACAGGCGCTGAGGTACGGCAATCAGCGGGAGCTCTTTCAGCCATAGCAGCACAACCCCAAGGGCGCCCATGGCAAAGGCGACGGGCACGCGCAAAAGCAGCAAACCCAGCAGGGCCCCGATGATCAGAATGGTTTCCAAGGGTCAGTGACCCCCAAGTTCATGGCTTTGCAGGTTCGCCTGACCCGTCCACACCCGGTAGATTTCCACCAAAGCCTGAAGCGACAGCAAACCAAACCCGACCCAGATCGCCGATTGAGTATAGGCCTTGGGTACAGCAAGGTAGCTGTCTGTCGTGTGCCCGGCGAGCGTGGATTTCAGCCAGATGTCCCAGCCATATCGTGCGGCGACACATCCGAAAAACACGATAACAAGCAACGAAAACGTCTCGACAATCCGCCGCCCCAGTGTGTTCGCATCCCGGAACGCCAAATCAATGACGATGTGCTGGCGGTGCTTTAGAACATAGGCTGTCGCGCCAAAGGTAGCCCACACCTGAAAGATCCTTGCGACCTCATCCACCCAGACCGTCGGGCTGGTCAGCGCGTAGCGCATGAAAACCTCGTAAGCCACAAATATGCCTATGGCGAAGAACATCCATCCGGCTACAATACCGAAGAATTCAGACAGCCAATCGACGGTTCTGGTCAGGGCTTGCAGCATTCGGGGCGCCTCGCCAAGAGAAGAAGCAACCGAACCAGCGGTGTCCGCTTGCTTTGACAATATGAAGAAGGGTTTACATTCCGGACACGGTTGAAATCACTTCGGCGGCTGTATCGCCTGCGTCATCAACAAAACGCTGAGAAACGCTCGAGGTCGCCTCAATCCATTGCTGACGCTCTTCATCGGTCAGGTCGACCACGGTCATCAGGCCGCGCATTTCGTCGATCGTTGCATCTTCTTCTGCGTAGATCGCGTCACGCAATTGCTGTTCGACCTCAGCGGCGGCTTCCAGAATGATCTGCTGATGCTCAGGCGAAAGGCTTTCGAAAAAGTCGTTGTTCATGACGGCGACAAATTCGATGGCGCTGTCATATGACAATGTCATGTGATCCATCACTTCGTGCAGTTTTCGCGACTTCACGGCAGAGGCACCTGTCATGCCCACATCGACAGCACCCTGCTGATAGGCCAGAAACTGTTTGGACCCCGACATCAGCGTGGGTGCGCCACCAAGCGCCTCGACGGTCCAACCGATCACCTTGCCGTAGGTCCGGACTTTTTGGTCCTTGAGGTCGGCGGGCGTTCGGATGGCAGACCCGTTCGACAAATAGACATTACGCCCAAACGCCTGCCACCACAGAACCTTGGCCCCCGTTTCCTCAAGCACAGCGGCATCCAGTATGTTGCGCATTGGTGATCCAGTGGCTACGGCCGCCCGCAGATGGTCTTCGTCACGGAAAAAGAAGGGCAGGTTCACAACGTCTACTGCCGGGACCGCCCCGGTAAACCGGCCAAGAAACGCCGAACCGGCCTCGACAGCACCCGTGCCCACTGCTTCTGGAACTTCCTTATCTTTATAAAGCTGCGCTGACGGGAACAGTTGAACCGTTAGCTCATCGCCGGACTTCTCTTCAACGATGTCCTTGAACGCGATCCAGTTCTGCCCCAACGAATGCGTCTCAGGCAACTGTAACGTGACTCGGATGATTGTTTCGGCCTGCACCATGATCGGAGCCGACACGATGAGTGTTGCAGCCAACGCCGCCTTAAACATGTTACGCATGATTCCTCCGTCGTGTTTTTGGATTTTCCGCATTCTTAACTTGTTTGGCAGCGTCGCAATGCGGTGGCATTGATGTCAATTCCATATGCAATCACTTTCGAGAAAACGAAGACATTTACCCTGACTGATACCCCTGCAGATATTGGGACATGAACTCGGACAATTCAGCCTGTACCGCTTCCGGGTCCAACGCGACGAACCGACCTTCCAGCGATAGCTTTACTATGCCGTGCACGGCAGAAAACACAGTTCGTGCACGCGAAGCCAATGTGTCGTCATCCAATTGAAGGTTCAATTGCGATAACGGAGCGATGATCTCGGCGATGAGCACCGCATGTTCCTCAAGGTGCCATTGCGGGACCGGTACACCCGGCTGCATCCGGTGATCGAATAAAGCAGCCCATAGGTTTCGGTTTTCGGTACCGAAATTCAGGTAGGCCAACGCAAGTGCAAGCAGCTTTGCCTTGGGCGTCTCTTGTGATGCGGGGACGTTTTGTAGTGAGGCATGCAAACGCGCCAGTGTGCGCGAGTTCACCGCCAGAATCAGAAGGTCCAGATCTTCATAGGCATTATAAAGACTGCCCAGCGCACATCCGGCATCTTTTGTGATGTCACGGGCGCGCAGCGCGGCCAAACCTTGCGATTCAATACGCTTTTCCGCAGCGTCCAAGATCTTTTTCTTCAGAATTTCTCTTTTACTTTCTGCCACTTAAACCTCACAAGCTCAAAAAATATGAACATCGTTCATTTTTATTGTTGAACGATGTTCAGAATCATCGCATAGTCCCTTCATGAACAATGTTCATAAACGAGGAGTCAAAGATGTTCAAACAGTTTGCCACTTTGTTACGAGGCCGGGCCTTTGAGGCGGCAACCGTTGTTACGGATCGTCACGCTCTGCCCATTTTGCGTCAGCAAATCCGGGATTGCGCCCATGCCATTCAGGTGTCGCGCAAGGCGGTCGCCGTCGCAATGGCGCAGAACGAACAAGAGATCAAACAGCACAAGAGGTTGACCCAACAGATCGCAGACCTCGAAACGCGCACGCTGGATGCCTTGCAACAAGACCGCGAGGATCTGGCGCGGGATGCTGCCGAGACAATCGCCCATCTTGAGGCAGAGCGTGACGTGTCAACGCAGGCGCAAGCACGGTTTGAAACCGAGATCAGCCGCCTACGCACTGTCCTGCGCGAGGCCGAAACCCGGCTAAGGCAGTTACAGCGCGGTCAGCGCCTTGCCACAGCCACGGACAAGACGCAGCGCCTTCAGCAAGTCGCGCCCGACAGTGGGTTGTCCACACTCCGCGAGGCGGAAGACACCTTGCAGCGTTTGCAAGAGCGTCAAAGCGAGATGGACGCCACCGCGCGCGCCATGACCGAGCTGGAAGCAACGGGTTCGGCCGAGCACATTCGCGACAAGTTGGCCGAAGCAGGGTGCGGCAAGCCCTTGCGGTCAAACGCTGACGACGTTCTCGATCGCCTGAAAAAGAAGGCGCAGAAACCCAACAAATCGAAATCGAGCTGACGACCGAACTGAATTGAACCAACAGAGAAACTGAAAGGAATTGATCCATGAATACCGAAGAAAACCTGAACCTGCCGCAATCCAACGCTTGGAACATGTTCACCATTATTTCGTTTATTGTCGCAGCAGCGATGATGGCCGGCGGCATCTACTTCCTGGAAGCCAGCTTTGCGGCAAAAGGGTTCTACTCCATGTCCGCGTTGATGTTGGTGCATACCACCGTTTCGATCACAAAAACCCTGCGCGACCGTGAGGAATCGCAACGTCTGCACAATCGGATCGAAGACGCAAAGACCGAGAAACTGCTGAAAGAGGTGGGCGAGAACATCGCCGCCTAAACGATAACCTCGCGCACCGACAGGCGCGTTCGACTGGGGGTGGCACCGTTGGCGACCCCCAGTCTTAACGCGTTAAAGAGAACCCTGTCGGCTGGTATGGCAAAACGATGCGAAACAACGGCGCGCGTAAGTGGGTCATCCGCTAGTGCCGCGGCTGGCCACCCCACTAACCCAGGGGCGGTAGCTTGTAACCAGGACCGATAGAACGCCCGGCCAGCGTTGACCATCGACCCACTTTCAGGCCAGTGAAACAGTGCGATTGCACCTGCACCACGGCTGCGCGCAGCCTCGCCCGACAGGTGCGGGCCAAGGCCCAGAAACGATAACAAATCATAAAGCCTGCCACCCAGAATGGGTGGTGCAATCCTTGCAGTAGCCGCATCCATAGCAAGTACCTCTCGGTTCAGACCGTCGGTGTGGTAGTTGGGATCGCCCTCGCGCAAGCGCATCCAGTGCAGCAACTCGGACCGAAAGTCCCTGGACCGCATAACACGGGCCGAGGCGATGTCGATTTGCCCGGCAAGCCATTCGATCTGGGACGCATCCTGCACCAATGTCATGTGGTCGGCGCGCCAATTCAGGAAGGCTTCTTGCGGTGCAGGTATGAAACCCGCTCGATGCGTCAGACGCTTTGAAACCTCCTTGGCCAGCACAACGTCACTAACATCGGCGGTTGTCTTGGGGACAATGCGGGCAATCATGCGCAATCCCGCCTCGACCGAACCTTCCGGCAAGGTTACGTCGGCACCAACTCCGCGCGCCGCCATGGCCAACACCGTGCCCTCGACCGCCGCACCACAGGAAACGTACAGATCACGATTGTCCGGATCACCAACAGGCAGGCGCCGCGACAGATCGGCATGGACCTCGATACACGCGCCATCCAGCCGCCATCGCGCTGGCTGCGTGTTATGCGCCGAAGGGGCAAGCATCGCCTGTGCAACAATTGCTTCAAATTCTGCGCGATCCACTACGTCAGCTCCTTGGAAAACAGGTGCAACCTGTGCAGCGGCACGGCCCCCGCCTTTTCGGTTTGGCGCAAACTGGCCGCGTTTTCATCAGCAATCCACGTGCCACCAACCGTTTTATATCCGGCGGCCATCATGTCCCGTGTCATCTCGCTCAGCATCAATGGATTGACCGAACGGCCCTGAAACTCGGGCATTACGCCCTGAAAGATGACCACTGCACGGTCACGGCGGGCCTTGTACTTAAAGTAGTGATACAGGAGCGACAGGCGCAACCGCGATCCGATCCGCCGGAGCAACGGGTTGAGATCGGGAATGGCAATCACCGCGCCCGCAGGTTGACCACGATAATGCACAACCTTTGAAATCCGCGGGTCCATGATCCATTTCATGTCTTTGGCCTGAAAGTGGAATTCTTCAGCCGTCACCGGAACAAACATTGGATTGTCTTTGAAGCTGCGGTTCAGAATGGCACGGGCGTCTTCAAGTCGTTCGGCGATGGTCGCACGGGTGACAGGCGCGAAAGAGAACCCTTGCTCTAACAATTGCGCGCGCTGCTCGTCGGGCAAAACCTGCGGGGCCGGGTTTGAGTCCAGACGCCGCTCGAACGTCGTCATCGGAAAATGTGGCTGATATCCGTTCGCCTCAAGCAGCCCTGGCAGGTGTGCAGGCCCCCAGATCTGATCGGTAAAAGGGGCCCGATCAAAACCATCCGTCATGATTCCGGCCTGCTGCATCGCGGTCAGGTTGAAATTGCCGGTCAGCCGGGTCATGCCTTTCGCGCGGGACCAGTTTTCCGCCGCCTGCAGCAATTGCGCAGCAGCCTCGGGATCATTTGCGCAATCGAAAAAGCCAAAGCATCCCCGCGCCTCATGATGCAGGTCGTTCGATCCCCGATGTAGATGGGCCGTGATGCGACCCACAGGCTTGCCTTGGCGTTTCACCGAGAAATAGGTGAAATCCGATGCATCTGAAAACAACGGATTCTTGATCGACAGGAAACGTTTCAGATCCGCCTTCATGGGAGAAACATACGGAGTGTCGGCACCATAGGCGTGAAACGGGGCGGAGAAGAAACTTGCAAAATCCCGTTCGAGCAACTCAATCATGCTTGAGCCTCATGTACCAAGACGCGCGCCATGCGCTGTACGGCGCGCAAGGCTGCGCCAGTACTGTCCAGCGTCGCGATTTCAGGACTGTTGAGCATGACCACCCGCATCGGGGTCCCGGACAGGAACACCGCATGGGTCGCATCAAAACGGGCGAACAGCCAATTGACCTGTTCGTCATCCGTTGCCCCCAATTGTTGCACGGGTGTTGTGGTGAAGCTGGCGCGCAAATCATCAAGATTCATGTCCATCAAATCTGCTTCTTCAACCAGTATCACGTCCGGAGATCCGGCAGCCCGGCGCAGCAATGTCAGGCTGGCTTGTGGTCCCTGCCCTTTGACATCCGCAATCTCGCGCAGAGCGATCAGCTGGCGATCCTCAATCCGCAAGGCAATCGCTGCCTGCCAAATTGCCAATAGCATGAGCGTGGACAAAGTGATCGCCATTACCTGCACGCCAGACCGCATATCCACCGGCACGATCGCCGAAAAGATCAGCGGTAGCAGAACGGCCATGACAATAACGATGCCGAAACCTCTCAGCGTATCCCACGGCCGCAATCCGGAACGGTTCATCCCGATCGACAACCAGCACAGTCCCAGCACGGCCACGCCACCCAGTCTGACCGGCAGGTCAAGCGTCGTACCTCGCATGAAATCTGTCGCCAGAAACGGCAGGATCAGCAGAAAGGACAGGCTTATCCAATTTATGGTTCTGTTTTCCGCCGATGACAGGCTGTCTTTGTCACGCCGCAACACAAACAGAGCGACGCCGCCCAAACCGAACAGTTGAAACAGCAGCAGACCGGCCAACCGGGTGATCTCGATACTGCTGAACTGGAAAAGACCCAACAGCCCGAAAATCACGCCCCCCCAAGCACAGAATTGTTTCAGCACCGGCGGCGCGTGGCGGCGCGAAAGCCCTTCGGACAGAACAAGTGCAGCCAAAGGTATCAGTGCCGCGCATAAATTTGTGACCGCCGAAAACAGCCAACCCCAGCCGCCCCAGTGACCAATCCGCGCCAGCATCAGAACGACCAACACCCACAAGCAGAATTGAAACCGTTTGGCGATTTCCGGCCTCTGCACCAGGTCCTGAAGACGCAGCAACACAGTTGCCGCACCCAGTGCCGCACAGAGCGAAACCCAGGCATCCGCCAGAAAAGCCGCAGCATCCATCATGACGTCAGCAACCTTTTCATCTGCCGTTGAACCAGCGGACGCATCAGCGCGGCAAGAAAGCGCGGTAAAGGCCGCTCAACCTTGCCAGTGTGTGGGTTCAGAAACCAACCGCGATAATCCGCGCCGTGCGTGCGGCCCAGAACAGACTGAAGCGCCTCTCCTCCCATCAATGTCCCCGCCATGATGACCATCGGCGCAAAGGACATGCGGCTGCGGGTTCCGGCAATCACCTCACCTGCCAGAGCCAGATCAACGTGGTGCCGGGATGAGGAATGGGTCAGCACATATTCGGCCTCGGCTTTGGCCGCCGCATCCCGCAACTCGGGGGTCAGCGCGTTCCAGCTGGTGCCGCGTGTGGTGTAGCCCAGACGCTCCTCGGGCATGGGGTCGTCGGGGGTTGTGACATAGACTGACGGCAACGGGGACGCATAGGCATCGATCACCGCGCGCCCTTTGGCCCGCGCCGTGCGATATAACAGCAAGCTGGCACCAAGATCGTCGGTGCCATTGATCACGACATCCGCGCTTTGAACCAGACGATCCACATGGTCGGACCATTCCGCACCAAGCACCTCAATCTCAGCTTCGGGATTGATTTGTAGACACTGATCCCGGGTTGCCTGCGCTTTGTCCTGATCGACTGTCTTCAGCGTTGCAAACAGTTGTCGGTTCAGGTTGGACACTTCGAACGCATCCAAATCGGCTAGGATCAACCGGCCCACCCCGGCGCGGATCAGGGTCATGATCGCGCTGCCCCCCATTCCTCCGGTGCCGCAGACGAACACACAGGCGTTGCGCAGGTGTGATTGTTCATCCCCGGACACAAAACCGAGGTTGCGGGTGGTGAAGTCCTGATAGGTAAACTCCGTCATTTATTCTGCTCTCTTGGCCTGAGGATGCCGAATTCGTGCCGCGTGTCCGCCCATTGCCAAAGCGGCATCGCCAGTCGCTGCAAGACCGCGGCTATGACGGCAAGGGCAAGTGCAGCAAAGGACCCGCGCGGAACTTCGCGCCCGACATAAGACAGGGCGGTCGGCATATCCATTTGCCCCAATTGCAGGATGTCATCGCCCCGATCATAATCGAGCTGGTTTTCACAGAACGCATTGACGACCTGATCCCGATGTTTCGGCGCATCCTCGAAGGTTTTCTTCAGATGATCCGACCCGCCGGTATAGGCGTTGGTGATCACAAAGCGGTCTTCGTCAAACCCTGCATCAGGTCCGACGCCGAAAACATGGCGGTGATCTTTCATGATACTTCGCGCCAAATGCAGATGAAGAAGACTGCGTCGGTTCTGCGGCCCTGTCTGTGCCGTCGGAAACACATGGGCAAAGCCCTGGCCAACCAGCCCCACAACTGCAGGGACTTGTGTCACATTCGAAACCCAAAGCGGGCGCATACCATTTCGAAACAAGAGCAGAACACAGGTCAGCCCATAGAGAACCCAGCTGAAGCCCTGGTTGCGAAGATCCGGATCAACCATGACCAATCCCAGATGCAACACCTGTTCGGACCGGTGCCCGAGATCGACATCCATCAGGGCCAAGGCATTGAAGGCAACAGGCGTATTGTCATCCCGGCGCGAAATCAGAGTGATTACCGAATGCCCAAGCCGGTCGCGATCCCCGGCGAAGACGCCATACGCCAGTTCCCCGGCAGGCAGCGTTTTCGACGCCACGCTCCGCAAATCCGCGACCAGATTGTCCAGCTCCTCGCTCGGCATCCAGAGGCCGGGGCGTTCGACAATGCGTACGTGGTATCCGCCAGGAATACCCAGACGAATATCCATGAAACGCTGCGAAGCTGCGTTGATTATGGCACTTAACAATTCCTGTTCCCGTTAATGTCTGCTCAACTCCGGATCCGAACTATGTTTCGGAAAAGCCAATACTTGAGGTCAACTTTTTCCTGCTGTCGCATCGCTTCGTCATCAACAGGTTTTTTTCTTTTCGACGCAAGTCCTGAATTCCACCAGCTGCCAACCAGCTTCTTTTTCAGCCATCTGCAGGCTATCGAATTCCCTTGAGCATCCCCTTGTCGGATTTTCCAACACAGCCCGATGCACACCACAGTGCATTTGGGTCGATTTGGGACAAGCACGCAGCCGAATTTGAGCTACACTGCTTAGCGTAGCGATGGGGTTGGCGAATGCAGACAAAGTTGAGACCGAACGTAATATTAATCTTGGCAGATGATTTGGGCTTTGCCGATTTAGGTGCAACCGGATCAGAAATCCGGACCCCGAACATCGATGCTCTTGCCCGGAACGGCGTGCTGCTTTCAGCCATGTATAACTGCGCCCGTTGCTGCCCGACGCGGGCATCTCTCTTGACCGGGTTGTATCCACACAACGCAGGCGTGGGCCACATGGGGGCGCATCTGGGAACGCCCGCGTACCAGGGGTTTCTGCGCAATGATAGTGCCACGATTGCAGAGCACCTGAAGGCAAATGGCTACCGGACTCTGATGTCAGGCAAATGGCATGTCGCCGGGGACTTCATGGCCCGCGAAATCGATAGCTGGCGTGTTGGAGATGTTGAGCATCCAACGCCGCGACAGCGCGGGTTTGATCGTTTTTACGGAATTGTCGACGGCGTCACCCACTTTTTTTCGCCTCACTACATGCTCGAAGACGACAGCCGCGTTATGACCTTCCCGGATGACTTCTATTTCACGGATGCAATCACGGACAAAGCCATTGGAATGATCGAAGAAACCCCAGACGATCAGCCTTTTTTCCTCTATCTCGCGCATACTGCACCGCATTGGCCCCTGCATGCCCATCCCGAGGATATTGCGCGCTATGACGGCGTATACACATCGGGCTGGGACGCTATCCGCACGGCGCGACATGAAACCATGAATGACATGAATCTGTTTCAGACAAACTGGGATATCTCACCACGCGACGGCGATGTTCATCCTTGGGGCTCAGAGAAGAACACTGATTGGGAAGCGCGCAAGATGGCCACCTACGCCGCGATGGTGGACAGGATGGATCAATCTATCGGCAGGCTTATCTCTGAGCTGAAGCGCATGGGACAGTTTGAAAACACGCTGATCATGTTTCTGTCCGACAACGGTGGATGCGCTGAGTTCATGGCCGAAGACGGGTGGGCAAAATTCTTTCCGGATACCACGAATGATGGTCGACACATCAAGATGGGAAACCGTGCTGACGTGATGCCGGGAGATGCTCTGACTTATCAGAGTTACGACAAACCATGGGCAAATGTGTCGAATGCGCCGTTCCGGCTGTTCAAGCACTATGTCCATGAGGGCGGCATTTCGACACCTCTCATAGCACACTGGCCCAAAGGGTTCGCGCCGGGCGCAAATGCGCATGCGGCTTGCCACGTTGTCGATATTCTACCGACAATATTGGAGGCAACGGGAAGCCAGTACCAAGGCGAGGTTGGCGGGCACGAAATTCAGCCTATGCAGGGACAATCCTTGTTGGACCTATTTCGCGGCAAGGACTGGTCGCGCGACGAACCCATCTTTTTCGAACATGAAGGCAACGCGGCCGTCCGGCTTGGTCAGTTCAAACTGGTCAGGCAGCATGGGCAGGACTGGGAACTCTATGACATCGAAGCAGATCGCACGGAACTGAGAAACCAAAGAGGACGCAACGCTGAATTGGAGGCTGAATTGGTTGGTCAATACAATAGTTGGGCAAAGAAAACAGGCGTCATGGATTGGGATGTAGCACTTCCCAGGTTGCTCGACGCCTGGAAGATTGAATCCGCTGAGGGATAGCCAGCTCAAGATTTCAAAGTGAATATCTGGTCATATCCGTTGGTAAATAAGCTCGGTCGTCGCTTCCGAAAGAGATTATTTGTCACTAAATCAACATAGGTCTTGATTTTGGTTTCATTGTAACTGATATTTCTGTCATGACAGAAATTTATGACATAACGAAATCTGACGCTGCAAGCCAATTCATTCTCTATTGGGGTGATATGGGCAACCAATGGGGCGTCAATCGCTCTGTGGCGCAGATTCACGCGCTGCTCTACCTTAGTTCTAAACCCCTTAATGCCGAGCAGATCGCCGAGTCGTTGGGTATTGCGCGATCCAACGTGTCCAACTCGCTCAAAGAATTGGTGAGCTGGCGCCTCATTCGTCGCATTCCGGTGCCAGGCGACCGGCGCGAGCATTATGAGGCCGAAGTAGATGTCTGGGAAATGGGGGTCCGCATCGCCCAAGGGCGCAAGGAACGCGAGATTGATCCGGCGACACAAGCCCTGCGCGCGTGCGTGGCCCAGGCTGAAACCGAAAGCAGTCTTGACCCAACAGCGTTGCGGCGCATGCAGGACATGCAAGAGTTTCTGGCAACCGCCGATACGTGGTTCAGCGACATGCTTACGGTGCCCCGTCCAAAACTGGTGATGTTGATGAAAATGGGAACCAAAGTCGTTTCCCTGCTCAGCTTCACCGGAGGCAAAAAAAGCAGCTAAAAATTTGTCGCGAAATTTCTCTTTTGACGGAAAAAACAGAATGATCGAAATTAGCAAAAAGATAGCGCCGCCAGGCCCAAAGCCGGCAAAACCGCAATCCGATGCGGTCAGCAGTCTGGATGATCGCTTCAAGAACTTACTGGGGGCTTCGGCATGGTCGCGCCTGCCCAAGGCAATTCAACGCCGGTTCAGCAAGCGTCTGCGGGGGGATGCCAGCCTTGCCTATCAGGGCCACGTGACCCAAATGCGGATGAACCCTGTTGGGCGCGCACTGGCCTTTGCCTTACGTGTTATCGGGGCGCCGCTGCCATTTGATCGTACCTCTGTAGGGCGATCCGCCGTGGTCACCGTCACCGAAGATGCAGCAACGGGCGGGCAGTTTTGGATCCGACAATACGGCCGGGCCGCCGGGTTTCCTCAGATGGTTGGCAGTTCCAAACGATTTGCCGGGCCAACCGGATTGGAAGAATATATCGGCTTTGGGATCGGCATCTCGCTAAAGCTTGAAAGCACAGCGAGTGGTCTCTATTTCGTCAGCGACCGTTACTTCCTGAAACTGGGGCAAAACCGACTGGCTCTGCCACGGTGGGTCTGTCCTGGGGGGCTTGTGGTCGGCCACGAAGAACTTGGGGGTGGGCAGTTCCGGTTCACTCTGGAACTGGTGCATCCGCTTTTTGGTCAGCTGATCTGGCAGGACGCAACCTTTCATGATGCTGAGGTTATCGGGAGTGTCCCGTCATGAAGGTCGTGATTATCGGCGGATACGGTGTTTTCGGATCCCTGACGGCCCGATTGCTGGCACGTGATGGGCATCAGCTTTGGCTGGCCGGGCGACACCCTGAAAAAGGCCGCTCTCTGGCTCAGGACCTCGGGGCGCAAACCCTGAAGTTGGACATTGGCAAAGCACCAGAGGCTGTTTTCGAGGTTAAGCCAGACGTTGTGATTGATGCGGCAGGACCGTTCCAACACTATGGTGACGATCCCTATAAGGTCCCGAAACTCTGCATCGCTCATGGCTGCCACTATCTCGATCTGTCGGACAGCGCCACGTTCACGAAGGGTATCGCTGCTTTGAACACCGAAGCGACGGTCGCAGGTGTTTTCGCCCTTTCCGGTGCATCCAGCGTGCCCGGTCTGTCCTCCTGTATCGTCGAAAACTTGAACGAAGGTATGGATGAAGTTGATGTTATCGACATCGCAATCCTGCCAGGTAACCGGGCACCGCGAGGCATGTCCGTTATCAAGAGTATTGTCAGCGGTGTCGGACGGCGGCATCAGGTGTGGCGCAATGGTGCCTGGCAAACAACTAGCGGATGGACGGATCGCAAGCTGTATGAGTTGGAACCAGGTATGAGGCGCGCCGGATACAGCGTCGACGTTCCCGACATCGCACTGCTGCCGGAAAAGACAGGCGCGAAGAGCGTCATGTTTCGTGCGGGTCTGGAACTTCCGTTGATGAACTGGGCATTACATCTGCTGGCTAAACTCAGGCAGTACGGGCACTTTGAATTACCGGACATTGCCTATTCGGCGCTCTACGTTCTTTCAAAAGCGCTTTATCCCTTCGGGAGTGACCGAGGCGGTATGCAGGTGAGTGTTTCCGGCAAGCGCGCCGGGCATAGCTTGACCCGAAAATGGAAGCTGATCGCGGAAAAGGGGCACGGTCCTTTTGTTCCCGGTGTCATGTGCCGCGCGATCCTGCGAGAACATGACAACGTAAATGCAGGTGCGCGACCCTGCCTGGCAGAGCTGACAAGGCCCTTGGTTGAGAGCGCTATGGCAGATCTGGAAATCAGTACTGAGATCGTCGACCTGATGGATCAGGGCACGAGTGATCCAAGAGGCGACGTGCAAAAGAGCAAACTCTCAGGCAATTCGGACAGGCAGCGCCTAAATCCAGCTGCACCTTTAAAGCACCTGAACTCGAATCGTAAACGGCAAAAAAGGGGTATTTTGCTATACGCGATAGAGTTCACTTAATTCAAAATATGACGCTTTGACTGATAGGCTGGTGGACCGCCTCGCATTTCAGCCGTGATAACAATCGCGGCAAGGACCTCAGCTAAGAGGACCTCATCAAAATCTGCACATCTTGGACAGAGGAAATGCGCATTTGCCCGTCACTTCTGGCGGCATGAAACACTTGACCGCAGATACACTGTCATGGGGTGCCTTCGCGATTGCCTCTGCAATTCTGGCCGCGCAACCTTTGCAATGGCTTGTTCGAAGCTGGCTTAGCCCGGCTTATGGGTCTTTTGGGTATGTCTATGTCCTGCTGATTTTGGGTCTGGCCGGGATGAGTTTGCTGAGCGGCCGTCGGAAAGAGGCAGGCTCTGACGTTCCAGCGATTGCCTTGTTGCTCTTGGCGGCTTTGATCCGGTTTCTGGGGCAGGTTTTGGCGATCAACATTCTCAGCGCTCTTGCGCTTGCTTTGGATGTTTTTGCGCTGGTCGGGTTGCTGCAGCTGAATCGGCGCCCTTTTGCGCTGTCGCCGTTTTGGATGGCTACGCTGTTCTTGTTTTCCTTACCGACCGAAATGGTCTTGCAGCGCACACTTGGGTTCCCGTTGCAGATGGTTTCCGCGGAACTGTCCTGCCACATGCTCAGCGCACTGTTCTCGAATGTTGTCTGCGACGGCGTACGCATCACCTTGGAACAGAGAGATATTCTGGTGGATTTGCCGTGTTCCGGAGCTTCGGGGCTTTTGCTGTCGCTGGCTTTCGTGGTTACGCAAAACGCAGTTATGCGCCCGCGACGGCATGTCGGTGGCCTTAGCCTGTTGGCCGTGATCGGATGCGCCGCCTTGGGCAATAGCCTGCGCATTTCGTTGCTGGCGATTGGGCTTGCACGTGGTCTGGATGTTATGGCCGAGCCTTGGCACAGCCTTATCGGGCTTGTGACCCTTGGCCTGACAGTTGCGCCTTTTGCCTTGTTCTATCGGCCCCGCAGCAGAAACACGCACAAAAGCCACACACATCCCAAGCAGTTCATTTTGCCCAAACCCATCAGGGCACTGGCGGGGTTTGCATGCCTGATCGGCAGCATTGCGATCGTGTCTCTCAAGGCAAACCCAGTGGATGTTTCAGGCAGTGTCGTAACCCCGAATCTACCCGCACAAATCCAAGGATATCTGGGGCAGAAAGTGCCCCTGACACAGATGGAAGCTTATTATTTCGAAGCTTATGGCGGACACGCGCAAAAGGCTCAATTCGGTCCACTGGGGCTGAATGTGGTCAGCACGCGCGCGCCGCTGCGACATCTGCACGCCCCTGAAATCTGCCTGCGGGGTCTTGGCTACAAGGTTCGGTTTCTGGGCACACGCTATGACGGCGCGCCCAGCGCCTATTACCGGGCCACCGGCCCGGACGGGGACCAATGGCTGGTTGCGGTTAGCTACGTCTCACAAAACGGGCAAGTCACACCCAGCGTGGGCGAAGCGATCTGGCGCTGGCTGAACGGATCAGGCGGCACCTGGAGCAGCGTGCAAAGGATAACCCCATGGGCCTTAGACACGAGCTTGCGCGCCCAACTCGACGCTGCCGCGATTGCAGCGCTCGACATACACACAATCAAAGGAACGGACATATGATACGGCATTTTGCTTTTGTTTTTCTGCTATTCCCCGCGGCTGCGTACGCCCAACCCGAAGACGACATCGCGGGTCGATTGATCGGCAATGGAACGGCTGGTCAATTGGACCTGCCCCTGCTGAAATCAGACCTTTCCGTTGATATTCAGGGCGATATGGCAACCGTTCAGGTGCGGCAGGTGTTCATAAACCCGTCGGACGGTCCGATGTCGGCGGAGTATCTGTTCCCCCTCAACCAAAAAGCCGCCGTCTACGCGATGCAGATGCAGGTGGGCGACGAAGTGATTGAGGCGCAGATCCAACAAAAGCACGAGGCCGAACAAACCTTTGAGATAGCAAAGCAAGAGGGCAAAGCCGCTGCCCTTTTGACCCAGCATCGTCCCAACATGTTCACGCAGAACGTCGCCAATCTGATGCCGGGGCAGCCGATTACTGTGACGCTGAGTTATGTGCAGGCCGTCCCTAAGATAGACGAGGCTTTTGAGCTGGTACTCCCTCTGATTGTCGGGCCGCGCTATCAAGGGGCGGTGAATTTTGACCAAACGTCTCAGGGCGTTGAGTTGGCTGATTTCCATAGTGAAGAACCGGTCACTTCTACCGTAACCGAAGTCGATGGCTGGACGGTTTCCGAGCTACCGCAATACCCTCTGGTTCCGCGCCTGACGAACCCTGATACAATTGAACCCGCGCGGGTCTCGCTGAACCTCAATCTGCGCGGAGCAGTTCCCGTTTCCAATCTGACAAGCGCCACGCATGATCTGCAAGTCCAGGAGACAGAGGGGGTAATCAGCGCCACTTTTAAGCACGGGCGGGTGATCGACAACCGCGATCTTGTTCTGCGCTACGTGCTTGGTGGTGATGAAGCGACAGCCGGAGTGCTGGCCCACCATGATGACCGGGGTGGCTTTGTATCGGTGCTGGTTGAGCCTCCAAAAATCCCGCAGTCGGATCAGATAACTGCACGAGAGCTGGTCTTTGTGCTGGACACCTCGGGATCAATGGGCGGCGCGCCTTTGGATGCCAGCAAGCGGTTTATGGAGGCCGCGTTGAAAGGTCTGCGCCCCGAGGATTATTTCCGCGTGATCCGGTTTTCCTCGGGCGCGTCCGAGTTCGCGTCCCAAGCCGTTCCTGCCACACGCAGTAACATCCAGTCCGGTTTGCGCTACGTGCGCAGTCTACGCGCCGGGGGTGGTACAGAAATCGACAACGCAATCCGTCATGCCTTTGCAACGCGGCAACCTGCCGACACATTGCGCATCGTCGTCTTCCTTAGCGATGGGTATATTGGGCAGGAATCCCGCGTGTTGCGCACAATCCGGCAACAGATCGGCGATGCGCGTATCTATGCCTTTGGAGTGGGCACTGCGGTGAATCGCTATCTGTTGGACGCGATGGCCGAAGAAGGGCGCGGTTA
This sequence comes from Ruegeria sp. CDSB113, assembly GCF_059611045.1. Taxonomy (NCBI): domain Bacteria; kingdom Pseudomonadati; phylum Pseudomonadota; class Alphaproteobacteria; order Rhodobacterales; family Roseobacteraceae; genus Ruegeria; species Ruegeria sp. CDSB113. Next base: position 187,808 of record NZ_JBXWOU010000006.1, read on the forward strand.
TGCCCGCTACGTTGATCCGACCCAGCACGCCTCGGATGTCGCTGACACACTGGCCCGGGATCTGAAATCGCCGGTGCTGACGGATGTATCCATTGATTGGGGCGGGTTGAATGTCACCGAAGTGGTGCCACAACATATTCCCGACCTGTTCGATGGCGGCTCAATCCGGGTTATGGCTCGGTATGAAGGTGGCGGGCCTGCAGACATCACGATCAATGGCCTGGTCCAAGGTAGAAAAGCACAGATGCCACTCTCGACAGTCCTGCCTACAGAATCCGGTCCAGAAAGTGATACGCATCAGGGCACTGCGATCCCACTGACTTGGGCACGTTCCAAAATCGCAGATCTTGACCGCGCCATGGCGGTGCGGGCTGGCGATCCCAGAACGATTGAAGCGCAAATCACCGATCTAGGGCTGAAATTCAATCTTCAGACGCAGTTCACCTCTTTTGTTGCGGTGTCAAAAATGGTCGTTAACCCCGACGACGCGCCAGCAGATGCCAAGCCGGTGGCCTTGCCGCAGGTGGCGGGCGTTGGCCCAGCAGCATATCCCAAAACAGCGTTCAGCGGGTCTTCGACACCCGAGCCGCAAACGATTTTCGGACTGATAATGCTGATGGCTTTGGGCGCGCTGCGCCTGAGCCAAGGCCGGAGGGTTTCGGCATGAGAGCGATACCCTACAAACTGCGCACCGATGCCTGGTGGCTGGGGGATGATTTCACCTGGCGCAGACAACAGGTGCAAGCTCCACTTGACCCGGACAATAGCTGTATGATCTCTGATCGTGACTTCGGTAAAACTTCGACGGCGGACGCATACAGTGAACAACATCCTAATCGTAGATGATGATGCCCGTATTCGCGATGTCGTACGCTTTGCGCTGGAAGATTCCGGCTTTCGAACAACCGAAGCATCCACTGGTCAGGACGCATTGGAGGTTTTTGGCAATACCCCGGCCGATCTGGTCGTGCTGGATATCGGAATGCCCGAAATGGATGGGTTGGAGGCCTGCAAGGAATTGCGCAAAAGCTCAACCGTGCCGATCCTGTTTCTGACGGCACGAGATGATGAGATTGACCGCATTCTGGGGTTTCAGCTTGGTGGCGATGACTATGTCACCAAACCCTTCAGCCCGCGTGAACTGGTGCTGCGGATCAAGGCCATCCTTGCCCGCTCGGCCGACACAAAATCGCCCGACGTCGTGACGGTCTTTCAGGATCTGCAACTGGATCATAGCGCGCATCGCTGCACCCTTGCCGAGGCCGAGGTCCAGCTGACCGGGATCGAATTCGCGGTCCTGTCGATCCTGGCCAAAACACCAAGCCGCGTCTATGCGCGCGCGCAACTGATCGAGCTGGTTTACGGCCACAACACCTATCTGTCCGGTCGCACGGTGGATAGCCATATCCGTAATATCCGTCAGAAGGCGCGCACTTTGGGATATCCAGATTTGATTCAAACCGTGCACGGGGTCGGGGTGAAGCTGGGCGTTTGCCAGTGCTGACCGTAACGCAAAAATGGCGACCGCCGCTTGCGCTGGTGATTTCGCTGGTCTGCATCGCCCTTGTGACCCTTCCGATCATTGGTGTTTTGGGTGCCCGCCTGTCCAGCAACCAGTTTGCACGCGAAACCGAACGCAGTCTTTTGTCTCAGGCCGTTATCTTTGCCGAAATCTATGCCACGGCCTTTTCTGAGATCCAGGCCGCACCCGATGTCGGCCACAGTTTGTCCACTGAGCAGATGGAACGCCTTACTCAGGACTTTCATCCCATCCCAGCCAGTTTGGACCTGTTTCGCGGTCAGGTCTCGCCGCCGCGTCCCGACCCGGTTTCAAGTGATGAACCGCTGGACGCGCCGTATTCGGCGATCTCTCAATCACTGTCACAGCTGGCGAGGTCGGCTAAGAAAACCACTCTGTCGGGGTATGTTTTCATGGATCACTCTGGGCGGATCATCGCCAGCAGTGGATCAGCCAGCGGGTCTTTTCTGCATGTACCCGAAGTGTCGCAAGCGCTGCATGGTGAAACCGTTTCATTGCTGCGGCACCGGAATGACACGTCCAATCGGCACCTGCTGAACTCGATCAGTCGCGACACCTCATACCGCGTGTTTGTCGCCCACCCGGTGGTGTTGAATGACAGGGTCATCGGGGCCGTTTACCTGTCGCGCACGCCAATGGACCTTCGGAAGTTCCTGTTTCAGGAACGGTTCACGCTTGGCTCTGTCGTGGTGTTCATGCTGGTGTCTGCAGCTGTGGTCGGCTGGATGATGTGGCGGCTGATCTCGAAGCCAATTCGCGATCTCAGCTGTCAAAGCCAGGATGTCGCCAGCGGATTGAAACCGATTCCGGATCCCGTGCAGCACTATGGCGTGAAGGAGCTGGCGGATCTGGGTAACAACGTGGTTTCGATGGCTGCAACCTTGTCGGAACGGTCCACAGCTATCGAGACCTACACGAGCCACGTCACGCATGAGTTGAAATCGCCGGTCACGGCAATTTTGGGTGCGGCAGAGTTGCTGTCTGATGGGCCGTCTGCGGTTTCCGGTGATCGAAATCAGAAATTGGTTCGCAACATTCAAGAAGAAGGTCTGCGCATGAACGCTCTGCTGGTTCGTCTTCGCGAACTTGCTCGGGCCAGCATTCAATCCGATCCGACCCCAACGCCACTGGCGGATATCGTTCAAGCTGCGTCAGCCGCGTTTTCGGAACAAGAGATCGCGTTGCTCGCGCCGTCCGACACACACCTGCCTTTGTCCAAAGATCAGGGCCATATCGTTCTGCATCATCTCTTTCAAAACGCGTTTCAACACGGGGCATCGCGTGTCGACATAACCTACGATGCGACTTCAAACTGCCTGATTGTCGCCGACAACGGCACGGGAATTTCCTCGCGAAATAGCGCTCGTGTCACAGACCCATTCTTCACGACCAGACGGGATCAGGGCGGCACTGGGTTGGGCTTATCCATTGTCGCCGCCGTCTTAAATCAAGCCGGAGCAAAGATCGAAGCAATGACTCCAAAGTACGGCGCCAGTTTTCGGATCAAGTTTTGAGGCTTTCCTAGATTCCTCTAAATACGGGCAACGTCGATCCGGTCTCCTCATTCAACACTGGTTGCGCGTTTCTTTGCGCGCTCATCAAGTAAACATTTTTCACCTTCAGAGGCGATTTAGCCGGGCCACTTATGCAGCAAATCTCTGAGCCACCCCTTTGGAAAAATCCGCTGGATGAACAGAGTAAAGTGGTGTCCGGTTACTTTCCCCACACCTCCACAACTACGGAGCGGACAAAACGGCCCGTCAGTTCACCCGCAACAGCTATCGCCTAACTGAATTGGTGGGCAAGGTACTGTGGCATATGAGCAGTAGACACAACAGTCGCCCTCTAAAGGCTTCAAAACTGTTTTGCATGACTTGCATTCGTAGAACCATTGGCAAGCATCCGTTGGCATTTTTTCGGTTTCGCTGTGGCCACATTTTGGGCAAGTCAAAGTGCTTTCAAGCACTACTGTTTGATCTGTCATAATCTCACATCCGCATAATCAAGTAGTCGTTAATCCGGGCTTCGTAGAAGACTACGATCCAAGCAAAGCCGGTGATTACAGTCGTTCCCGAAAGCCACCATTTCAGCCTTGGCAAGGAACCATGCAGATAAGATACCAGCCACGATACCGCGACGAGCGTCGTCGAAATCGCCAAAACGTAGTAGCTAGTTGCCGCAATCTTCCCGAAGATCGCCAGCCAACTGCCGCCCATTCCCAACAACATCATTGTGATGGGCAATACACAGCAAGCCGCAACGCCAAGTGCTGAAAGCGATCCCAAGTAGCTGAGGCTAAGGTATTTCTGCATATCGTTCCTTTTATCAGTTGAAGGTGCCGAAATGGCAGTCTCTCATATAACTTCTGTAGCAACTACAGGAGCAAGACAGGAAAGATCACATGATTGCGACTAGGGAAGAGTCACGGCAAAGTGACGCCGGTGTCGTATCCATCCGATACTGCGTGAAGGGTTTGTGCCAAAGCCGGAACAAGCATCGAACACTCGACGGGTGTACTTCGCGAACGATGTTGGGCGGCTTAGGTTTCTAAAAAATGCCGTGACTTGGATCTTCCGCTTGCCGAAGCGCAGACGCTTCTCAATTTTTCCAAAAGCGACAGTGAGGATTTTCTATCGGTCAAGCAACTGCCCGAACTCCGTGCCTAAACCGTAAGTGCAAAGATATCCATGCAGTTAAAGCCAATTCAAACGACCTGGTAATTGTGAAAACCCGCCTTTCGCTGCGCTCGCAAGATCGTTCGCCATGCGAATTCACAGATGGCGGACGAAGTTGCCGTCCGCTTAAAACACCTCAAGGTCTGGTAATGACATCGAGCCTCAGATACAGGGTATTGGCGGTAGCCATGTTTCCCTTAGCAGAGACTGGTCCGGTTTTACAAAAGTCACGCGGAAGCTCGTTACATTCTGCTGGTACGCCACTAGAGCCGCGCCATGTTCCGAATTACACAATGGTTTACGAAGCCAGCTTGCTGCTTTGCGAGCCGCCATGTTGCCTGTCCAAGTCCGAAACTCGTTTGGTCTTCGAACTTCAATCGTCAGTGTGATCATCTGATCTGAGATGGTGCCTTCGACAAAGCTAAAATCTTGCGACGGTCGCGTTTCTGAGACCGCAGTCAAGATGCTTGGACCAGTTTCCTTTAATGCATGTTCTCGGCCACTATCATTTTTGATCCAATCCTGAATCTGAAGATACGTTTGCAGGGTGGCCGAAGCTCGCCGCTTGGTCGGATTGCGCCGCCACCGCGATGTCATCTCGGACCCATTTTGTGGCAAGGCAAAAACGTAATCGGATGACAGTTCGTAGGCATAACTCTCAACGACACCTTCAGCGGCATCCACAACCATGACACATAAAATGAACCTGTCATCGGGTTGCGCAATCGTGGTTGCCCAAACGCGTGCTTCAGCAGTACAGCGTTCTCGCGACAACGAAACTGGTTGATGATTAGGTGTACCCCAGAGGAACCCAATAACTGCTTTTGGAGACGCATCTTGGTCATAGACGCCATCAAACCCATCAGGTTTCTCGGCGACAACACGGCAGACCACATAATTTGAATAAGCGAGCGCGAGGTCTTTATCGTTGGTCAGTGCTTCGCCACGGTGCGGTTCTAAACACGAATTTCCTATGATGGGCGAAACATCGGGGTGTTGGGGTAAGTCAGGGCGCATTGTTTCGAGCCAGAGGCTCTGGGGATTTTCACCCACAAGTTTGAAGTCTTCAAGCATCCGTAACTGGTATGAAAACTCCTGAGTTCCTTTGCCACTCGTCCGATAACGTACATATGCGATTAGATGCGGGTCAACTTTTCCGGCAACTGGCTGGGCTCCGACCTCGATAACTGTATTTGCGGTAGTTGTAGTGCTGGAGTTTTCAGCGCCCATCCAATTCGCACGAATGGGATCGAAGAACAAAACCAACGTGAGAATGAGTCCAACGACACAAATTAAGACTGAGATCGAAGCCGAATATTTTACGAACATAAAAAACCACCAAAATGTACTTGTTTTCATGCCTAAGTAATATTGCCTTGCAAGACAATCACCCTTTGGGTGTGCTGCTAAATCCACTCAGATTGAAGCGGACATTGGTGCTGCATGCAGCATCGGTTAGTTTGGGCTCTTTGCGGTAATTGGAGCCAATACAGCATCTGCATTGTGGGAGCTTAAGGCTACCATCGAAGACGGCCCAGCCCACAGCGGCCGTCGGCCAATGGATAAATGTGCTGCGGTCGCAGCCCGCATTGCCGACATTCGCCGCGCGTGCAAAGTCTGAGGCCGCTCGAACTCACACAACGCGGAGAGGCTGTGTGAAAACTCTGGCCGTCCCGCGAAATAGGCTCAAAACACCCTTTGTATGCGTTCTCTCGCGCTACTGAGAGAGCTTTTGCACAGGTGTTGAAAACAAGCGCGACGAGAGAGAACCTGGTCCAGAGTTTTCACACAGCCTCCGGACGAAGCAGACTTAAGCCTTCGATTTAGGAACGGCAGCTTTGTCGTCATTGGAGCATAAAGATTGTCGCTCACTCCGATTGAATTGGCCTGTGTGACAGAGCATGTAAAACGCAAACAATGGTTGGGTGGGAGCGTAGCCGCTTGGGATATGCAATACGGTAGCTTCGGGGTAGTTCCTTAGCCTCGGTATCCATCTGCAGGATTCGCTGCAAATAAAGATCATCCGCCGCCATCTCTGCCGGTATCAAGGCTGCGCCAAAACCACTGCGCGCAAAGTTCAAGGCGGTGCTGCTGGAATTGACCGACATGCCCAGACTGCGATTGACGGTTTTGCCGACCGGCAGCACGGTTTCCCAGTTTGGCGATGATGCAAAACCGCTGCCCCAGTGTGTGTGGATCAAGTAGCGATCCGGCAGATCCTGCGCCCGGGAGCCGAAACGGCGAATGAAATCCGGGCTGGCGACGGCGATCAGGCTGTCGGCAATCAGGTTTTCGGTCTGGAAATCGCCATACAGATCATGGCCAAAGAAAATCCGCATGTCTATCTTGTCGCGCACAAAATCGATGGGGTCGTCGTCAATGCGCACGTCAATCGGTGAATAGTCATCGGTAAGCATCAGTGGTGCAAGTTTCCTTGGCAACCAGGTTTCCACAACTGAGTGCGGCGCGCTAAGCACCAGCTGGGTTTTCTTGATCTCGTCGCTTTGCATTCTGGCCGATAGTTCCGCAAGGCTTCCCATGGCCTGGGCCAACTGCGGGTAGGCAGTCTGCCCGGCATCAGTCAAAGACAGCCGATTGCCCTGGCGGATAAACAGAGCCTGCTGCCAAAACGCTTCCAACAGCTTCACCTGCTGGCTGACTGCAGGGGAACTGACGCCCAATTCGGCCGCGGCGGCCGTGAACGACCCGGTTCTGGCAGCCGCTTCAAAGGCTTTGAGAGCGTTTAGGGGGGCGTTGTAAGTCACAGGTTCTCCAAAAGTTTTCCTTATGCACCATAAATAGAAATACTGTTTGTTGAAAAGGGGTACGGACGTAACTTGCTCACGAGCAAGAGGAGGACTGCCATGCGCGAGCTTATCAATCTGCAGGATTATCCTTTGGACCGGCCCGGCAGCCCGGACTGGGTGACCCTAGTCGATAACTGCAAGGCGAAGCTTGCAGAGGACGGCCTGTTCAACCTGGCGGGGTTCATAAACGCAGATGCGCTGCCCGAGGCTGTGGCAGAGCTGAAACCCGTTCTGGAGACGCAGTCTTTCACTCACTCCCGCAAGCACAACATTTACTTCCAGAAAGAGATCGAAGGGCTGCCCGCCGACCATCCGGCGCTGACCGAATACGAAACCTCGAACCGCACGATCTGCGCAGATCAGATGGGCCAGGCGGCGGTGATCCGGCTATATGAGTGGCCGCCCTTTGCGAAATTCCTAGCGTCGGTGATGGACAAGTCGGTGCTATTCACCATGCAGGACCCTTTGGCGCGCGTGAATGTGATGGGGTATCACGAAGGACAGGCGCTGAACTGGCACTTTGACCGCTCCGAGTTCACCACCACCCTGCTGTTGCAAGCGCCTGAAGTCGGCGGTGAGTTTGAATATGATCAGGATCTGCGCAGTGCGGATGATCCGAACTATGCCGGTGTGGCCGACTTACTGGAAGGACACCGCAGCCCCAAGCGCATCGTTTTGAAGCCGGGAACGCTCAACATCTTCAAGGGTAAGAACACGGCCCATCGCGTGACGCCCGTGAAAGGCGATCAGGACAGGATCATTGCCGTCTTTTCCTTTTACGAACGCCCGGGCGTGGAGTTCTCCGAACAGGAACGCATCGGCTTTTACGGTCGCGCCGCATGAGCCCGAACACTGCCTTTAAGGACGATCGCAAGCTCACCTATCTAAACGCCGAGGGCGCAGGCAAACCACTGAAAAGCCCGGTCAACGATGATGTATTGACCCGCGCGCGCGCTTATCGGTTGGCCCGTTTACGCGCGGCACTGGACCGCTCGGGCTGTGCGGCGCTTTTGCTCTATGACCCCTGCAACATCCGCTATGCGTTTGACTGTTCGAACATGCAGGTCTGGACGCTGCATAACCCGATGCGCTACGCGCTTATCTTGGCAGATGGTCCGGCTATCATGTTCGAATTCAAGGGCTGTCTGCACCAATGCGAGGGCCTGTCTGGCATTGATGAAGTTCGGGTTGCCAGGACCTGGATGTTCATGGCTTCGGGCGACAAAGTTGGTGCCGCTACAGACGCTTGGGCCGATGAGATTGCCGGTCTTGTCCGGGAATTTGGCAGCGGCAACACGCGTATTGCCTGTGACCGTCTGGATGGCAGCGGGGTCTACGCGCTTGAGGCACGCGGGCTGAGCTATGTCGAGGGCACTCAAATGACCGAAATCGCGCGGTCTATCAAATCTGCCGACGAGATTGAGCTGATGCGCTGGACCGTCCGCGTTTGCGAGGCCGGGATGGCCCGAATCTTCGACCATTCCCATCCCGGTGTCACCGAGCGCGAGCTGTGGGCGCATCTCCACTTTGAAAACGCCCGCTCCGGTGGTGACTGGTTGGAAACCAAGTTGCTGACATGCGGCCCACGGACCAACCCGTGGTATCAGGAATGTTCAGACCGAGTGTGCCAGGAAGGTGAGATGATCTCGTTCGATACCGACATGATCGGGCCCTATGGCTATTGTGCCGATCTGTCGCGCTCCTGGACCTGCGGATACACCCAGATGAATGACAGGCAACGGCGGCTCTATGACACAGCGTTGGAGCAGATTCATCACAATCTGGACCTTGTGCGCCCAGGAGTGAGCTTTGATGAATTCAACGACAAAAGCTGGCGCATCCCGGAGGCCCATGTGCCGTACCGCTATTCACTGGCGATCCATGGCGTTGGCATGGCCGATGAATGGCCGGTGGTGCCGCTGCATGTGGACTGGGGCGCAGGTGCGATGTCAAGGCATTTTGAGCCTGGTCAAGTTGTCTGCGTGGAGAGTCTGATTGCTGAGGAGGGCTCGGAAAGCATCAAATTGGAAACCCAGGTCCTCGTGACCGAAACAGGGGCTGAACGGCTGGACAGCTTCCCGTTTGAGTAGCGCTGCTTCAAAGTCAAACTGAACACGACTTCTGCTCACAAGGTTGGAAGTTGGCTTTATCTCCGCCGGGCGCTCCTTCCCAAGTGATAAAGAAAGCTGCCATTCAACTGTGGTGCAGCATTGGTCATGATGGGCTCGTAGCCGTCAAAGGAGGCTGTGCAGCATTGCCCCTGCCCCAACTTAGTCGGATCTCGAGGACGGCCCAGAGCAGACATTCGACACCTGTCAATTTTCTCCTGCCGGTTTCCCGAAAGCTGACATTGGACGACGGTGCAGCATTTTGGGTACATGAGAAACCGCAAGGCAGAAAATTCGAACACCCAACTTTTGAGTGAAAACGGCGGCGGCTGAATAAAATCAAGAATATGCTAGTCTTCGTTTCGAACGGAAATGTGGGACACAGTTAATGACAAGTCGACGACAGCAACGAGCAATTGTAATTGGGGCAGGCATGGCCGGTCTGATGGCAGCAGCTATGCTCGCAGACCAATTTGCTGAGGTCATAATCATCGAAAAGGATGACCTGCCATGCACACCTCAAGTTCGAAAAGGAGTACCTCAAGGCGCACACGTACATACGTTCCTTGGATATGCTGTTGAAGCCATGGAGGACTTTCTGCCAGGTATCATGAACGAACTCTATGAGGCGGGTGCCGTTCAAATTCGCAGAAACAAGGATGTCTGGTTCCACGATGCAGCTGGCCCGACTCCAATTCGAGATGTAGGTATCCTTACACCGTCGGTAACTCGACCTTTGTTGGAGCACGTGACGCGCCAGCGTGTTCTAGCGTTGCCAAATGTATCAATCAAGGAAGCCACTAGATTTACGCAGTTTTGCATTGATGATAATAACGATGTTTCTGGTGTGAAAATTCAAACAGGCGACATCGGTTCGGAAATCGCTTCGGACTTGGTTGTTGATTGTTCCGGTCGCGCGACGACCTTTCCGCGCTGGCTCGTCGACCACGGTTATGGTGACGTCGAACGTCAGGAACTGGGCATCGGTATGTCGTACTCGTCCGGACTATTCCGCCCACCTCCTGATCTTGCAGATGATACCTGGGCTTGCCTTATGCTCGCAATACCGCCCAACACGCGCGCGGCCTACCTAACACCCGTCGACGGCGGACTTTGGCTTGCGACCATGTATGGCCGGGGCGGCGACATGGCGCCACGCGAGGCAGAAGGATTTGTTGAATGGTCGAAGGGTCTTTCTCACCCCATCATCCACGAAAAGCTGAGCCAAGCCGAGCCGGTTTCCGACTTTCGCTCCTACAAAATCCCAAAGGGTTTTTGGCTTCGCTATGACCGAATGGAACGGTTTCCTCGGGGGGTTATTCCCATGGGTGAAGCGGTGACAAGCTTTAACCCAATGTATGGACAAGGCATAAGCTTGTCCGCAGGCCAAGCGCGGGCGTTGCGTTCCGGGATGACCGATGGCTTGGATCGTCTGGCACCGCGCTACTTCGAAGCATCTGAAGCGCTCAATCAAGTTGGTTGGTCTGTCATGGAAACCCGTGACCTGGAACACCCAAGTACGGTCGGCGAGCGCCCCGCAGATATCGAAAACCGTTGGAAGATGGGAGCGGCAATCCGAAAACTGGCTGAGACAGATGCCGAAGTTCACCGCTTAAGTGTAAGTGTTACCCACTTGTTGGAACCTCCGAGTGTCCTTTCACGAGTAGATATCGTTGAACGTGCCCAAAGGCTCCTTAATTAGGTAGGCGCCTATGGTGAGCGGACGTGTGTAGGGCAAAATATGGGCTCACCGCTGACCTCAGAGGCGGCGCAGCATCGACCTAACTTGCTCAGCGCGTGTTGATGAGGCCGCCCCAAAGAGACATTCGACACGCTGCTGGCATTCTGCGGACGCAGCCCGCATTCCGGTCATGCGCTGCAAGTGCAAATTTTGGCGCTGCTCGAACTCACACGCGGACAAAGCCGCCATCGGCAATGGTAAAGAAAACAAGACATAGCGAACTGGGAATTGCTTAATCCGGCAAACCAGCCTGGCGAAGACCAGAAGCAAGGTGTTCCCAATCTGACGGATTGCGCCACATATGCTGAAAGCCACCCGCCAAAGCCATTAGCGTGTTATTGGGAGCAGCCAATCCGCGACTAGTGAGTTCTTGCTGACGGTGACGAACAAATGATTGCAAAGAGGACTCTGCTTCTTTTTGTCGACCTGAATGTGCATATGCGGCAGCTAGGAATGCGGAAGCCAAAGAGTTCAGACGCGCCTCACCAATAAGCTTGCCGACGGCGTCATCGTACCGGCCCAAAAAGAAATAGACCTGCCCAATAATCCAATCGAGGGACGGTGGGTGAAGAGGGTCAAGTCGCATTGCTTCAACAACAATGTCACGGGCCTTTTCATGTTGCCCCAGTAGCAGAAACCCATATCCGCACCACGCCATCGATTCAGCTTCATTTTCAATTAACGACAACGTTTTTTGGAATTGCGTATCGGCCTGATCCCACAGGCCAGCGCATAAATACGCATACCCAAGTTGGTCCTGAATGTAGACGTCCTTGTTGTCCAAAGCGGCGCCTTTGCGTGCGATCTCCAATGCTTGAGACGGCGCATCGGCGTCCGCAAGTCCGAGCCATAGATCGACGACATATGTATCGGCCAAGTACATATAAATCCGAGCGTAGTTGGGGTCGATGGCCAAGGCTTTTTCAAAATAGCCCTTGGCTGTGGCATTGTCAGCAGCATTCAGCCCGTCTCTAAGTGCTTTTCCTCGCAACAAAAGTTCGTACGCCTTCATCTTCTCTGTTGGCTTGTTAACAACATTTTCGGCCACGTCGCTTTGAACGCGTCCGGGAAGAACCGCGACAATGCTCTGCGTCACTTCATCCTGAACGGCAAAGATGTCTTCAAGCTCACGGTCATAGCGTTCCGCCCAGATATGTTTTCCGGTTGCAGCAGCGATGAGTTGAGCAGAAATTCGAACTCTGTTCCCGACTTTCCGAACACTACCTTCGACGAGGTATTGCACACCAAGTTTTGCCGCGATTTCACCTATCGCCAGGTCTGGGTCCCGGAACTGAAAGGATGAATTGCGCGCGACGACAAACAAGGTCCGAAAGCGGGACAATCCAGTAATGATGTCTTCAGAAATCCCATCGCTAAAAAACTGTTGCTCGGCATTGCCGCTCACGTTTGTAAACGGCAATACCGCGATAGAAGGCTTATCCCGCCCAGGTAGTTTGGGCTCGGGTTTTACAGAAGCTTCCTGAACCAAGTGGTATGTTTTGACAGGTTTTGTTATGTTTTTGAGGTGCTGTTCACCGCCATCTTCAAAGATTTCTTCAATCAGGTTTCCCAAGCTTTCATAAACAATAGATGAAATACAAACGCCGCCCACTTTTGCTGCGGCTTCAAGGCGCGAAGCCAGATTGACGCCGTGCCCATAGACATCACCGTTATCGACAATGACGTCGCCCAGATGTACTCCGATGCGCAGTTTTATCGTCGAGTTCTGGACCGCCAGTTCCTTCTGAATATCGATGGCACACCGAACTGCATCCACGACGGAGGGAAACTCAACGAGTGTACCATCCCCAATTAGTTTGATTACTCGTCCTTTGTGTTGCTTGACTTTCGGATCAAAAATACATTCGCGGTGGATTTTGAGCTGCATCAATGTTGCGTCTTCGTCTTCGTCCATCATCGAAGAGTATGAAACAACGTCAGCGGCGAGTATGGCGGCGAGTTTGCGTTCCAAGAATGACACCTCTGAATAGGAGGTCATATTCAACTTTGGGAAAGATCATCACAACACATTTCTGGGAATGCCGTACAAATGCACATTTCCGCAGACTTTTGCGGCGTTGCCCATGACCCTTTGGCCTCGCAGCCGCCATCGGAGCATCCGCAGCATCTTGCAATTGGGCCCGGACCGCCTCGATGAGGAAGGCCCTGAGCTGCCGATCACTGTATAGTATGGCTTCTCCAACGCGGCCCGTCATAGGAGACATTCGCTGTGTCTGCGAGTTATCAGGCGCCACAGGTGCAAAGTAGCGAAACTTTTCCCGCGTTCCAGATACTTGGCACAAGGTTAGCTTTTGGCGCTGGGTGACTGCGTTGGAATATCGACAATGCAATACCAGTCAACGGGATCGTCTCACCATTTTCCAGTTTGCGATTTATCATTGGCACGGGCTTTCAGCCCTTCGATTCCTCAATTGCTTGCGCATTCGTCGAGCAGCCATTGGCAGACGGCGCGTACGGCTTTACGGCGTCCGGCGCGATTGTTTACTGCCAGGTAATAGCCACCGAATGGGATTTCGATGTCCGCGAGCTCAACCAAAACGCCCGATTGAATTTCAGGTTCACACAAATTCTTGTCCATCAGCACTGCTCCAAGACCGGCGACTGCCGATTGGATTGCCAACAATGCGCCAAGTGGATGGGGTAGTTTGAGTTCAGGGACCTCATTAAGTCCGGCCCGCTTGAACCAATCAAACCACAGGCTGAATGTAGCTTCTTCAATCAAAGGGCCGCGAGCAAGCGCCTCGATATCCAACTTGCCATCTGAATTCGGCGCAAAGCCAGGTGCCGCATAAGCCCGAACTTCAGATTGAAACAGCAGTTGGTATCCATCAACCGATCCGGTTCTCAAATATCTCACCCCTATGTCGAAATCATGGGCCTCAATATCCATGACCTTAGTGGTTACAGACAGTTTCAGATCGATTTCGGGGTGACGGGCCTTAAGGCTCGCAAGTCGTGGGATTAGCCATTTCTGAGCAACGGTGGTTTCTGTCGTCAGCGTAACGGTGCCTTTGGGTGGGACCGAAAGTACCTCCGTTGCCAGAGCGATCCGGTCAAAGGCCGGCGTAATCTCAGTCAGGTATGTTTGACCTTGATCGGTCAGTGCAACGCCGCTGTTCTGGGTGCGGAAAAGATGAACGTTCAAACGCGCCTCCAACCCTCTTACATGCCGGGAAATAGCGGAATGGGAGACGCCCAACTCTGCGGCGGCCTTGGTGAAACTGCCCAATCGACCCGCCGCTTCAAAGGCGCGCAATGCGTTTAGGGGGGGCAAAAGTCTCGGCACGACCCTTTGTGACTTTTTGGAACAATAGGTGTCAAGTATCAACGTTTGAGGGCGAAGGTCGCAGCGATGCATGGTCGAGGAAAGACAATTTCTGGAGGCGACTATGAAACCCATTGATAAAAACGAGTTTGAGATTCACGAAGCTAAGGCTGCTCCAAAGCACTTTGGCCAATTTGATCTGAAGGCAAAGCTTCTGGGCATTCTCAAGCCGTCGATACAAGCGGGTCACGACCCGGTCCACCTGACGCGTCGACTGCTTCGAGATGCAGGAATCGATGAGCTGGACATCGAGAGAAAGAAGCTGATGAGAGCGCCTCTGATCCGCTGAATCCCGACAGACAAAGAACCACGCCCTGTTCGCTGTACAAAGGCATCGCGGAATTGAAATGCGACGAGGTGGAGTGCGACTGGGCTGGTGGTATCTCTCCGAAAATTTCGACTTTGCGTACCGTGCGGTCGTTCGATCAAGATGCAGCATTTAAATCAATGAGCTCATCGCCGACCTCGGATGCACTGCAGCATCTACTGGTTTCTGATCGCCCTGCTGGGTAAGGGGCGGCCCATAGCTGCCGTCCAACGACCACTCATATTGCTGCGGTGCGGTCCGTCGAACCTGCCGTTCGCTGCGGGTGTAAAATTCAGCGGCAATCGAACTCACAGTTCGTACAATCCAGACATTCGCTGCAGGCGCGCAGTTCTTTCACCGCAAGAGGTCAGTCGCGCGTGTATGGTTGATAACTTACTGATTTTTTCATCGCAGGTCAGTTCCTGCCTGGAACCTGTCCGTTTCGCCAATTCGCGGAACTGGCCGCTTAAAGCTTAGCTGCTGCGCGATACCGGCATTTAGCAAGAAACTTTGCAACAGATCCAGGTCAATGGTCTAAAGTTTGCAACAGATACCTTTCCGAGGTTGCCAACCAACCCAATGCGAATGCCGTCACAGCTTGGTCGTCATTTTGTAACCAGAAGGAAAATAGAGTTTGGCGTGAGTCACGTTGTTCTCCTCCAGCCAAGTGGTTCTTTCGACGGTGAACAAGGCCGTTCCTTCGTTTTCCCCCAGGAACTCCGCAACCTCCAGATTGGCGTTGGTCGCTGAAAACGTCAGTTCGATCTCGGTAAACGGAACCTTCCGGACAAGCCACTCGTTTGGCCCAATTTCTTCGAACGACTGATCGCGTGCCTGAGGGATGGTCGCAAGATTGATCCAGCGCTCTTCGAACTGAAAGGCTCTGTTTGAGGCAAAGTGCATACATCTGAGATGCAGAACCTCACCCCCTTTTGGAATTTTGACCTGAGCGCGCAACCAGCCGGGGGCGGCGATGACCTCGCGCTCTACAAGCGAATATCGATAGGCGGCCCCGAGGTTGGTGATTTCTTCCCGAATAAGCGGAATTGTGATCCGGGCCTGGCGCGTCGGGGCTGTTTTAACCCGTGTTCCTGCCTTGCGCTTACGCTCAAGAACGCCATCATCAACCAGTTCGCGCATTGCACGGTTTACCGTGGCCCGCGCACAGCCAAATTCCTTGGCAAGCTGAATCTCACCAGGCACTGCCGCGCCGGGCGGCCAGGTGTTATCGCGGATGCGGCCTAGGATGTTTGATTTTATATCCTGATAGCTCACCCGCACGACAAATGGCCTATAATATGTCTAAATTAATTGCATAATGTTTGTACTCGTATGCGGCGAGGAATTGCAACCGCCGGCGCGCCTAATTCGAACAACCGCAAGCATACGCAACCTTCCTATGACCAATCCGAAATGTGAGCTGCAATGAAACATGTCCGAACCAGAACCCTGGAGCCCATCCCGTGGAAAAACGGCATGGGGACCACGCGAGAAATTGCACGGGCAAGTGGCGAGCAGAGCGTCATCTGGCGTGTGAGCCTTGCTGACGTGGAGGCTGACGGGCCATTTTCCACATTTCCGGGCATGTCTCGTATCCTGACCGTTGTCGAGGGAGATGGCTTTGATCTGGTTGGCCCTGCGACACCGTTGAACGCGCGGCTTTCCGATCCACTCAGGTTTTCAGGCGATCTGGAATTGTGGTGCCGGCTGGAAGCGGGTCCAGTGCGCAATTTTAATGTAATCTTTGATCCTGTTCAGTGTGCTGCATCCGTAGATTGCCTGACCGGTGAGAATACTCATAAGCTCCAAGCGGGTCCGAACGAAATTATGTGTCTGTTTTCAGTGTACAAAGGCTGCTCCATCGACGGACATAGGGTTGAGCCCACTGAGGCAGCGGTCCTCAGGGATGGCAATTTCACAGCCATCGGCTTTGAGGACAGCATTACATTATTGGCGCGCCTCGCGTATCGATAGCGGGTAAGAGAACCTCAATCTACTATGGGAAGTTACTTAGCCGTCTCGCGTTGAAATTAACCCGGAGTGCATTTTTTGCGCGCGAAGTTCCGACAGGTGGCTCAGCAATGCGTTCGCTGTTTTCCAGGCCACCTGCTCCTTTTCTTTGCCCGTCAGTGCTGCCGGAACAACCGCATGCGTATAAGGATCGTCCGTGAAGATCGGATAATCCGATCCCAGCATAATTCTGTCTGCGCCCAAAAGCTTAACAGCTGCCTCCAACGCACGTGGCCCAAGCGAAGCGCAATCGTACCAGAGCCGACGCAGACGCTGGGTCGGGAACGGATCATCCGGGTTGCGATGCCGCGCAATGCTTTCTAACCGCTCAAAAATAAAGGGGAGCGTGCCGCCCAAATTGACTATCTGAAAGGAAACAGCCGGGTAAGAATCCAACAGGTCTGACATGATCATGGTCAAAGCGACCTGAGAAGCGCTGGATTGCAATTCCACTGCGGACAGTCGGTATTGCATCAGGTCCGCGGGGCGCGACGGCGGGTTTTGCCCGACTTTCAGACCAGGGTGCAGCATGATGTGACAGCCGTATTCGTTTGCCGCTTCAAATAGCGGTCGCAATGAGACAGCTTCGGCCAGAGAGTTGAAATAGTTCGACGGCAAAATAATTCCCGGCAAACCCAGATCGCGACGAACACGGCGAAGCTCTGCACAGGCAATATCAAGATCATCCAGCGGCACTCCGGCCAGCCCGATCAGGGCACCATCGCTATCAATTCCCAACTGGGCAAGGTGATCGTTAAAGGCAGAGATAACCGGTGCAATTTCCGTGGCGGGCAACAGATCAGCGCCAAGTGCTCCGGGGAAGGTCAGCAAGCGGTGCGTCAGTCCCTGCTTTCGCATTTCGGCCAGACACACTTGCGGGTCATGATAGGCATCGGTGAACGGAAATTCTCCATTCATCGCTGACATCACAGTGACACCATCTGTGCGTGTTCTGAGGCGAGGATGCGACTTTCGGGCGCGCAAAGTCTCGACCAGCCCACCACCGTAGTAATGGGAATGCATGTCAATGCGCATATTGGTCTCTCCTGACATCTCGATTACTGACGTAGCGCACAGAAAAGGCCCACCGATTGATTATCGCAGCGGGCCTTTTACAATGTCAAAGTCAGAACGTTACAGGCCCCATTTTGCGGCGGTCGCCGCGAAGAATCCCTGCGATTGACGCAGTTCGATCCAGCTGTTCACGTAGTTGATCCATACCTGATCGCTTTGGGGCATCAGCATCGCAATCGGTGTCGGTGCACGCGCCTCGGCTACTTCAATCTGACGCAGGTTCGGGAATTTTTCGAGCAAGGTCGAACCTTCGATATTCGATGTGATGAAAACATCAGCGCGCCCTGCCAGAACTTCCTGGAACCCACGTGCCGGTGCCTCAACGACCTTGATATCAGCGTCAGGGAACCACTCGCGGACGCTTTTCTCGAATGTCGTCCCCAAGGTGGTCGCAACTTTGACTTCCCCGTTGTTGATCGAGTCCCAATCCGAGAATTTTTCGGCGTTTTCTTCAGTGGTAAAGGGATAGATTTCAACTGAGATATAGCTATTCGAATATCCGGCAGCTTTCAGGCGGGGCGGGCTGATCGAGGCCGAACCTGTAATGTGATAGTTCCCGGCAACGACACCGTTTACCAAGGTCTTCCAATCCGTTGCCACGAATTCAAGCTCCACGCCCAGATCTTCGGCGAGTTGGGTCATGACGTCGATATCATATCCCTTGTAGGAATTGGTCGCCGGATCCCGAACGGACATCGGGTTCCAGTCGCCGGTTGTCCCGACTTTCAGCACCCCATTGTTCAGTATGTCATTCAGAGCCGATTGGGCATTGGCCGCCCCTGTGAGCATTCCAAGTACAAGACCCGCGGCCAGGCCCATTGATTTCAACAGCTTCATCGCTTCCTCCCCTTTTGTTCGCGCGTTCGCAACCAGATTTATGTCTGTATTTATCATATTTTGTATAGTTTTAATTTGAAGGCAAAGCTAGTCTTACGCTAACAATCTCAAAGGGGCAGGTCTATGTCAGATGCATCGCCGGTCATCACAATCCGCGACTTGAATAAGTGGTACGGAGACTATCACGCGCTCAGAGACATCAATCTGGATGTCGCGCTTGGGGAAAGAATTGTTGTATGCGGACCTTCGGGATCCGGCAAATCAACCCTCATCCGATGTGTGAATTCTCTGGAAGAGCATGATTCCGGTTCGATCACGGTCGACGGGATCAAAATGACGGACAAAAAGGCCGCCGAGGAAATCCGATCCGAGGTTGGCATGGTGTTTCAGCAGTTCAACTTGTTCCCCCACCTGACAATTCTTCAAAATCTGACGCTAGGACCAATCAAGGCGCGTGGCTTGTCGAAATCGGACGCGGAAGAACGCGCCATGACATATCTCGAACGGGTCCGGATTCCTGATCAGGCGCACAAACGGCCAACCGAACTTTCCGGTGGTCAACAACAACGGGTCGCCATCGCACGCTCACTTTGCATGGAGCCCAAGATCATGCTTTTTGACGAGCCCACCTCGGCGCTAGACCCCGAAATGATTTCGGAAGTGCTCGACGTGATCGTGGATCTTGCCCAAGAGGGAATGACGATGATCTGCGTTACCCACGAGATGGGATTCGCGCGAAAGGCAGCGGACCGGATGATCTTTATGGATCAGGGCGAAGTGATTGAAACAGGTACACCCGAAGATTTCTTTGAGGCACCTAAATCAGAACGTTGCAAGCTTTTCCTCAGCCAGATCCTTCAGCACTAAGGGGTATCACATGAAACGTACAACGCTTGTCGCTCTTTGTGCGCTTGTTATTCTCGCCGGTTGTAGTTCTTCGGGCAACTGGGGATGGTACGTCGTCAACCCCTCGACAGAAACGGGTCAGAACAACATCCGATTTCTTTTGTCGGGCTTCTGGTCGACGATCAGCCTGTCGTTGATTGCCGCCGTTCTATCAATGGCCATCGGGCTTCTGGTTGCACTGCCGGGCATGTCGTCAAACCGATGGCTGCGGTTACCAAGCAGGGTCTACATTGAATTCATCCGCGCCATACCGCTCCTGCCGATGTTGTTCTGGGTATTTTACGGATTCCCGGTTGTTCTGAAATCAATCGGCATCAGTATCAGCATCGACGCGTTCTGGGGCGCGATCATCACGCTGGCCATTTCGGATAGTGCCTTCACCGCCGAGATCTACCGCTCGGGCATCCAGTCGATTGACAAGGGCCAGACCGAAGCAGCAAAGACTGTTGGCCTGAATTACCGCCAGACGATGCTGTATGTAATCCTGCCGCAGGCGATCAAGCGGATTCTACCACCGTTGGCGAACCAGTTCATCTATATCGTAAAGATGTCCGCCTTTGCCTCGGTGATCGGGATGCAGGAGTTGACGCGCCGTGCCAACGAGTTGGTCGTAACGGAATACCGTCCGCTTGAGATCTATACGCTTTTGATCTTTGAATATCTTGTTCTCGTCCTGATCATCAGCTTCTTCGTACGCTGGCTGGAACGAAAAATGAGATCGGACGAAAGCCGCTGATCAATGAACAAAGCTGGCGAAATCCGCGGCGACGGCCTGCGCCGCGGCATTGACAAGTTCACGCCCGTGTTCGGGTCGGGCCAGTTCAGAATAGGACCCAACGCGTCCATCGGGAAAGTCGCGCCGATGTTCATCGGGCGGCCCATGGCGATCACCCGCGTGGGCCGCGATGTACTCGGCAGAAAGCTTGCGCGGAGGACTCGTGTCTTCGGCCTGAACAACGCGATGGGTGGCCTGCGTGATCGCGACCTCGGATGGGGTGGCGTGCATACCCTCCCAGTCGCCGTAGTAGCCACGTCGGAGTTTGTTGACCCGGTCAAAGTCCCACCAGCTCCGAATTCGGATTGTCGCACCTACGTCGTGTGCCGCTTTCCGCAAAGGCTCAAGGTTGGCACCGTGGCCGTTCAAAACATAGATCATCGAGAATCCATGATGGGCCAGCCCTTGCATAACCTCTCTCGCCAGATCGCAGTACAGGCCAGTGCTCAGCGAGACGGTGCCCGGAAAGCTCATGTTGAACGGCGCAGGGGCGTAAGCCAGTTCGGGTGCCACGACCGCGCCGGCGATATCGGCCGCAGCCCATGCGATCTCGCGCGCGCAAATGGCATCCGTACCGATCAGACCGATGGGCCCGTGCTGTTCGACGGACCCGGTCGGCAGAATAACTCCCTTTCGGGTCTTGAGGTATGTCTCAACCTCGGTCCAGGTCATCTCTTCCAATCGCATATCGCCAGCTAACAGAACCAGTCAAGAAAAGGAAAGACACGATGTCTTGGAGCGGATTTCTCACTGAAACAATGGGACTTATAGGCGTTTTGCAGAAACAGGCGCCAGGTATGTTCGAGGGGTTCAACTCGATGTCCAAAGCCGCCAAACGCAATGGTGCGCTGGATGAAAAGACCAAGGAGCTGATCGCCCTGGGTATCGCGATCTCGACGCGTTGCGACAGTTGTATCGGGTTTCACACCAAATCGCTTGTCCGGCTCGGCACCACCCGCGAGGAGTTTTGCGAAGCCTTGGAGATGATCGGCTATATGGGCGGCGGCCCTTCGATCGCCTTTGGCGCAAAAGCGCTGGAAGCGTTTGACGAGTTCACTGGCACCGGTGCTTACTCTGAATAAGCCTTACAAGAGTGCGATGGGAACGCAGTCGAGCCTCTTGGCAACTGCGAAACAGGAGTTGCGCCCGTGGTAGAGCCAGAAACATTTGCGTTCCTTGCGGATCTCGGAATGAACAACCGCAAAGCCTGGATGGACCAGCATCGCGAAGAACGCGACAACGCCTTGCGCAATTTCACTGGTATCGCAATGACACTTCACGACTATGCTGATCGCTTTGATCCTTTCGTCGCTGAGGCCGGGATCAAACCGAAGCGAAGCTACACCAAGTTCTTTCAGGAGCCACGAGACCGCATCGGGCGTGCTCTATACCGCTCGGACGTGGATGTTTTTGCCAATGCTGGTGATCCCGAAGAAAGCTTCGGATACTATCTCCACATAGAGCCAGAAAACTGCTACGCAGGAGCTGCGCTTTTCAAACCTTCCAAGGCCGCGCTCGTCCGAATGCGAACGCGTTTGATCGATGATCCGAGCGGCCTGACAGCCATCTTGGACGACCTTGAGTTTAAGAAGACTTTCCCAGACGGAATTGTTACGCGAAAGGCGTTGGGTACTGTGCCGGAAGGCTTTTCAAGTAACGACACCGCCGTTCCCTATCTGAAAATGGCTGGCCTAGGATGCCGTAAAGACTTGCCAGACGCTCTGCTGATTGAGATCTTCCGCGCCGCCCGCCCGCTGGTGCACTACTTCGACTGACTCTGCGCAGAAAGGACTGGGCAAGTGGGGTGTTTTCGCGGATGGCGCTTCATCCGTGAACACAGTCTGCGTTCTCGGCAATGTGCAACGCGTGCTGCATGAAGCTAATTTGTAGCGCTCTCATTTCGAATAGCCCGTTGAAACGTAAAACCCCCGCTGCCATCGGACAACGGGGGCTGTTTTTCAGCGTCGAGGAATGATTACATCATCCTTCGCGTTCCAATTTCTTACGTGCCAGCTTTCTGGCGCGGCGGATCGCTTCAGCTTTCTGGCGCGCGTTTTTCTCGGACGGCTTCTCGAAATGTTGCTTGAGCTTCATTTCACGAAAAACGCCTTCCTTCTGGAGCTTTTTCTTAAGAACCCGAAGGGCCTGATCGACATTGTTGTCGCGAACACTAACCTGCATGTGGTTTACACCACCTTTCTAGTCTGAAGTTTGCAATGATTTGCAGGAACAGGCTGAATAGCGATCTTGCCCTAGATTGTACAGCATAACGAGTGCAGGTTGGCCTGAGGGTAATCGTCACGCTCACAGCATCGGCCATTTAGGCTAGATGGTTTTGAATTCGCACACGGCCCTTTGCTGCCATTGGGCAACCGGTCGAGATGCTGCGGCGCGGCTCGTCAGAGCCGCCATTCGCTGCAAGTGCAAAATCTCGAACGATCGAAACTCACTGTCTGCGGGACTTTGCTGCCTTTCGCTGCATCTGCGAGCAACTAAACACGTCGAAGGCCTGCAATGCGGACGGAACGGACATTCATTCAAGCCAGTCCAACTACCACTTCCGGCCCAAGGCCGATCATGGTGATGAACGCCGAAAATGTCAGCATTGAGCTACGACTTTGGGCCGAGCTTTTCTCAATCCACAGATTCGAAAGCCGGGAACGTCCAGTTGCCGTCCAGGATCTCGGCGCGTGGCTCGTACAAGCGGACGGTGTAGTTCCAGCCGGGCGAAATCGGGATACAGTTGACGCGGCCATCGTCACAGCCACCAAAATGGATCGGGTAGGCCCCATCATCGTCTGGTGTCGCAGTGAAGTTGTTGTAACTGTTCACACCCAAATCGTTGGGTTCCAGATAACCGTCGGCATTGTAGATGGTGATGGACCAGAACGCGTCTACTGGTACATCCTTGACCGTCACAGCATGCAGGGTTTCGCCATCATTTTCGGTAACGCTGGCGATTACATAAGACGCGGCAGTGAAAGGCAGTCCGCCCCAACCCGCGGCAGCGCCAACAAGGTGGTCAATGGGCCGTGTCTCGTCTTTGGTTCCAAACGCATATCTTGAATCAAAGCCAAGCACCGCGACATCACTCAGCGCCTTGCGCGCGATCCCAAGGTTGTCCAGATTCCAATCCGGTGCCTCGTAGGGTCCTTTGCCGCCGCCGCTTGTCACGATCGCGTCCTGCGCTGCATGGGCCTTTGCGATGTCGTCTGGGTTGGTGACATCAACGAATGTGCGGAAGGCCACGAGGGCAAAGCGGGTACCGACTTTGTCTTCGGTCAGCCTGTAGGTTCCGGGTTGGGCCTCAGCGAACATATAGTGATCCTGATTGACCAAATGCAGAGACTGATACCGCCCGCCCAGGTCGGGCAGTGTGATCTCCACAGGCTTTGACAGGTCCAGCACAATTCCGGAATACAGGGTATCCTGATTCATCCGGATGGTTGGCTGGTCTTCGGTGGTCGTAGGTTCGCGCAGGTGATGCAACTCACCCACGCTAAAGCCAAAGGTCTGCATGTTGCCCAGGATATTGAAATCCGACTCGGCGCGTACAAAGTTTTCAACAGTGACGTTTTCGGCCAAAACCAACGTCGGCACACACAAGGCGAAGGCAAATAGTGCTTTCATGGTCTGTTCCTTTTTAATCAATTCACGGGTTGAGCGGCAGGAAATGTCCAACTGCCATCCAGAATTTCGAGCCCCGGACGATAGAGCCGCACGGTATAGTTCCACCCGTCCATGACCGGCAGGCAGTTTACTGTATCCGTGTCACAGCCGCCCAGATGTACCGTCATGCTGCCGTCATCGTTGGGTGTGCCGGTGATCGAGTTGACGCTGTAAGCATCGCTCGCGTTCTCCTCAAAGAAACCTGCCGCATTATAAAGGCTGACAGACCAGAACGCCCCAACCGGCACGTCTGCTGGGACGTCGATCTTGTAGGAGCCGACGGGCAGGTTTGGTTCGACACTTACATAGAAGGCCTCGGTTTCCGGCAAGCCACCCCAGCCGGCCGCCGTGCCGATGAAATGGCGCACGGGATCAACCTCGGACTTGGCACCAAAGGCGCGCGTCGCATCAGGCGCAAATCGGCCCAATCTCAGGGTCTCTGAGATCAAGTCCTCCAGATCCTTTTCATTGTAATCTGGAGCGATGAAGGGGTTGGACGACGCCGCATTGATCGACATCGCATCCTGGATCGCATTGACGGCAGCCACGTCCTCCGGATCAGACGCGTCCACCAGTATGCGCATGAACACAATGACATAAGGGGTGTCGAATGTCTTTGTGTCCAGCGTGTAGGTGCCACCGCCGAAAATGACGTCGTTGATATAGTGGTCCTGGTTCACAATCATCGCTGTCATATAGCGCTCACCCACCTCGGGCAGTGTCAGAGTCGCGCCCTCGCTAATGTCGACGACGGCCGTGCTGTAAAGCGTGTCACGGTTCATGCGGATCGTCGGCTGGTTTTCCACCGGTGTTGGTGTGCGGAAATGGAAAAATTCATTCACGCCGCCGGCCAGTGAGACGTATTTGTCCAGCTCTGCATCCGTCGCTGCACGGGTAAAGTTATCAACCGTAACCGGAATTTCCCGACTGTCGACAAGCGCGTCAAGCGCGGCGCTTGTGGATTGTGCCTCGGCGCCACCAGAGACCAAGGCGGCGACGCAAAGGGCTGTAACAAACGGCGCGGATTGGGAAAGTCGTTTTGGCATAGGGTTGTTCCTTGGTTCGTTCAAAGCAAAATGTGTACACAGGTCACTAAAGAGTCCACTAAGGACGGTGAAGTTGCTGTGGCGTCACCGCAGCATTTTACCACCGTGAACGTCTCATGCGTTGTCACAGATCATATGTCCTGCTTTCCGCCCTTTCTTCCAATTCGTGGCTATCACCTCGTTTGTCACTTTGGGCTCACTGCAGACCTCGGTGCAGAAGATGCACAGGCCCCTGCCCCGCCGTCAGCTGATCGTGCAGACGGCCCTAACTGGACTCTCAACACCCTCTAGAATTGCTGCGGTCGCAATCCGTAAAGCCGCCATTCGCTGCAACAGCAAGACGCAAGGCTAGGCGAACTCACAATCTGCGCAACAATTCTTCCGTCCTCTTCCTCAATATCCGCCAGGGCTTAGACTCCGGCATTCGTGCTTTCTCCAAAATAGGGGATGGTTCTTTTGCTGTCTTTTAGTGCAAAAAAGGATGTCTTCGCTCCTACCGACGGATATGAAACGTGTTGAAACTTATCAAGAATGCGCACCTCTATTCGCCTGCACCTTTTGGTTTGGGCCATATTCTCACCGCAGGTGAATGCATCATTTACCTCGGTAGCGTAGTGCCCGAATTGCCGGATCAGCTTCAGGCCGAGGTCATTGACGTCGACGGTGCAGCGGTTGTTCCGGGATTGATTGACGGACACGCGCACATCACTGGCGGCGGTGGTGAAACCGGACCAGCCAGTCGGGTGCCACCGATGGTCCTGTCTTCTTTCACCCGTGCCGGCGTCACTTCGGTCATTGGAGTCTTGGGCACCGACGACCTGACCCGCAACACGCAGACGCTGGTGCAGCAGGCTTATGGGTTGCGCGAAGAGGGGCTTTCGGCTTGGTGTCACACCGGTGGCTATCATGTCCCGCTAACCACTCTCACAGGTTCAGCCCGTGGAGATATCGTTTTCCTTGATCCGGTCATCGGTGTTGGGGAACTAGCGATCAGTGATCATCGGTCGAGCCAACCGACATTGGATGAGTTCTTGCGGATTGCAAGCGAGGCGCATGTCGCGGGATTGATGACTGGAAAAGCGGGGATTGTACATTGCCATATGGGAGATGGCGAGCGGGGACTGTCAATGTTGGAGCAGGCTATCGCGACTTGCGAAATCCCCGCACGCGTCTTCAATCCAACCCATGTCAATCGCAATAGACCACTTTTCGAACAGGCCGTCGCGCTGGCGCGGCACGGATGTTACATCGACGCTACCGCGTTCCCCTGTGAGCATATCGAACCGGGCATCTCTGCCTCCGAGGCCTACATCCAATTCCGCGATTTAGGCGGTAATGCGGACCGGTTTACGATCAGCTCTGACGGTGGCGGTTGCCTGCCTGCCTTTGACCGTGACGGCAATTTGACACGGTTCGGTGTGGGATTGACGGACACTTTGCCCGAAACCCTGCGCGACCTTACAGATCGGGGAGTATCCCTGCCCGAAGCGCTGGCTCCGTTGACCTCGAATGTCGCCGATCTGCTGAAGTTACGCCGAAAAGGGCGTCTGAAAGTTGGCATGGACGCGGATCTGGTGGTTCTTGACGAAAACACGGCTGTGCGGCATGTGATGGCCCGGGGGGAATGGCATGTCCGCGATGGCCTGATAGTTCAGCGCGGTATGTATGAACAGGTTTGAGCGTACGCGCGGTCCCCGGTGGCTGCCCGCTATAGCACCGGAAGGTAGTTGAGACATGTGCCCTGCACCCGTAGATGCAGAGACCCCGCGCGGGTTCATTATCCCGATTGGCGGCGGTGAAGATCGCGTTAAGGAAATGCAGATTCATCGAAAGTTTGTAGAACTGTCCGGCGGTGCCGAAGCCGATATTGTCGTGATACCAACAGCCTCGATGCTGGAAGAAACAGGGCCCGACTATAACCGTATCTTTTCCGAACTGGGCGCGGGCAAGGTTGAATTCCTGCCGATCTCACGCAGGGCCGATTGCGACAACCCTGACTATGCCGAGATGCTGGACCGCGCGACCGGGATTTTTATGACCGGTGGGAACCAGTTGCGCCTGTCAGCGATTCTTGGTGGTACTCTAGTCGCCCAGAAAATACGCCGCCGGAATGCGACCGGTGTGCCGGTTGCAGGAACTTCGGCAGGTGCTTCGATCATGTCCGAGCATATGGTTGCGGGCGGCAGCAGCAACTCAGCCCCGGCTGAAGGCAACATCACACTTGCACCAGGCATGGGTCTGACCAATGCCGTCATCATCGATCAGCATTTCACGCAGAGAAACAGGCTTGGACGCCTGCTAACCGCCTCATCTTTCAACCCTTTCTTGATTGGCTTGGGAATTGACGAAGACACGGCTGCCTTCATCGGTCCCGACAATGTCTTTGAAGTGATCGGCACCGGTTCAGTGACTGTAGTGGATGCCAGCCATCTGACCCATTCGTCCATGTGGGATGCCCGCCGCGGCGAGGCGCTGAGCCTTCTGGGTCTTCGGCTTGACGTTCTGGGCGAAGGGTGCCGTTATGATCTGGCGGCTCGCCAAGCTTTCCCTCCCGACGAGCATATGGCGTTTTGTACACTGCCGGACCTGTCCGGGGATGACGTTGCCGGCGGGGGATAACAAAAAGCTAACCAACGGGGAACTTCATGAAAATAATTTCGACCAACGTCTTTGTCGGCCCGAATGTATGGGCAATTTTTCCGGTTATTCGCCACGTTATTGACTTGGGTATTCTTGAAGAATGGCCTTCTGCAAAAATTGGTTCCGATTATATTGACGCATTGATCGCGGCACTTCCCGGTCTGGCTGAACATGGGTGTTCCTATCGCGAACCCGGCGGTTTCATCAGACGCCTGCGCGAAGATGAAGGCACTTGGCTGGGTCACGTACTGGAACATTGCGCCATCGAGGTACAGAACGTCGCCGGCACGGATGTAACCTTTGGCCGGACCCGCAGTACGGGTGAACCTGGCCATTACAACATGGTTTATGAATACCGGCAGCGCGACGTCGGCCTGGCCGCGGGTAAGCTGGGGATGCGGTTGTTGATGCATCTGCTGCCACAATCCTTGAAGGATCAGGTGGATTATGATTTTGACCCGGATTTTAACTGGGACGACGAACTGCGCAGCTTTGTGCTGCGGGCGCAGCGCAAGGAGTTTGGCCCCTCAACCGGTTCGTTGGTCAAGGCCGCACAAGAGCGGGACATCCCCTGGATCAGGCTGAACTCAGGCTCGCTGGTGCAGTTCGGGCATGGGAAGTATCAGAAACGCATTCAGGCAACCATTACCTCTGAGACCAAGCATATCTCGGTCGAGATTTCCTGCGACAAGGAAGATACCCACAATCTGTTGAACGATCTGGGCCTGCCGGTGCCGCAGCAGCGCATGGTTTACTCGGCCCGCGAGGCAGCGAAAGCGGCGGGGCGTATTGGGTTTCCTGTTGTCGTCAAGCCGCTCGACGCCAATCACGGACGCGGCGTTTCGATCAACTTGAATTCAGAATCCGAGGTCGAGGCCGGGTTTGCCGAAGCGAAGGAGCACTCCCGCAGCAGGGCCATTCTGGTCGAAAGTTTCATCACCGGTTTCGATCACCGAATGCTGGTGGTGAACAACAAGCTGGTTGCAGTGGCCAAGCGCGTTCCCGGGCATGTCACTGGCGACGGAACGCACACGATTGCCGAACTGGTCGACATCGTGAACCAGGACCCGCGCCGAGGTATCGGGCACGAAAGAGTGCTGACCATGCTCGAAATCGATAATCAGGCCACACGCCTGATGGAAAATGCGGGCGTGAGCGCAGAGACCGTGTTGCCGGATGGCGAGATTTTCTATCTCCGGTCGACGGCGAACCTCTCCACTGGCGGCACCGCAATCGACCTGACGGATGTGGTGCATCCTGACAACCGTGACATGGCCGAACGCGCTATCATGGCCGTTGGGTTGGATGTAGGCGGTGTGGATTTTCTGATCGATGACATCACCAAATCCTACAAAGACATCGGCGGCGCGATTGTCGAAGTGAACGCAGCCCCAGGCTTTCGGATGCACGTAGCCCCGTCCGAAGGTCAGCCGCGCGACGTGGCCGGGAAAGTGATCGACATGCTGTTCCCGACCAACGAGGAGACACGCATACCGATTGCGGCGATCACGGGTACCAACGGCAAGACAACGACGTCACGGATGCTAGGGCATATCATGAAAACCAGCGGCAACACGGTTGGCATGACCTCGACCGACGGCGTTTATGTGGACGGCAAGCTGAGCGTCAAGGGCGACATGACAGGGCCCAAATCCGCGCAGATCGTCCTGCGCGATCCGGCGGTCGATTTCGCGGTGATGGAAACCGCGCGTGGCGGGCTTGTGCGGTCAGGTCTGGGCTATCAACGCTCAAACGTGGCGGCGTGTATGAATGTCTCGGCAGATCATCTGGGTCTTGGTGGCATAAACACGGTCGAGGAACTGGCTGTCGTCAAGCGCGTGGTGGTTGAAAGCGCCACAGATACGGCGGTGCTGAATGCCGATGATATCAATTGTCTGAAAATGGCCGACTACGCCGGAGCCGATCAGATATTCTATGTCACCACCAATCCCGGGCACAGTCTGGTCAAGGAACATATCAAGGCCGGCGGCAAGGCCATCGTGCTGGAAAAGGGCATGAATGGTGACATGCTGACCATCTATGACAACGGGCTTCATATCCCGGTTCTGTGGTCACATCTGATCCCGGCGACGCTGGAAGGCAAAGCGATTTTCAACGTCCAGAATGCCATGTTCGCCGCCGCGATGGCCTATAGTGTCCGAGTGGACCTGGACAATATTCGTCACGGGCTGCGGACCTTCGACACCAGCTATTTCCAGGCACCTGGGCGAATGAATGTCTATGACGAACATCCCTTCAAGGTGATCCTGGACTATGGCCACAATCCAGCCGCACTGAAGGCGATGGCGGCGCTGGCCGATCAGTTGGAGGTCAAAGGCCGCAGATCGTGTGTTGTCGCGATGCCCGGCGACCGACGCGATGAGGACATTGTAGACGGGGCCGCCGCGTTGGCCGGACACTTTGATCATTACATCTGCAAGGCGGATGACCGCCGCCGCGGCCGCGGGCATGACGAGGTGCCGCAGTTGATGCGTCAGGCGATGATCGACAACGGTGTGGACGCCGCAGCGATCACGATAATCCCGGACGAGGTCGAAGCGGTGAGCGCCGCGTTGGAGCAGGCTGCACAGGGCGATCTGCTGGTGATCTTTGGTGACGACACGACACGTTGCTGGAAACAGATCATCTATTTCAACTCTGATGGTGAAGCACCCGAAGCCGCGCCGGTGGCAAGCCCTGCCGAACCCGCATTCGAAGACATGTTCGAAGGCGATCAGAACTTGATCCGGGATGAGCGTGGCGTGCGTCTGGCCCGTGAAATCAGCGAAGACGCGGATTGAGCGGAGGCTCGGAAATGGACCGGATTGATGAGCTTGAGACCGCGCTGACAATTGCAAGCGCGACTGTCGACCATATTCAGGTGGATGACGTCCGGCGTCTAACCGGGCCGGGCCTGCTGTGGGATCGACCCGGCGCAGTGATGGACGTGTTTTTCACCGAAATTGATGCCACGCAGGTCACCGCTCTGTGGGAGAAACACGCGCGTCGTGTGCTGGATGCGCTTGGCTGGCAGGATCAGGACCTGACCCATCGCATCTTTACCGGTGGCGTCAATTTAGCGATCTCGGCGCCAATGGATCAGCTCTATTCCGCGATCTTCGCGGCGCAAACCGCCTGGCATTTCTGTGCCGCCGACCTGCTTGCATCCGAGCCCGGAGATTTCGATCAGATTGTTCCGGATGTCAAAGGCGTAATGGAGAAAGAAGCCAACCCCGCGCTGATCGCCCTGATCGCAGCAGCACAGGCGCGTGGTGTGGATATCCTCTGCGATGATGACGAGGTGTCGATCGGGCACGGTACTGGCAGCCAGACCTGGCCGGTCGATGCGCTGCCGGCCGCTGATGAGGTGGGCTGGTCTGCTCTGCACAATATCCCCGTCGCGTTCATCACCGGAACCAACGGCAAAACCACCACTACCCGGTTGCTTGAGGCGATTGCACGCGCCTCGGGCAAGGTCGCCGGGCTGACCTCAACCGAATTTGTGCGCGTGGGTGAAGATATTCTGGACCGTGGCGATTACTCAGGCCCCGGCGGCGGGCGCATGTTGCTGCGCGACAAAAGGCTGGAGGTTGCCTGTCTTGAAGTCGCACGGGGAGGCATTCTGCGTCGGGGTCTACCGACTCGCGCGGCCACGGCAGCGGCGGTCACCAATGTGGCGAACGACCATCTAGGGCAATACGGGGTCAACACGGTGCCAGAACTGGCTCAGGCCAAGTTCGCCGTACATCGCACACTGGCCGAGGGTGGCGTGCTGGCCCTGAATGCCGATGACAACTATGTCCGCGCCGAAGCGGAGAATACATCTGCGAATATCTGGTGGTTTTCGCTGGACTCACACAATGACCTGATCCGTCAGGCTCGTGACGCGGGCAAGTGCTGCGCGTATGTACGGCAGGGAGATATCGTCTTTTTCGACGGCGTAGCGGAACAGGTGGTGATCGCAGTTTCCGATGTTCCCCTGACCATGGGCGGCGCTGCGAAGTACAATATCCTGAACGCGCTGGCGGCCTTGTGCCTTGCCTTGGCACTGGATTTACCCGTTCAGGCGGCTCGGGATGGATTAGCCGGGTTCAAGCCAGACGCCAAAGATAACCCAGGTCGTTGCAACGAGTTTCAGCACAACGGAGCCCGGGTTTTCGTGGATTTCGCACATAATCCGCATTCGATTTCGGCAGTTTGCGATGCGTTGTCGAGCCTGCCAGCAAAACGGCGTTTCATAATGCTTAGCCATGCTGGGGACAGATCGGATCAGGAAATCCGGGAGGTAACTGCGACAGCGCTGAAGTTCCAACCCGACGTGGTCGTCGCAACCGAGTTAGAAGCGTATTTAAGAGGTCGCGAATTAGGAGAAATTTCGGATCTGATCGAACGAACAGCGTTGGAACATAGGTATGATGCGAAACAAATACTCAGAGCTACGTCACCCTCACAGGCTGCTTCAATGATACTTGAAATGCTGGAGCCGGGCGATATTGCCTTGCTGCTAGTGCTATCCGATCGCGACGCCGTTCTTGCGATGCTCGACGGTTAAAAACAAAGCCGGCTGCCGAATTCACGGAGTTACAGCCAACACGAGGCAATACCAGCAAACGCAATGCAGATATCCAATTGGGCTTCAGCCACCGATTGAAAGGTGGAGTTCCAATTCATCGGTAATGATTAGCTGGCAAACAAACCTGAGTTTCTCCATGGCAAAAGCACGTGCGCGGGCCCGCCTTGTTTGCAACACCAGATCGGTAGCGGCCCAAACCTGCCCATCACTGCTTAGTCAATATGCTGCGCATGCAGCCCGCACAGCTGCCGTTCGCTGCGAACGCAGAGTTTGAGAAATGCCAATGCCGCCACCGTCGCCACTGGTTGCAAATAGAACAATACGCTGGTTTATTCCCAACGCTTGTGAGCTGACTATCCGGCGGAATTCGACCAATACATGTTTGGGTTGTTGAATTGAGACCACTCGTCTGGTAGCTAGACGAACCGGAAACCCTGATACAGGAGAGATCAGATATGCTGAATTGTCAGACCTCAATGCTTCGCGCGGTAGGCGCAGTAGCCCGTTAAAGCGGTCTGACAGGTTTCCAATCTGAAGGCCGCCTCGTGAGCGGCCTTTTTTGTGTTTTCCTCATGTGGCGGCTTTCCATCATTTTATGGAGAGAACAATGCCAAGCTTATCACTTTACATACCAATCAGCCGGTCGCGGGGCATCTTACTGCGGCTGGCAGCTATCTTCGCCCGGCGACCCGGTGTGGAACGGCCTATTCTGCGCAAAAGTGCCGAGTTGCCGGCTCATCTGAGGAGGGACGTCGGCCTTCCGCCGGAGGTTGTACACCCACCTCCTTCGCATTATCGGTTCCCCTTTTAAGGAACCGACCAAGCAAGGGCATTAAGCTGCCCTTGCTCTTAACAATCGTTCCGTGTTCGGAGTGATGCATATCCTCTTTCCGCGCGATGAATGAACCCTGCGGCCTGCAGTTTCTTTAGACGCGTGTTCAAGGCCGCCGGAGAAATCTTTTCGTACTCGTCCTGCAACCTGCGAATACCAAGGTCGGCTGGCCCGAAGAAAAGCCGGCCAAACTGGAAGAGTGAGTCCTGTCCATTCATGAACGCCTCAGGCTATGTGTCGAAAGCGGCAGCGCCTTTGATAGCGCCAACATGTCCGATGCAAAAACTGCCATTGAAGTCGCCGCGACCATTGAAAGTTTTCTGGAATAGCCAGTCATTCTTTTCAAAACCAGTGAATTCCACTTCACGTCAGGATGTTGCGTGTTTGCTTGTCGTGCCGGGTCGGCAAGACAACAGGATCAGGACCAGAAAGGACAGGTTTAGTACGACGTTGAATGGCGCCCCTACCAGAATTGAGCCTGAACTGTCGACGCAAAACCAGGACCAAGCCGTAATCTGAGCGGTCTTGGTCGCGGCCACCGCCGATACCGGGGCAACGTATGTTCCCAGAGCCCATTGCATTCCTCCCAGGCCAACCGTCAGGCCACCGGTGATCACCAGCAGTAAAGGCACTGGAACCGTCAGTTCCGAGGGAACGGCGTGAATTGGCCAATACGCGATTTGCAGAAATATATGCGCTACCGGGTGCAGAAACGGCAGCGCGGCCAGAACAAAGAGCACCCCGGTTGCAACTAGAACACCGCCTGAAATTCGCATTGCTGACTGTTGGTGGGTCATGAGCTTCTCCTTTCGATAAGTGCTCTTCATGCAGCTTGCGGCGGACGCAAATCAATTACCTCAGAGGTAAGTGAATTCTGTTCGGACCCTTGCTAAACTCATGTCATGACACCCTATCCCGGCATGCTGAAAGAGTGGCGAAAACGGCGCAGGATGAGCCAGCTGGACCTTGCGGTCGAAGCTGAGGTCAGTGCGCGCCATATCTCATTTCTTGAAACCGGGCGGTCCCGACCCAGCCCGGACATGATCCTTCACCTATCCGAGGTCATGAACCTTCCGGTCGAAACCCGAAATCAGATGATGCGCGCCGAAGGGTTCGCGCCGCGTTTTGCGGCAACGCCGATTGATGACGCGGCGATGTCGCCCATTCGGGATGCGGTCGAATGGACTCTGCAGCAACATGCCCCTTACCCTGGAATGGTGTTGGACCGGCTCTGGACGGTTGTAATGCTCAACAGCGGTGCCCAAAGGCTGTTCAAACCACTGGGGATCGGCGAGGGGCAAAGCCTGCTGGATCTGCTGACCAGTCCGCTGATGCCTGAGCCTGTCGAAAACTGGCCCGAGGTCGCGCATCACACGATGTTGCGGCTGCGCGCTGAAAGCGCCAACGCAGGCGGCATACCCGCACTGGACGCCGCAGCGCGCACGTTGTCGCAACAGGGGCACGCCCGAAGTGACGCGGTGATCGGGCCGACAATTTCTACGATCTACCGCTTTGGTGGTCAGCGGCTTTCCCTGTTTGGAGTCATTGCACAATTCAGCACGGTCACGGATGTCACGCTGGACGATTTGAAGATTGAGCTGTTTTTTCCGGCCGACGACCAAAGTGCCAAATTTCTGCGTGACCTTGCCCACGTGGCTGCCAATTAACTTATGGTTTGACCAGAGCCTCACCGCATCCAGTTGAAATCCGCTCGTTCCTGACCTCGGCAGGGTTCCCGCTATTGCGGCCCATTCCGGACTCTCAGCCTGTCGTGCCAATGCTGCGGACGCAGCCCGCTTAGCGGCCATTCGCTGCGCTGCCAAGCTCTTGGTACGTTCGAACTCACAAACGGACAAAGCGAAGGCCTGACGCCACTCAACAAGTCCAGCGGTGGAATGGAAAAGTTCGGCAAGATCACCAAGAACGGCGCCCTCGGCTCAGCGCTGCCGGTCTCTGTGGAGAGTATGATTGGCCGCTCGCTTGTCTTAGACAAGATCTAATTGGCGAAGTGGTCGAGACAGAGTCTGGCTGAACGCCCCGGTGCTCCAGTCACCCAGTGACAATTCCCTTTGCAGCACCTTTCGGTCAGTTGCCTCCAGAGCGGCCGCACAGGCCTCATTGCTTTCTAAGTGTTTTGATGACCGCTGCGGTTTCTTGTTTTCCGAAACCTGCATCTTGCGCCCTCTTCACCCAATCACGCATCAAGGACGGAAGCTCGCTATTGATACCCATTGAAACCGCATGGTCATATAAGCCAGTGACTGCCTCTGCGGCTACGTCGACTGATGCACCACCTTTGGAAATCTGATCGAATGAATCGGCGTGTATTGTCTCTGTCAACGGAATAGCTCTGTCTCCTGGTGGTAAGATGGACGTGAACTCCGATACGGGCACGCCTTCGGCTTCGCAGGCCAATGCGCCGTGGATTGACCCGAAAATAATACCAAGGAGGCGCGACAAAAACGCAAGTTCCAAAGTCGCAGCCGAACGTACATTCGGACCCAGATGACGCATATCACCGGCGAGTATCTTCAAGTCAGTTTCGAACTCATCAAAGGCGGCTTTGTCCCCCGCGACCGCGATCCGGCCTGACGGAGTTCCGATATTTCCGGGCCAACACATAATGGTCCCGTCAAGGTAAGCGGCACCCCAGTCATTGAATTGGGTTTTACTGTCCTCGGATTCCTGAGGAGATGACGTAC
This sequence comes from Ruegeria sp. CDSB113, assembly GCF_059611045.1. Lineage (NCBI taxonomy): Bacteria > Pseudomonadati > Pseudomonadota > Alphaproteobacteria > Rhodobacterales > Roseobacteraceae > Ruegeria > Ruegeria sp. CDSB113. Next base: position 223,396 of record NZ_JBXWOU010000006.1, read on the forward strand.
CAAGCTGAACGATACTGCGACCGGAAACGGCTTTCGAGACCTGAGGTGTTCCAAACATGGCATTCGTGGTTGAATAATTTAACAGGCAGATGACCGTCTTCGGACTTGAGGAAATTGCTTCACCCAAGTCGGAGGCGTCTCGTGCGCCGAGCTCCACCAAAGGCTTCATTTTGTCTGGCGAACGATTCCAGACAGTCACGCCTCGCCCGGCGTCCAAAAGGGCTGCCGCCAATGCAGATCCCATGGCACCTAAACCTACAACCGTAATGTCGCTCGTCATCACATAATCCCCCAAATCCAATCTGTGCATCAATCGCAGGCAATTGAACGATAGCACAGACTACCAACGGCCCGTTCTGAAATTGAAATGCCTCATTGGGTCTCAGCATCCTGTGATATTGCCTCTCGTCAATGTCGGGTTGTCGTTGTGGGAGGGTATGGCGGATCGGAGGATCAGTCATAGAAACCCAAACTTACCTGCCATTCGCGCGCTTCGCCCAACCTGGAACAAAGGACGTATCGTCGGTCAGAAGCGGCGGCTAAAACCCAAGCATGTCTGGGCGACCCGAGTTCTACTTGAACTGGCCGAAAACCACCACGATCCCGCGTTGTTCAACATGGCAAGTCTTGCGGGCGAGGGCATCGATGACGATTGACGACCTGCACATCATCGAAAGCTTTTTCAGTTACTTTTGGATTGTCTCTCCCATAAAGTTCGTCGAAATCAGAGTTGGCGGTGATCGAATGAACGGCGCAGAATCTTTAGTCAAAACCTTTCTTCACAACGGCGTGGATACAGTTTTCGCCAATCCAGGCACGTCTGAAATGCACTTTGTTGCGGCTCTTGATAGACATCCCGAGATGAACTGTGTTCTGTGCCTGTTCGAGGGTGGAACGACGGGCGCCGCTGATGGCTACTACCGCATGAAACGGGACGTCGCCGGCACTCTGCTGCATCTTGCACCGGGGCTAGGCAACGCATTTGCCAATCTACACAACGCCCGAAAATCAAGGTCCGGGATCGTGAATGTGGTGGGAGATCACGCAACACATCACCTGCGTTATGAAAGCCCACTCAGAGGGGACATTATTGGCGTAAGTCAGGCCATAAGCCATTGGACACGAGTTTCTGATCACGCCACAAGCGTCGCATCGGACGGGGCCGCAGCCATTCAGGTCGCCCGATCTCAAAACGGCCAGATCGCCACTCTTGTTCTTCCCGCCGATACTGCTTGGGATGCAGCGACTGGCCCTGCGACGAATAGCATTCTGGCCCAACCACTTTATCGTCCGTCTTTGGAAGACATCGAGGCCGCAGCCATGCGTCTGAAGACTGCAAACGCGGCTTTGATGATAGGTGGGTCCGCGCTTTTTGGTTCACTTCATGTACTGGCTGGAAAAATTTCCGTCAAAACCGGATGCCGCCTGTTGGCGGATACTCTAATCCCTCGAATTTCGAAGGGGGCCGGGGCTGCCAAATTGGATCAACTTGTGTATCCAATTGCACCCAAGATCGCTCAGCTTGAACAGACATCGTCAATCACTTTGATCGGCGCCGACCAACCCGTTGCCTTCTTTGCATACCCGGGGAAACCGAGCACACCTGAGCCCGCCGGTTGCACGGTTTCAAGCCTGTGCGCTCCGAGGGATGATATTGCATGGACTCTTCAATCACTGGCAGACGCGGTTGGTGTTTCGAGCAAGACACAGCTGAACACATACGCTCTCGACCTGCCTCCAATCCCAACCGGAGATCTCACCTTAGCAAAAGTCGGCCAGACGTTAGCGGCCCTCATTCCCGAAAATGCTATCGTTTGCAATGAATCCGTGACGTCCGGGTTCCACGTCATTCCTCCGACTGCAGCAGCGCGACCACATGACTTGCTTGGGGGAACCGGTGGGGCGATAGGGCTTTGCCTACCGTGCGCAACTGGCGCAGCAATTGCATGTCCAGACAGAAAAGTAATTGCACTAACAGGCGATGGATCCGCCATGTACACATTGCAATCTTTGTGGACGATGGCGCGCGAAAGCCTGGATGTTACGGTGATTGTATTTGCCAACCGCGGCTATCAAATACTTCGGGATGAGCTGGCAAATGTCGGTGTTGAGAGTTTTGGCAAGAATGCGGAGGCAATGTTTGATGTGGAAAACCCAACGCTTGACTGGGTTGCGCTTGCTAAAGGGCATGGTGTTCCCGGGATACGAATTGAAGACACCGATGGCTTTGTAAAAGCCCTTTCTGCGGGGCTATCACGTGACGGCCCTTTCTTGATCGAAGTTGTGTACCCGCCAGCATCTTGAGCACAAATTCTTTTTGAAACGGACGGCCCAAAGCTGCCATTGACCGTCGGCAACCGGTGCTGCGACGCGGCCCGTCGAACCTGCCGTTCGCTGCAAGCGCAAATTCAACGGCTGGCTGAACTCACACAATGTGGGACAAAGCTACCATTCAGCCGGTCAGTTGGAACATCTTCTTTGCACCGCAAGGCAAGGCAGCGACTGGCTCACGCGATAGTTGGAAACAGCGCGCGTAACTCCTTTTCCATTTCCGATACCGCTTTGTCCTCGCCCGCGATCACCTGTGCCAACGTGGCCAGAAATATTCCGTCAAAAAGAGCATAGAGCGCTTTAGGTGAGAGCTTTGGTGAGTTGTTTCCCAATTCGGCATATCGTGCGACGACGCGCCAGATCATTTGCTCCAGGTCGCCATCAATTTTTTGCACATCTTCTCGCAGCGCTATCTCGAACAACGCCTGTGAGCGCAGATCATACCAAAGCCGATGTAGATGAGTTTCAGTCAACAGCGTTTCGGAAAGCTGCTCTATGAAACCAGAAAGCAATTCATTTTGTGTTGCAGCGGTTGTTGTCGCGACGTCATAGCGCCGAACACACACGGCTTTGTATTGCCTGATGCATTGGGTGATCAGGTCTATCTTGTCATCAAAATAGTATCGAAGCACGCCATGGGAGAATTCCGTGTTCTCTGCAATGTCTCGCAGCGAAGTCCGGGCGTAACCCAAGCTCGACAACGTCGACAAAGCTGCGCCGGCGAGTTCCACTCTTCGTGCTTCAAATTTGTCGACTTTTGCCTGTGCGCGTTCGCTTGCAGCACCCAGTCGACTCTTTGCTTCAGCCATAGGCCAGTCCCTTTTTCCCTATCGTAGTAAAGTCAGTCTCAGATATTTCAACTACCTCCGCGGCCATAGCATTAAACGTAACGGTTGGCGGTATGCTTCCAAACGTATAATAAAAATCTTTACAGTTGTATAATTTTTGAATATGCCTGCCGCGTACAGGCGATACTGGTTGGGGAATCAGGTCACATTTTGTGCCAAGCCCGACGTAATCGAACTTGTTTCTAAGGAGCCTCAGACATGAGCAAGCTGCACATTACGACCGAAGACGGCATCAAAACCGTTATCATCGACAACCCTCCGGCCAACATCTGGACGATGGATGTCATCAATGAGATGAACGACTTCTTTCAGTCGCTGAAACATGACAATGAGACCAAAGCCATAGTCTTCAAATCGGCAAACCCGCAGTTTTTTGTGGCCCATCTGGACCTGAACACGATTAACGGCACTCCCGAAGGTCAAGAAGGCATCCACGCGTTCGCTGAAATGATCAATAACGTCAAAGCCCTTCCACAGTTGTCGATTGCCGTCGTGGACGGTTTTGCGCGGGGCGGCGGCAACGAGTTTACTATGGCCTGCGATATCACCTATGGCACAGAAAATGCGGCGTTTGCCCAGCCCGAGATCGGCGTCAACATTCCAACCGGTGGGCAAGGCGGTGTCCAGTTCGCCCGTAGATTGGGTCGTAAGAAGGCGATGCAGGTTCTGCTGACTGGTGAAGACATTTCTGCGCCGGAAGCAGAAGCGCTGAAGATCATTACGAAGTATGTGCCCAAAGCCGAACTTGATGAGTATCTTGAAGGCATCCTGAATACTCTTCGAGCCAGAGACCTGCGCGATGTGGCCATGTACAAGGACATTGTGAATGCGTCGATCCGTGACGAAGCAGCGGGTGCCTCAATCGAGCTGCGCTATTTCCTTGAGCGGGCGGCCGAAGAAAAGACTCAAACGATTATCAAGGCCTTCCTGAAAAGTGGCGGTCAGACCGAACGCGAAGCAACAGACTTCGCTGGAGTCTTCGCCGATACGGCAGCGGAGCTCGCCAAATCTGCGAGTTAATCGACCACAGCTTTCATTAGGTAAGCCATGGGCGTTGGTATCGTTCATGGCCTTTGAGCGGACATTCGTTCGAGGCGCAGCATCCGGTAGATTGTGCTCTTTCCAGACCTCGGATGCACCGCACTATCTGACTCGTGGAAAGCTATCCGCACCAACAAGGGCGGCCCAATCTGGATGAGGTGGATGGCTCCTGCACCACCGGCATCGAACGTGCCAAAGTGCAGTTGTTATCTACTGC
>NZ_JBXWOU010000007.1:0-225021 GCF_059611045.1 Ruegeria sp. CDSB113
GTCTTGCCGTGGTCAACGTGGCCAATCGTGCCGATGTTGACGTGCGGCTTATTACGCTCAAACTTTTCCTTTGCCATTCCTCAGGCGCCCTTTTGCGATTGGGGGGACCCGTGGTCCCGTGGTTACATCTGCGCGCGCGAGATATTGGGTTCAAAGGAGAAAATCAAGCACATCCTGCGTGAAAAGCTGGTCAAGACGCCGGATTTTGGGTGACCTCGACGGATTCCAACGGCTGGATCAGGTCGGGACGCCGGTCAAACCAGCCGTTGTCCTTGTGTTCCTCGGCAAGCCATTCCTCGACACGATCGGCAACCTTGAGCGCCAATCCGTCCATTTGCTCTTCTCTGGTGCGGGTATGCCCAGATCCCGTAAGAGCGCTTTCACCGGTCGTGTCTTCAAGAACCTGGAACTGTTTGCCTTTGGCCAGAAACTCTTTTTTGCGCACATCGTAAACATTCACCAGAACGATTGCTGTGCTTTTGGGATTGTAGATCACAGGCACACCCGGAGGGGCCAGCATAAACCCTTCCAGACTGATTCCTATGTCGTATTCTTGGGCGCCCTCATACCGGCCAAGCCGAATATTCACGGCGTTCTGAATGGCGTCTTCCCACTCTTTAGGCGTCGCTTCCCGCGACACCGGCCCCTTCCGAGCCTTTTCAGCAAAAGCATAATTGACACGCAATTTGAATTCGCCCAGCGACTCAGGCTCTTCGTAAACCTGTGTCTGCGTGCACGCGCCCATCAGGGCCAGTCCGGTAATCAGGGTCAAAGCTCGCAACATGTTCTCGTCTCGATATGCCTGTTTTTCTTTGATCTAGCGCAACGATACGGCTTGTGCCAAGCCGTATCGGCAGAAATCCACTTGCCTGCGCGCTTACTCACGAAAATTTATAGTCGCGCGGGAAACCATAAGGCGCTTTTTTCCCAACGCTGGCCCGTTTGGCCAGCCACTGTGACATGTCCGCCTCGTGACGCGTTTTGTCACCGCCCATGGACCACCTCAGCCCCTCTTCCCAGTTGAAGGTCGTGATGTCGGACAGGCCACCATCCAGTTCCAGTGTCCCCTGTCGGCCGCGCGCCATATTGTATTTTTGCAGGCGTACGCCCTTACCGCGCCCCATTTCGGGCAGTTCTTCCACTGGGAACACCAAGAACTTGCCGTTCTGCGAGACAACCGCGACGTGATCGCCCGAAACGGGCTTACAGATCATCGCCGTCTCGTCAGCTTTGACGTTCAGCACCTGCTTACCGTTGCGGGTCTGGGCCAACACGTCATCTTCGGGCACCATGAAACCGTTACCCGCGTCTGACGCCACCAACAGCTTGCGCCCTGGCTTGTGGATCAGGATGTCGATGATCTGTGCCTCATTCGGCAGATCGACCATCAGGCGCAGCGGTTCGCCCATACCGCGCCCACCCGGCAGATTGGCGGCGCTGAGCGTGTAGAATCGTCCGTTCGAGGCAAACACCAACAAGCGGTCAGTCGTTTCAGCGTGGAATATGAAACGCGGGCCGTCGCCGTCCTTGAACTTTAACTCGCGCTTCAGGTCGATGTGACCCGTCATGGCGCGAATCCAGCCCATCTGAGAGCAGACGACCGTGATCGGTTCTTTGTCGATCATTGCCTCAAGCGGTACTTCTTCAACCTGCCCGGCTTCGGCAAATTGGGTTCGGCGCGCGCCACCTTCATAGTCTTTGCCAAAGGTCTTCTTGGTCTCTTTCAACTGCTCGGCGATTTTGGCCCATTGCAGGGCCGGGTCGGCCAGCAGGTCCTCGAGATTGGCGCGTTCCAACATCAATGCGTCACGTTCGCGGACCAGTTCCATCTCTTCCAGACGGCGCAAGCTGCGCAGGCGCATGTTGAGGATCGCATCGACCTGAACCTCGGACAATTCGCCCTCGCCCGGCTTGGGCGAGACATAGTCGGCCTCGCTGGTGGCGCGGATATGGTCGATGCCCCAATCCTCACGCATCAGCGCGGCTTTGGGGTCGTCGTCGTAGCGGATGATGTCGATCACACGGTCGAGGTTGAGGAAGGCAACAATAAAGCCCTCCAGCACTTCCAGCCGGTGGTCGATCTTCGCCATGCGGTGGCGCGAGCGGCGCAGCAGCACCTCTTGCCGGTGATCTAGGAAGGCGCGCAGCACTTCCTTCATCGAGCAGACCTTGGGCGTCACCCCGTCGATCAGCACGTTCATGTTCAGGCTGAATCGCACCTCAAGGTCCGAACTGCGATAGAGCATGCCCATCAAAACCTCTGGGTCCACGTTCTTGGAGCGCGGTTCGAGGATCAGGCGGATGTCATCTGCGGATTCGTCGCGTACGTCGGCAAGGATCGGGATTTTCTTGGTCTGGATCAGTTCCGCGATCTTTTCGATCAGTTTGGATTTCTGAACTTGATAAGGGATCTCGGTGACAATGATCTGCCACTGGCCGCGGCCCAGATCTTCGACCTCGTATTTGCACCGCAGACGGAAAGATCCACGCCCGGTTCGATAAGACTGCGCAATATTCTCTGGGGGCTCGACGATAATGCCACCGGTCGGGAAGTCCGGACCCGGCACATAGTTCAGCAACGTATCATCGCGGGCATCCGGCACCTTGATCAGATGCAGACAGGCATCACACAGCTCGGCAATATTGTGCGGCGGGATGTTCGTTGCCATGCCCACCGCGATTCCGCTGGACCCATTGGCCAGCAGGTTCGGAAACTGCGCCGGCAGTACGACCGGCTCGGACAGCGTGCCATCATAGTTGTCGCGGAAATCGACGGCGTCTTCGTTCAGCCCCTCAAGCAACGCTTCGGCCACGATGGTCATCCGCGCCTCGGTGTAACGTGAGGCCGCAGGGTTATCACCGTCGATGTTGCCAAAGTTGCCCTGCCCGTCGACCAGCGGGTAGCGAACGTTGAAATCCTGCGCCAGACGCGCCATCGCGTCGTAGATCGCGGCATCGCCATGCGGGTGATAGTTCCCCATCACGTCGCCGGAAATCTTCGCGGATTTACGGAACCCGCCCGTTGCGCTGAGTCGAAGCTCGCGCATCGCATAGAGGATTCGCCTGTGCACAGGCTTCAGCCCATCGCGCGCATCAGGCAAGGCCCGGTGCATGATGGTGGACAGCGCATAGGTCAGATAGCGTTCGCCAATCGCGCGGCGCAGCGGTTCAGCTATCTCGCCCCCATTGTTGGGGACCTCCATATTGGGGTCGTCGATCGTATCGTTCATATATGATGTGATACGCCGCAAGCGCGCGCTGGTAAAGCAATCAGCTTAGATTTTGCTGGGGACAAGTCGCGCTTTTTGCAACAGGGGGAGACAAGTCCCGGAATTCCCCCGGTTTTCGACTCGGACCGCGAAATATGGTAGGCTGTCTTCATTAGACTGCTGCCAATTTCTTGTACCTAACGATTGACCTGGGGGATGCGCCATGACGCGCCTTATTATTTTGACTTTCACTGCACTTGGCTGGTGTTTTTACGTTATGAGCGGCGGACCAGATTTCGAACCGCGCGGCTTGCGGAGCGATCAACCTGTGCGCGTTGCCTCTGTATCCCAGCCTGCGGCAGTAGCGCCCGCTCGGGTTGAAGAACTTGTGACCAATGTGGCCGTACGGGCACCATCGGTGCGTGCACAACCCCAACCTGAACCCGAAGAGATCGTGCAGATCGTGGCCGAACCCGCCAGCCTTCAATCTCTGTCCGGCATCTCGGTGTTCGACGATCAGAGCGCAAACATCACGCTTGCTTCGTTGGAAGACGGCGTAGCGGGTTTGCGTCAGACCGATGAAGCGCCCCTGCCGGAAACTTCAGAGGCCGCGGCGATTCCCGAACCTGAAAAAGACATCCGCGAAATCTCGGGAACGCGGGTGAACATGCGCGATGGGCCAGGCACCATTTACCCAATTGTCGGCAAAGCGGCCATCGGACAAAAGGTCGAAGTGCTAAGCGAATCCGGAACCGGCTGGCTGCGCTTGCGCGTGTTGCCCGCGCAACAGGTCGGTTGGATTTCAGCCTCATTGGTTCGAAAAATTCAAAACTGACGCTGCACCGTCATTGTCCTGCCCCGTACCTCACCATAACTTTGACCTGAATTAAGGGTCAGGAAGATCATGCAGAAAACCATTCTTATCACCGGCTGCTCGTCCGGCATCGGTCTGGACGCGGCACACGGTATGCGTGCGCGCGGCTGGCGTGTCTTTGCATCCTGCCGCCAGCAGCGTGATTGCGACCGGCTGCGCGCGCAAGGCTTTGAAAGCCCGCGCATCGACTATACCGACGCCGCAAGTATCGCCTCGGGCCTGACCGAAGTGCTTGAGGCCACTGGAGGCACCCTGGATGCGCTGTTCAACAACGGAGCGCACGGCTTGCCCGGCGCAGTTGAAGATCTGCCGACCGAAGGACTCCGTGTGATATTCGAGGCCAACTTCTTTGGCTGGCATGAACTCACCCGGCTGGTGATTCCGGTCATGCGCGCGCAGGGGCACGGGCGAATCGTTCAGAATTCGTCGGTTCTGGGCCTGGTGGCCTTCCCATGGCGCGGCGCATATGTCGCCACAAAGTATGCCATTGAAGGTCTTACCGACACGCTGCGTCTGGAACTTGCCGGGACGAATATCAAGGCCATCCTGATCGAACCCGGCCCAATCACGTCGAAAATCCGCGAGAATTCGATCCCCTTCTTCGAACGTTTCATCAACTGGGAGAACTCGGCTCTGCGCGAAAGATACGAGGCTTCGCTGTTGAAAAGACTGTACGAATCCTCAGGCCCGGATCGTTTCGAACTGCCTGCATCAGCGGTGACCGACAAGCTGGCCCATGCGGTTGAATCAAAAAGGCCGCGCGCGCGCTACTATGTCACCACGCCAACCTATATCGCCGGTTATCTGCGCCGCCTTTTGCCCACCCGCACTATCGACCGCATTCTGTCGGACGTCTGAGGCGAAATTACCCGTTCGCTTTTCATGTACATGAGGCTAGATGATAGCCAAACGAAACAAGAAACGCGGACGGTGTGCTTATGGACCTTTTGATGGTCATTTTGCTGTTGGCCATGGCGGCGGTTGTCGTCGTGCTGGCGATCGGCATCTCCAATTTCGGCAAAAGCGGCAAAGCTGCTGCGATGAAAAGCAACAAGATGATGCGTCTTCGCATCCTGTTCCAGTTCATTGCTGTGGTGCTGATCGTGCTCTACGTCTACCTGCGCGGACAAGGAGCTTAATAAATGGTCGTTCTGAACAAGATTTACACCCGCACCGGCGATGATGGAAAAACTGCGCTGGGCAACGGCGAGCGTGTTGCTAAATATTCTGGTCGCGTGGCCGCGTATGGGACCGTTGACGAACTGAACGCTTTTGTCGGCGTTGCCCGGACCGAGGCGGAAGGCGATGTCGATGCTGCGCTGGCGCGCATTCAAAACGACCTGTTCGATCTGGGCGCAGATTTCTGTCGCCCCGACATGGAAAAAGACGCCGAGGCCGATTACACGCCCCTGCGCATCGTTGCATCTCAGATTGATCGGTTGGAAGCCGAGATTGACGTGATGAACGAAACGCTAGAGCCGCTGCGCAGCTTCATCTTGCCCGGCGGGTCGCGTCTGGCAGCGAATCTGCATGTCTGCAGAACCGTATCCCGCCGCGCCGAACGCCTTGCGGTCGAGCTGACCAACATGGAACCCGTCAACGCAGTCGCGGTGAAATACCTCAATCGTCTGAGTGACTGGTTTTTTGTTGCCGCCCGCTGCGCCAACGAAAACGGCACTGTGGACGTTTTGTGGGTTCCGGGCGCAAACCGCTGAAGATGGCGCGGGATCCGGCGAACCCTGAAGCGACCAACAAAGCAAAACCCCAGCCAAACGGGTGGGGAACAACGCTCTGGCACCGGCCACCAAAACAATAAAATTTCACGCCGTTGCGTCAAAAAACATGAAACGCGACGTCTCAAGTTCATGACGTGACGATTTTGCCCTGTTGCAGCGTGAACTGAGACGCTATTCAGTCCCCCGAGAGCATTGGTGGAGTCGCTTCGCGGCTTACCGTTTTTTGTGAGGAGCAAGCGCAAAATGAAGGTACTCGTGCCTGTCAAACGCGTGATTGACTATAATGTGAAAGTTCGCGTGAAAGCGGACGGTAGCGGTGTTGATCTCGCCAATGTCAAAATGTCGATGAACCCGTTCGACGAAATCGCTGTGGAAGAAGCGATTCGCCTGAAAGAAGCAGGCAAGGCTGACGAAATCGTTGCCGTTTCGATTGGCGTCAAGCAATCGCAGGAAACCCTGCGCACCGCACTGGCCATGGGCGCTGACCGCGCCATTCTGGTTGTTGCTGCCGATGACGTCCATCAAGACATCGAACCGCTGGCCGTTGCCAAGATCCTGGCCAAAGTGGTCGAGGAAGAGCAACCCGGCATCGTTTTGGCTGGTAAGCAAGCGATCGACAACGACATGAACGCTACCGGTCAGATGCTGTCGGCCCTGCTGGGCTGGTCGCAAGGCACCTTCGCGTCCGAGCTGGACATCGAAGGCGACAGCGCCAAGATCACCCGTGAAGTAGACGGCGGCCTGCAGACCATCAGCGTCAAGATGCCGACCATCGTCACTGTTGACCTGCGCTTGAACGAGCCGCGCTATGCGTCTTTGCCGAACATCATGAAGGCGAAGAAAAAGCCGCTGGACGAGAAAACCGCCGCCGATTACGGCGTCGACGTCACGCCGCGTCTGGAAGTCGTCAAAACCGAAGAGCCTCCGGCACGTGCCGCAGGTATCGTCGTCGGATCGGTTGATGAGCTGGTCGAGAAACTCAAAGAAGCGGGGGCTGTGTAATGGCTGTTCTTCTTCTCGCAGAAGTCAACAACGGCGAACTGGCGATGGACGCCACCGCCAAAGCTGTCACGGCCGCAAAGGCACTGGGTGAAATCACCGTTTTGGCCGCGGGCGGTTCTGCCGCTGCTGCCGGTGAAGCCGCCGCCAAGATCGACGGTGTGTCCAAGGTACTGGTCGCTGAAGACGCATCGCTGGGCCACCGCCTGGCTGAATCGACCGCGGCCCTGATCGTCGGTCTGGCTGATGGTTATGAGCACATCGTTGCTCCTGCCACCACCGACGCCAAGAACGTGATGCCGCGCGTTGCAGCCCTGCTGGACGCGATGGTGATCTCGGATGCATCTGGCGTGGTTGACGGCTCGACTTTTGAGCGTCCGATCTATGCGGGCAACGCGATCCAGACCGTGAAGTCACGCGATGCCAAAAAAGTCGTCACCTTCCGTACGGCGTCCTTTGACGCGGCTGGCGAAGGCGGCTCGGCTGCGGTTGAGACCATCTCGGTCGGTGACAACCCAGGTCTATCGTCATGGGTCGAGGACAAAGTTGCCGCGAGCGATCGTCCGGAACTAACCTCGGCTGGCGTTGTTGTCTCGGGCGGCCGTGGTGTCGGCTCGGAAGAGGACTTCAAACTGATCGAAGGTCTTGCTGACAAGCTGGGTGCCGCAGTCGGCGCATCGCGCGCCGCCGTGGACTCGGGCTATGCACCGAACGACTGGCAGGTCGGTCAGACCGGTAAGGTTGTTGCACCCGACCTGTATGTCGCGATCGGCATTTCGGGCGCGATTCAGCACCTGGCTGGTATGAAAGACTCGAAAGTCATCGTTGCGATCAACAAGGACGAAGAAGCGCCTATCTTCCAGGTTGCGGATTTCGGACTGGTTGCAGATCTGTTCCAGGCCGTACCCGAACTGACCGAGAAACTCGGCTAACCGCTGGCTTAGCTTTTTCATCGCGAAATTTGGAAAGGCCCGCAAAAAGGCGGGCCTTTTTATTAATGCAGATTGCGTATTGGCCCCATCAAAGCTGCCGCAATCGCCCGATGGGCAGCTGGGCCAATCATGTGCTCTGCCATCGGCTGTTGCAGTGTGCCGAACAACATGTCCTCAATCTCGTCAGACTGGCCGCACACATGTGTTTTGACGTCGACGATATCCGTACAGGAATTGCCAACGACCTCGATCATCTGATCCGTTACGCCGACATCAGCGCTGTCAATGTGATGCGCGCCCAGTTCTCCTCGAATGACGTGCAGCCGCAAGAGGATCACCGGAGTTTCCAGGCCTCGAAGAAATTCACCGATCTTCCGAACCCAGTTTCGGCGCAGTTCGTCCAGAACAACTTCGATGCGCGCGTCGCGAACCGTTTGCAGGCAGGTCATCAGGTGGCGCACGAAATGAATCTCGGTGAAGTCAATTTCGGGATACAGGCTGATCAAATCCTTCGTTGGCGCCAGAAACCGGTCATTGCGCCTGGAATGAACGCGATAAAAATGGTTGGACTGTCCAAGAAGCCCTGGCGCCTGCATGACGCACAGATCTGCGCCCCTTAGCAAATTGCACAACCCCATGTCATCGCACAACGCGTCAACGCCGCTGAACAGGCATCCAAAGTTCAGAACGCGCCTTTCAAGCCCGTCTTCGAGAATAGCTGAGAATGGACGGTCGACGAATCGCCCAAATGTCTCATCCCCGCCAACGCAAGCTGCGTAAGGTTGATCCAGAACACGCCGAGCACCGCGAAACCACAGCCGCGATCCATCATATTGGCAAACCTCATGCCCGGGTCCCCCCGAGCCTGTTTGATGATAGCTCATATCACTCACCCATTTTTCACCCGGTTGCCATCTTGCAGCCGCAAGTCTTGAGAAAATCCTAATGTGCGCATTTGAAGCAAAATCGAACGGTCGGATCCCCTTGCCGCCCGCCCCTATCTGTCGATACTGTCGCCGTATCCCGAGACACAAAGGCACCTGAACATGGATGTAAAATCGGTCGGAGTGATTGGCGCAGGTCAGATGGGCAATGGCATTGCTCATGTTCTGGCGCTGGCGGAGTATGACGTTCTGCTGAACGATGTCTCGCAGGACGCGCTGGACAGCGCCGTGGCGACGATTGAAGGCAATCTGGCCCGACAAGCATCAAAAGGCAAAATCTCGGACGAAATGATGCAAGCCACACTGAGCCGGATCAACACGACGTTGGAGCTGCCCCAGTTGGGTCAGACCGATCTGGTGATCGAAGCCGCAACCGAGCGGGAAGCAATCAAACAGGCGATTTTCGAAGACCTGCAGCCGCATCTTCTGCCCCATACGATTCTGACATCCAACACGTCCTCAATCTCGATTACCCGCCTGGCCAGCCGAACGGATCGGCCGGAACGCTTTATGGGGTTCCATTTCATGAACCCGGTACCCGTGATGCAGTTGGTCGAGCTGATCCGGGGGATTGCCACGGATGAAGAGACGTTCAAATCGTGTAAGGCGGTTGTGGACCGGCTTGGCAAAACCGCAGCAAGCGCGGAAGACTTCCCAGCCTTCATCGTGAACCGTATTCTGATGCCGATGATCAATGAGGCTGTCTACACCCTCTACGAAGGGGTCGGCAGCGTGCAGTCGATTGACCAATCGATGCGACTGGGTGCAAACCACCCGATGGGGCCGCTGGAGCTGGCTGATTTCATTGGGCTGGACACATGTCTGGCGATTATGAACGTGTTGCACGACGGGTTGGCAGACACCAAGTACCGGCCCTGCCCACTGCTGACAAAATACGTCGAAGCCGGCTGGCTTGGCCGAAAGACCGAACGCGGATTTTATGACTACAGAGGTGAAACACCGGTCCCAACGCGCTAGAGGGGGCCAGCCCCCTCGCCCGGGAAATTTTTTGCCAGATGAAGAGCGGATCAGGGATTGCGTGATTTACCAAGCGCCATTGTGCGCTTTCTGAGCCACGCCATGAAACCGCGCGGGTCACTTTCCAGCAGCTTCATATCCTCGTCCGAAATCGGCTCGCCAATCACCGGAGATTGCGGTTTGTTGCAAGAGCGGACGATCTCATGCAACAGCAGCCCCTGTCGTAGGATCGGCGACAACTTGTTGGCAATCTGATAGGCGCGCGAATTGCTGCCGGGGAAGAAAATCGGGACCACCTGCGCGCCGGATCGGCGGATCATCTTGGCGGTAAACACATTCCATTCCTGCTCTTGCGCAGGCCCGAACCAGTCGTCCGAGGACATAACCACACCCGACGGGAACAGCGCAACAACGCCACCTTCCTTCAGGTGTTCCATCGCCTTGCCGCGCATCTCAAGCATTTTGGCTTGCGCTTCGGGGTCGTGTGGAAAAGGAACCGGGATCATGAACGAGGTCGCTGCCTCATCCAGTCCGGTCAGGACCGAGCGGGTCAGGATACGGTAGTCATTGCGAACCTGCCCGATTAGTTCGGCCAGTATCATGCCGTCGACCATGCCATGCGGGTGATTGGCCACGACGATCACAGGTCCTTCTTTCGGGATGTTTGCATATTGGTCCTGCGGTGTGGTCAGGTTGATTCCCATGACCTCAAGCGCACCGCCCCAGAACCTTTGACCACGATAGTATTCGTTCTTTTTTTCGAACTTATTTACCATCCGAAGAATAGTCAGCTTACCGGTACACCATTCGATGGCGCGGATAGCTGTAGACGTCCAGGCATCGTCGAAGGAATTCGCATAGGTCAGGGTTCTACGATCATAGATTTCGCCCTGATCTTCCGCCCCGTCCACCACCGGGCCTGTCTTGGTCTCGTGCGTCGTTTGCGCCAATTCCTGGTTTTCCCGTTCTTCGTATCGCGACTGGCAGGATCAGAACCCTTCCCCGAACTTTCCGTTCACAAGGGTTTCCAATGCATCCGCCAACGCCTCAGCATCCGGTCCGGACGTCTCGACGTCAATAGTCGTTCCGCGAGACGCTGCCAACATCAAAAGACCCATGATGCTGTCCCCTGATGCAGAAAGTCCGTCTTTGGACACCTCTGCCTGCGCGTCAAACCCCTCGACCACTTCGACCAGCTTAGCCGAGGCGCGGGCGTGCAGGCCTTTTTCATTGATTATTTTCAAGCTTCGGTTGGTCATTCTTAATCAATCCGGTCTTAATCCAACGTCACGTTTTGCGCATTGATATATTTACGTCCAGCCTCCATCGCCCGCCGGACCGCATCCCCGATCGGCAAGTGGCGACTTTTGGCCAATTTTATCAGCATAGGCAGATTTGCACCGTAAAGAATACGCCGATCCTGCGGCGCGCAGGCCTTCAAACTCAGATTCGACGGGCTGCCGCCAAACAGATCCGTGACAACGACCACACCATCGCCGACATCCACGCCGTCAGCGGCGGTGCAGATTTCCGACTGCTTGGCTTCCCGGTCGTGGTCAGCCTCAATCGAGATTGCGGCCAGGCCCGGTTGATTTCCGACAACATGCTGCATTGCGGCCAGATATTCCTGAGCCAGCCCGCCATGTGCTACGAGTACGATCCCGATCAATCCAGCCTCTCATTCAACGATCGACGTTCCATTTCGCGGTGTCTAACTGCCACTTGCTGCCCCTCCTGTGCAAGGGCCTTTGCGACCGCTTCTGCAGTTGCGACAGATCTGTGTTGCCCTCCGGTGCACCCGAAGGCCACCGAGAGATGCGCTTTGCCTTCGGCGCGGTAGGCCGGCAGTAACAATTTCAGCAGATCGACAACGCGGTCGAAAAACGGCGCGTAATTCGTGTCAGACTGAACATAGCGCGCCACGTCCGGGTTTCGACCATCTTTGGCCCGCAATTCCGGACGCCAGTGGGGGTTGGCCAGAAACCTGCAGTCAAAAACCATGTCCAACCCATGCGGCAAGCCGCGCTTGTACGAAAAAGACTCGATGGATACCGCCAGATGGCGGCCGCCTTCCGGAGCGAACCAATGCTCGACTTCCTTGCGTAGCTGGTGAACGTTAATCTGGCTGGTGTCGATCAGAATGTCCGCAATTTCTCGGATCGGGGCCAACAGCTCTTTTTCCTGCAGCACACCGGCTTCAGGGCCTGCATCAGCCGCAACGGGATGGCGCCTTCGGGTTTCCGAAAACCGCCGCAACAGCACTTCGTTTCGGCAATCCAAATAGAGAACCGTCAGCTCGACCTGCTCGGTCCGCCGCAGCCGCATAACAAGATCAATGAACCCGATGGTCGAGAAATCGCGATTTCGGGCATCGATGCCCAACGCCATGGGCCGATCGTTTTCCGGACCGTCCAACAAGCGCATCAAAAGGCCCATCGGCAAATTGTCGATGGCCTCGAACCCCAAATCTTCAAGCACACGGATCGCCGTTGTCCGCCCAGCACCCGAAGGGCCGGTGATCAAAACGATCCGCCGCTGTTGTTTCATTTGCTGGGCCATTCCGGGTTCACACGCCCCATTTTCATCAGTTGCATCAATGCCGAAGCCAAGTTGGGGACGCCGCTACCGCGAAGCAAGGGGATAGTTTGCCCCAGGGCTCGGATCGAGATCGGATCTGGCAAACGTGCTTCTTCCCGCTGGTCCAAATCCACCACATAGCGCAACCCCACTGGTCCTACGGGTGGCGCGCGCAACAATCCGATACCGCGGGCCTCAACAACACCGCGGATATTTGGGGCCGCATCAGCTGTCACTTCCCCGCCGCTATTGCGTAAAGCCACGCGGTCATCACCGACAAGTTCAGCACCCAGTGCCATCATCTGCAAAACCAGCGCGGATTTTCCCGCCCCCGACGCACCAACAATCAGCAGGCCGCGCCCGCCAACAGCCACACAGCTGGCGTGGAGTATGGCACTGTCCTGTTTTTCCAGATCATAGATTGACGGGGCGCTCATGATTTACACGGGCAAGCCAACTACAAAGCGCGCGCCTAGCGGGTCCGAGGTGATATCGGCATCGGTTGGTCGGATGTTTTCTGCCCAGATCACACCGCTATGTGCTTCAACAATCTGTTTTGAGATCGCCAAGCCAAGGCCTGAGTTATTTCCAAAGTGTTCGGCAGGTCGCTCAGAATAAAACCTTTTGAAGACTTTGGTCAGGGCCTGTTCCGGAATACCAGGGCCGGTGTCCTCGACCACGACCAGCACGCGGTTTTCGCGCCGCCGGACCCAGACTCGGATCGCATCGCCTTCCGCGCAGAACGAAGTGGCATTGGTGATCAGGTTGACAAAGACCTGCGCCAGACGCGCCTCCAGCCCGTTGATAATGATCGGGTTGGCCGGCAGATCGGTCACATAGTCGATGCCCTTTGCCCGGGCATCTTCTCCCAGAAACTGACTGATACTGCCAACCAGCTTTACCAGATCAAAGGGCTGTTCTTCTTCCTTGACGAGTTCGGCATCCAGACGGGACGCGTTCGAGATATCGCTGACCAAACGGTCCAGACGGCGAACGTCGTGTTCGATCACACCCATCAGCTTTTCACGTTGGTCATCGCGTTTGACCATTCGTAACGTGCCCACGGCAGACTGAAGGCTGGCCAGGGGGTTTTTGATCTCATGCGCGACATCAGCGGCGAACTGTTCGTTCGCGTCAATTCGGTTATAAAGCGCGGTCACCATACCCCGCAGCGCGCGGCTGAGCAGACCGATTTCATCCGGACGCGCGGTCAGGTCGGGGATGCGGATACGACCAGGGTTCACTCCGGCGCCCCGGTCCTTGCCCAGTTCGGCGGCCGCCGCAAGATCCGCCAATGGGTTTGCGATGGTTGAAGCGAGAACAAGGCTAAGTCCGATCGACACAAGAAGCGCGACAACAAACATCTGAAGGATACGCTCCTGCTCGCGGCGGGCGAGGGCGTCAATCTCTCCGGATGGACCGGCCATGGCAACCGCGCCTACCGCGACGCCATCCTGCAGAATTGGGGCGGCTGCAACGATGACCGTTTCGCCAAAGTCATCCTTGACGGCCTGCACCTGCATCTGCCCCTGAAGCGCGCCGGGTACGATGGTCTGAACCCGTTGCGCCAGCGTAGGCGCTTCGTTGGTTTCCGTGTCGGTGAACACGCGCGACAAACCCTTCCACACGGCGTTCAAGGCATCGCTGATCAACGTACTGCCGGTTTGCACCTCGGACTCGGACGCCAATAGCGCCTGCTCGGATGCGGCACCACGCGCCCATCCAATCAGAGTTCCCCGTGCGTCATAGACAAAGACTTCGCCCCCTTCGGGCAAGGTGAGCCCCTCAAGCGTGTCCTTGACGTCAAGGGCGCCGGCATCCTGCGACAGGCCGGACGCTGTCTGGCGCAGCTGTGCTTCGAACACGTTGCTGACCAGTTGCGCATCCCCGATCAGATTGCGCGCGGTCTGTTGAACCTGCTCATCACGGGAATCGTCCAGATACAGCAACCCGGTAACCAGCGTCACCAACGCGATCAGATTAAGGGTGATAATCTTGCGCGCAAGCGGCGAGCCGCGCATAGTAAACAGGCCGCGACGGCGGCGTGCATGCCGAAGTTCGGCTGACTCGGGATCCTGCGGGATGACCCAATCATCCCCGAGAACGACATCACCGTCCCGCATTTCGCTGGCTTGTTCTGTATCCCGCACGAGACCCGGTTACCCCTAGTATTTGGCCACGCCTATTCTTCGTTGTACCTGTACCCAATTCCGTACAGTGTTTCGATCGCCGAAAACTCAGAATCTGCGGCGCGCATTTTCTTGCGCAGTCGCTTGATGTGACTGTCGATCGTACGATCATCGACATAGACCTGATCGTCATAAGCCACATCCATCAGCTGATCGCGGCTTTTGACAAAGCCCGGACGCTGAGCCAACGCTTGCAACAACAGGAACTCGGTCACGGTCAAAGAAACGTCCGAACCCTTCCAGCTGACTGCATGGCGCAAGGGATCCATCCGCAGTTCGCCGCGCTCCATAACCTTGGCGTCACCTGTGTTGGCGGTTGTCACATCGCCAGTTGTCGCCTCTTGCCGACGCAGCAGCGCGCGGATGCGTTCGACCAGAAGACGCTGAGAAAAAGGCTTCTTGACGTAATCGTCCGCGCCCATGCGCAGGCCGAGAACCTCATCTATTTCGTCATCCTTGGATGTAAGGAAAATCACCGGCATCTGGGTTTTCTGTCGCAGCCGCTGCAACAGGTCCATCCCGTCCATCCGCGGCATCTTTATGTCCAGAACAGCCATATCGGGCAGTTTCTTGTTGAAAGCGTCCAGCGCTGCCTGCCCATCATTATAAGTCTCAACCTCGAACCCTTCGGCTTCGAGTGTCATGGATACGGACGTCAGAATATTTCTGTCGTCGTCCACCAATGCAATCTTCGACATCGGGTTAACCCCTATTCCTGCTCACTCACGCAATAATTCGCTTATTAGTAGGGCATCTTTGTCGTTTTTATGGCTGCGAATCAATCCGTATCTGCGAATCGTGAGATTGTTGTCACACAGATGCGGCAAAAAAGCCGTTAATGCGCACGGAAAAGCGCCTTGTTTTCCGGCAGGAAATTAGTGGTGGCGCTAAACTTTAACTTGGTTGCGCTAACTGCGCCAAACCGTCCTGTTCATGCCCCAAACGACCATGTTATGACCCGCCCATCCGCCGGTTTTTCCCGGTATACTGCCCCAAGAGCGCCCCCGGCCCAACTGCCGACGCGCCGCCACAGGAGAAGAAACGCATGACATCTGGACGGGTTAACCCGCAATTCCGCCTCGAAGATCAGGGCATCGAGGGTCTGGGCAATGTCTATTACAACTTCATGGAACCGGCGCTGATCGAAGAGGCGCTGAAGCGCGGCGAAGGCACTCTTGGCAATGGCGGCGCTTTCCTGGTCACCACCGGCAAATTCACCGGTCGTTCGCCCAAGGACAAACACGTCGTCAAAACCGACAGCGTTGCCGATACCATCTGGTGGGAAAACAACGCCGCGATGACCCCCGAGGGTTTTGACGCGCTATATGTCGATATGATCGAGCATATGAAGGGCCGTGATTATTTCGTGCAGGATCTCGTCGGCGGCGCCGATCCCGCCTATTCGATCAATGTGCGCATGGTCACCGAACTGGCATGGCACAACCTGTTCATCCGCCACTTGCTGCGCCGCCCGGATCGCGAAGATCTGGAAGAGTTCATTGCAGATTTCACCGTCATCAACTGCCCAAGCTTCCAGGCCGACCCGGCCAAGCATGGCTGCCACAGTGAGACCGTGATTGCGCTGAACTTCGACCGCAAGCTGATCCTGATCGGCGGTACGGAATACGCGGGCGAGAACAAGAAATCGGTCTTCACCCTGCTGAACTACATGCTGCCTGAAAAAGGCGTTATGCCGATGCATTGCTCAGCCAACCACGCTGTTGGCAACCCGGTCGACACCGCGGTGTTCTTTGGCCTGTCCGGCACTGGCAAGACCACCCTGTCGGCAGACCCTGCCCGCACGTTGATCGGCGATGACGAGCATGGCTGGTCGGATCGCGGCACCTTCAACTTCGAAGGCGGTTGCTATGCCAAGACCATCAATCTGAACGCCGAAGCCGAGCCGGAGATCTACGCGACCACCAGCAAATTCGGCACTGTGATCGAGAACATGGTCTTCGACCCCGAAACCAAGGAACTGGATTTCGAGGATGACTCGCTGACCGCGAACATGCGCTGCGCCTATCCGCTGGAGTATATCTCGAACGCCTCGAGCAGCGCGCTGGGTGGGCACCCCAAGAACATCATCATGCTGACCTGTGATGCATTTGGTGTTCTGCCTCCGATCGCACGGCTGACCCCGGCGCAGGCGATGTATCACTTCCTTTCGGGCTTCACGTCGAAAGTGGCGGGAACAGAGCGTGGCGTCACCGAACCTCAGCCCACCTTCTCAACCTGCTTTGGCGCGCCCTTTATGCCGCGTCGCCCGGAAGAGTATGGCAACCTGTTGCGCGACAAGATCGCCCAGCATGGTGCGACTTGCTGGCTGGTGAACACCGGCTGGACCGGTGGTGCCTATGGTGTTGGCAGCCGTATGCCGATCCGCGCGACCCGCGCGTTGCTGACAGCTGCCTTGGAAGGATCGCTGCGCGACGCCGAGTTCCGCAAAGACGCCAATTTCGGCTTTGACGTCCCGGTATCCGTGCCTGGCGTGGCCGAAGTTCTGCTGGATCCGCGACGCACCTGGGATGACCAGGCCGCATTCGACAAGCAGGCTGAAAAACTGGTGCAGATGTTTGCAGAGAACTTTGAGCAGTACCTGCCCTTTATCGATGATGACATCAAAGCCGTAGCAATCGGTTGAATTCAAAGGGGGCGCTTTTCGCCCCCTTTTCTTTTGCCCAGGCGAGTAACCTCTCTGCAATCTTCCTGTGGCTGTATAATGCGCAATGCATATACAAATTCGTTGCTCGCTGCAGCAGATTGCAGTACTTCACTGTGTCATTATGACGAAAAAGCCCGGCGCTTGCGCACCGGGCGTGAAGAAAAAGACCTTGGGGACACTCATGAGCGCGCACTCACATTCGCGATTTGAGCAACCTAATCAAGTATCTAGTGTAATCCATCGGGGATGGGTGTCAATATGAGACATGCTGGAAAATTTCAGTTTCCACAAGTTTCTAACTTTCGCTTCAGCGCGAAAGGCGGCAAGGAAAACAACAGGTAGGCAAATGACGGAAATCTCGAAACTGACCGAACTTCGCAAATTGATGCAGAGTATGGAACGGACCCTTGGACTGGAACAACTCTCTCCGGTTGAGCGTGACATTTACTACGCGGCCGAGGAACTGTCGAAAGCCGACCAAGAAGTCCGCACGTTCGGTTTGATCGAGCACACCCTTGTTCAGAGCGTCTCGCGTCCGACATTCTTCCGCGCGCTGAAATCTCTGGTCCAAAAGGGCTATCTGTCCCAAAGCGGCAATGCCAACCGGGGGCGGTATATCGTACATGCGCCCAGGTGACACCGCCAACCTGCGTGTTGATGGCTAATAATCGTGCGCAGATGGGCCTCTGACACTTTCTTCGCCTCACTGGCTTACATAGTTGCATCATTCCTCACCTTTGAGGTCTTGATGCCGCTGCAAAACGTGTTCTTTCCTGAATACCCAAGCCGGGCCAGCCTGCTGTTCCTACCTCACGGGGTTAGGGTCCTGGCAGCGTGGCTACTGGGGTGGCGCGCGATTTTCGCATTGTTGCCGGGCGTCTTTGCAGTTTTCGCATTCCTGGGGGGGGCGGATGTCTTTTTACCCAGCCGCTTGTTGGCAATTGTCATTGCGGTCACAACGGTTCCTACCGTGTTCTACCTGCTCAAATGGGCAGGTTGGGACTTGTTTCCCAGACCCGATCGCAAACCCTGCTGGCTGTGCGTCATGGGTGTCGGCGTGATCACGTCGTTCCTGGCATCCGCCATGACAAACATGAGTTTTGGCAGTGCAGGGGTAGAGTACATCGCCTTTCTGATCGGCGATATCTCGGGGCTGTTTTTCCTGATGCTGGGGCTTTACTTCACGTTTCGGTTTATGGACCGCAGAACTTAACCCATCAGACCGCGGCGCAGCAGGTTCAATCCTGCGGCCAACAGCACAACCAAAGTCACTTTGCGAAACAGCGCCTGATCGATTCTCGATTGCAACTGCATGCCCACCCACATCCCGATCACCGCCGGAGCGATCAGGGCAGCCGAAAACGGCGCGGTGTCGGCCCGCAGGATACCTGATCCCATATGGGCGACCATCAGGGCAATTGCGCCCAGCCCATAGATGACCCCCTGCACCCGCATTTGCACGGCTTTCGGTGTGTTCAGGGCCGTCAGGTACGCCACCGTTGGCGGCCCCCAAATACCGGACATACCACCGACAAATCCTGCGACGGCCCCAATGAGAACCTCTACACGGGCCGATGGTTCTTTCAGCACTAGTTTCACACCCAGGACCTGGATTAAGGCAAAGAACGTGACAGGAACGCCTATCATCAACAGGAAGGTCGATGTCGGCACCAAAGTGACCAGCTTGGCTCCGGCCAGAAGGAACACTAAGCCCACGATTAGAAAGATGCGAAACTCCCTGACCGACGACACGGCTGCGGAAACACCCTGTCCCAAAGCCTGAAAGACATTAGTTACCAGTGTCGGAAGGATCAGGCCCGCGATGGCCAGCTCGGGCGGCAGAAAGACACTCAACCCTGAAACCATAACCATCGGCATGGCAAAACCGACGATACCTTTGACCCAGCCCGCCAAGAAGGCAACGCCCAGAGCCAGCAGCAGGTCCTGCGGAGTCAGTAAGGAAAACAATGTCATGGCCCCCTGATATCATTCCTGACGGGCGCTGCACTGCAAAAACGTTCGAGAAATATTAGAACTTTTTCCCGACGTAATACGTATTTTTGTTGCGCTGCACGTGCAGCATGATATGACCAGACGACACGAGAAAAGGACACGATTCATGGCCCATGACGGACAGGATATGACCCAGATGACAACACCTGCGATTTTGCCCGATCTTCTGACGCTGACCCGTGCGGCCGCACCCGCCGTTGAAACAGTGTTCGAGCGCGCGCGTGAGTCGGTACGCGGTATGGTTTCCGCTGATGGCCGTGTATCCGGTGCCTTGATCGAAGCCAATCAAACTGCCGCCCACGGTCTGTCCTGGCTGGCCACATATTCTCAGTCGCTGAAACAGATGCAACGCTGGGCCGAAGCGCTGGAGGCCGAAGGCAAGTTCGGTGAGATCGAACAGCTGCTGCACCAAATCGCCTTTGGCGAATACCTGCATCAGGTTGCGGGCGGCATTCCGATGAACCAGGGCGAAGTCGTGCGCCTGCAGGACATGGGTCTTGGCTGGGACGCGCTTTCCGGTTTTCAGATCCCCGAAATTCAAACGTTGATGGCGCAGGCCAATTCTCAGGCCGCCCGCAGCCGTCTGGTCAAGCTGATGGAAGATCAGGCAGGTGCCACCATGTTCGGTGCCTCGGGTCTGGACGAAGAGCTTGAGATGATCCGTGACCAGTTCCGCCGCTATGCGGTCGAAAAGGTCGAGCCCCACGCTCATGACTGGCACCTCAAAGACGAACTGATCCCGATGGAAGTCATCGACGAACTGGCCGAAATGGGTGTCTTTGGCCTGACTATCCCTGAAGAGTTCGGCGGCTTCGGTCTGTCCAAGGCTTCGATGTGCGTCGTGTCCGAGGAATTGTCGCGCGGCTATATCGGCGTTGGCTCATTGGGTACACGCTCCGAGATCGCGGCCGAGCTGATCATCGCGGGCGGCACCGATGAACAAAAAGCCAACTGGTTGCCTAAACTGGCCAGCGCCGAAATTCTGCCGACAGCCGTTTTCACCGAACCAAACACTGGCTCGGATCTGGGCAGCCTGCGTGCACGTGCGGTCAAGAACGCGGACGGTGACTATGAGATCACCGGCAACAAAACCTGGATCACCCACGCGGCACGAACCCATGTGATGACGCTGCTGGCCCGGACCAATCCGGACACCACCGATCACCGCGGTCTGTCCATGTTCCTCGCGGAAAAGACCCCGGGCACGGACGAGAACCCCTTCCCCACGCCCGGCATGACCGGCGGTGAGATCGAAGTTCTGGGTTATCGCGGGATGAAGGAATACGAGCTGGGCTTTGACGGCTTCAAGGTCAAGGGCGAGAACCTTTTGGGCGGTGAAGAAGGCAAAGGCTTTAAACAGCTGATGGAAACCTTCGAAAGCGCACGCATTCAAACCGCTGCCCGCGCCATTGGTGTGGCCCAAAGCGCGCTGGATATCGCGATGCAATACGCGCAGGATCGCAAGCAGTTCGGCAAGTCGCTGATCAACTTCCCCCGTGTGTCCGGCAAACTGGCCATGATGGCGGTCGAAATCATGATCGCCCGTCAGCTGACATATTTCTCAGCCTGGGAAAAAGATCACGGTCACCGCTGCGACCTTGAGGCCGGCATGGCCAAGCTGCTTGGCGCTCGTGTGGCCTGGGCTGCGGCGGATAACGGTCTGCAAATCCATGGCGGCAACGGTTTTGCGCTGGAATACAAGATCAGCCGCGTTCTGTGTGACGCGCGCATTCTAAATATTTTTGAAGGGGCTGCCGAAATTCAGGCACAGGTTATTGCACGGCGTTTGCTGGGCTAACCGGAATTAGGCATCCCGTTTCCCCAACTAGACCCGGTCTTGTGCCGGGTCATTTTCTTTGTTCCGAACCCCAGTTTGAAATTCATGCCATCCGACCTGTGACCGGATAGAGACCTTTTCTGATCCTCGACCGAAAAAACTTCCCCCTTTGCTTTTTGTTGAAACCCCTTTAGGGCACGCTGCGACCCAAACCGGGCCCAAAGATGGTGATGACACAATGACCCGACTATTTTTTGCGCTTTGGGCGACCGTTGCAGCCCTGATACTGGGCGGATGCGCCACAACCCAGCCTGTCGCGGGCTACACCGAGGTAGACGAGCTAGCACTAGCGATCGAAGGCCTGGGACCCGATGTCGATCCCACCGAGGCACAAAAAGCCGCCACCATCGCCTACACGTATTCGCAACAACTTAGGCGGGATTGGAACGTCACAGACCCGGCGATTATCCACAACGCCAAGGTCATCAACGGGTTCCGGGAAAAGGGATTGTGCAACGACTGGGCGCAGGCGATGAGCCGCCGCCTGCAGAAGGAAAACTTCCGCACTTTGGACATCCATTGGGCCACTTCGCCGCCAACCGCGTTCCGGATCATCCACCACTCGGCAGCAATCAGCGCCAAGGGCGATACGATGAAGGACGGCATTATCCTTGACCCATGGCGCAACAGCGGTGCGTTGTTCTGGGATCAGGTAAGTGAGGACACCAGATACAACTGGAGGCCACGCCTGGACGTTCGCAAAGAACTGATAAGCGGCGAGATCCCCTACTAAGCTGGCTTCGCCGGTTCCCTCGGCACCGGTAAGAAAGTAAGGCACCCGTATGATACGTCTAATCCTGACACTGCCCTTGATTGCCCTGTTTCAATGCGACAGGGACGAATCCGTTGCGGCCTATGGCGCCGCGGACCAGACTTGGGTGCTGCAGGAAATCGACGGACAGCCTTTCGAGGCCAGCGCCATGTTGCGGTTCTCCGAAGAGGGCAAGATCGCGGGTAACGCCCCGTGCAACAGCTATAGCGGCACCCTGAACGCACCCTACCCCTGGTTCGAGATTATGGACCTGACCGCAACACGTGCGGCCTGTGCCGGGCTTGAGGCCGAAGGGTTCTATTTCGCTGCGCTGATTGCGATGACGCAGTCCGAAGTATCAGGCGACCTGCTGATACTGCGCAATGATGACGGGCACGAAATGGTGTTCAAAGCCGCCGAGTGAACTGATCCACAAATCTTACCCGCGCATCCGGCAAGGGGTTATGCCCCAGGGACGGGGCTAGATGGTGTTCCAGAAAGTAACCGGTGGTTTTTAACCCTGCGGCAATCTCAGCGTCCGGCGCTTGCCCTTCACCGCGCAAACAGGGTGGCAGGGGCAACAGCTTATCCGCCCATTCCCCGGCCCCCTGGGCACTGACGGCACGGCCGGTCTTGGGTGAGACATAGACCAACCCATCCGCCGCCCCGGTCACAGCACAGGCCGACAGGTCCAGGCCAAAGCCCAATTCTTCAAGCAACGCCAATTCCCAGCGCAGATAAGCCAGTGGCCAGATCTCGTCCTGCCCCAGCAGATCCAATAACTGTTCGGTCTGTTTGTAGATCGCTGGATGCGGTTCGCGCTCGGGCAGGCAAAAGGATAGCAGCGCAACGGACGCGTTCAATCCTGCCAACGCCATCCGACCCGAAAACGCCGCTGCCGCGCGTGAACGCAAAGGTTCAACCTGAAAAGTGCCAAGATGTTCTTCTAACCGCGCGCGCCACAGAACATCCAGTTGCGCGCCGGGCTGCAGGATGGGGGCAATTTTGCGGCTGGTGCCACCACGTACGACGCCCGCGTGGCGACCGTGGCCTTCGGTGAAGACCTCGATGATTGCCGCTGTCTCGCCATGTCGACGAGACGCTAAAAGGATGCCGTGATCCCGCCAGTCCAATGGGGCCTCGCACTGTTTGCCTTGTTCAATTTGACCCGGCATTGCGGGCAGCCGCAACCGCGAATGCTTGACTCGCTGGCATTCTTGCAATTAATTAACAATATTGTTAAACAAGGAGGCGGGATCATGCGAGGCATCACAATCTCATACCGGTATGACGGTGATGAGGCCGAATGGCAGACCACTATCCGCACCTTTATCGAGGCAATCGACGCCGACCCCGAGGCGGCCGGAAAATTCACCTATCAGGTTGCGATCGCTGATGACGGAAAGTCCCGGGTTCACTGGGGCCGCTGGGACAGCTCCGAGACATTGGCTCATGTGCAGTCGCAACCCTATTTTCAGGCCTTCGCACCCAAAGTGAAGCAATTCGCCGGTGAGACATTGACCACCACCGGGCACGATATCACGCTCAAAAGCAGCGGCTGGTGACGTCTTGGCACCGGATCGTGGCGGCCGGTCAAAACGTTAAACCGGCGTGGATCAGGATGCCCAGAACCATCAGGATGTTCAGCACCATCGATATACCGTTGCCCACATAAATAGGCAGCTTGCCGACTACCAGCCCGTAGGCGAACCACAGGAATGACAGCGCAGCAAAGAGCGACCAAGACAGCAGAGACTGGCCGGTCGCGTGTTGTGAATGCGTGAAGTACAGCTTGATCAGCTGCGGCAGCGTGGCAAAAGGGCCGACAACGCCAATGAAGACCATGAAGCCTTCAAACCGATGCATCCAATGACCAAGCTCTGATTTTTCAAGCTTTTCAGCGAGTGTTTCAGCCATACATACACCCATTATCTATTCAAACGGTGCGGCGATCCTCGCCGACATAGTGTGGGTAAAATAGACGTTTTGGCCCGTGCGACCAAGACCCGTTGAACCGCGGGCTAGTCCAATCCCTCTTCACCCAGCAGATGACGCCCTTGTCGGTCTTCAACCTCGATCACCCAAAGGTCAGGGTCAAAGCTGCGTTGCCGGGTGATGGCTTCGTCGACTTCTTTTTCTGCGCCGGAGGAAAGCTCGACCCATTTACGTTCACCGCTCATTAGATCAAAGCTGCGTTGTAACGCCACGGCGTGCCCGTCCAAAGTGTTTAGTTTGACCAACACCGCGCCCGCTGTGTCGTCGCCATGTGCCACGACAAAAGCCGGGATTTCCTGAAAACGCAGCCGCGCCAGATAGGCGTGGACCCAGAAATCAGCCGTCAGGCGAGTCATGCATTACCGTCTTTGAAATCCAGACCCATTTCGGAGTAACGCTCGGATTCCTCCAGCCAGTTCGGGCGCACTTTGACCTGCAGGAACAGATGTATCTTGCGGTCCAGGAACTCTTCCAGCTCGGCCCGCGCGGCTTGGCTGACCGCCTTGATCGTCTCGCCCTTTTTGCCCAACACGATGCCTTTGTGACCGTCGCGCATGACATAGATGATCTGGTCGATCTTGGCAGAGCCGTCTTTGCGCTCTTCCCAGTTTTCGGTCTCGACCGTCAGTTGATAGGGCAGTTCCTGATGCAGGCGCAGGGTCAGTTTCTCGCGCGTCATCTCAGCCGCGATCATGCGCAGGGGCAGATCGGCGATCTGATCTTCTGGATACAGCCACGGGCTTTCGGGTAGTTCCGCAGCCAGCCATTTGCGCAGATCGTCAACGCCATACCCCTTTTCGGCGGAAATCATGAAGGTTTCGGAAAACGGGTAGCGTGCGTTCAAGTCACTTGTCAGGGCCAGCAGCACCTCAGACTGGACCTTGTCGATCTTGTTGATCGCCAACGCAACCTTTCGGCCCTGCCCGATCTCTTCCAGACCTTCGAGGATACGCTCGACCCCTTCTGTGATGCCGCGATGCGCCTCGATCATCAGAACGACCACATCTGCATCCGCCGCTCCGCCCCAGGCCGCGGCAACCATGGCGCGATCCAAACGACGACGCGGTTTGAACAGGCCGGGTGTGTCTACAAAGACCAGCTGCGCATCGCCTTCCATTGCCACACCGCGAATACGGGTACGGGTCGTCTGAACCTTATGCGTCACGATCGAAACCTTGGCCCCGACCATGCGGTTCAGCAGGGTGGATTTGCCTGCGTTGGGCTCTCCGATCAGGGCGATAAATCCGGCGCGTGTGGTCATGTGTCTGGCGTTCCTGGTTGCAAGTGCGCACCCCTATAGCAGAAAGGTCGCGCGGGCCAGAGGGATTTGTCGCATTGCGGCCATGCAAAATCGATGTCACCCCTGACGCATGCCACGCCAAATCCAGCCAGGCAACCATCGGAAAATGAGGCAAGACATGAAACGTCGCGAGTTTCTTTTGGGCGGCGGGGCCGCTGCCGGCGCACTGGGTCTGGGCGGTTTCGGGTTGGCGCAGGGGACGCCGGAGTTAACCATTCAACCAGCAAGCTTTGCCCTGCGGGATACGGTGACGACCGGAATGGTCAGCCTGTCCCCTAACGCACCGCCGCCGGTATTGCATGGCAAGCAGGGGGAAGTGATGCGGTTACCCGTGCGCAATACGCTGTCGGAATATACGGCAATGCACTGGCACGGGATGCGGATCGCGAACAACATGGACGGAGTGCCTTACCTGACCCAAATGCCATTGGGTGAAAGTGAGATGTTCAACTACGAATTCACCCCGCCCGATGCAGGCACCTACTGGTATCATCCGCATTGTATGACGATGGAGCAGATGGCCCATGGCCTGACCGGCGTCATGGTGATTGCAGAACCCGAAGACCCCGGATTTGACAGCGAACAAGTGATCAACCTGCGCGATTTTCGGCTGGATGAAGATGGCGCGTTCCTGCCCGCCTATACTCAGCGCGGTGCCGCACGGGCCGGGACCTTTGGCAATGTCCACACCGCCAACTGGGTGCAGGGTCCAGTCTACGATCACGCCGCAGGCAGTCTAGTGCGACTACGAGTGGTGAATACAGACACAACGCGCATCTACAAACTGCATCTTGAGGGCGGCGATGCACGGATCATCGCGTGGGATGGCCATCCGCTTGAGATTGACATCCCGATGCCCAGCGCTGATGAGCCACTTCTTGTCGGGCCTGGCCAGCGTGTGGATTTTGCGGTAGCAATGCCCGGCGACGAGGGGCGCAGTGTTGCCCTGATGGCCAAACTGCCGGGTCAGCCGCATAAACCCATGGCACAACTGCGCGCAATCGGGCCATCGGCATCGCGGGACCTGCAAGAGTTGCGCCCCCTACCCGTCAACCCGGTCGCAAAACCCGATCTGACCAATGCCGAGCTGCACGAGTTTGTTTTTGGCTGGACCCCCGAAGGTGGTGAACCCAACAACGGGTTCTGCGGCTCGCTGGGGTATAATTTCTGGTCTATCAACCGCAAACCATGGCCCGGTGACGCGGCGCAGGGTGTTGGGCCTTTGGCAACACTGGAAATGGGCAAAAGCTATGTCCTGAGGTTGCGAAATGAGTCCCCCAACTTGCACCCGATCCACCTGCACGGGTTGGCTTTTGTACCGCTGCGGTCAAACCTGCGCGAACTGCCGCCACTGATGACCGACACGATGCTGTTGCTAAAGGACGAGGTAACCGAGATCGCACTGGTGGCCGACAACCCGGGCGATTGGGCGTTTCATTGCCACGTCATCGAGCACCAAAAGACCGGGCTGACTGGATTTATCCGGGTGGTCTGAGGGGCGCGTTAGACGCCCCCCCAGGCATTTCATCCGTTCTGACGTTCGATCAGGCGCAGAACGGAAACCATGACGATCCCGTAAAAAACATGCCCGATCAACGCGACCCAGGTGATCGCCGAGAAGTTCAGGAAAGTCGGCAATCCGGACAAGGTGGTGATCCCGCCCAGGGCAAAAACCCAAAGGCCAAACCCATAGATGGCCGAGGCGGCGAACATATGAACAGGGCCAAGGACCTTAACCCAGATCGGCTTAAAGATAAGAAACCATCCCATCGGATAAGCAATCAGACCCACAAGGTAGAAATGCACGAAAAAGCCAAGGAAGGCATTGCTGGGCAAGCCGAGACTGGCCAGCAAGCTTTGGGCCAGCCCTTCGGGCGACAGATTGGCCCAGCCGATGCCGGGGCTGATAACCTGCCCCCAGAAATCGAAGGCGATCGTGGCGATAAAACCGGCGATAAACAGAAAGCCGATATTCACGGTGGTCAGTTTTGCGCTTTGCATTGTAATGCCTCAAATCATTGTATCTGTTTCGCTTTGATCCAGTGCTCATAAGTAAGCGCCAAAGCGGATGACCTTCAGATACGACTGCGACCCGAGGTCCGCCATAGGCCTCAAGTTAGATTGAGAATTGTGACATAAACGGGCTGCGGAGCTTTGTTACTTCAACTGATCCAGCAGCGCTTTCGCGGCGGCTTGTTCCGCCTGACGTTTCGACCCCGCCGTCGCCTGAGCCTCGGCCCCGTCCTGCAACCGGGCCGCAATGGTAAACACCGGGGCATGGTCGGGGCCGCTGCGCTTGACCTCGACGTAAGCGGGCGGCTTTTGCCCGCGCGCCTGCGCCCATTCCTGCAGCGAGGTTTTGGCGTCGCGCGCATCCGCTTCAACGTTGTGGACGCGATCTCCCCACAGTCGCAGGATGACGTCGCGCGCAGCCTCGAAACCGGCATCGCGATAGATTGCGGCGATTACAGCCTCCATCGCATCACCCAGCAGGGCCTGTTTGCGGCGCCCGCCTGACAGCATCTCGGACCGGCCCAGTTTCAGCACCACGCCAAGATCGATTTGCCGGGCCACATCAGCGCAGGCCTCTTTGCGGACCAACGCGTTGAACCGAGGGGCCAACTGCCCTTCCGATGCTTTTTTGTCGGCCTCCAACAGCGCGGTGGCCATGACAAGACCCAAAACCCGATCGCCCAGAAACTCCAACCGCTGATTGTCGGGTCGTGTCGAGGACGAGACCGATCCATGGGTCAGGGCGCGCACCAGCAGTTCAGGGTTCGAAAATTCGTACCCCAGACGTTGCTGGAACGCCTTTATCTCGGCCGAAAGCTTCAATTGACCGCCTTGAAGAAGCGGTCCCCGCGCCATGTCCAGAAGAACAGCATCGACCGGCCAGCGGATGAGAACAGGATGCGATCAGCCCGCCCGATCAGGTCTTCGTAGGGCACATAGCCAACGCCACCCGCGGATTGCGGCACGCGGCTGTCGCTGGAGTTGTCGCGGTTGTCCCCCATGAAGAAGTAATGCCCTTCGGGAACCGTGTAGATGCCGGTATTGTCAGCCGCCTGATTGCCGATGTTCAGCACTTCGTAGGACACACCGTTTGGCAGTGTTTCGATCATACGCGATTTTTCGCAGACACCGCCAAAGCCGACAGGACCGTTTTCGCAGCGTGGGCGCAAACCTTGCGAACCTTGTGGTTCGGCGACTTCGGTGAATACGCCATCAGGTTCTTGTTGTACGGCTGTGCCGTTTAGAATGATCTGACCGTCCCGCACCTGAATGCGGTCCCCGGGCAGACCAATCAGACGTTTGATATAATCACGGCCGCTGACCGGGTGGCGGAAAACAATGACGTCACCGCGTTCGGGGTCACCACCCCAGATACGGGTGTTTTCATCGCTTTGCATCCAGCCGCAGAGATCTTCGGCGTCAACATTCAGGCCGACGCTTGGGATGATCAGGCTGGGACAGGACGCGTAAGAATAACCGTAAGACATTTTGTTGACGAAAAGGAAATCCCCGATCAACAAGGTGGGCTTCATCGAACCCGACGGAATCCAGAACGGCTGAAACAGGATCGTGCGGAAGACGCCCGCGATCAGCAGGGCATAGACGATGGTCTTGATCGTCTCCCAAACGGCGTTACCTGTTTTGGCTTCCTCGGCCATACTGCTCTCCGGTCGATTATTCGTTGGGGTGCTACATGCGGGTCAGTTAAGGGCAAGTCAAGGCTGCGCGGGGCCATCGTGAAGCGGACGCGCCTCGATCACCACGAATGCCTGTGCCCAGGGGTGATCGTCGGTCAGGGTGACGTGGATGATGGCCTCACACCCTTCGGGCGTCATCTCTTTCAGTCGATCTGCCGCCCACCCGGTGACATGCATCACAGGCTGACCGGTGCGTAGATTGGTGACCGACATGTCCTTCCACGCGATGCCCATGGCAAGACCGGTGCCCAGCGCCTTGGAGCAAGCCTCTTTCGCGGCCCAGCGTTTGGCGTATGTTCCGGCGACATCAGCGCGACGTTCCGCTTTGCTCTGTTCTGTTTCGGTGAAGACACGATTGCGAAACCGGTCGCCAAACCGGTCGAGTGTGCCCTGAATGCGGTCGATATTTGCAAGGTCCGTGCCGATGCCGAGGATCATAGGTTCTCACTTAATACATTGAGCTCAGGTCTGCGCATTTCTCGTAACCCGCGGCCCAATAAAGCGCGGCAGGTAATGGTGCAGACTACAATCGCGACTGCCAAATAGTACGCATCCATCGGATCTACTAGTAGTGAGTCGAAAGGGATACTTTCACCAATGGCCACGACAACGAGCGACGATAGAACCAGGGCGATCACCAAACCCATAACCGCCATCGCGGTACTCGCAGTCAAAAGATGGATCCCTTTGGGCCACTCTGATTGCTTCTTTGCGTAGTGGGAACCTTCCACATATGCGGCCAAGCCAAACGCAGCGAGTTCGAACAAATGAAAATAGTCTAGGACGCTGATCCAAATTTTCTCGGATAAATTCGCAATTAAATACAGATACATAAAGATACTTGGAGAAGCCCCCAGCGATCCGTGATCTACCAATAAGACACGCACAACTGCTTCAATGAAGAAAAGAACCAGAATACAGACGAACGCTGCCGAAAATACCCATGTAAATCTGAGTATGTCAAAGTTCACGCGAATGCCTCTTTCACCCCAACCGCACCGTCAAAATCTTGTAACTCGCCACCCCAAAGAACCCGGCAAAGGCGAAGTCGAACCAGCGACGGGCGCGGCTGTAGACGCGCACCATATGCTCGGAAGAGAAGAGGAAGGCGTAGCCGATGAAGATCAGCAACGATCCTGTGTAAAGCATGGCGAAATAGCCCAACAACATCGAAAGGCTGGCATTATTCGGGGCGACGATGGCATAGATCGACCCCCAACTCAGGATCGCCTTAGGGTTGGTCAGGTGAATGGCCGCGCCCTTGGTAAAGATTGTGCGAAAAGAGCCGGTGACAGGGTTGCCCATAGCAACCTCATCAGACGTCATCGCCCGGCGTAGCGCCTTGATCGCCAGCCAGGCCAGATAGGCCACCCCTACATAGCGGATGACCTCGAATACCCAAACATTGGCCAGCATGATCGCCGATAAACCCAGCGCGGCGGCGATGCCCCAAGCGGCAGAACCAGCGCAAATACCCAACGCAAACACCAGGCCAGCGCGGCGACCTTCGTTCATTGCCGTTCCAGCAATCCCCATTGTTGCAGGCCCAGGAGAACCGCCGGCCATCAGCCAGGCAAACCAGATGACAACAAATCCGGGCGTGATCATCCGCGCGCCTCATCCATTAGACGCCGCATCTCGGCCATGGCAGGCGTGAGGCCGCGAAAGATGGCCTCGCCAATAAGGAAGTGGCCGATATTCAGCTCGCGCACTTCGGGGAATGCCGCGATCGGTTGCACGGTGTCATAGGTCAGGCCGTGACCCGCGTGGACCTCAAGGCCCAGTGCGTGGGCAAAAGCGGACATTTCGCGCAGGGCTTCCAACTCACTGTTGGCTTTGTCGTCATGGCTTTCGGCCATGGCATCGCAATATGCACCGGTGTGCAGCTCGATCACTTCGGCGCCGATACGATGCGCCGCCTCGATCTGGCGCTGATCAGCAGCGATAAAGATCGACACACGACACCCGGCATCGCGCAGCGGAGCGATAAAATGAGCCAGCTTGTTTTCCTCGCGCGCGACTTCCAGCCCGCCTTCGGTGGTGCGTTCTTCGCGCTTTTCAGGGACGATGCAAACAGCATGCGGCTTATGGCGCAAGGCAATTTTCTGCATCTCGGGCGTCGCGGCCATCTCAAAGTTCAACGGCACCGACAGGACCTCCATCAGGCCGTCGATATCGGCGTCCGAGATATGGCGGCGGTCTTCGCGCAGATGCGCGGTGATCCCGTCAGCCCCGGCCTCTTCTGCCAGCTTGGCAGCACGCAGCGGATCAGGATAGGCCCCGCCCCGCGCGTTACGCACTGTGGCCACGTGGTCGATATTTACGCCAAGACGCAGGTGGTTGTCAGACATCGCTCGAATCCTTCTTAAGGCCCTGGTCTGAACCTAGGGCATTCATCAGTGGAACGGCAGACTTTGTTTCGGCCAAGCGTTTGATTTCGTCAAACTTTGCCTTGATCTTGTCGCGACGGCGTTGCTGATAGGTGCGGATCAGCGGCAAACTGAGATAGGAGCAGATTACACCCGCCAGAATGCCCGGAAGAACGCCGCCAATCATGTAGGGAAAGAACACCTCGTTATAGAAGATGCTGAGCCCATGCCAGTCCGCGACATGATCGGTGAACATGGCAATAAAGTTGTTCTTCAGATCACCCATTGCATCTGTGAACTTGCCCATCAGACCATGCGTATCGCCTTTGTGGAATTTGGTCCCCAGCAGGAAATGCCCGGTCTGCAGGCAAACCACGCCGATTGGCACATAGGTGAGTGGGTTGCCAAAGAATGTTCCACTCAAAGCGGCCAGAATATTGCCGTTCAGCAGGCGCGCAACCACGGCAGCGACCAGAAAATGCAATCCGTAGAACGGAGTGAATGAGGCAAAGACACCTGCCCCGATGCCACGCGCAATGCGCTCGGGGGAATCCGGCAATCTACGTACACGATGCTTGACGTAGTGAAAGGCCCTTGTCCATCCACCACGGGGATAGACAAATTCAGACGCGATCTGGACAGGCGAGCGTCGGTCTCGGCGCTTAAATACCACTCCTGATCACCCCTTCTCAGCCAGCCGCTACTGCGGTTTTGGTCCTGTCCCGATAGCGTTCGACCGCGGCAACGTCGCTTTCGGCCTCAAGCATCAGCATCAGCGAATGCAACTGTTCCAGGTCACGCAATTCGACACTGACCAGAAGGCGGTAAAAATCCGGTTTGCGGTCGACAAATTCCAGGTTCGAAATATTGGCCTTTTTCTCGCCTATCAAAGTGCAGATGCGGCCCAGCACCCCGGCATCATTGCCAATCGTGACGTCCAGCGTCGCACCATGAACAGCCGGGTGCGTGCCAGAATGCCAGTGCAGATCAACCCAGCGGTCTGGTTCGCTTTCGAACTCGGACAGGCGGTCGCAATCGATTGCATGCACCACAACGCCCTTGCCGCGATAGGTAATGCCGACGATGCGTTCGCCGGGCAAAGGCTGACAACAGGGCGCGCGGTCAAATTTCTGGCCGGGTTCAAGGCCGATCACCGCGCGGCGCGGAGATATGGCATCACCGTCATCCTGGGTCAGTTCAGGGTAAACGGCGCTGACCACATCATGCGCCGTTAGCTCTGCGCTGCCGAGACGCGCCAGCAATTCGTGGCGATCCTTCAAGCGCAAGTGTTTCGCCGCAGTATCCAGCGTCTTGTCGGTGGCCTTTCGACCAACATGTTCGAAACCGGAACGTGCAAGTTCCTTACCCAGCTTGATAAACCGCTCGCGGTCGACCTCGCGCAGGGCGCGCCGGATCGCGGTGCGGGCCTTGCCGGTCACCGCAATCTCAAGCCACGTAACCTGAGGCGTTTGGCCGTCAGCGGTGATCACATCCACCGATTGACCGTTCTTGATCCGCGTCCACAATGGCACGCGGATGCCGTCCACCTTAGCGCCAACACAAGCATGGCCAATACGGGTATGGATCGCATAGGCGAAATCAATCGGCGTAGCCCCGCGCGGCAGCTTGACCACATCGCCCTTGGGCGTGAAGCAAAACACCTGATCCGAGTACATTTCCAGTTTGACCGCTTCGAGGAAATCTTCGTGATCTTCCTCACTGTCGAACTGTTCAGTCAGGTTCGCGATCCACTTGGCCGGATCAACCGCAAAAGGGTTTTCCGAGCGGACACCGTCGCGGTACGACCAATGCGCTGCAACACCGGTTTCTGCCACATCATGCATCTGACGGGTGCGGATCTGAACCTCGACCCGTTTCCCGTCGCGGCCGGAAACTGTTGTGTGGATCGAGCGATATCCGTTCGATTTCGGCTGGCTGATATAATCCTTGAACCGACCCGGCACTGCGCGCCAGCGCTGGTGAATGGCACCCAGCGTCCGGTAGCAATCTTCCTCGGACCGGGTGATGATGCGAAAGCCGTAGATGTCGGACAGGCGCGAAAAGCCCTGGTCCTTTTCCTGCATCTTGCGCCAGATCGAATATGGCTTTTTGGCACGACCAAACACTTCGGCCTCGATGCCCGCCTTTTCCAGCTCGTGCCGCATGTCGCCGGTGATCCGATGAATCACGTCGCCGGTTTCACGTTGCAAGGTGATAAAGCGGCGAATGATCGACTGGCGGCCTTCGGAATTCAGAACCCGGAAAGCAAGATCCTCAAGCTCTTCGCGCATCCACTGCATACCCATGCGACCCGCGAGCGGCGCATAAATATCCATCGTCTCGCGCGCCTTCTGCACCTGCTTTTCCGGGCGCATTGCCTTGATCGTACGCATGTTGTGCAAACGGTCGGCCAGCTTGACCAGAATGACCCGCAGGTCCTTGGACATCGCCATGAACAGCTTGCGGAAATTTTCTGCCTGTTTGGTTTCGCGGCTGGACAGTTGCAGGTTGGTAAGCTTGGTGACGCCATCGACCAGCTTGGCAACCTCTTCCCCGAACAGTTCGGACACTTTGCCATAATTGGCCTTGGTGTCTTCGATCGTGTCATGCAGCAGCGCCGTAATGATCGTCGCATCATCCAGACGCTGTTCGGTCAGGATGGCGGCAACGGCAACGGGATGCGTGAAATAGGGTTCGCCTGAATGGCGGAACTGACCGTCATGCATCTGCTTTCCGAACTCATATGCTCGGGCGATACGGTCAGCATTAGTCTTGGGGTTGTAGTTGCGGACCAGCGCAATCAGGTCGTCTGCAGAAATCATCCGGTCCGCACCTTTATCTTTGGGGATTACCCCTGGCCTTGAGCCTCCATCAGAGCGCGCAGCAGCTTCTCTTCCGACATATCGTCATCGGCAGGTTTGTCCGATTCCGCACCCATCAACAGAGCCATCTGATCTTCTTCCGGCTCGTCGACCTCAATCTGGGTCTGGTTGGCCTCGATCAGGCGCTCGCGCAGATCATCTGCGCTTTGGGTTTCGTCCGCAATCTCGCGCAGCGACACGACGGGATTCTTGTCATTGTCACGGTCGACGGTGATCGGGCCGCCGGCAGAAATCTCGCGCGCACGATGGGCGGCAAGCATCACCAGTTCAAACCGGTTAGGAACCTTGTCTACGCAATCTTCAACCGTCACGCGGGCCATGGGGCGCTCTCCGTTACTGAATCCATGTCAGGAAGAGGTTTATCTAAGGGCGAATCCCTGCCTTGACAAGCAAGAAATGCTGCAAATGCACCGTTCACACAGCCGTGACCGCCGCAATATCCGCCGCGGGCAGGTCAGCCAGCATTTCGGTTACCGTCCGGCCCAGCACTGGATGGCGCCAATCCGGGGCGACGTCCGCCATCGGAACAAGTACAAAAGCACGATCCTGCAGGCGCGGATGTGGAATAATCAGCCGGTCCGGCGCCTTTTGCGTCTGTTCCTGTGCTGGCAGGGTCAGCCAGCTATCATATTCGGTGCGATCCGGCAGAACCAGATCATCATAGCAGACCAGATCAAGATCCAGCGTTCGCATACCCCATCGCTGCACCCTTTCGCGGCCAAACTGATGCTCAATCTGGTGAAGCAGGTGCAACAAATCGGTCGGTGTCCTGTCCGTTTCGATCAAAGCTGCCGCATTGACGTAGTCCGGCCCGGCACCTGCCGGGAAGCACGGGGTCTCAAAAAAACGGCTGACGGCACGAATCACCACCCCTTGACGCAAGATCGCGTCAAGGGCGCTTTGAAGTGTCACCTTGGGGCCAATACCTCTCAATTTGAGATTTGCGCCCAGCGCGATAACCGCTTTTGACATAGATTTGTTCGTTCCATTCACTATATTCGGCGAATTGCATGCTTGCGATACGACCGAAATGGCCTAATTATAGAAGATCAGCGCGCCGCATATTTCCAAATACCCACTCACGTAACACCACGGCGTCCTGTATTGTACCGGAAGGACCTATTTATGTTCTATAAAGACGAACGGCTAGCGCTGTTCATCGACGGCTCGAATCTTTATGCGGCCGCAAAAGCACTGGGGTTTGACATCGACTACAAATTGCTGCGCCAGGAGTTTATGCGGCGCGGCAAGATGCTTCGGGCTTTTTACTATACGGCGCTATTGGAAAACGACGAGTATTCCCCGATCCGCCCCTTGGTTGACTGGCTGCATTACAACGGCTTCACCATGGTGACAAAACCGGCGAAGGAATACACCGACAGCATGGGGCGTCGGAAAGTCAAAGGTAACATGGATATCGAACTGACAGTCGACGCCATGGAACTGGCACCGCGGGTCGATCATATTGTGCTGTTTTCGGGCGATGGGGATTTTCGCCCGCTGATTGCCAGTCTGCAGCGTCAGGGCGTGCGCGTTTCGGTGGTTTCGACCATCCGCAGCCAGCCGCCAATGATCTCGGACGAGTTGCGCCGCCAGGCTGACAACTTCATCGAGCTTGAGGACCTGCGCGACGTGATTGGGCGGCCCCCACGCGAAATGCCCATGGAGCCACGCAGCGTTGCTGCGGGTGGACAGTAAAACCGGGCCACTCACCAAACCCGGGGGAAGAAATTTGCGCGGTCAGGCTGTACCAACCTGACCGCGCTTCTTTAACTAAAAGCAGGTACTGAAACACCTGCTGGCTAGCAGTGATTCATGTCAGATCAATGACAATGTCCTGTCTGGACCATAGCCGGGAAAAGACTTACCTGTGGCCTATGGAGACCAAGACATGACCAAGCCGCCCCTTACCCTTTACCTTGCCGCACCTCGCGGGTTCTGCGCCGGTGTCGACCGGGCGATCAAGATCGTTGAAATGGCGCTGCAGAAATGGGGTGCCCCGGTCTATGTGCGGCATGAAATCGTGCACAACAAATTTGTCGTCGATGGTCTGCGCGCCAAGGGGGCCGTTTTTGTCGAAGAGCTGGACGAGTGTCCTAACGACCGACCCGTTATCTTTTCAGCGCATGGCGTACCGAAATCCGTTCCCGCGTCGGCGGCCCAGCGGGAAATGATCTACGTCGATGCCACCTGCCCGCTGGTCTCCAAGGTCCATGTCGAGGCGCAGCGCCATGCTGAGGCCGGGTTGCAGATGATCATGATCGGGCACAAGGGCCATCCAGAAACCATCGGCACCATGGGCCAATTGCCTGACGGCGAAGTGCTGCTGGTTGAAACCGTTGATGACGTGGCCTCGGTTCAGGTGCGCAATCCGGAAAAGCTGGCATTTGTCACCCAGACTACGCTTTCAGTGGATGACACCAAGGACATTATCGCGGCCCTCGAAGCCCGGTTCCCGGCCATCGTTGGCCCGCATAAAGAGGACATTTGCTACGCCACCACGAACCGGCAAGAGGCTGTTAAGGCCGTGGCTCCGAAATCGGATGCTTTGCTTGTTGTGGGCGCGCCGAACTCGTCAAACTCACGTCGGCTGGTCGAGGTAGCGGCCCGCGCCGGGTGCAACTATGCGCAACTGGTGCAGCGCGCCCACGATATCGACTGGCGGGCGCTGGAAGGCATCTCAACCATCGCCATTACCGCAGGCGCGTCAGCACCCGAGGTGCTGGTGAATGAGGTGATTGACGCTTTCGACACCCACTATGACGTGACGGTTGAACTGGTCGAAACCGCCGTCGAAAATGTCGAATTCAAAGTGCCCCGCGTCCTGAGGCAAACCGCATGAGAGGCGTCCCCAGGGCGCCGTTGGTTCTGGCGCTGGCGGGGCTGATCCCGTTCATTTGGGGCGCGCTGACCTCCTTGAACGGCGATTTGCAGGATTGGGGCAGACAAGAGCTTGGTTCGCGGTTCGTCGGGCCGTATATTCAACTGTTCTTCGGCTCGGTGATCTTAAGCTTTATGTCCGGTGTTCTGTGGGGGTTCGCCACCAAGACCTCCGGCAGTAAGGCAGCGACATGCTATGTGCTGTCAGTCCTCCCGGCGCTTTGGGCGTTTTTCATGACCGGCGGTGGACCTATCGAGGCGGGCATCAACCTGATGTACGGCTTCGCCGGTTTGCTGATGTTGGATGCAATATTTGCATATTGGCGGCTGACCCCAACATGGTGGCTGAGGCTGCGCGTTCTGCTGACAGCCATCGTCCTGATATGCCTTGCCGTAGGAGTGTACCTGTGACCGATCGCAAGACAATTGATGCCTACACCACGCGTGTTGCCGAGTACCTGAGCGTCCCATTGCCGCCCGAACAGATCGAAGCGCGTATGGCCTTTGCCGAAGCGGTTGCGCCGGGCGGCTATGTGCTGGACCTCGGCTCAGGCCCTGGCGCGGACAGCATGTTTTTCCTGCGCGAGGGGCTGCGGGTTCGGGCATTGGATGCGACGCCGGCCTTTGTGGAACACGCCCGCGAAAATGGCGTGGATGCGTATGTCGGTACATTTGACGATGTGACCGAAACGGCCACGTTTGACGGCATCTATGCCAGCTTCTCGCTGCTGCATGCGCCGCGCGAGGATTTCCCGCGCCATATGGCGGCCATCCACCGGGCACTCAGGCCTGAGGGTGTCTTGTTCCTTGGCCTGAAGCTGGGAACCGGTGAACACCGCGACGACATTGATCGCTATTACACCTATTTCTCACAGACCGAGATCGAAGAGGCTCTGGCGAAGGCAGGGTTCACAATCGATCGGATCACAACCGGAGTCGGCAAAGGTCTGGCCGGGTCTTATGACGGCTTTATTCTGGTGATCGCCCATGCCTGAGTTGTTTGCCTATACCGATGGTGCCTGTTCGGGCAATCCTGGCCCGGGGGGCTGGGGCGTGCTGATGCGCGCGATGGACGGCGAAAAACTCCTGAAAGAACGCGAGCTGAACGGCGGCGAGGCTGAAACCACCAACAATCGCATGGAATTGCTGGCCGCGATCAGCGCGCTGGAAACGCTGGAGCGGGCCTCGAAGATCACCGTGGTAACCGACAGCGCCTATGTGAAGAATGGCGTCACCGGCTGGATTTTCGGCTGGAAGCGCAACGGCTGGAAGACCTCGAACAAGAAACCGGTCAAGAATGTCGATCTGTGGCAGCGACTGGACGAGGCGCAGGCGCGCCATGACGTGACCTGGGAATGGGTCAAGGGCCATGCAGGCCATCCCGAAAACGAAAAAGCCGACGAGCTGGCCCGTGCGGGCATGGCCCCGTTCAAACCAAAAAAGGCGCAGACGTGAGCGGTCTGGCGCTGCTCGACTATGCCTCAGTTCTGGTTTTTGCCCTGACGGGCGCATTGGTGGCTAGCCGGGCACAGCTGGATTTGGTGGGTTTTGCCTTTATGGCCTGCCTGACTGCTGTGGGCGGCGGAACCGTCCGCGACCTGCTGTTGGACCGGCACCCAGTGTTCTGGGTCGGTCAACCGGACTATATCCTGATCGCCACAGCGGCAGCTGTGGTGGTGTTTTTCACCGCCCATTTGGTGGAAAGCCGATACAACTTGCTGGTCTGGCTGGACAGTTTCGCTCTGTCGATTGCCGCGGCAGCAGGTGCTGGCGCAGCCTTGTCGCTGAACCAATCCGGTGTCATCGTTGTGCTGATGGGCGTCACAACGGGCTGCCTTGGCGGCTTAATGCGGGACGTGGTCTGCAACGAAGTGCCACTGGTCCTGAAACAGGGTGAGCTCTACGTCTCTTGCGCGTTTGCCGGGGCTTTTGCCGCTGTGATCGCAACCCGACTTGGTTTCGACGAGCTGGCCACACTGGCCGCATGTGCGTTGATCTGCTGGGCATTGCGGGCGGGATCATTGGTGTTTGGCTGGCGGCTTCCGGTTTACAAGGCGCGCCCGCCGCGGCAATAAACGGGTGCAAAATGTTCGATCTGCATTTCCTGTGCCACAGATGTGAGGACTGAAATGAAATTCACTTTCCCCATTTTTGTCGCCTCACTGGCTCTTCTGGGTGCGTGTGCAGAGCGATACGACGCGGTCAGCTTCGTTATACAGGGCGACGAAATCGTTGCTTCGGGGGCTATTGATC
Source organism: Ruegeria sp. CDSB113 (assembly GCF_059611045.1). Lineage (NCBI taxonomy): Bacteria > Pseudomonadati > Pseudomonadota > Alphaproteobacteria > Rhodobacterales > Roseobacteraceae > Ruegeria > Ruegeria sp. CDSB113. Next base: position 39,094 of record NZ_JBXWOU010000007.1, read on the forward strand.
ACACGACACTCAGCGCTTTTGAAGAAATCACCGCGGCCAATCCCGAGATCAAGACCCTTGTACTGCAGAACATCGAAGGCTCGGTCGATGATGATGCAAATGTCGTTTTCAGCCGCGTTGTTCGGGACGAAGGGTTCGATACTGTGGTGCCCTCAAACGGTTTGGTCGCCTCTGGTGGCACCGATCTGTTCCTCGCCGGCAATCGACGCACTCTGGAACCTGGCGCATGTGTCGGGGTTCATAGCTGGGGCGGCGGCGGATATGTGGCTGCCAACCTGCCCGAAAACCACCCCGAGCACGATCGCTATCTCGACTATTTCAATGATATTGGTGTCGACCCGGCCTTTTATTGGTTCACGCTTGATGCAGCGTCCGAGGACGAAATGCACTGGATGTCAGCAGAGGAAGCCAATCGATTCAATATGGCGACGCGCAATTCGAAATCGTTGGGATCAACAGTGATTTGCGACGAGCGGTAGCCACGCTTAACGCCGCAGATAGGTCTGCCATATCCAGATTACCAACAGCGCGCCCAGAACCGCGCCTATAAATCCGGACAACCACCCTGCCACGGTGATCAAGGCCCGCAACAAAAATCCGCCAACCAGTGCACCAACGATGCCAATCAACATGGTTGTGGGGATGTTGGCCTCGATCCGCATTAAACGGGTGGCCAGGAACCCTGCGGCGGCTCCGATGACGATTAGGGCGATGACAGGCATGTCACTTCCTCCAATGGGTCGGCACGATAATCAGCGCGCCGACGGATGACACAATAGCGTTCAATCCCGGGGACCCAAAAGCAAGGTTAAACCCGAACATCCTGCCAAACATGATCTGAGCAAAGAAAAACAGAAAGGCACCGCCGATACAAATGATGATAGATTGCAGATAGCCGTTTCGGGTAAACCCGGTTTTTTCCGCGAGGCTTCCAACGACGGCTGCGATCAACACCGTCCCCATCAAAGTCATGTACAAGTCTGTTATTCCTTCTAAATCCGACTTCCCTTGGCCACAGGCCAGCCCCGCAGAAAGGTTTCCTTATCCTGTGCGCCTTTGCCCGCCCGTTGCAGGCGCAACAGATCAACGGCACCTTCGCCGCAAGCTATTGTCAAGGCATCGTCCAGAGCTTCGCCGGGTACGCCCTGCCCCTCGGCCAGACGCGACGCCAGTAGTTTCACGCGGTCCCCGTCAATCTCGGTCCAGGCACCTGGGAACGGGGACAGACCACGGATCTGCCGGTCCACCTCTGCTGCGGGCCGGGACCAGTCAATCCGTGCCTCTGATTTGTCGATCTTGGCGGCATAGGTCACACCAACCTCGGGCTGCGGCTCGGGCGTCAGATCCGGCAGGTCATGCAAAGCCTCAACGATCAGTTTGGAGCCAATTATCGACAGCCGGTCATGCAACTGGTCGGTGGTTTCCTCGATCCCGATATCGGTTGCTTCGCGCATTAGAACCGGGCCTGTGTCCAGACCGGCCTCCATCTGCATGATGCAGATACCGGTTTGCGCATCGCCGGACATGATGGCGCGATGGATCGGGGCCGCCCCGCGCCAGCGCGGCAACAGGCTGGCATGGATATTCAGACATCCCTGGGCAGGCGCGTCCAGAATGGGCTGCGGTAGGATCAGGCCATAAGCGACCACCACAGCCACATCTGCGTTCAGTGCAGCAAAGGCATCCTGTTCATCTGACGATTTCAGAGACACCGGATGGCGGACAGTCAGGCCTAACGCTTCGGCCCGTGCGTGAACCGGTGTCGGTCGGTCCTTTTTGCCCCGGCCAGCCGGGCGCGGGGGCTGGCAATATACGGCGACGATATCATGCCCAGCTTCGACAAGCGTATCCAGAACCGGAACCGAAAAGTCGGGCGTACCCATGAATACAACGCGCATCTCTACCCCAGCTTTTTGGCTTTGCGCAGCAGCATGTCCCGTTTGACTTTGCTGAGCCGGTCGAAATACATCTTCCCGTTCAGATGGTCGATCTGGTGCTGTACGCTTGTGGCTTCGATCCCGACAAAATCGCGGCGATCCACCATCCCCTGCTCATTCAGAAACTTGACCGTCACTGCGCGCGGGCGTTTCACCTTGGCCGAGACACCGGGCAGGTTCGGGCTGGCCTCATCATGTTCGCGCAATTCGATTGAGCTGTGCAGGATTTCTGGGTTCGCCAAACGCACAGCCTTACCGCGTTCGACCGAGCCGTCCACCACAGCCAGCCGCAACATGACACCGATCTGCGGTGCGGCAAGGCCAACACCGGGCATCGCCTCCATCGTGTCGATCATGTCGTCCCAAATGGCACGGATTTCATCGGTGATCTCGGCGACGTCCTCCGCCTTGGTGCGCAGGCGTTTATCGGGCCATGGCAGGCAGGTGCGAGAGGTCATGCGCGGGCCTGCTCGCGCTTTAGTTTCTGCATCTTGCGCGTTATCATCTGACGCTTAAGCGGCTTGAGATAATCGATGAACAGCTTGCCGTTCAGGTGGTCGATCTCATGCTGGACACAGGTCGCCCACAGGCCATCGAATGTGTCCTGCTGCAAGTTGCCATCCCGGTCGATCCACGTGGCATCAACAACTTTGGGGCGCGTGACTTCGGCGAATTGATCGGGGATCGACAGGCAGCCTTCCTCGTAGACATTGGTCTCATCGGACGAGGCGATGACCTCGGGGTTGAACATGATCAGCGGACGCGGGGCTTCGCCCTCTTCCTTAACGCAGTCCAACACGATCAACCGATCCAGCACACCGATCTGAGGCGCGGCCAGACCAACGCCAGGCGCGTCATACATCGTCTCCAGCATGTCGTCTGCCAGCTTGCGCAGCTCGTCGCTGATATCTGCCACAGGCGCGCAGACCTTTTTCAGGCGGGGGTCGGGATGGATCAGGATATTGCGTTTCATGGGGTTGATTTAGGCCATCCCGACCCGCGCCGCAACGCCCCCCTTGCACCCGCCGGAATTGTGGCTAGCTTTCGACCGGACAGATGGAGCAGACATGACTTTCAACGACCTGATCGACCGCCGGGGAACCAACAGTTCAAAATGGGATAAGATGGAGCAGCTCTACGGCGTGTCGCCGCAGAATGGGCTGGCCATGTGGACCGCGGATTCCGATTACCCAACAGCACCATGCGTGATAGATGCCGTTCGAAAAGCGGCTGACCATGGGGTCTTTGGGTATTCGTGGATTCACCCGGACTATCTGGCATCGATTCAGTGGTGGATGAAGAACCGCCATAGCTGGGACATCGACACCGATTGGGTGCTGACTTCACAGGGGTTAGGCAATGCGATCGCCCTGTCTCTGGATGTCTGGAGCGAACCGGGCGACGGCGTCGTCATCTTCAGCCCCGTTTACCATGAGTTTGCCCACAAGGTGAACAAATCGGGACGTCGCGTTGTCGAGTGCCCGCTAGTTCGCCAAGGCGAAACCTATGGCCTGGATCTGGACGATGCTCAGTCGCGTCTGGACGGGTCGGAAAAGCTGTTGTTGTGGTGCTCGCCGCAAAACCCCTCGGGCCGGGTGTGGACACCGGATGAACTGCGTGCCGTGGCCGCATTCGCCGAACGTAATGGGTTGATTTTGGTCTCGGATGAGATCCACCACGATCTGGTTTATCCTGGCAATACGTTTGTGCCAATGGATGTGGCCGCGCCGGAATCGCGGCCGTGGACCGTGACCCTGACTGCGGCGTCCAAGACATTCAACATCGCCGGTCAGCGGACCGGTAACATGATCATTCCTGACCCCAAACTGCGCGCGGCCATGCGGCACCGCATTCAGACGCTGGATTATGACCCCAGCGCATTGGGCGTGGCGATGATAACTGCCGCCTATTCGCCCGAGGGTGCGGCGTGGGTTGACGAACAGGTCGCGCATCTGGCGGGCAACTGCCAGGTCTTTAACGCGGCAATCGCCGAGATCCCTGGTCTGTGGTCCATGCCGCTGCAGGCCACCTATTTGGCTTGGGTAGAATTCTCAGGGACCGGCATGACCCATGAAGAGTTTGTCCGTCGCCTGCGCGAAGATGCCAAAATCGCAACGTCCTCAGGCCCCGGTTTCGGCGCAGGTGGTGAGACCTTCGAACGGTTTAACTTGGCCACTCAGCGTGCACGGGTCGAAGAGGCATGCGCCCGGCTAAAGCATGCATTTGCTGATTTGCAGTGAACGAGGCGGCCAACGGCGATGTCGTTGGCCCTGCCCTCAATCCTTGTGCCCAAGTAACGCAATCGGCGCGTCCGGCGCGCGGTAGAAATCCAGCGGAGCCTTGTCGGCCGCGGCCGTGCTGCGCTTGAACTCGTACCGCATTTCGCCTGCTTCATCCTCATCCGCGATGATTAGGCATTGGTACAAGTGATTGACACCATCATAGATATCCACAAGCCCGCGCAGTTGAGGCGTGGTATCGGCCTCAACTGTAAATCCATCTTTCCACAATCGAAGAATCTTGTAGGTATTGTCGCCAATATCGACACGTAGGCGGCTGATCTTTTTCAATCCTGCGATTCGCGCCGCATCCAATTCGGCAGTAATTTCCTTTGAAACATAAGTACTCATAAAAATATCTCCCCGGGCAGTGTATTCTATTGTGAGGCGCAAATTGTAAAAATCCAGTGAACCTGATCACAGTCAGCGCCGGGATTTCTATTTGTTGCACAGAAATCCCAATCCATCCTGTGCGTATGCGCAGGAAGGATGCGCGCGCCCTCGCATAGGAACGGCACTTGCGACCGCCTATGTTTGGCGAAATCGCTTTTCGGAGGGCATGAGATGGGCCTGTTGGTCGACGGTAAATGGCACGACACTTGGTATGACACCAAATCCACTGGCGGCGCGTTCAAACGCAGCGCCGCGCAGTTTCGCAATTGGCTGACGGCAGATGGCAGCGCCGGACCATCGGGCAAGGGTGGCTTCAACGCTGAAACCGACCGCTACCACCTGTATGTCAGCCTGGCCTGTCCATGGGCGCACCGCACTCTGATCTTCAGGGAACTGAAAGGTTTGAACAAGCACGTCTCAGTCTCGGTGGTACATCCCGACATGCTGGACAAAGGCTGGACCTTCGAGACTGATGACCACGGCGCAACCGGGGACACACTGTACGGTCTGGGCTTTGCCCACCAGGTTTACACCAGGGCCGACCCGACATATTCGGGTCGTGTCACAGTGCCGATCTTGTGGGACAAGAAACAGCAGACGATCGTTTCGAACGAAAGCTCGGAAATCATCCGCATGTTCAACTCGGCCTTTGACGGGATCACCGGCAACACCGACGATTACTGGCCCGAAGCGATGCGCGATGAGATCGAAGAGGTGAATGCGCGCATCTATTCCAACGTCAACAACGGCGTCTACAAATCCGGCTTTGCCACGAGCCAACAGGCCTATGACACCGCCGTGGACCCGCTGTTTGAAACACTGGACTGGCTAGAGGATCGTTTGGCTTCAAACCGTTATCTGATGGGGGATCGCCTGACCGAGGCTGACTGGAGGTTGTTCACGACGCTGATCCGGTTCGATCCCGTCTATCATCTGCATTTCAAATGCAACCGGCGGCGGCTGATCGATTACCCCAACCTGTGGGCTTATACGCGCGAGCTGTATCAATGGCCGGGCGTCGCATCGACGGTGAACATGCACCACATCGTGCGCCACTATCACTATAGCCACGAAAGCATCAATCCGCATCGGATCATCCCGACCAACCCGGTTTTGGACTACATGGAACCGCACGGGCGCGGTCAGCGGCCCGCCGCGTAATGTTCAACCATCGCCGCCAGATCTTCTGGCGGCGTGCCGCTTTGCACATAAGCGCACGCGTTTGGGCTGTGGGCAAAGATCGATCCGTCTGAAAAAAAGGTGGTGTTGGTGACAAAGATCACCCGCGCCTCGGGGCGGCGATAGCTGGCGAAATCGGCCACAGCCAACGCGCTGCCATTTTCCAGCACCAGATCCAGCACGATGATATCGAAATCCGTGCCATACAGCGCAAGGATCGCAGCCTCTTGTCCGGCAACAAGCGTCACTTCGGCGCCTTGCCGTTCCAGATGTCTTTTCCAGACCCGACCAAGGTCGGGGTTACTCTCAACAATCAGTACATTCATTTGCAACAACCTCGGCACTTGGTAGAGTGTGCGGTGCCGACCCCCGTGGTTTGTGATCACGCTTATTCCTTAACAAAGTGTTAATGGTGCCGGTCAACCGGGTCGATCACGCGGATTTGCTTGTGTAAGCGGCGAAAATCCGCTTGAAGCACCGGAAACACGCAATTCCGGCGAGAACATCGATGGCAAGCCCAAACGCAGATTTGAACCCCCGTGCCGCGCGCGACCATGGCGGCGGGATGGACGGTGCTATCGCCCGGTTCGGCGGGGCACGCGACAATTGGCTGGACCTGTCCACCGGCATCAACCCACACCCGTATCCGGTGTCGGGACTGACCCAGTCGGATTGGGCCGCGCTGCCGGATCACGGTGCGTTCGAACGACTGTCTGCCGCAGCACGCCAGTTCTGGTCTGTTCCAGATGGTGCCGCGATTCTGCCCGCGCCCGGCGCTTCGGCGGTAATCGCCCGCATGCCTGCCCTTGCTGCGACGGGTCGGGTGCAGATCACAGCCCCCACCTACAACGAACACGCGGCAGCTTTTTCCGCGCAGGGTTGGACAGTTCAATCGAACGGCCCAGCCGAGGCGCGCGTCCTTGTGCACCCGAATAATCCGGATGGACGTATCTGGACCGTAGAGGACGCCGATGCCCCGCTGACCGTGATTGATGAGAGTTTTTGTGACGTTTGCCCTGACGTATCCCTAATTCATCTGGCCGAGCAGCCCGGTGTGATCGTGTTGAAAAGTTTCGGCAAGTTCTGGGGTTTGGCCGGGCTGCGGCTGGGGTTTGCAATTGGTCGTCCGGAACTGATCGCAAAATTATACGATTTGACCGGTCCATGGTCCGTCTCTGGCCCTGCCCTTCGGATCGGGGAACGGGCGCTGCGGGACACAGACTGGGCCAAAGCGACCCGTCAGCAGTTGGCGGCAGCGACAAAACAGCTGGACAGGATCATGACCGGCAAGGGGGCAAAACTGGTCGGGGGCACCACGTTGTTCCGCCTTTATGACGTCGACGATGCCGCCGCTTGGCAGGCCAAGCTGGCCCGCGCCCATATCTGGAGCCGCATATTCCCCTACTCAAACACTTATCTGCGCCTTGGCTTGCCGCCCGCAGACGGGTGGAGTCAGCTTGAGGCCGCGTTGTGAGCACAGCATTTCTGCTTGTTTGTGCCATGTGTCTGGACGCGGCGCTTGGAGAGCCAGATTGGCTCTGGTCGCGCATTCGTCATCCGGCAGTGATGATCGGCACTGTCATCGGCTGGCTGGACCAGCGCCTGAACCGCGGAACGAATAGGCACCTGAAAGGCGTGGCCGTCGTGGTGCTTCTGGTCTTTGGCGCAGTGATTCTGGGCCGCGCGCTGACCTTGTTTGGGCCGGTGATCGAAATCATCCTTGCCGCAATTCTGCTGGCACAAAAGTCACTGGTGACCCATGTCCGCGAAGTCTGCGACGGGCTGCGCATCTCATTGGCCGAGGGCCGCGCCAAAGTGGCCATGATCGTATCGCGCGATACGCGGGACATGACCGAGGCGCAGATCGCGCGTTCTGCGATTGAGAGCGCTGCCGAAAATCTCAGCGACGGCGTAATTGCGCCCGCGTTTTGGTTTCTGGTCGCGGGCCTGCCGGGGTTGCTGATCTACAAGGCGGTCAACACTGCCGATAGCATGATCGGCTACCGGTCGGAAAAGTACCGCGACTTCGGCTGGGCCGTGGCGCGTCTGGACGATTTGTTGAACCTCATTCCCGCCCGTCTGACCTGCGTGATGATCGTGGCGCTATCCGGTCAATGGGCGCGCTGGCCAGAAATGGTCGCGGATGCACGTCGCCATATCTCACCCAACGCCGGTTGGCCCGAGGCCGCGATGGCGCGCGCCTTAAACGTCGCCCTTGCTGGGCCGCGCAGCTATGACGGACAGGTCCGCGATCTGGCCTGGGTCAACGGTGATGCGCCACGTAACATCGGCGCGCCGGAGATTTTCCGCGCATGTGACATGCTTTGGCGGGTTTGGGGGCTTGCGCTGGGCCTCGTGTCGGTGTGGGTTGGGGTCAGCTTTATTTTCTGACGGACCCTAAAATGCGTTTACTCTCGGGCATCATTGCCGCCACCCTGCTCACCTCTCCCGCCCTGGCCCAATGTGGCGGCGGGTTCAATTCCTTTGTGAAGGGTCTGAAGGCCGAGGCCGTTCAGCAAGGGTTCGATAAATCCACTGTGAACAGCTTTTTCAAAGGTGTTCAGCAGGACAGCGCGGTTCTAAAGGCGGATCGGGCGCAAGGCGTATTCCAAATACCTTTCATCGATTTTTCACGCCGTCTGATTTCGCAAAACCGGATTGATCGCGGCAAATCCATGTCTCGCAAATACGATACGGTGTTTGACCGGATTGAGCGGGAATACGGCGTGTCGCGCGGTGTACTGCTGGCGTTCTGGGCGTTCGAGACCGACTATGGCGCGGTACAAGGTGACTTCAACACCCGCAACGCTCTGGTCACTCTGGCGCATGACTGCCGCCGGCCTGAGTTGTTTCGACCACAGGTTTTTGCAGCCATCGAGCTCTACAGCCAAGGGGATTTCGACCCCAACCGCACGACCGGAGCCTGGGCAGGTGAGATCGGTATGGTGCAGATGTTGCCCCGCGACATTCTGGAAAATGGCGTGGACGGGGATGGCGACGGCAAGGTCTCGCTAAAAACCTCAGCCCCGGATGCGCTGATGTCGGGCGGCAAGATGCTGTCGCATTTGGGCTGGCGTCCGGGTGAGCCCTGGCTGCAGGAGGTAACTGTTCCCGCCCAGATGGACTGGTCCCTGTCCGGCCCCGGCAAGTCGCGGTCCGTATCCGAATGGCAGGCGATGGGCGTTCAAGCGCGCAGCGGATCTCTGGCCAATCTGCCCGCGTCGCTGATCCTGCCACAGGGTCGCAACGGCCCCGCATTCTTGGCCTACCCAAACTTTGACGTCTATTTCGAATGGAACCAGAGCTTTGTTTATGTCCTGACCGCTGCCTATTTCGGTACGCGGTTGGAGGGCGGCCAAATCTATGACGCAGGTTCCCCGCCACAAGGCCTGTCGGGCGCGCAGATGAAGCAATTGCAGACCAAGCTTCAAGCGCGTGGGCATAATGTGGGCAAGATCGATGGTATTCTGGGTGCCGGCACGCGGGCTGCCGTTCAGGCCGAACAGGCACGGCTGGGGTTGCCCGCGGATGCGTGGCCAACAGCTGATTTGCTCAATCAGTTATGAGCCCCGATGCGTCCCGCACAGACGGGACGCATCCGGACGCAACACCACAGAGTTATGCAACCTCGGCGCGGTGATGCGGCGCTTTTGGTTCAAACGCGTGTGAAGTCAACGCCCCTCCCCGCGTTTCAATCGCCGTATTGGCAGGGATTTCAGTCCATTCGCCGCTATTCGCGTCCAACGGTTCGGACGAAATAATGAACCCATCCTTACACGCCTTGTAGTGGAGGCTTGGGGCAAAGCGGTCCGAGGCATATCGGGCGGCAAAAAGGCGATCGCCGTCCGACCAACAAGCGGCAAAGCGAAGATATGGCATCGTACCTCGGCGTCGTGACAGATCTTCGACACGTTGGACTGCCCGCTCCATGGCGCCGATCGGATCGATATCCAGACCTTCGCCATGGGCAATCAGGAAAATCGCTTCGCTTTCGGTTGCGCCAAGCCGGTGGCTGTAGAGGTCAGGTGGTATCATCCCGTCCAGCTCCTGCCGGATACGGTCATGCCCTCCGGCCTGCCCATTATGCATAAAACTCCATTTTCCAACGCCAAACGGGTGGCAGTTGTTCCGCGAAGTTGCAGTACCAGTTGATGCCCGCACATGGGCCAGAAAGAGATGCGACCGGGTGTGATGCGTAAGCTGTTTCAGGTTGGCATCCGACCAGGCGGGGTTAGTGTCCTTGTAAAAACAAGGCGTCTCACGTTCGGAATACCAGGCAAGGCCAAATCCATCTGCGTTGATCGGCGTCTTTCCGATCAGAGCATTTCGGCTCTGAATGACAAGCGATTGCTCTTGGTTCAGAACCAATTCATCTAGATAACGCTTTGCGCCTGCCCAAGCCAGAAATCGGCACATCTGTTAGCCCCATTGAGTATGAATTTTTTGAGAGCATACCACCGGCTCAGACAAGAAAACTCACCATTCTTCGCGGGCATTCGGCAATATTTCGATCAAATGACAACGCAAAACGCGAATCTTAAATCAAATAATGCCCTACTTGGATCCGATGCCTGATCGTCGAGGCGGCTACCAAACTCATTCAGGCCGGACCGGGTATCGGTCGCCTTTCTCGTCAATCAAAACTAGGCGCTTACCGCTGCGTACATAGAGATCGCAGCGGCTGAATCCGTTACGATACGCAATGCAGACACTGCCGTCGTCGGCAATGGAATATGTCCCAAACGCAGAATCCCCGCTGGCGTAAGTAAAGGAATAAGCCCCACCAGCCGAAAACTTGGACTGTCCGTCGTCATAGAAGGTCAGCGTTCGCCCCGCGAGGGCGTCCAGCTCGGCAGATGAAAGCGGGACATCTCCGGGTTTTGTTGGCCATTCCGCCGCCACAACCGGGCTGGCAGCCAACAAGGCAAAGATCAGATATCGGGTCATGCTGCCACCTTACCCCGCCACCGGGCGATTGAGGCATAACGTTGCAGTGAACGATCAGGCGACCATCTGTTCGGCCTTTTTCAGATCGACTGAAACCAACTGGCTGACGCCCTGTTCCTGCATAGTCACGCCAAACAGCCGGTCCATCCGCGCCATGGTCACCGCGTGGTGGGTGATGATCAGGAAGCGAGTGTCCGTCTGGCGGCACATTTCGTCCAGCAGGTCGCAGAAACGGGTGACGTTGGCGTCATCCAGTGGCGCATCGACCTCATCCAGCACACAGATCGGCGCGGGGTTGGCGAGGAAGACGCCAAAGATCAGCGCGGTCGCCGTCAAGGTCTGCTCGCCGCCCGAAAGCAGGCTGAGAGTGGATAGCTTCTTGCCCGGTGGCTGGCACATGATTTCCAGCCCGGCATCCAGCGGATCGTCGCTTTCGACCATGACCAGATTCGCCTCACCGCCACCGAACAGGTGCTTAAACAGCATGGCAAAGTTCGAATTCACCTGCTCAAACGCGGTCAAAAGACGCTCGCGGCCTTCCCGGTTAAGGCTGGCAATCCCACTACGCAGGGCCTTGATCGCTTCTTCCAGATCAGCCTTTTCGGTGTTCAGCGTATCGAACTCTTCCTGAACTTCCTTGGCGTCTTCTTCGGCCCGCAGGTTCACCGCACCCATCGCGTCTCGCTGGCGCTTGTGGCGGTTTACTTCGGCCTCCAGCGCGTCGGCTGCAGGCATCTGGTCGGGATTCACATCCAGTTGGTTCAGCAACTGGTTCGGCGTCAGCTGCTGATCTTCAGCGATCCGCTCAGCGGCGGCCACGACGCTTTCTTTGGCTGCGTCACAGCGCGCTTCGGCCGCTGCACGGGATTCGCGGGCTTCAGACGCCAAGCGTTCAGCTTCTCGCTCGGCCAGCACGACTTCGCGCTGCTGCGTCTCAGCCTCGGCAAGCTTGTCGGCGGCCTCGGCGCGCCGGGCCTCGGCTGTCTCGATCAACTCGTTCAGTTCTTCGCGGGCTTCGGCGATCTCACCCGGGGCGGCCATCGCCTCAGACAGTTCTTCCTCAGAGCTTTCCTTGCGTTCGACCAGTTCCGAGATACGTTTTTCTGCTGACTCCAACCGGTGCCGCCAACCACTGAGGTCCTTGGTCACTTCCTGGGCCCGCCGGGTTCGTGCCTCGCCTTCACGGCGCAGCTCATCATGGGATGAGCGATGGGTCAGCATGGTGATCCGCGCGGCCTCAACCGTCTGTTTGATATCCTCGACCTGCGCGCGCGCGCTGTCGACGTCACCCAGGCCGGCCAGAGCACCTTCGGCCTCGCGCAGTTGCGCGCGGGCAGACATGGCATCATCCTTGTGTCTGTCAACGGCAAGGGTAAGCGTTTCCAGCCTGCCCTGCGCCAGATTGCGGTCAGCCTCGGCCCGGCTCAGCCCGCGCGCGGATTCTGCCATCCGCTGATCGGCGGCGCGTCGGGCTTCACGGGCCCGGCGGTCTGCCTCGGTGACATCCGCCAGTTGCTGCGACAGCGCTTCATGCGCGGCGCGGGCACCATCAGCCTGCGCTTCGGCGCGGGTAAGTTCCTGTTTCAGAGCTTCAAGCTTGTTGAGCTGTTCCAACCGCAAAGCTGCAGCGCTTGGCGCATCTTCGGCCCATGCCCGGAACCCATCCCAACGCCATAAGTCACCCGAACGGGACACCAGACGCTGCCCCGGCTTTAATGAGGCTTGCAGCCGCGCGCCCTGATCCGCATCAACCAATCCGATCTGAGCGATCCGGCGGCTCAGACGGTCTGGGCCCGAGACATGCAACGCCAATGGTTCTGCACCATCGGGCAGGGGCTGATCTGCATCGTAGCCTGACACTTGCACCCAGCCGGACGGTCCGTCGGCATCGACCAAAGGTGTACGCAGGTCGTCAGCCAGTGCCGCCCCCAGCGCCTTTTCAAAGCCGGGCTCGACCCGCAGCAGATCCAGAACCTGCCCGCCTTCCGCCGTATCCCGTTCGACCAGCTTGGCCAAGGCGGATGTCTCGGCACGGATCGCGCCCAGTTCACCCTCGGCCTCAGACCGCTGGGCGCGCGCTTCGGCTTCTCGCGCCTGCGTTTCATTGCGCAGCTCGTCCGCTGCGGCCAGCGCTTCGTCGGCGGCCTCAGCGGCCTCGCGCGCTTCTTCCTCACCCTCTTGCGCTTCCTCAAACGCTTCGCTGGCGCGGGTCAAAGCATTGCGGGCTTCGTCTACCGCAGCACGGGCTTTCTCTTCTTCGCCTTCGGACCGGGTCAGCGTCTTGCGGCTATCTTCGACCAAACGCTGAGCCGACTGGTGACGCGCCACAAGACGCGCCACATCTTCGGTTTCCTGCGACAGGTGATCTTCTCGATCTTGCAGCACGGATGCGGCTTCGCGCGCGATCTCAGCGGCCTCAGCCACTTTGTCGTCATGCCCATCTGCCGCTTTGGCCAGTTCGCGCGCTTCCCATTCCAGACGCTCAATCATCTGGCCCGCGTCCCGGTTCAGGCCGGTTTCGCGTTCGATATCGTTGGCCAATTGCTGAATGCGGTTGGTCAGCGTCTCGATCGTCTGACGCGCGCGGGTTTCCTGATCAGCCAGTTGGTCGCGCTGTACCTGCTGTCGTTGCAAGACGGCGGCGGCGATTGCCTCTTCCTCGCGCAGAGGCGGCAGAATTTCCTCGATTTCAGACCGCTTGGCGCTGGCGGCGCGGGCTTCGGCCTCGGCGCGCGAGGCTTCGGTGATCCGCTCGCGCAAGACGTCTTCGGCCTGTTGGCGGGCCATGTCAGCCTCTTTCCAGCGGCGATAGAGCAGCATGCCTTCAGCCTGCCGTAGTTGCTCCCCAATCTCACGGTACCGCGCGGCCTGACGCGCCTGCCGCGCAAGCTGCGCCAATTGGGTGCCCAATTGCTCCAGCACGTCATCAACACGGGTCAGGTTGGATTCAGTGCCCTTCAGCTTAAGCTCCGCCTCGTGGCGGCGCTGATAAAGGCCCGAGATACCGGCCGCCTCTTCCAGAATGCGGCGACGCGCACGGGGCTTGGCGTTGATCAGCTCGGCAATGCGGTTCTGCCCCACCAGTGCAGGTGAATGCGCGCCGGTCGAGGCATCGGCAAACAACATCTGGACATCGCGCGCCCGAACATCTTTGCCGTTGGTCTTGTAAGCGCTGCCGACATCGCGGGTGATGCGACGCACAATTTCCAACTGATCGCTGTCATTGAACCCCGAAGGCGCCAAACGTTCCGAGTTATCCATCGTCAGGACAACTTCGGCAAAATTGCGGGCCGGACGCGTTGCGGCCCCGGCAAAGATCACATCCTCCATCGCGCCACCGCGCATGGATTTGGGGCGGTTTTCACCCATTACCCAACGCAATGCTTCCAGAAGATTGGACTTGCCGCAGCCATTTGGGCCCACCACACCGGTCAACCCATCCGCGATAATCAGATCGGTCGGGTCAACAAAGCTTTTGAAGCCGGTGAGTTTAAGTTTGCTGAACCGCAAAGGCCGCTCGTCCCATGATTCCTATATCTGGAAGTCTGCGCAACCCATTGGGGGTGAGTCAACGGAGTAACGCAGGATATGGGATTTCCCGCCAAGTTATCCACAATATCTTGCCAAAATACGCAAGAAAGCGCGTATCTCAGTAAGGAGCGCACTCAAAAACCTGATAGCCATAGTCTTCGTAGTAGCCATAGTCGATACATTCATAGGGACCGCGAAGAAGGCTGCCAAAAATCAGCTTTTCCCCCAATTCCCGGTCACAACCCAGAATGCCCACGGTGACCGCAGCGTCGCCCAGAACATCCAACAACGGGCAACCCGACACCTGTGCCATAGCCAGTGCGGCCCGGTCGCGGATGGGGCCAAGGCGCGGAGCATATTGAGAGTTGATGCGTACAGCCTCGGCCAGTTGATCGCGGACCCGCACATCAAATACACTGCCGTTCACTGCCACACGGGTCGCAGGCACATCGCGAAAGTGGGGCGTGCCGGCCGAGCAAGCGGCCAGCACTAGAAGGGACACGTACCGGATCATACCCCCAGCATTGCGCCATCAAGGTTAACAAAACCTTTCCGCCGATCAGGCCCGCAAAACCTCACCCAATCGGCGAATACCTTCGCGGATCGTATCCTCATCCGAGTTCGAGAAGCTCAGCCGGATCGTGTTGGTCCCGCTGCCATCCGGGAAGAACGCCCCACCCGGGACAAAGGCGACTTTGACCGTGTCCAGCGCGCGGGCCAACAAATCGGCCCCGTGTGTACCGACCGGCAATGTCAGCCAGATGAACATGCCGCCTTCGGGCCTGGTCCATTGAACCCTGTCTGGCATATGGTCCTGCAACGCCTGCAGCATGGCATCGCGGCGGGCACCGTAGACACGACGCAGCATTGGAATATGCGTGTGGAAACAAGCCCGTGCCACCTGGTCAATGGCCATCTGGTTAATCGTTGCCGAATGCAGATCGGCAGCTTGTTTCATTAACACCAATTGCGAAATCACTGGCTTTGCCGTCACGACCCAACCAACCCGCAACCCCGGAGACAAGGTTTTCGAAAAACTACCGCAATAGATCGTACGGCAGTCCTCAATCGACCCTTTGCGTGCCAATTCCAGCGCCAGAACCGGAGGGATGGCATCCCCGTCATAACGCAGGGCCTGATAGGCTCCATCCTCGATCACTGCACAGTTCAGCGCATCTGCCAGATCCAGCAGCGCCTTTCGCCCCCGCAAGTTCACGGTTTCACCCGTCGGGTTGGCAAAGTCTGGCGAAAGATAGGCGAATTTGACCGCGCCTTCGCCCGCTGACGCCGCGTACTCAACCGCGCCCCGATTGCCATTGATGCTGAGGCGGTCAAACCGCGGTTCATAGGCATTGAAAGCGGCCAATGCGCCCAGATAGGTTGGCCATCCGACCAGCGCAGTATCGCCCGGCGACAGATAGAGTTTACCCAGATAATCCAGTGCCTGCTGCGAGCCCGATGTGATCAAGATGTTCTCAAGCCCGCATTCCACTCCGATTGAACGCATGTGGTCGACGAGCCATTCCCGCAGCGGGACGTAACCTTCGCTGACGGAATATTGCAACGCCTGGGCCTGCTGGTCCGGCCCCAACGCAGCTTGAAAGGCGGTAGAGAACCCTTCGGCTGGAAACAACGCAGGATCGGGGATGCCGCCTGCAAACGAGATGATCCCCGGCTGATCCAACAGCTTTAACAACTCGCGTATCTCAGACGCTTTCATCCGGGATGCCCGCGTGGCGAACAATTCGTGCGTAGACATGAGTCTCCTCCGCTCTCAGTGACGGCCAGCGTAGAGAGGAACAGCATAAAGTCAACAATGCTGACCTAATATTTTAGACCACGTGACCCCGCATTCTTGAACCTCGCCGCCATCCGTGGTCATATCATTTGACCAATTTCCGGAATGACGCCCGCATGCCTTTTCAAAAAGTTCAGACCGAAAAGCTTTCAATCGCAGTGGTTCGCCAGATTGAACTGCTGATCCTGCGCGGCATACTGCGCCCCGGCGAACGTCTGCCCGCCGAACGCGAATTGGCCGAGCGGCTGGGCGTATCCCGGCCTTCCCTACGCGACGCAATCGCAGACCTGCAAGACCAAGGCTTGCTGACAGCCAAGGCAGGGTCCGGGATTTATGTGGCCGAGGTTCTGGGCTCAGCCTTCTCCCCGGCGCTGATCCGGCTGTTCGGCAGCCATGACGAGGCGGTGTTCGATTACCTCTCGTTCCGGCGCGACATGGAAGGGTTAGCCGCCGAGCGCGCGGCCCGGCTGGGCTCGGACAGCGACCTGAAGGTGGTTCAGACGATCTTTGACAAGATGGAAGCCGCCCACATCCGTAACGCGACCGAAGATGAGGCGCAGCTGGACGCGCAATTCCACATGGCAATCATCGAGGCCAGCCATAATGTGGTCATGCTGCATATGATGCGGTCAATGTACGATCTGTTGCGGCAGGGCGTGTTCTATAACCGCCAGATGATGTTCCACCAGCAAACGACGCGCGAAGCAATTCTGGACCAGCACCGCGCCATCAACACGGCGCTTCAGGCACGCGACCCGGCTGCGGCCAGACACGCGGTTCAAGAACATCTAAGCTTTGTTGAACGCTGCATGGCCGATCAGCAAAAAGCAGAAAGAAACGAAGAAATCGCTCAGCAACGCCTTCAGCACGAGGCAGGCACACTGTGATCGTCAACGTTTTAGTTGCATCGACTTTACGCGTTGCTTCATGTCTTCATAGTCCTGTTGCGTCAGGCTGGCGCGGCGGAACGCTTTTAGAATTCTCCATTGCTGCCACCGGCTGGGCCACGTGAGGCTGTCCCGCGCAGTGAAGGCATAAAGGTCTCCACGGAGGTGGACTTTCCGCATCTCCAACTGCTCAGCCATATAATCCAGGCTTTGCTCAGAGAAAAAGCTGATGTGCTGGCCCGTCTCAAAAGCCCAGTACCACCAGTCGCGCGGCGGTAGATCCTTTGGATCGAAGCAAGTCGCCGAAAAAAAGAGCGTTTCGAAACCAAATTTCGTGCGCGCCTCTTTTAAGTGCGAAAGCGGATCCGGCAAATGTTCAAGAACTTCAAAGGCCGTCGCAACTGCATATGTTCCATCATCCGCGTCGAACCCACGCGCCAATAGGTTTTCTGCATAGGGGTCGGACCAGTGAAAATTCAGTCCAATGTCCCTTAGGCCGCGAACAAACAGCCCATAGCCTCCGCCAATGTCGATCCCACGGGCATCTGCAAGACCATTCGCACGCATGGCTGTTGAAACACGGCGCAGGTTCGACAGGTTTCGGGCGACGATCCCTGTATCCGTCAACGCGATGGCATCGCTATACGCTTCTTCCAGCCATGTCGGGTTTTCTACCCAGATATAACCGCAGCTTTCATCCAGAAAGTACTTTGCCGGGTGTCGCCCGATCACTTCGCTTTCAAAAAGCAACACTCCAAGTTGCCCGGTGATTGGAGAATAGGGCATTGATCACGTTGCTCCGCTCGAAAGGTCTTGTAGGTTCGGTTGAAATGGTGCTCCGCTGCCTTCACCAAGATGCTCTTGCGGCGCGATAGTCGTCAACGCCGGGTCGATATAGAGCCTGGCACCTCGTGTACGCATTTCCTGATGAAACAGGACATGTTCACAGACCAGCCGGTTCTCCTCATCTCGGCATCTATATCTCAGGCCTCGTAACGCCTGAGTTTTATAAAGGCCTGCGCCTGCAAAAGCGCTGTCGACAGGTATAAGTTGGCAATCTTCTGGAATATGAAACTGACGGTCATGGATCATAGTCTTCAAAAGGTTTCGACGCCATTTTCGTTTACCAAACAAAGGTTTACGCGCGTTGTGTATCTGTTGCCAGACATCCTGTTCGCACCAACCCCGGCAGCGCAAGGCATATAAGTCGTAGTAGGCTGGCCTTGAGTTTGCAAAAACCGCTTCCCACTGAATATCCGAACGCTTGGCCGCTGCTAAAACAGCTTCGGGATTCAGACAGATGTTCGGCCCGTCTAAATCCAGCATCAGAGTCAGGTGGTTGTCACGACCATTCTTTTCGAGAGTTTCAAGTATAGAATTTCGAGCAGCGGTGATACGCTCGACACGTTCAGTAATGCCCGAGATCACACCATCCAGCCGAATGATCTGAACCTCGGCACTCCGGTTCGCGTATTCAGACAGTATCTGATCGGTGTCATCTGTATTGTCGTTGGTGGCAATGATGACCGAGTATTGCCCCACCCGTTTCGACAGGTCTTCGATCCGGTGGATCGTTTCTTTCAGAGCCGCCCCCCCGTTGCGCACCGCGCCGACAATGTTCATGGAAACTGTGTTGTCTGTGGCGGGCACGGTCACTCTTTTCCTGTTTCCGGATTTCAGCTTTCTACTTCATCCGACCTTGTTCTGTGCAATCCCAGAGCCTCCGGAAAGGAAGGTGGACACACTATGGCTCTGTCCTAAAATGCCCAAACAACGCCTTCGCATCCGTCAAATCACAATTCGGATTCGCTGCACAAGTGACTAGATTAGGATCGCGCGTCGCCCCTGTAGAAAACAAGTGACCCGAAAGCATGCGGCTTCCGGGTCACTTCTGTTACTCGTCTGCAATCTGTCGGTGTCAGTGCAGTTTGTCACCAACATCCGCAATCGCTGCGTCGATCAGTTTGTTCGCCTGTGCGGCCGTCATCTGCTTGGCCAGAACTGCGTTGGCAGCCGATACCGCAACGGTGATGGCCTGATCGCGGACTTCCTTGACAGCTGACGCCTCAGCCGAAGCGATCTGGTCCTGAGCTGCAGCCAGACGGCGGGCGATGGAATTCTCCAAATCGACCTTTGCCTGTTCTGCCGCCAAGATAGAATCTTCTTTGGCTGCGGCCACGATGGCATCCGCTTGAGTCTGCACTTCACGCTGCTTGCGCTCGTACGAGGCCAACAGGCTGCGTGCCTCTTCATGCAGGGCGCGGGCTTCGTCCAGTTCGGACTTGATGCCGTCGGCGCGATTGTCCAACGCGCCACCAATCATGCCCGGAACCTTGAAATAGAACAGGACCGCGATAAAAACGATGAAGCCCAGAAGGACCACAAAGTCGGTGTTGCCAAGCGAGAAGAACGGGCCGCTTGCAGCCAGCGCAGGGCTGGCGGCGCCGACGGTCAGGATAAGGGCAAGAGTATTCCGCATGTCACTTATCCTTTCGTCTGCGCGTCAATTGCACTGTCGATGGCTTTGGCATCTGCCTCGCCGCCCAGTGCTGTGACCAGTTCAGCTGCCGTATCCTTGGCAACCACTTGAATGCTTTCCAGCGCGCCGGCACGGATATCGGCAATTGCCTTTTCCGATTCAGCCGCCTTTGCAGCGATTTCCAAGTCTGCCTTGGCAATCGCGTCATCCAGACCGGACTGGATTTCAGCGCGGGCTTCCGCTGCGATACGCTGTGCCTCAGAACGGGCATCGGCCAGCGCCTTGTTATAGGCCTCTTCAGCCTCGACCGCTTTGGCCTTCAGATCTTCGGCCGCAGCCAGGTCATTTGTAATGGTCCCCTGACGTTCCGCCAGGATTGCCGCGATGCGGGGCAAGGCCACGCGAGACAGGACCAGAAAGATGACGACCAGCGTGATGACCAGCCAGAAAATCTGGTTGGGGAACCAATCGAAGCAGAGCTGGGGCATCCCGATCGCCGACCCATGAGAGTCAACGCAGGTACCTGCAATCTCTTCGTATACGGGTTCTGTCGCCATGATGTCCTCCGTCGGAACGTTGTCTTTACAACAGGTGGGCCGCTATGGCTTGGACCCACCTGCGCGTAAGGATCAGGTTCCGCAGATTAGACGGCGAACATCAGCAGCAGCGAGACCAGGAATGCAAAGATCCCCAGGGCTTCTGCGAATGCGATACCGATGAACAGGGTTGCGGTCTGCGAAGCAGCCGCCGAAGGGTTGCGCAGGGCGCCGGCCAG
Organism: Ruegeria sp. CDSB113; assembly: GCF_059611045.1. NCBI lineage: Bacteria > Pseudomonadati > Pseudomonadota > Alphaproteobacteria > Rhodobacterales > Roseobacteraceae > Ruegeria > Ruegeria sp. CDSB113. Next base: position 59,299 of record NZ_JBXWOU010000007.1, read on the forward strand.
GAAGTTGCCTGCTACGTTGCCCACCCCGATTGCGGCTGCGCCGGAACCGATTGCTGCCAGGCCTGCGCCGATGTGTGCGAGATCGCCTTCCATGATGTTTCTCCTTACGAATTGGAAGTTTCGATGTTTGGGTATCGGACCTTAGTGCGAAGGATGCAGTGCATCTTTCAGGTAAACACAGGTCAGAATGGTGAATACGTAGGCCTGGATGAAGGCCACCAGGACCTCGAGACCGTACATTGCGGTGATCGCCAGAACGGACACGGGTGAGATCACGGCAATCGCGGCAAAGCCTGCGAACACCTTGATAACCGCGTGGCCCGCCATGACGTTACCGGCAAGACGAATAGAGTGGCTGACCGGGCGCACAAAGTACGAGATCAGCTCGATGATCGCCAAAATCGGACGCAGCGCCAGTGGGGCGCTGGACACCCAGAACAACCCCAAAAACGCGGCACCGTTCTTGACGAAACCCAGGATGGTCACGGTCAGGAACACGGCCAGCGCCAGCGGGATGGTCACCGCGAAATGCGATGTGGTGGTGAACGATGTCGGGATCAGACCCAGGAAGTTCGCGGTCACGATGAACATGAACAAGGTCATGACATAGGGGAAATACTTGACGCCCTCTTTACCACAAATGTCTTCGAGCATCTTGTAGATGAAGCCATAAGCCAGTTCCGCGATCGATTGCATACGGGTTGGAACGATGGCGCGTTTCGAGGTGCTCAGGACCAGCAGGCCGATGATGGCAAGGATGGCAAGGAACAACCACAGGGTCACGTTGGTCGGTGTGTACCAGGCAATCGAGTCACCGCCAAAAAGCGGCTTGACGATGAACTGATCCATCGGATGAAAAACCAGGCTGCTGCCTTCTGCTGCGGTGGTCTCAGTCGCCACGTTCAGTCCCTCTCGTCCTTGTCGGCTGCCTCAGCCGCCGTTTGCTTTTCCTGAGCCTGCTGTGCGCTGCGGAGCATAACCTTCACCCCGGCGACCAAGCCCAGTATTGTAAACAGCACCAGAAATATCGGGATTGTCCCGAGCAGGCTGTCCAGCCCGTATCCGATGCCAAATCCGATCCCCAGACCGGATACCATTTCGATGACCATCCTCCAGGCAAGCTCGCCCCCGGACACGTCAGCATCCGCACGAGGTTTCGGCGCTTTGGCCTTTTTTGCCGCGTCGATCTTGGCCTCCAGCTGCGCCATACGCTGCTTTTGGTCGTCATCGGTCACGGGCAATTCCCTCGCACAGTCTTGGGTAGGGTGCTAAGGGGCAGGAGGCACAGAGTCAACGGTGTTCAGCGCCCGATTTGCCGCAGGTTAAACCTCTGTTTTTGTGAAATTTATTCAGGATGCCAAGGTGCATTGGATTTGCCCCCATCCATCGGCCCGCGTAAAAACCGCTCAATTCGTATATTCAACCAAATGGTTGACCAAAACCGGGCGCTGTGATTGAGCGATGGCATGTCCAATGACCTCGATACCGTTTTCGCGGCCCTCGCCGACCCGACCCGCCGCGCCATCCTTGCGATGCTGCTGGAAGATGACATGGCCGTGACCGACGTCGCCGACCCGTTCGAGATGTCGCTGGCCGCGATCTCGAAACATCTGATCATTCTGACCAAGGCCGGGTTGATCAGCCAGGAAAAGCGCGGGCGGGTGAAGTGGTGTAAACTGGAACCCGACGCGCTGCGGGCGGCATCCGTTTGGATGCAGGGGTTCGGTCAATTTGAACCGGTCAATCTGGATGCGTTTGAACGTTTTCTGGAAGTCGAACTGCCCGCAACAGACGATCCCTAGACCTATCTAACTACAAACACCGATACTTTTGCGTGCTTGGCCAGATATCCGGCATGGCTGGAAAAGATGTGGTCCGTGATGCGCGGTGCGTGCGTCCCAACGACGATTAGGTCGGCCCCAATCTCTTCAGCGGCGCGGGTCAAATCACCGTCGACCTCTGCAGCTACATCTACCGAGTGGATGTTGCGCGCTGAAACCTCGGAGCCACTCTGCTCGGTAAGTTGATCCACAATGGCTTGCAGCTCGGTGCTAATCTCCGCATCTGAATGCGTGACGTCGCCCGGCTGGGTTCCGGTCACGCTGACGATCGTGATCCGGGCGTTTTGCCATCTCGCCATTTGCGCCGCGACATCCAGAGCCTTGCGAATTTCCGGCGGCAGGTGAATATCAACCGGGATCATAATGTGACTAAACATGGCATCTTCCTCCTGCCGCCGATGTTAGCGGGCTCAGGAATAGAGCACTTTGATCTGCCTCATGTAGATGACCGCGACCATTTCCGTCGGTTTGGTCCGTTCCCAGCTAGCCTTCCTGGCTATACTCGACGCCGATGATCACACCCGTTGCATCCGCAAGACACAACCACGGTGCCAGAGCGCCAGCGACCTCAATTGTCGTGATTGTTCCAGTCGGCACGGACTCGGTCGAAACCGCGTTGACGTCAGCGGCTTGAACACCTGTCTCAGCCGACACGAGTGCCTCACAACTGCCTTGAAGGTCGGTCTCTGACGACCCCTGCCCCCCTCCTTGCGTACAGGCGGATAACAACGCACCGGCGACGAATAGAACAGCTTTCTTCATCATTCCCTCCGGGATGGTTCATCAGACCCGAGGGTCGTTAGATTACTGCCAAATGGCAAGGGTCATTCCGAGACCGGCGCAGTGTCTTTCGCAGATTGCTCTTCGCTTTTGAGCAGCAGAACCAGCGCGATCGCGGTTAAAACGACACCGACCAGCACCATAACGGTTGGCGCAGGTCGCCCAAGCGCGATCTCCCACAGGATCACCCAACTGGGGATCAGATATGTGTAGGCCATGACTTTGGCCGACGGCAGGCGTAGCGCTGCAAACTGGACCAGAACGAAACTGGAGGCCGTTGCGAAGATAGAAAGATACAGCAGGCTGACCCAGACGATCAGCGGCAGGTTCGCCCAATCGGTTGCACGGATGTCTGACCAGCCGACCACCGTCAGGATCACGCAGCCAGCAACCAGTGTTCCAAATGTAAAGACCACTGCGGGCTCGCCCCGGTTCAGTTTGCGCACCATCGGCGTGTAGATTGCATGCGCCATGCAGCCCCAGAAAAAGATTGTCTCTCCGCCACCGATCTCGAAGGCGCGAAAGGACTGCCAATCGGCGCGAAAGATAACCCATAAAGCTCCGGTTGCCCCCACCGTCAGGGCAAAAGCCATGCGCGGAGTGGTGATCTGGCGCAGCAGAACCCATCCGGCGACCGCAGACATGACCGGCGTCAGGGTGAATACCGCGGATGTGCTGACCGGATCTGCGGTTTTCAAGCCGTAAAACATAAGAACAAAGTAAGTGGCGAACAGCCCGCCCAAAACGGCGTATCGCCACGGCGCTTGCGCAGCGCTGCGCGGCAACCCGGTGGTGGCCAGCGCCGCAATGCCAATGATGACAGCCGCAATCAGAAACCGTCCGGCTGTAATCGCCAGCGGTGCAATCTGATTGGCCACGATGGACCCCAGCGAGAAGCTGCCTGCCACCAAAACCGAGAACGTGATCATGGCCAAATGACCACGTGACTGCGGTGTCACGAAAGCCAGCCTTTGGACTGCTCCTTGAGGAAGGACAGGAACGCCTGCACCTTGGTCGTGCGGTGCAGGTCAACATGTGTCACCAGCCACAGCTTGCCGGACCATTCGGGCAGCGGTTCCATCACTTCGACCAGTTCCGGATCGCGGGTTGCTTCCCACCGGGCCATGAAGCCAATCCCGGCGCCGGCCAGAACCGCCTCGCGCATGCAGAAGTTGTTGGTACAGCGGAATGCGATTGCCTCGGCAGGAACGTTTTCGCGCAGCCATCTGGAAAACGGTGCGCGGCTGTTCTCATCATCCGTGCCGACAAACAGGTGGTTAGCGAATTCGTCCAGGGTTGCTGGTCGACCGCGGCGCGCAATGTAAGACTTGCTGGCAAACAGCCCGATTTCTTGCGGGATAAACGGCTGCACCACATTGTCAGGCTGATCCGGGGCAGCGCCCGCTCGGATAGCGACATGCGCTTCGCCGTATTCCAAACGGAACAGGCGGTCCCCGGTCAGGTAACGCACAATAAGGCCCGGATGCATTGATTGGAACTCGGACAGGGCGGGAACGACCAAGGGCGCCAGCGAGGCCAGAGATGTTACAACCAATTCGCCCGACACATCATCGCCGCGCCCCTTCATCCGGCCCACCAACTGATTGAACTGATCTTCGGTGGCCTGAGCCACGCGCAGAAGGTCCTCTCCGGCATCGGTTGGGGTATAGCCACGGGCGTGGCGCTGGAACAGTTTGACGCCCAGTCGCGCCTCGATCGCGTCGATATGGCGGATCACGGTGGCATGGTGCACGCCCAAGATTTCGGCCGCGCCGCTGACGGTGCCCATCCGAGCGACCTGATAGGCGGTTTTGACTTCGTCCCAATTATCCATGCCCAATCTCACTGTGCAAATTCCAACAATACCTGTTGGTATATCCGCGTTTCGTTCGCTGACGCAACACTCATATTGGGAGCGGAAACAGTTACCCCGCCAAAAAGGAAACCCTGACATGACCAAGACCATCCTGCATATCGACGCCTCGGCCCGCCGCACCGGATCCGCCACCCGCGACCTTTCCCGCCAGATTATCGGGCACCTTGGAGCCCAGCGCATTATTCGCCGCGATCTTGCCAGCCCCCTGCCTTTGTTGACCGAAGACTGGATCAACGCCAACTTCACCCCCGCGGATCAGCGTGACGAGGTTCAGCGTGATCTGCTGGCCCTGTCCGACGAGTTGGTTAGCGAGCTGCAAAACGCCGACACCATTGTCATCGGGCTGCCGATCTACAACTTCTCGGTGCCTGCGGCCTTCAAGGCCTGGATTGACCTTGTCGCCCGCGTGGGTCTGACCTTTGCCTATTCAGAAACTGGCCCCAAAGGCCTACTGGAAGGTAAGCGCGCCGTGCTGGCAATCGCGTCCGGCGGCACCGAAGTAGGGTCCGAGATCGACTTTGCCACCAACTATGCCAAGCACGTTCTAGGATTCATCGGCATCCACGACGTCGACGTGATTGCGGCTGACAAGATGGCGCTGGATGCGGACGCCGCGTTGGCGAACGCCCAAAAAGCGGTAACTCAACTCGCCGCCTGACCCACCTCTGGCCTTTGTCTTGTGAAACGTCCAGTCTGCCTTAAGCGAGATTTGCAGACTGGGCGTTCATCATGAAGAAAATCGGCATTCTGGGCGGTGTGGGCTGGGCCTCGACCGTGGATTACTACCGAGCGATCGCAGAAGGGGCCAGCAGGCACTTTGCCAATCGCGGCCACGGCTCGCCCTTGCCGATCCCGCCTATGACAATCGAATCCGTTACGCAGGCCAAAACCCGCGCCCTGCGGGGAACCGCCGGGGACGAGGCCAGTTGGTCCGGGTTCGACGCGGTGTTTCGCGAGGCATTGCTGAAGCTTGAAAACGCGGGCTGCGACTTTGGCATCATCGCCTCAAACACTCCGCACGCGCGGCTGCATGCGATCCGGCAAGGCATCACCATGCCCATTCTCAGCATTTTCGATGCGACGGCTGAGGCCACGGCATCTACCAAGGCGTCCACAGCCCTGATTCTGGGAACGACAGTGACCATGCAGGCCAGCAATTATTCAGACCGATTGGCCGCCGAAGGGATCATTGCAAATGATCGCCTACCCGAAACGGAAATTGCCGAGATGCAGGCGATGATCGACAGTGACTTCTACGGCGGCGCATCAGCCACGGCGCGCGCTCGTTTACTAACTTTCTGCGACAAGCACGCAAAACCTGGAACTGCGATCTTGCTGGCGTGTACCGAACTGCCGCTGGCCTTTCCCGACCACCTGGATGACCCTGTTTTTGAAGCTGACGGCCACCTGTTCGTCAATCCGTCCGCCGCCCATGCCGCCGCAGCCCTCGAAGAGGCGCTGAACGACTGATCACGGCAGCCAGGTGACTGCGCATCCGACCTGATCGAAGAATGCCATCAGGTCGTCGCGCGTCATGGCGACGGTCCGATCATTTACCAGAGGATGCATATAGATGATGTCCGTCGTTTGCGCGGTGGCGTCCATGAAGAACCGCACATCGTTTTGCACACCGTTGATCATGGCCAGCGGACTGACCGCGCCGGGACGGATACCGAGGCTCTGAAACAACCGCTCCGCTGATCCAAAGGACAGATTACCGATCCCCAGCTCTGTGCCCAGCGCCTTGAGGTCAATCTCGCGGCTTTGTTCGAGCGTCACCAGATAGTTCCGCTTTTTCTTGTCGCGCAGGTACAGGTTCTTGAGGCGCAGGGAGTTTTCGCCCGGTACCAGGAATTGCTCTTCAACGCCTTTGGCATCCTCAACCGTGCGCAGGGGAATATGCGAGTGCAGACGATAGCTCAGCCCCCAGTCATCCAACCGCTGCAACAGCGCGTCTGAACTGATCGGCAACGTGTCTTGAAAAGTGGATGACGCGTCCATGGGAACCTCCTCGTTTGAGGCGCTCATCGCGCAATGCGCTGACAGATTCAAGCCACGACAGGCCTAAAAATCGATGCTAGCGTGCCGCCATGAAAGTCACGCGCAGCACCCCGGACCAACTGATCCTGACCAACACGCCATGGTTCATTGGCATTACGCTGGTACTCTTTATCCTCTGTTTTGTTGGGGCTGGTTTATTCATGGTCAGCGAGGGTGGCGAGGGCATATTGTTCGGCATCTTCTTTGCTCTGTTCGGTGGCGGGTTGGGCTTTGGCGCATTCTGCGTCTTTGTGCGCCGCGTACAGGTCATATTGGACCGCAACAGCAATAGTATCTTGATCCGTCGTCAATCGATCTTTGGGTATGACGCAGTAGAACATGAGTTGTCGAACCTGTCCCATGCCGAGGTGGAAACCACCACCTCGACCCGCGACAGGACCACGTCCAAGATGCATCGCCCCGTTCTGATTCTTAAAAAAGGCATGAGCGCTGGTCGTCACCCGATCGTCGAAGCCTATGTCAGCGGGCGCGGCGCACAGCGGATGGTTGATGCGGTCAACAACTGGCTACCCGCGCGAGAGGTTGACTCGGACAGCCAATCGGCCTAAGTCGCCGTCAAACATCCGGAAGCGTCTGATCTTCCGGTCCCTTGAGTCGTTCAGGGATCGCCCCCCACCAGCGTGTCACGCCCGTGGGGGCAATTGTGCGTTTAACCGGCGCTTCCTACCTAGGAACTGCCATCAGATAACCGGCTAAGGAGGCCGAAGGCATGTTTGAAAATCTATCCGAACGCCTCTCTGGCGTCTTTGACCGGCTGACCAAACAGGGTGCCCTGTCCGAAGAGGACGTCAAAACTGCCCTGCGCGAAGTGCGCGTGGCCTTACTTGAGGCTGACGTCTCGCTGCCGGTTGCACGTGAATTCGTCAAGAAAGTGCAGGATCAAGCCACCGGTCAGGCGGTGACCAAATCAATCACCCCCGGACAGCAGGTCGTCAAGATCGTGCATGACGCGATGGTGGACACCCTGCGCGGCGAGGAAGACCCCGGCGCTCTGAAAATCGATAACCCGCCTGCTCCGATCCTGATGGTCGGCCTGCAGGGTTCAGGTAAAACGACCACGACCGGTAAGCTGGCCAAACGCCTGAAAGAGAAAGAGGGCAAGAAGGTCCTTATGGCCTCGCTCGACGTCTATCGCCCGGCGGCGATGGATCAGCTGGCCGTTCTGGGCATCCAAGTTGGCGTGGACACGCTGCCAATCGTTCCCGGTCAGAAACCCGTCGACATCGCCAAGCGCGCCAAGCAACAGGCGACGTTGGGCGGTTATGACGTCTACATGTTGGACACCGCAGGCCGTTTGCACATCGACGAAGTGCTGATGAACGAGGTCGAGCAAGTTCGTAACGTTGTTGATCCGCGCGAGACCCTGCTGGTGGTCGACGGCCTGACCGGTCAGGTCGCCGTTGAAGTGGCCGAGGAATTCGAAGCCAAGGTCGGCATTTCCGGCGTCGTCCTGACCCGGATGGATGGTGACGGGCGCGGCGGTGCGGCGCTGTCGATGCGCGCGGTTACCGGCAAGCCGATCCGCTTTGTCGGTTTGGGCGAGAAGATGGACGCGCTCGAAACCTTTGAGCCGGACCGGATCGCCGGTCGTATTCTGGGCATGGGCGACATCGTTGCCCTGGTCGAAAAAGCCCAAGAAACGATGGAGATGGAACAGACCGAGCGCATGATGAAGCGCATGGTCAAAGGTCAGTTCAACATGAACGACCTGAAATTGCAGCTGGAACAGATGATCCAGATGGGCGGCATGCAGGGCATGATGGGCATGATGCCCGGCATGGGCAAGATGGCCAAGCAGGTCGAAGAGGCAGGCATGGACGACAAGGTGCTCAAGCGCCAGATCGCCCTGATCCAGTCCATGACCAAACGCGAACGTGCCAACCCGCAATTGCTGCAGGCCAGCCGCAAGAAACGCATTGCGGCAGGTTCCGGGATGGAGGTCAGCGACCTCAACAAGCTGCTCAAGATGCACCGGCAGATGTCGGACATGATGAAGAAGATGGGCAAAATGGGCAAAGGCAAGATGCTGAAACAGGCCATGAAAGGCATGTTCGGTAAAGGCGGCCCCTCGCCCGAAGACATGGCCGCAGGCATGGACCCCAAAGCGCTGGAACAGGCGGCCAAAGCGATGGGCGGCAAGATGCCCGGTATGCCTGGAATGGGTGGCGGCATGGCCCTGCCCCCGGGTCTGAGCGGTTTCGGAAAGAAAAAGTGACACCAGCACGCTGCACCCAGCCCCCGTCCGGAAAGGCGGCGATGGCAGCAGCGCAATATCGCGCGGCCCTGCCGGTCATTCAGACCCGGCGGCTGGTTCTGCGTGCACCCACTCTGGATGACTTGCCTGTTTGGACCACAGTTTGCGGCGAGAGCTTTGGCAGTTCCGAGCAGGAGGCTTGGACCGAGTTTTCCTACTATACCTCCGGGTGGCTTCTGCATGGGCATGGCCTGTTCACGGTGACCCTGAAGAACGATGATCAGATCGCTGGTTTCGTTTTGCTGGGGCTGGAATGGGATGACCGCGAACCCGAGCTTGGCTATATGTTCAGCGCCGAGCACCGCAAGCAAGGCTATGCGACTGAGGCCTGCGCGGCCGTACGTGACTTCGGTTTCGACCTGCTCGGATCGGGCCAGTTCGTCAGTTATGTCTCGCGGTCGAACACGCGTTCGAATGCGTTGGCGCGCCGCCTTGGCGCGTCCCGTGACGCGGCGGCCGAGAGCGCCTTTGACGCAGATCAGCGTGTCTGGCGATATAGCGAGGTGCAGGCATGACACCGTCGATCCCCAGATTGGAAACGGAACGCCTGATCATGCGGGCCCCTTGCGAAGCGGACTTCGAGGCTGAGGCCGAGTTCTTTGCCAGCGATGCGTCGAAATTCGTCGGCGGCCCCTTGCGCCCTGATGAAACATGGCGCGCCATTGCCATGCTGCTGGGTCACTGGGCCATGCGCGGCTACGGGTTCTGGGGCGTCGAGGAAAAGGACACAGGCACCTATGTCGGCCATGTCGGCCTGTGGTGCCCGCACAGCTGGCCCGAACCTGAAATCGGCTGGACGTTGATGAACAACGCCACCGGCAAAGGTTACGCGACCGAGGCCGCGCTGGCCGCGCGCGCCCATGCCTATGATGTGCTGGGCTGGGAAACGGCAATTTCGCTGATCGACCCGGAGAATCTGGGCAGCAAGGCCGTGGCCGAACGTCTGGGTGCCCAGTTCGATTACACTTTCGAACACCCGGCTTTCGGTACGATGCAAGTCTGGCGGCACCCTGCCCCGGCCGATCTGGTGAACGGCGGAATGGAGGCCTACGCATGACCTCGTACACCATCCCCACCGTAGAAACAGAAAACCTGATCCTACGGGCTCCACAAGAGGGTGATCTGCCCGCGATGACAACCTTCTTCGCGTCGGACCGCAGCCGCATGGTCGGTGGCCCAAAAACGCCGCTTGAAGCATGGCGATCCCTTTTGGGCCGGTTCGGGCATTGGGCCATCATGGGTTACGGCGGTTGGCACATCGGTGAAAAGGCAAGCGGCGCGTTTGCAGGCTGGACCGGGATCATCAACGCGCCGGGCTGGGATGAGCCCGAATTGGGTTGGGTCATTTTCGATGGTTTCGAAGGCAAAGGAATTGCGTTCGAGGCCGCGAAGGCTGCCCGCGCCTATGCCGCCCAACACCAGGGGGTGAATGGCCCGATTTCGTACATCGCCCATGAAAACAACCGCTCGCGCGCATTGGCCGAACGTCTTGGCGCCACCTATGAACGCGAAGGCGAGGTTGTGGGTCAACGCTGCCAGGTTTGGCGGCACCCGAAACTCGAATTCTCTGACACCGCTTTGACCACCGAAAGGACCGGCCAATGAACAACCCTGTGACTCGGGCTGCGACGTTGCTGAAAGAGCATCGCGAAAGCATCGACCGGCTGGACGCGATCCTCGTCTACACGCTGGGCGAGCGGTTCAAGCACACTCAGGCCGTTGGCAAGCTCAAGGCCGAACACGACCTTCCCCCGTCCGATCCCTCGCGCGAGTCCGCGCAGATCGCACGGTTAGAAGACCTGGCGGACAAGGCCCATCTGGACCCAGATTTCGCCAAGGCTTTCCTGAATTTCATCATTCAGGAAGTCATCCGACACCACAAGAAACACCAGAACTAAACCGGGCAAATCCCGGTCTTAACAAAGACACGCCTCCGGCGTGATGCCATCCAAAGGAGATACCACCATGGCAATGAAAATTCGTCTCGCCCGCGGCGGCTCGAAAAAGCGTCCCTTCTACCGCATCGTGGCTGCTGACAGCCGCATGCCGCGCGACGGCCGTTTCATCGAGAAGCTGGGCACCTACAACCCGCTGCTGCCGAAAGACAGCGAAGAGCGCGTGAAAATGAACATGGAGCGCATTCAGTACTGGTTGGATCAGGGCGCACAACCCACCGACCGTATTGCACGCATGCTGGAAGCCGCCGGCACCCTTAACAAGGCCGAGCGTAACAACCCCAACAAGGGTACCCCGGGCAAGAAGGCTCAGGAACGCGTGGAAGAGAAAGCTGCAAAGGCTGCTGAAGCCGCCGAGGCAGCTGCTGCTCCGGCTGAAGAAGCAGCGGCAGAAGAATAAGCAGGTCAACGCGTGCAGGATCAGGATTTCACCGACGATTTTCGCACGCAGTTTGAACTGCTGATGCGGCTCCGGCGCGATGTGCGCCGGTTTCGCACCGGTCCCGTGGACGAGGCGGTGCTGACGCGCTGCCTCGACACATTTCGTCTGGCCCCTTCGGTGGGGCTGAGCGAACCCTGGCGCGTCATTCGCGTCGAAAGCGAAGCGGCGCGTGCCGCAGCGCTGGAAAATTTCCAACACGCCAATGAAAAGGCCCTTGCAGGCTATTCGGGCGACAAGGCGCTGAAATACAGCCGCCTGAAGCTGTCCGGCATGCAGGAAGCGCCTGTTCAGCTGGCTGTGTTCTCGGACGAGACGACCAACAAAGGTCTGGGGCTGGGCGCGGGCACGATGCCAGAGATGCGCCGCTATTCCGTCGTCGCCGCTATCACCTTGTTCTGGCTCGCCTTGCGGGCCGAGGGATTGGGTCTGGGCTGGGTCTCAATCCTTGATCCAGAACAGATGAAACGCGACCTGACCGTGCCTGACGATTGGTCTCTGGTCGGCTACTACTGTGTGGGCTGGCCGGAAGAAATGTCTGAAAGACCCGAACTTGAGCGTGCCGGCTGGGAACAGCGCAGCGCCCGATTGCATATCGAAACGCGGTAAAGCCAGATGTTCGGACTGATACGACTTCCCATCCTGTTGCTGATCGCTTTTATTGTGGGCGTGTTCTTTGAGCGCAACAACCAACGCGAGGCATGTGCCCCGCTTGGCGACTGGCAGGACGGATTATGTGTAACGACGGAAGAGCCAAATGACTGATCTGATCTGCGTGGGCAGCGTTGCGGGGTCTTACGGCGTGCGCGGCGAAGTGCGGCTGAAAAGCTTTTGCGCCATCCCTGAGGACATCGAGACCTATTCGCCCCTAACTGATGAATACGGCAAGGAACGCTATCCGCTGGTCCTGACCCGCCCAATCAAAAACGGCTTTGCAGCGCGTTTGGGTGGGATCGAGACCAAGGAACAGGCAGACGCCATCAACGGCCTACGCCTGTTCGCGCGGCGTGATCAGCTGCCATCATTGCCTGATGATGAGTTTTACCACACTGACCTGATCGAGCTTGAGGTCTATGACACCGGCGGAACGCTGCTGGGTCGTGTGAAGTCGGTACAAAACCACGGCGCCGCAGATCTGCTGGAACTGCACGGGCCAGGGTTGAAAGGCACCGTTTTTCTGCCCTTCACGCTTGAGGTTGTTCCAACTGTGGATCTGGACAAAGGCCGCATCATCGTAGACCCGCCCGAAGGGCTAATCTGATGCGACGCGTTCTGCTGCATCTGGGGCTCCACAAGACCGGAACCACCGCAGCACAGTCGTTTCTGTATGAAAATCGCGAATTGATCTGGCCGCATTTCGCGCTTTTGCTGCCTTACAAGACGCGCAAATCGGGGCTGTCAGATAGCTCGACCCGACATTCCATCTATGGAACCGTGGGAACGCTGTCCGAATTCAGCACGCAAACCCGAGAGTATCTGGCCACGCGGAACTTCGGCACAAAACGCGGCCTGATCGTCAGTGAAGAGAATTTCAGCGGCCTGCGTCCCAGCCGCAATATAGAGCAGGGATATGCTGCCGCGCCGGATCTGGCCGCTTGTCTGGTAGACGCCATCCGCGATCGGTTCGAGGATCAGAAGGTCGATATCACGATCTACCTGTCCCTGCGCCAGCGAGGGGCGTGGTTGCGCAGCCTTTGGGCACACGATCTTCAGAGAACCCGCGAGGCCCAGGATTTCGAAACCTTTCGCGCGAAAATGGATCACCTGCCCGCGCTTGAGGAAACGGTCTCGGACATTCGCAAGAAACTGCCGTCGGTCACCGTGACCGAAGAGTGGCTGGAAGAGATGCAGCTGCGACGCTTTGGTCCCGGTACACCATTTGCCGAATTCCTTAACTTGCCACGGGAAAAGGCGCGACTTTTGGTGCCGCCCACAAAATCCAACAGCAGGCTGCCGGAAAGCGTGCTGGCCGAATTGCTGACACTGAACCGATCGCATCTGGACGAAGCGGAACTGACCCGGCAAAAAGCGCTGGTAGTAGAGCGGGCAAAGAACGCGATGGTCGGCACAATATGACAGACAAGCCAAGCAAATCTCACGGACGCAAGGCAATCCGACCCACGCTGAAGCCACGTGAATTGATGTCTCCGACCCCTGATCTGCACGGGGTCTGGAAGGCGAAAATCATCACCCTGTTCCCGTCGGCCTTTCCCGGCGTTCTGGGCGAAAGCCTGACGGGCAAAGCCCTGCAAGAAGGGCTGTGGCAGTTAGAGACCGTGGATCTGCGCCAGTTCGGTGTTGGCAAACATCGCAATGTCGACGACACGCCGGCCGGCGGTGGCGCGGGTATGGTGTTGCGCGCAGACGTTCTGGGCGAGGCAATCGAACACACAATGGCTGGCGTGCAAGGCAACTGGCCACTGATATACCTCAGCCCGCGCGGTCGCCGCATGGATCAGCGAATGATGCAGAACCTTGCACGCTGCGACGGCATGACCTTGCTTTGCGGTCGGTTCGAAGGCGTCGATGAACGCGTGTTGGAGGATTACGGCATTCAGGAAGTCAGCCTTGGTGATTTCGTGATGACCGGAGGTGAGATCGCGGCACAGGCGCTGATTGACGCGACTGTGCGGTTGATTCCCGGCGTATTAGGCAACCAGGCCTCAGCCGAAGACGAAAGCTTTTCCTCGGGTCTTTTAGAGCACCCGCAATACACCCGACCCGCAGATTGGAAAGGTCGCCCGATCCCCGACATTCTGATGTCTGGTCATCACGGGCGCATTGCCGAATGGCGTCACCAGATGTCCGAAGAGATCACCCGCAAGCGACGCCCTGATCTGTGGGACAGCTATCAGAAAACGCGCAAAGAGGATTAACCGCCGGCCTTCCACCGCGCCCATATCTCGGGCGGGCCATTGAACGTGTTGATATCCACCTTGCCCTGAACGCCGGGGACCAGCCCCGTACCGGTATACTGCCAAAATCGCCATGCGGCCTTGGGGTAAACGTTGCGCGGGTGCCCGGCGACCGACCGCAGCCAGAATTCCGTCTTCGGCAGGCGGGAGATATCGGTGTCACCGTAGAAATCCACGGTCGTATAGACGATCGGGCGGCGGCCATAGTGGCTTTCCAGAATATCAAGGAACCGCTTCGCCTCGGACCGGACGGTCGCACCATCGGGCCTGATGGTGCAGGTCTTGGAATGTGGCGTCCATTCCATGTCCAGCACATGCGGCAGGTCGGCACCTCTGGGCACGTTCTCGATGAACCATTTCGCCTGCTCATGCGCCGGTCGGCAGAAATAGTAGTAGTGATAAGCCCCCCAGGGAACGCCCGCGGCTTGCGCGCCTCGCCGGTGGTCGTCGAACAAAGGATCGGCCACGTCGCCCCCCTCGGTCGCCTTGATGAATACGAAACTGACACCGGATGACTTTGCCCTGCGCCAATCAATGGGACCCTGCCATCGAGAAACATCGAGCCCGTGAACCGGATAATGCCCCGGATGCCGGCCTTCCCACTCGTGCGGCTTGGCATCCCCAAAGCTTGGAAAAATGACCGAGGGCGACGTGGTGCTCAGAAATGCCTTAGCTTCGACCTGTTGGGGCGGAGGGCTGCTGCGACCGCAGGACAGGGTCGCGAAGGCCAAAACAGCCAGCATCAATGCTGTGCGCATGGTATGTTCCTGTTCTAAATTTCTGCTCTTATAATTCCCTCTAGAATGCCTGATCTGCCTGACAAGGCAACGGTGTTGTTGGCCGGTGGCGAAATCTTACCATCTGGCCCTGACCATTCTTGCGATTCAGGCTTGATCCCTGCCCACAAAGCCCGTAAAGCAGCGCAATCCGGTGCCGCGACATGCGACTCCGGTGTTTTGGTTTGCATCATGGCGTGACGCCCGGCTTTCTTCGGCCACGGCGCGGCAGGGCGAACCGGACCAAAGGAATATTCGATCTGACCTCTGGCGGGCTGTACACAGGACCCGGTGAAGACCAAGAGCTCTCAGGCCGTGCTCAACTTCGTGGACCAACCACGAGCAGATAGGAGAAATGCGATGGACCTGATCGCACAGCTTGAGGCGGAACAGATTGCCGCCCTGGGGAAAGACATCCCCGATTTCAAAGCCGGTGACACCATCCGTGTCGGCTTTAAAGTGACCGAAGGGTCGCGCACCCGTGTACAGAACTACGAAGGCGTCTGCATCGCCCGCAAAGGCGGCAACACCATCGCCGGTGCTTTCACCGTTCGCAAAATTTCGTTTGGCGAAGGCGTGGAGCGTGTGTTTCCGCTGTATTCGACCAACATCGACAGCATCACCGTTGTCCGCCGTGGCCGCGTTCGTCGCGCCAAATTGTACTATCTGCGCTCGCGCCGTGGTAAATCCGCGCGTATCGCAGAAGTCACCAACTACAAGCCCAAGGCTGGCGCCGAAGCGTAAGGAACGGAAAGATGAAAAAAGACATCCATCCCGATTATCACGTCATCGACGTCAAAATGACCGATGGCACCGTAGTTCAGATGAAATCAACCTGGGGCGCCGAAGGCGATCAGCTGGCTCTGGAAATCGACCCCTCTGTGCACCCTGCATGGACCGGTGGTTCGTCGCGCCTGTTGGACGCCGGCGGCCGTGTGTCGAAGTTCAAGAAGAAATACGAAGGTCTGGGCTTCTAAGCCTGTCCCGTTTGAGATGCGAAAGGCCGCCCACCGGGGCGGCCTTTTTTGTGGGTAGAACGTTGCCAAAAATAAGTGGCTAAGCCGGCCGCATGATCAACTCGACCTCTCCATCGACAAGCCGGCCAGTCGGCGCAAACCCGAACGATTGATAAAGCGATAGCGCACTGCCGGGTTCGTCGACGACGCTGATCACCAGATTAGAGCGACCCTTTTTCAAAGCCACGGATTTTGCAAAATTCAATGCGGCCATTCCATAGCCCCGGCCCTGACGAGATTTGTCGACCATCAGCCGCCAGATATAGACGCCATCCGGGTCATCCTCGTCATCCAATTCTGCATCGGGATGTGCCATGTCGATAATGGCAAGCAAACCCACCGCATCGCCGCCATCCCAAATGCCATAGATTTCTGACCCCGGCTCGAAAATCGACTGCGCCATCGTCATTAGATTTGTCGCGACAAACCCTGCCTGATCTTCGCGCACAGACAATGCCGCCAAAGGGCGCAAGGTTTTTTGAGAGAGTAGCGCAAACTCAACCATGGAGACCTACTATCACAGCCGGATTCCCAGTAGAATAATTGCCAACAGTTGAAGCAAACTCAACTCTTCGCACGCGTCAGCTCGGCTGCGCTGTGTACGGGCGGAACCGGGCCCCGAAGCAACATCAGCGCCAAAGCCATCCCGACTAGAGCCGCCGCCGCAGCAACAAGCATCGCGCTGTCGAAGGCGTTGTCCTGCAAGTCCCGAAGGGCCTTGGCCAAAGCACTACTAGTTTCAGGATCCATTTTAGCGATCAGTTGCTGGATTTGGCTCGGCGTCCCATGGGTCAGGGCATGGGCCAGATCATCTCGCTGGGCGGACCCGGCGGGCAAAGCACTCATGACCTCGGAAATACCTCTGCGGGTCGTTATCGCTTCGGCCAAACCTCCGACCACGGCTCCTAGTGTCGCGCCAAAATACAGGCAGGCGTTAATCACCCCGGACCCCTGCCCCACATGCTCTTCTGGCAACACGCGCAGACCGAGCCGGGGTAACAGTGAAAAACAGATACCTAATCCAATGCCGACGATCATCAGCTTCCACCAGATCTCAGCATATTGGGTGGAGTTCGAAGTTGTCATCAACAGCAAGAACCCACAGGCCATCGCCCCCAAGCCGATCGCGATAGGCCATTGAAAGCTGTAGGGCGCCAGAAACCGGGGTGCGGTGACCGAGATCACGAACATGCTGAGGCTAAGCGGCATGATCGCCAAACCTGCGCCGATGGGCGAATAGCCGAAGGCATCCGGGGATTGAACGAACGTGTTGAAGTACACAAAGAAACAGAACAGCGTGAAGCCGGTGAAGAACATGCCAACGGCGGCCATGAAATAACGCGGATGCCTGAAGTATCGCAGTTCGATCAACGGATCGTCACTGCGGCGGGACACGATAACAAGGATGATTGTCGCAACCGCCGCAACACCCAGCGGCATCAATGTCATCGGCGTTGCCCACCCGCTGCTTTCCCCATTGCTGAGCGCAAAGGACAGCGGGCCAAGGAACAATAGCAACGCAAAAGCGCCCGGATAATCAAACTTGGCCCCGGCCTGACGCGTGTCCGGCACGTACCCACGTCGGCTGACATGCAGCCCAATCAGGAAGGCGAACACCAGCAACACCAGATCGGTCGCAAACACCGCGCGCCAGCTGATATAATGGGCAAAGGCACCCCCGACGATCGGCCCGACGCCGATGGCCAGACCGACAATTGCGCCCCATGCGCCGGTAACACCTGCGCGCTGCTCTTCGGGTGTGGCGGCGGTCAACAGTGACAGAGATGTTCCAAACAGGGCTGCAGCCCCCGCGCCCTGCGCACCGCGCCCAAACAGCAGCATCGCGCCGTCTTGCGCAAACAGGACCGAGGCAGACCCAATGCCAAAGACAATCATACCAGCGAAGAACACGCCCATCTTGCCAGTGATATCGCCCAACCGGCTGACGATTGTGACCAGCGTGGCGCTGGCCACGGTATAGGTTGCCATCACCCATTGCAGACCGGATGGCGTCAAATCGAACTCGGCCTTGAGGTTGGGCAGGATGGTCGCAACAGCCGTTGTGTTAAACCCAACAACCATCATACAGATGGCCGTCATCGCCAGAACAACACGGGCACCCCCCTCGTGCGTTGGGTCAGAAGGCGTCTTGTCGGTCATAAATCCACCCCAAAACTCATTGTTCTTAAATGCAATTAATCAGCAGTTTAGCGATTTTTATCGCTAGGCATAGGGTCGGCTTTAGATCCAGTAGGACAGAGCCACCGGCAGGACGATGATCGTGGCCAGCGTCGACACAAGAATGAAACCAGCAACATCCGGCCCGTATTCCGGCACGTGCTGGTCAATGAACAGGTAAGTCGCAACCGAGGACGGCATCAGGCAACACAGGATCACCGCGCCACGCTCAGCCCCGGTGAAACCGAACACCCATACCAAAGCGCTGGCAATTGCAATCGCCATGACCAGATGCAGAACGGTCAACAGCACCGCCCGGCCCAGGCTTTTGATCCGCAACGTCGCCAGCGTATGGCCCAATGTCAGCAGCATCAGTGGGATCGAGAGCCCCCCAAGAATGTCGAAGGATTTTGCCAGCGGTTGAGGCAAGCTTGATCCGCTCGCCATAAGGATCAGGGATAGGATCACTGCATAAATGATCGGGGACGTGACGAGCTTTCTGGGTGAAAACTCCCCCGCCGGGATCCACATGCCGACGGTGAAAATGCTGATCAGCACCACCACGACAAATCCCATTGTATAGGCCATTCCCGCATCACCCAACGCAAGCAAGGCGATAGGCAACCCGACATTGCCCACGTTCCCATGCATCAGCGGCGTCAAAAAGGCCCGAACCGGCAGACGCATGGTTTTAAGTGCCAGAAATCCCAACACTCCGAACCCCGCAATGGCCAGCGCAGCGGCCGTCATGACCTCCAGAAAGGTGCCCACCGCGATCTTGGTTGTGGACAGGTGCGAGATGATCAGCGTCGGGTACCCAACGCGCGAAACGATCCCACCGATGACTTTGTTGTCGAACGGTGCCTTGATCACGGCAAGGGCATAGCCAATCCCGGCGCAGATCAGCACCGGCAGAACCACGTTCAAAACGTTCAAAAACAGATGGTCCAACCGGTTCCCCTGTTGCAAAACCCTGATTTGAACTGTGAAACAGCCCGTCCACTTTGACAAGCACGCGTCCTAACCAACACAGCCGGTTGAGTTTTCCAAATTAGAGCCTGATATTGCACTGCAAGGGCGCTTGGGGTTCTTCCCTTCCCGGCCTCCACAACATATAGTGGTCGGTAACAACGTGTGGTTAAGCACGGCGGGACGTGGGAATACAAGCATGGCACATATTATCGTAGTGGGGAACGAGAAGGGTGGCGCAGGCAAATCGACCGTGTCGATGCATGTAGCGACCGCGCTGGCGCGATTGGGTCATAAGGTCAGCACACTGGACCTTGATCTTCGGCAGCGCAGCCTTGGCCGGTACTTCGAGAACCGCAGCAATTTTTTGACGAACGCGGATCTGACCCTGCCCGGCCCCCGCCATCATGACCTGCCCGAGATTGATGCATCCAAACTGAAGCCCGGCGAGAATATCTATGACCACCGCTTGTCCGCCGCGGTGTCCGAGCTAGAAAGCGACAGCGATTTCATCCTGATCGATTGCCCCGGATCGCACACGCGCCTAAGTCAGGTGGCACATTCGCTGGCCGATACGCTGATCACGCCGCTGAATGACAGCTTTATCGACTTTGACCTGCTTGCACGGATCGACTCGAAGGGCGAAAAAATCCTGGGCCCTTCTGTCTATTCGGAAATGGTCTGGAATGCGCGCCAACTGCGTGCGCAGGCGGGACTAAAGCCCATCGACTGGGTGGTAGTCCGCAACCGCGTCGGCACTCAGCGCATGGTCAACAAGGAAAAGATGCAACGCGCGATTGAGATGCTGTCCCAGCGCATCGGCTTCCGCGTCGCTTCTGGTTTCTCCGAGCGGGTTATCTTCCGCGAGCTTTTCCCACGTGGCCTGACCTTGCTGGACCTCAAGGATATTGGGGTCAAACAGCTGAACATTTCGAACATCGCTGCACGGCAAGAGCTGCGCGACATGATGAAAGAACTGAACCTGCCGGGCGTTGAGATCGACTTCTAACGCCCCGTTTGGACGTTCCAGCCCCAGCGCTACCATATCTCGCTAAAATCGTAGATCGGGTGTGCGCCCCTGCCCTTTTGGGCGATGAGTTTTGACAATACCGGCAGCCAGAAGCTTCAGGGTCGCGTTCAGGCTGACTCTGGACCGCCATTGGTTTCTTTAACTAAAATACAACCATCCAAAACACCTTTTTGGTATTTTTGATAATCCCAGCTATCTGCTTGATCTAATAATAGACAACTTTGAATGGATCAGGATGTGAATTCCACACCAGGCTATCAAAGGACAGGACGCCAAAACGCGCGTTGACGGGAGGACAGCCATGACCGATTCATCCATTGGGACGCCGGAGCAACTTCGGGATCCAAACTATTTTCCAGCCATTTATCGGGCCGTACCGCTGGGGATACAGCACGTGCTTGCAATGTTCGTGTCGAACGTTACTCCGGCGATTATCGTTGCCGGCGCGGCGGGTTTTGGTTTTGGTTCAAACAGCCCGGACTTTCCCGAGTTGCTGTATCTGATCCAGATGTCGATGCTTTTTGCTGGCGTTGCCACGCTGTTGCAAACGGTAACGCTTGGCCCGGTTGGCGCAGCGCTTCCGATCGTACAGGGCACATCCTTTGCCTTCATTCCGATCATGATCCCTCTGGTTGCCGGAAAAGGCGTGGACGGTCTTGCTGTCCTGTTTGGGGGCGTGATTATCGGTGGATTGTTTCACGCCCTGTTGGGCACGGTAATCGGCAGGATACGCTTTGCACTACCGCCCTTGGTCACCGGATTGGTTGTGACGATGATCGGTCTTGCGCTGGTGAAGGTCGGTATCGAATACGCTGCGGGAGGTGTTCCAGCCAAGGCTTCAGGTGCTGAAAGCTATGGCTCGTTGTCCAGTTGGACACCCGCGCTGATCGTTGTGTTTGTCACGCTGGGGCTGAAGTTCTTCGCGCGTGGCATGCTTTCCGTATCGGCTGTCCTGGTCGGTATTTTGGTGGGCTATGTTTATTGCCTGCTGGTTGGGAAGCTGCCTGTCGAAGTGATCTCAGGCTCGTGGGAACGCTCTGCGGCTTTCGCACTGCCGCAGCCTTTCAAATACGGCTTCGAGTTCTCGTTCGCCGCAGTAATCGGTTTCTGCCTCATGGCCTTTGTTTCCGCTGTCGAAACGGTCGGCGATGTCTCGGGGATCACCAAAGGTGGCGCAGGTCGTGAGGCCACCGACAAAGAGATACAGGGCGCCACATATGCTGACGGTTTCGGCTCTGCCATTGCTGGTATCTTTGGCGGTTTCCCGAACACCTCGTTCAGCCAGAATGTCGGACTAATCGCTATGACCGGCGTCATGAGCCGCCACGTGGTCACCATTGGTGCCATTTTCCTGATTGTGTGCGGTCTGGTGCCCAAGGTCGGCGGGTTGATCCGAACGGTTCCAATCGAAGTGCTGGGCGGCGGCGTCATAGTCATGTTCGGCATGGTTGTCGCCGCAGGCGTATCCATGTTGTCGGACGTTGTATGGAACCGGCGGAACATGGTGATCTTTGCGGTTTCGCTTTCGATTGGTTTGGGGCTTCAACTCGAAGTCATGAACGTGGCACCCGGATCGGCAAATGCGCTGCAGCACCTGCCCGACACCCTGCGGGTCCTGGGCGCGTCAGGCATCCTTCCAGCAGCGTTCATCGCTATCGTGCTTAACCTGATCCTGCCAGAGACACTCGCGGATGAAGCGACAGAAGAAGTCTCTGGCGGTATGGCCGGCCACGGGCGCGGCGCGTTGGTTAAGGACGATCACGTCTGAGCCAGAAACTTTTGCTTGGGCCTGTTCACAAATGGATAGGCCCAAGCCGTGATTAATTTCGGCCACGAAACGCAAACTCAATCCCGTGCGTCATTCGCCTTGTAAACCGTAAACAGTTCCTTCGGTTCCGGCACTCCACGCAGCATATAGCGACCGACAGAGACCAGCTCTGACGCGGCAGGTCGTGCAGCCTTTGCCACATCGTCCGAGATCAGGATCCGTTGCCCCAGCGACCGGTGCATTCCGGCAATCCGCGCGGTCTGGTTGACGGTCGGGCCGATGACGGTGAAGTCCAGGCGGTTCTCAGAGCCGATATTGCCGTACAAAATCTCACCTGCATGCAGCGCCAGCGTATAGTTCGACACAGGCAGGCCATCGGCGGAACGTTGCGCGTTCAGTTTCGCCATCGATATCTCCAACTCGCCGACGGCCGCCAGTGCCGCACGCGCGTCCGCATCGATCTCGCCCACATCGAACATGGCCATTAGCCCGTCGCCCATGAACTTGAGGATGCTTCCATCGCATTTGTGGACCACGTCTATCGCAGCGGCCAGATACTCGTTTAGCATCTCAATAAGCGCATCACCCGGCAGCTCTTCGGACAGGCTGGTGAACCCCTCAAGGTCAAAATTCCAGATCACTGCATCGATCTGCTGAAGCGACCCGCGCCTGATCTCGCCGGACAAAACGCGCCGACCGGCATCACGACCCAAATAGACGCGCATTAGGTCCTTTGATATCCGCTGGTTGTTTGCCGACTTCAAAGCCAACCCGAGATGCGGCAGGGCTGTATTGATCAACGCCAGATCGCTGTCCTTGAAGCCCTCGGGCGCGTTTGACGTCCAGGACAACAATACACCGTTCACCGCCTTTTTGGCGTCCTTCGGCTGATTGTGAGTCGGAATGTCAAAGGACACACCGGTCGCGTAATATTCAGTGGCACCATGTTCGCGCAGCTCATTCAGCAAGGGAAATCGGCTGGGTTCGTTCTGATCCACCAACCGTTCGTGCACAACGCTTTCGCCTTCGTTCAGAACAGCAAACAGAGGGCTAGCACGCCATTGATCGCTGGGCTGTTCAGAGTATTCGAACTTTTGATATTCCCCGCCCTGGCCGTGATACCAGCTATAGCCGGTTCCGCCATAAATCGGGTGCAGGGTCGACTGGGCCGCGTGAAATCGCATCAGCGGAACGCCCAGTTCCACCAGGCGATTGCAGTACTCTTCCAGCAGTTCTTCTTTTTCGACACCCTCAAGCCCGCGCGCCACCAGCCAGTTGATCAGATCGCTTGATTTTGCCGTATCGGCATCCAAGGTCGTCATGTTTTGTCCCATTTTTGTTCTGGGCTTCATCTGGGAATTGAGGCAGTAAATTACCAGTGGTCAATTCATATGCGCCAGACGCCGAAGCATTTTTCGCAACAGTTCTGCTTCGTCCCAGGAAAACAGGCCGGCAAGCTTTGTATCATAGGCTTCGGCCACCAGGCGCAAATCCCTGTAAACCGTCTGACCTGCGGATGTCAGCGTCAATTGTTCAACCCGGCGGTCGGATGTGTCGCGATTACGGGCTAAGTATCGGCGCTGTTCCAATTTCGAAACTGCACGGCTGACCTTGGTTTTGTGAATTTTGGCGCGCTCACCTATTTCTTTCGCAGTCATCTCGCCGTAATTTCCCAGATGAAACAAGACGCGCCATTCGGTGCGAAGCATTCCGTAACGGTCCTTATAGACCTGCTGAAACTCCAGCGAACTTTCTTCGGCTGCACGGTTCAGCAGATACGGCAGGAATTCCTGCAGATCAAAGTCATCTTTTTTGGCAGATTTGTCCTGAGTCATGCTTGTTAGTTACAAAATCAACTATTACTCGACAAGCAGCAATTGGAGGAATACAGGATGAACCATCCGACGGATCCGCACAAAATGACGCAAGCCGGCACGCCCGTTGGCACGCATGCGGGTTATATGCCCGGCTTTGGAAACGACTTCGAGACCGAGGCCCTGCCCGGGGCGCTGCCGCAGGGCATGAACAGCCCGCAGCGCTGCAATTACGGCCTTTATGGTGAACAGCTTAGCGGCACTGCCTTTACAGCCAATCCGCCCGAGCGCACGTGGTGCTATCGCATTCGCCCGTCGGTCAAGCATTCGCACCGTTACGAAAAAATCGACCTGCCGCTCTGGAAATCCGCGCCGTGCGTTGACCCGGACGTGATCAGCCTTGGCCAATACCGCTGGGACGCAGTGCCTCATTCCGATGAGAGGCTGACATGGCTCACCGGTATGCGCACCATGACAACGGCGGGGGATGTGAACACGCAGGTGGGAATGGCCAGCCACATCTATCTGGTCACCGACTCTATGGAGGATGACTATTTCTTCTCGGCCGATTCCGAAATGTTAGTGGTGCCACAGGAAGGTCGCCTGCGGTTCGCGACTGAACTTGGAACCATTGATCTGGAACCCAAGGAAATCGCCATTCTCCCCCGTGGCCTGGTGTACCGTGTCGAGGTGCTGGAAGGCCCGGCGCGCGGATTTGTCTGCGAGAACTACGGCCAGAAGTTCGAATTGCCCGGCCGCGGTCCAATTGGGGCCAATTGCATGGCCAATCCACGCGATTTCAAGGCTCCGGTGGCGGCGTTTGAAGACCGCGAGGTGCCTTCGACCGTGACGGTCAAATGGTGCGGGCAGTTCCATACCACAAAGATCGGCCAAAGCCCGCTGGACGTGGTGGCGTGGCACGGGAACTACGCGCCCTACAAATATGACCTGCGCACCTACTGTCCGGTCGGTGCAATTCTATTCGACCATCCCGATCCGTCGATCTTTACTGTCCTCACCGCGCCCTCGGGGCAACCGGGCACGGCAAACATCGATTTTGTGCTGTTCCGCGAACGCTGGATGGTGGCCGAGGATACGTTCCGCCCGCCCTGGTATCACAAGAACATCATGTCCGAGCTGATGGGCAACATTTACGGCCAGTATGATGCCAAACCGCAGGGGTTTGTTCCGGGCGGCATGAGCCTGCACAACATGATGCTGCCGCATGGCCCGGATCGGGAAGCGTTTGAAAAAGCATCAAACGCGAACCTCGGGCCAGACAAGCTGGACAACACGATGTCCTTCATGTTCGAAACCCGTTTCCCGCAGCATCTGACACCATTTGCAGCCAACGAAGCCCCGTTGCAGGATGATTACATCGACTGCTGGACGTCGCTTGAGAAAAAGTTCGACGGCACACCGGGCAAAAAGTGACACCCAAAAGAGGTTTGAATACATGCCATTAATGAAATCCTGGGTGGCCTCGGCCAATGAGGCCGATCACCCGTTTCCCCTGAACAACCTGCCATACGGCGTTTTCTCGACCGAAGGCGGTGATCCGCGGTGCGGCGTGGCGATTGGCGACATGATTCTGGACGTCACCGCAGCTGAGGCAGGGGGCCTGATCGAACTGGCAGACGAGCCGCTCTTAGATCTGCCTTTCTGGAACCCGCTGATGGAGGAAGGTCCTGCCGTCTGGGCTGCATTGCGCAACCGCCTGACCGCATTGTTGGCCGAAGGTGCAGAGGAACAGGCGCAGGTTGAACCGTTGCTTATTGCCCAGATCGACGCCGAAATGCACATGCCTTTTGCGGTCAGCGAATACACCGATTTCTATGCCGGACGTCACCACGCGCAAAACGTCGGCACCATGTTCCGCGGACCGGAAAACGCCCTGCCGCCAAACTGGTTGCATATCCCCATCGGGTATAACGGCCGGGCTTCTTCCGTTGTCGTGTCGGGCACCGATATCCGTCGGCCTTGGGGCCAGCTCAAGTCGCCCGATCATGACATGCCCGCTTTTCTGCCTAGCCGCCGTTTTGACATCGAGCTTGAGATGGGCGCGATTGTAGGTACACCCTCGGACGGACCCATCTCGGTTCAGGAGGCCGACGACAACATCTTTGGCTACGTTCTGCTGAACGATTGGTCCGCACGCGATATTCAGGCCTGGGAATATCAACCCTTGGGGCCGTTTCAAGCCAAAGCCACAGCCACTTCGATCAGCCCGTGGATTGTGACAAAGGCGGCGCTGGAACCCTTCCGCTGCGACACGCCTGCGCGTGAATTCGAGTTATTGGATCACATCAAAGACTGCGGTCCGATGCTGTATGACATTGATCTTGAGGTCACGATGGAGCCCGACGGCAAGGACGCCACAGTCATTGCTCGGACGAACTACAACGAAATGTACTACTCGGCCGCCCAACAACTGGCACACCATTCGACCTCGGGCTGCCCGATGAACACGGGCGACCTGCTTGGGTCTGGCACGATTTCCGGTCCAACAAAACCAGAGCGGGGCTCGCTGCTGGAACTCAGCTGGGGTGGAAAAGAACCGCTGACGCTGGATACCGGCGAAACCCGTACTTTTATCGAGGACGGTGACACACTGACCCTGACAGGTGCTGCCAAGGGCAAAGGCTACACCATCGGGTTTGGCGACTGTGTTGGAACTCTGTTACCCGCCCTTGAAAACCCATACACCCGATAAGGAACTCATCATGGCCAAGGCATTCGCGTCCCAAGGGGATATGTCGGAAAAGAAGATCTCTTTCACCGAGGTAGGCGAGGGTCTGTATGCCTTCACCGCCGAAGGCGATCCGAATTCCGGCGTCATCATTGGTGATGACAGCGTCATGATTGTCGAGGCGCAGGCGACCCCGCGTCTGGCCAACAAGGTGATCGAATGTGTGCGATCCGTGACCGACAAACCGATCACGCATGTTGCGCTGACCCATTACCACGCAGTCCGCGTATTAGGGGCCAGCGCCTTTGGTGCGCAACAAATCCTCATGTCCGACATGGCGCGCGCCATGGTCGTTGAACGCGGCCAAGAAGACTGGGACAGCGAGTTTCAGCGTTTCCCCCGCCTGTTTGAAGGTCATGAAAGCATCCCCGGCCTGACCTGGCCCACCACCACATTCAGCGACACGATGACGGTTTATCTGGGCAATCGCCGGGTCGATCTTATGCATTTGGGCCGCGCCCACACCGCAGGTGATGTCGTCATTCACGTACCCGATCAGAATGTCATGTTCACCGGTGACATCGTCGAATACCACTCGGCCTGCTATTGCGGCGACGGGCATTTCGGCGATTGGGGTGATACGCTGGATGAAATCAAGTGGTTCGACGTCGATGCCATCGCACCGGGTCGCGGGAACGCCCTGGTCGGCAAGGACATGGTCAATGCAGCGATCGAAAACACCCGTGACTTTGTCGAAAGCACTTACCGCCCGGCTGCGAAAGTGGCGGCACGCGGTGGGTCTCTGAAAGAGGCATGGGATGCAGTGCGCGCAGAGTGCGATCCAAAATTCGCCGATTACGCGATCTACGAACATTGCCTGCCTTTCAACGTCGCCCGCGCCTATGACGAAGCCCGCGGTATCGACACGCCCCGTATCTGGACCGCCCAGCGCGACTTGGAGATGTGGGAGGCCCTGCAGGGCTGAAGAAGACGGGCAAACTTGATCCAGATCGTTTTGCACAGGGGAAATAAGTGGAATCATAGGGCAAGGCCTTCTGGCGCACACGTGCCAGAGGGCGGGATCTAGTGCGCGCACGGCGCCTGAGTATCGGGGGAGAGCCCATGAACAAGATTTTCGAAGTTCCACTCTATGCCTATCAACGCAGCCCGGATCAGGACACGGCAAGCTCGGTACGACACAAGGTTATCGTGATTGGTGCCGGCCCGGTTGGGTTGGCCGCAGCCATTGATCTGGCCCAGAAAGGGGTCCCTGTCGTCGTGCTGGACGACAATGACAAGGTTAGCTTTGGTAGCCGCGCGATCTGCTTTTCACAGCGGTCTCTGGAAATCGCCGACCGTCTGGGCGCCGGGGGTAAGTTGGTCGATAAAGGCGTGCTGTGGGATGCCGGCAAAGTCTTTTTTGACAACCGTCAGATCTATGAGTTTCACCTGCAACCCGACGCGGGCTATGCGCACCCCGCCTTCATCAATCTGCAACAATACTATTTTGAAAAAGCGCTTGTTGAGCGGGTGCGGGAATTGCAGGCCGATGGCGCGCCGATTGAAATTCGCGGCCAGAACAAAGTCGAAGCCGTCGGCACGCACAACGATCACGTCAAGCTTGAAGTCGAAACTCCCGAAGGCCCCTATAACGTTGAGGCGGATTGGCTGATTGCCTGTGACGGTGCAAACTCGCCTACCCGCCGCATGCTCGGCCTGGATTTCGAAGGCCGCGTATTCGAAGACAACTTTCTGATCGCTGACGTGGTGATGCAGGCGGACTTCCCGACCGAACGCTGGTTCTGGTTCGACCCGCCGTTCAATCGCGGACAGTCCGCGCTGCTGCACAAACAGCCGGACAACGTGTGGCGGATCGACCTGCAACTGGGCAGGGACATCGACCCCGAGCAGGAAAAACAACCTGAAAACGTGATCCCTCGCCTAAAGGCGATGCTGGGCGAAGAGATCAATTTCGAACTTGAATGGGTCTCGATCTACACATTCCAGTGCCGCCGAATGGAGCGGTTCCGCCATGGTCGCGTATTGTTTGCTGGTGACAGCGCTCATCAGGTCAGCCCATTTGGCGCTCGGGGGGCCAACTCTGGCATACAGGACACAGACAACCTGTGCTGGAAGCTGAAGCTGGTCATTGACGGCGAAGCGCCCGAGGTTTTGCTGGACAGCTACAATCGTGAACGGGTCGAGGCTGCGGATGAGAACATCCGCGCATCCACGCAATCGACCGAATTCATCACGCCCAAGTCCGACATGTCGCGCCTGTTGCGGGATGCGATTTTGGACCTCAGTGAGCATTATGAGTTTGCGCGCCCGCTGGTCAATTCCGGCCGCTTGAGCACACCTTGCGCCTATACCGCATCATCGCTCAGCTCTGCCGACGCACTGAACGGGCCAGAGCTGACACGCCCCGGTTCCGCCTGCCCGGACGCACCTTTGGGCGATGAATTCCTGCTGCCAAAACTGGCTGGGAAATTCACGCTGCTGACAATTGATGCGGATGCGCCTGACAGTATCGAAGAGGGCGGCGTGCAGGCGACGCGGCTGGCCCTGTCGGTCAAGGATGACCTGTCTTTGGAGTTGAAGCGCAGGTATCTGGGTGATGCCACGGGTGCGGTGTACCTGATCCGACCTGACCAACACGTCGCAGCCCGTCGCGACACATTCGAAGAAAACGCGTTCCGGCAGGCGATCCGCCGGGCAACAGGTAAGGAGTGAGCGAAATGACCGATCTGATCCTTTCCCCCAATCTGGAAAATGCTGACGGTTTCTATGCCGATCTGGTGGCGGCGCATGATGGGCTGGTCAAAGCCGACAGTGACGCCCTGAATGCTCGTCTGGTTCTGGTCCTGGCCAATCACATCGGCAACGCAAATGTATTGTCTAGCGCCCTGAAAGCCGCCACGCTGGAGGACACCTGACGAACTGAGGAGATCGACGATGAGCGGCGTGGTGCTGTACGACTTTTGGCGGTCTTCGGCCAGCTACAGGGTGCGCATCGCGCTGAATCTGGCCGGGATCACCTATCGCGGCGTGTCGGTTGATCTGACAGCGGGCGAACAAAGGTCCGGCAACCACACGGCGCGTAATCCGCAGGGGCTGGTCCCCGTGCTCGAGATTGACGGGCTGCGGTTGACGCAATCTCTGGCCATTATCGACTATCTTGACCAAACTCGCGGCCTTGGACTGTTGCCTCCGGAATCGGCGGCCCGGGCGCATGCGCTGGCTTTGGCGCAATCCATCGCGGTTGATGTGCATCCGGTCTGCAACTTGTCGGTCGCGCAATATGCCACTTCGCTGAGTGATGGCGCTGACGGGATGCCCGGAGACTGGATGCGGCATTTCATTCGCCCCGGTCTACTGGCTTTTGAGGCGCTTCTCGAGGGTTTTGAACAAGCGCCCTATTGCACCGGGACCAAGCCGGGACTGGCCGATGTTTGCCTGGTCCCGCAAATGTACAATGCGCGCCGTTGGGACGTGGATTTATCGGACTTGCCGCGCAGTTTAAACGCCGAGGCCGCTTGTGCCGAACATCCCGCCTTTGCCGCAGCCCACCCAGATCTCCACGCAACCACTTGATCTGGCGCACAGAGCCTGTGTGACGGCGCAAGTGGCAATACCAATTGCAGCGCCGTACCTTGTTCGAAACGTATGCAAGAGGCCCCAATGTCAGAGATCACCGGCTATCACGCCCATGTCTATTACGACGCAAATACGCAAGCCATTGCCCAGCAGGTCTGTGAAGAGGTCGCCGATCTGTTTCCAGTGCAGATGGGGCGCATGCATGCCAAAAATGTAGGCCCCCACCCGCGATGGAGCTGCCAGTTGGGCTTTGACCCGGACGCGTTCGATCAAGTCATGCCTTGGCTAATGCTGAACCGACAGGGCCTGACCATCTTCACCCACCCCGAAACCGGCGACCATCTGGCGGATCATCGGGACCGGGCCATCTGGATGGGTGAAATGCTGGATCTTGATCTGTCGATCTTTGACAAGGTGGGCACTTAAGTCAGCGCCTTTGCCTGATCCCGCAATTTGAACTTTTGGATCTTGCCAGTCGAGGTCTTGGGTAAAGGTCCAAACACCACCGTTTTGGGAGCTTTAAAATGGGCCATGTTTTCCCGACAGAAGCCGATGATATCAGCCTCACTCGCCTGCGCGTTTGGCTTAAGTTCGATGAATGCACAGGGCGTTTCGCCCCATTTGTCATCCGGGCGCGCAACCACGGCGGCCTCCATCACCGCCGGGTGCTTGTATAGGATATCCTCAACCTCGACGGATGAGATATTCTCACCCCCCGAAATGATGATGTCTTTCGACCGGTCCTTAAGCGCGATGTAACCGTCCGGATGCATCACCCCCAGATCGCCAGAGGCAAACCATCCACCCCGGAACGCCTTATCTGTGGCTTCGGCGTTCTTGAGGTAGCCTTTCATAACGACGTTTCCTTGCATGAAAATCTCACCCATCGTCTCACCATCAGCAGGCACAGGTTCCAACGTGTCCGGGTCCGCAACCATCAGCCCCGACAGAGCCGTATAGCGCACACCCTGACGGACCTTCAGCGCAGCGCGGTCTTCGGCCCCCTTGTCGTTCCATTCATCCTTCCAGGCACAGACCACTGACGGGCCATAAGTCTCGGTCAATCCATAGACATGGGTAACTTCGACGCCCATGTTTTCCATGCTTTCGATCACCGCAGCGGGTGGCGGCGCGCCAGCGGTCATCACCTTGATCTCATGATCGAAATCCTTGAGGTGATCAGGCGCATTGGCAAGCATGTTCAGAACGATCGGCGCGCCGCAGAAATGCGTGACTTTCTCATCCCGGAACGCCGCATAAATCGGTTCGTCCCGCACGGCCCGCAGGCAGACGGAAACCCCCGCATTGGCGGCCATCGCCCAGGGGAAACACCAGCCGTTGCAGTGGAACATCGGCAGGGTCCACAAATAGACCGAATGCTTTGGCATGTTCCAATCCAGTAGATCCGACTGGGCGTTCAGCGCAGCCCCTCGGTGGTGATACACGACACCTTTCGGATTGCCGGTTGTACCAGAAGTATAGTTCAGCGTGATCGCGTCCCACTCGTCGTTGGGTAAGGACCAGTTGAAATCCGGGTCACCTTCGGCCAGCAAGGCGTCATAAGTCAGGCGGCCCAGCTTCTCTCCACCATCAAAGCTTGGGTCTTCGATATCGACGACCAATACGTCGTGATCGACCTGCTTCAGCGCCTCTTTCACGACGCCCGAGAATTCCGGATCGACCAGCAAAATCCTGGATTCCGCGTGGTTCAGAATGAAAGCAATGATCGGCGCATCCAATCGGGTGTTGATGGCATTCAGAACAGCGCCCGCCATAGGCACCCCAAAATGTGCCTCATACATTTCCGGAATGTTGGCGGCGATGATAGAAACCGTGTCGCCCGGGCTGATTCCACGGGCCGACAATGCGCCTGCCAAACGACGACAGCGGGCATAGGTTTCAGCCCATGTATAGCGGCGCGCGCCGAATACTACCGAAGGGTAGTCCGGATAAATCTGCGCCGTCCGCTCGATAAAACTCAGCGGTGACAGCGGAGTATAGTTTGCCCGGCACTTGTCCAAATGACGCTCGTAGATGCTGGCTTGTGTCATTTACTAACCCTCCCTCGTCCATTTCGGCGAATTGAGCACAAAGTTGATCCTCTGACAAACCCGTAAAAATACGGCGCGGCCATGGACTGGAATTACGGGATGGTGCAATCTGGCCCTATCTCCGACAGAGCTTTCGCGGTGATCTGAGCCATCGAAACACAAAGCCGGGAAAGCCCATTTTTGGCAACCCGCGCCCCAGTCATTCTGAAAGGACATGTCATGGACGGCACGTTCAACGAAAACGATCTCTCCCACGTGGTCGAGGCCGACCGCGCCCATATCTGGCACCACCTGCTGCAGCATAAGCCATTGGAAACCAATGATCCAAAGATCATTGTCGAAGGCAAAGGCATGCGCGTCTGGGACCAGAATGGCAAAGAACACCTTGATGCTGTGTCCGGCGGCGTCTGGACCGTAAACGTCGGCTATGGCCGCGAATCGATTTGTAAGGCGGTTCATGACCAGCTGATGAAGCTGTGCTATTTCGCCAATACCGCAGGTTCGATCCCCGGTTCGATCTTTGCTAAAATGCTGATTGAAAAAATGCCGGGCATGAGCCGGGTCTACTACACCAACTCCGGCTCTGAGGCGAACGAGAAGGTGTTCAAGATGGTTCGCCAGATCGCGCACAAGCGCTACGGCGGCAAGAAAACTAAGATTCTGTACCGTGACCGCGACTATCACGGCTCGACCCTGGCAACCATGTCTGCAGGCGGTCAGGACGAGCGTACGGCGCAGTACGGCCCCTTCGCGCCCGATTTCGTTCGCGTTCCCCACTGCATGGAATACCGCAAGCACGAGCTGGACGGCGCGCCTGAAGAAAACTTTGGCGTCTGGGCCGCGGATCAGATCGAAGAAGTGATCCTGCGCGAAGGTCCCGAAACCGTTGGCGCCCTGTGTCTTGAGCCTGTGACCGCAGGTGGTGGCGTCATCGAAGCGCCCGAAGGGTATTGGGAACGCGTGCAGGAAATCTGCAAAAAGTACGACATCTTGCTGCATATCGACGAAGTTGTCTGCGGCGTGGGCCGTACCGGCACCTGGTTCGGTTATCAGCAGTACGGCATCAAGCCGGACTTCGTGACCATGGCCAAAGGCGTTGCCTCAGGTTATGCGGCGATTGCCGTGATGGTCACCACCGAGGAAGTCTTTGACATGTTCAAAGACGACATGTCGGACCCGATGAGCTATTTCCGCGACATCTCGACCTTTGGTGGCTGCACCGCCGGTCCGGCTGCTGCGATCGAAAACATGCGCATCATCGAAGACGAGAACCTGCTGCAGAATTGCATTGATATGGGCGACCGGATGTTGGGCAACCTGCAGGCGCTGATGGAAAAGCACGAAGTCATCGGCGACGTGCGCGGCAAGGGTCTGTTCCTGGGTGCTGAACTGGTCGCAGACCGGGTCACCAAAGAGCCAATGGACGAGAAAAAGGTTCAGGCGGTCGTTGCCGACTGTATGGCGCAGGGCGTCATCATCGGTGCCACCAACCGTTCGATCCCCAGCCGCAACAACACGCTGTGCTTCTCGCCCGCACTGATTGCAACCGCAGACGACATCGACCAGATCACCGATGCGGTCGACGGCGCATTGGGTCGTGTATTCGGCTGAACGTAACTGAAAACATCTGCCACCACTCACGCAATCACGGCAGATGAACTTAAACCGGCGCGCCCACCGCGCCGGTTTTTTTGTGTTTACACACGCGGGTTTGTCAAAAGCACCAACTCAAGTACCCTGTGGCTATCGCACCCCATGCAGGAGACGTGTCCAATGGTACTCAAGCTCATCCGAAGCCTCGCCGCCGTGGCCATCCTTGCGGTCGCCACCCCTTCCAGCGCCGATGAAGGCAGCGGCTTTCCCCAGATCGTCGGCACCTGGCACGGCACCTATCTGGTCGCTTTCGCCAAATCGAACCCAAACCACGGGAAAGGCCTGCTGAAAACCGAGATGGAGCTGGAAGTCACCAAACTGGACGGCAACCTGATCACCGCCACCAATCGCTGGCGGCGTATCGGTGACACCGAGTGGATCGTCGAAGAAGCAATGGGCACCTTCAGCCTGGACGATCCCACTCGCTTTGTTCTGGCCGAGGCCGGGATTTCGGGCGAAGATGTCTCGGCGGGGATTTTCAACGGAGTCTATCTGGATGACGTGATCATGGTCACCTATGCCGGTCCGGGGACCGGCGTGGCGTTTGCAGCGCAGTTGGTAAAGAAAGACCCAAGCAAATAGGCTTATGGCTCCGCTAAAAATTAGCGAAACACACCAGCCAAAGTTTGGCCGCCATCCTATCTCTTGCCGTTATGCCTCCACTGATGCAGACTTGAATCAGGAAGGATGTCTGCCTCACCACTTAGCAAGTTGGCAGACCACCCAGCGCGACACCATTCTTTGAGAGGAGTGTGTCATGGCATCCAAAGCTACAGGGTCCACACCACCGGACAACCTGACGCCGCAACAAGCGGCTATGCCCCAAATCAATAGGGTAACGACAAGTGATATCACCGCATCGCTGAAGGCAGGGTTTTCCGACTTTCTGGCGCGCCCTTTTATGAGCGGATTCTTCGGCCTGTTCTATGCGGTTTTCGGGATCCTGATGATTTGGAGCCTGGTCTGGCTCGGCAAGATTTGGATGATCATTCCCGCCATTGTTGGATTCCCGCTGGTCGCGCCTTTTGCTGCCGCCGGGCTATACGAAATGTCCCGTCGGTTGCAGAATGGAGAGAGTTTCGGCTGGTCAGAAATCCTGACCGTGATGGCCAATCAACGCAAACGCGAATTGGGCTGGATGGCCTTTGTCACCCTGTTCATTTTCTGGGTTTGGATTTACCAGATCCGGCTTTGGCTGGCGATCACCCTGCAAAACGCATCCTTTTCGGATTTTGAAGGGTTCTTGAATACCGTATTCTTCACACCTCAGGGCTGGACTTTCCTTGCCATTGGCACCTGCGCCGGCGCATTTTTGTCGGCCGTACTATTCTCAGTGACCGTCGTTGCCATGCCCATGCTGCTCGACCGGGAAACCAATTTTGTTTCGGCCATGTTGACTTCTTTGCGCGTCGTCGCGGAAAGCCCCGGTGTCATGCTCACTTGGGCCGCGATCATCTCAGTTACTATGCTGTTGTCGCTGGTTCCGGCGTTTCTGGGCCTGATCTTTACCTTGCCGATCCTTGGCCACACCACATGGCATCTTTATCAGCGGGCGGTACCGCCAGTGCAGGAGTGATCCGTCGGAGTATCACCACGGCCATTGTGCGCTTTTAATGGCCGAAATTTTGCTGAGTTCACTTTCGGCTATCAATGAAAAAGGCCGCCCCAAATGGGACGGCCTTTCATTCACTGTCTCTGCTAAGAGAGGATCAGGCAGCCAGAGCAGCCTGAGCTTGGGCGACGATCGTGCCGAACGCTTCCGGTTCGTGCACGGCCAGGTCGGCCAGAACTTTACGATCCACTTCGATACCGGCCAAGGTCAGGCCGTTGATGAAGCGGGAATATGTCAGTGCTTCGTCATGCGAACGGACAGCAGCGTTGATACGCTGGATCCACAGCGCGCGGAAGTTGCGCTTGCGGTTTTTACGGTCGCGGGTTGCATACTGGTTCGCCTTGTCGACGGCCTGACGGGCAACCTTGAAGGTGCTCTTGCGGCGGCCATAGTAACCTTTGGCGGCCTTGATGACCTTCTTGTGACGGGCGTGAGTTACGGTTCCACCTTTAACGCGGGACATGTCTTAATCTCCTCTTATCGGTCGTAGGGCATATAGCCCTTGACGATTTTGGCGTCGGGGGCGGACAGGGTGGTGTTGCCACGGGCATCGCGGATGAATTTCTTGGTCCGCTTGATCATGCCGTGACGTTTGCCGGCCTGGCCAGCAAGGACCTTACCGGTCGCAGTCACCTTAAAGCGCTTTTTGGCGCTCGACTTTGTCTTCATCTTAGGCATTTCCGTCTCCTTTCGGGGTTCGGTACTAAACGCGACTCGGCATGCCACATTGGCCGGTCACGCGATCAGAAGCGCCGTTTACGCAAGTTCGACCATACTGGCAAGGGGGGTTAGACCAGAATCTGCGCTTTTTACAGGCTGATCAGGCACCGGGGCGACCAAGGCCGCCCCGGTGGTTTGAGTTAATGCTCGAATTTGCGGATTTCGCCGGTCTTCAGTCGGCTCGCATAGCTGGCCAGTTCTTCACGCACCACCTTCATCAGGAAGTACAACGCAAAGACGTTCACGACCGCCATCGCAAAGATCGCCGCATCCGAGAAGTCGATGACAGGGCCAAGATTGGCCGCCGCGCCGATGACAACGAAGATGCAGAAGATGACCTTGAACACCAGCTCCTTGGCGTGGCCTTCCCCGAACAGGTAGGTCCAGGCCTTGAGGCCATAGTAGGACCAGCTAATCATGGTTGAGAAGGCAAACAACACAACCGCTATCGCCAGAACGTACGGGAACCAGCTGAAGGCGCTGCCAAAGGCGGCAGAGGTCAGGCTGACGCCCGAGTTACCATCAACGGTCGCAATGGCATTACCCGCTTCGTTCAGCATGTAATTGCCGGTTTCCGGATCGACGATCAGCTGCTGGGTGATGATGATCACCAGCGCCGTCATCGTACAGATCACAACCGTGTCGATGAACGGCTCAAGCAACGAGACGAACCCTTCGGTGATCGGCTCTTTGGTCCGCACCGCCGAGTGTGCAATCGCTGCAGAACCCACGCCCGCTTCGTTCGAGAACGCAGCACGACGGAAGCCTTGGATCAGCGCCCCGACCATACCACCAGCGACGCCGAGGCCGGTGAAGGCACCTGCGAAAATCTGGCCGAACGCCCAGCCGATTTGATCAGCATTCATGATGATGATCACCAGCGCCGCAGCCACATACAGGACACCCATGAAAGGCACGACCTTTTCGGTCACCCGTGCGATGGATTTCAGTCCGCCCACAATGACAAGGAACACGATGATTGCAAAGACAACCCCTGTGATCCATCCGGGATAGTCGCCCGTGATGCCCGCGATCTGTTGGTGCGCCTGATTGGCCTGGAACATATTGCCCCCGCCCAGCGCGCCCAGAATACAGAAGATCGAGAACAGGACGGCCAGAATCTTGCCTCCAGGCAAGCCAAGCTCGTCAAATCCCTTGGACATATAGTACATCGGGCCACCGGAAACGGTGCCATCCTCGTATTCGTTGCGGTATTTCACGCCCAACGTACATTCGGTGAATTTCGACGCCATGCCCAGAAGGCCCGCGACAATCATCCAGAAGGTGGCACCCGGTCCGCCAATGCCGACGGCAACCGCCACACCGGCGATGTTGCCTAGGCCAACCGTCCCCGACAGCGCCGTGGCCAGAGCCTGAAAGTGGCTGACCTCACCCGCATCGTTGGGGTCGGAGTAGTCGCCTTTGACAAGGCTGATCGCATGGCCAAAGAACCTGAGCTGCACAAAGGCAAAGTACAGCGTGAAAACAGTCGCCGCGACGACCAACCAGCCGACGATCCAAGGGAAACTGGTTCCCGGGAACGGCGCAAAGATAAAGCTGACAAATGGCCCGGTGAAATCGGCAAATGCCTGATTGATCTTGTCGTCCAGTCCAGGCGCGTCTTGCGCCATTGCCGGTGCGGCGATCAAGGCGGCGATTACAGCCAGCCAGAGATGTTTCAACATAGTCATTCTCATCCCTCCCGTCAGTTCACAACAGTGACTGGCACATCGGCGTGCATGACCAGATTTTGGGTCGAGCTGCCAAACAAGCGTTTCTTGAAACCATCGGCCGAGGCGCGCCCGACGATGATCTGCGAACCGCCATTCTCAACGGTGATTGCGTTCAGAGTTTCAGCCACGTCGCCATGACGCACGATGCCCTGCACTGTGTAACCATCTGCAGTCAGGGCTTCGACAGCCGGGGTAACAATCCGGTTCGTCGCAAGTTCGATTTCTTCTTCTCGCCGCTTGTGCCGCAATGCGTTCTCTTCAGGGGTCTGAAAAGTAAATGGGGACCATTCGATGACATAAACAACCAGCAATTCACACGTGCCAATTCGGCCAGCCAGATCTTTGGCAAAGGCGATGGCGCGTTCTCCGGTTTCTGTCCCGTCCAGTCCAATGACAATTTTCGTTGTCATAACGTTCCTCCAATAATTTTGGTTATGCCGGGACCCGTGTACCCGGCAGGGCGGCCGGAACCTGGAACTTATTAAGTGGACCGCCCATGCGCCCGAGTATCCCGGAAAAACCCTCAAAAACAGAGAGTTATCTTCCGGACACATCCGTTATTTCGGCATGTCATTGAAATTTATATATTTTTTTCGCCTAAAATTTAAGCGTATCGGGTTGATACCTGCTTTTCTAGACCCTGTATCGCAACTGTCACCCAGGATCAGTGTTGTAGATCAGTCGTTCATCGCAAGGCGCGATACGCAAAATATTGGTCGTTCCCGGGACGTTGAAAGGCACGCCAGCAGTCACCACGATCTGATCGGCTTCGGAAGCGAACCCTCCGGCACGGGCCGCACGGGCCGCGTTGACGACGGCACCTTTGAACCGCTCCAGCTCGGGCGTCATCACGCAATGACAGCCCCAGCTCAGACACAGACGCCGCGCGGTTCCGGTAGCCGGCGTCATTGCGATGATCGGAACGCCCGGACGCTCGCGGGCGGTCAGCAGCGCGGTGGTGCCGCTTTGGGTAAAACAGCAAATCGCTTTGATATCTGTTTTTTCGGCAATCTCGCGCGCGGCGGCAACGATACCATCTGCAATAGTGGTCCCCTTTGCCGTCCGGGACGCCGCTATGATCTGCGTATAGGTCGGGTCGGCTTCGACCTCGATGGCGACCTTGTTCATAGTTTGTACAGCCTCGATCGGATACGTACCCGCCGCGGATTCCGCGCTGAGCATGATCGCATCCGTGCCCTCGTAGATTGCCGTCGCCACGTCCGAGACCTCGGCCCGGGTTGGCATCGGGCTTTCGATCATGCTTTCCAGCATCTGGGTGGCCACGATCACAGGTTTAGCCGCCCCACGGCATTTGCGCACCAGTCGTTTCTGGATCGGGGGCACGGCTGACACCGGAAGCTCGACACCCAGATCGCCGCGCGCGACCATGATCCCGTCAGAGGCATCCAGAATGTCGTCGAATGCCTCGACCGCTGCAGGTTTTTCGATTTTGGACAGGATGGACGCACGCCCATCTGCCAGCGCGCGGGCCTCAAACACGTCCTTAGCACGTTGCACAAAGCTGAGCGCCAGCCAGTCCACACCCAGTTGGCAGACGAATTCCAGGTCGTCGCGATCCTTGGCCGACAGAGCTGCCAGTGGCAGCACCACGTCAGGAACATTCACACCTTTGCGGTTCGAGATCGTGCCGCCGACCTCAACAGTGCAATTGGCAAAATCCTGGCCACAGTCCTGCACAGTCAGACGGATTTTGCCGTCGTTGACCAGAAGGCGCGCGCCCGGCTCCAACGCAGCAAAAATCTCAGGATGCGGCAGACAAACGCGGTTGATGTCCCCGGGCGCAGGGTCCAAATCCAGACGGAAGGCCGCGCCTTCTTCAAGTTCTTCTGCGTCGTTGGCGAACACCCCGACACGCAACTTGGGTCCTTGAAGGTCGGCCAGAATTGCGATTGGCCTGTCCAGGTCTTTTTCGATCTGTCGGATGATCCGGTGGCGTTCGCGGATCTCATCATGGCTGCCGTGGCTCATATTCAGGCGGAAGACGTCTGCGCCTGCCTCGTACAGCGCGCGGATCATGTCATAGTCATTTGACGCCGGTCCCAGCGTCGCCACGATTTTCACATTTCTCAGGCGTCGCATTGGTCTGGCTCTCCTAACGTCTTCTCTTGATTCTGCGCAAATGTTACCGCAAACATTGCTCAGCCTGCTTATTGCGCAATTCCCTTTTCAAAGCAACTGCCCTACACCTGCGACAAACTAGATGACAGGCTTATGACGTATTCCCCGTTTTTTATTCACGGCGCGGATCGGCCCTCGCGTTGGCTGATCACATGCGACCACGCATCCAACTTGGTTCCGCCCGACATCCAAGGTGGCGACCTTGGCCTGCCTCGTGAAGATATGGAACGCCACATCGCTTATGATGTAGGTGCCTACGAGGTGTCAAAGCATCTGGGTGAGCTTTTGAATGCGCCCGTAATCGCAGCCAATTTTTCCCGCCTCGTGATTGATCCGAACCGCGGCGAAGATGATCCGACCTTGCTGATGAAGCTCTATGACGGGTCGATCATTCCCGGCAACCGGCACGCCGATGCGGCAGAACGAGAGCGGCGTTTGAACATGTGCTATCGCCCGTATCATGACGCGCTGGCGCAAATGGCCGCGTTGCCGCATGCGGTAATCGTGTCAATGCACTCGTTCACGCGGCAACTAAGGGGTCGTGATCCCCGCCCTTGGCACATTGGCGTTCTGCATACTCCGGATGAACGATTCTCGGGCCCGTTGATCAACCGTCTTGAGGCCGAGGGTGACCTTTGCGTCGGCGTTAACGAACCTTACACCGGCGTGCTGCCCGGTGATGCCATTGACAAACACTGTACCAGTTTTGGTCGCCCCAACGCACTGATCGAGCTGCGCAATGATCTGATTGCCGAACACGCAGGACAGCGAGAATGGGCCGAGCGGCTAGCCCCTATCCTGCAGGACGCACTGGGCGAAAGCGGGTTGTGACAAAAGCCCTCACTTCATTGTGAGAACCCGCCCCAGACCCCATATTATTGGGAAAGGAGGCCACAATGACACAGGAGTTT
Organism: Ruegeria sp. CDSB113; assembly: GCF_059611045.1. Classification (NCBI taxonomy): domain Bacteria; kingdom Pseudomonadati; phylum Pseudomonadota; class Alphaproteobacteria; order Rhodobacterales; family Roseobacteraceae; genus Ruegeria; species Ruegeria sp. CDSB113. The sequence goes on from NZ_JBXWOU010000007.1 coordinate 100,076, forward strand.
CTGACGTCCATCTTTGGCTGGATGGCTGTGCTTAACATCGCGGTTCTGCTGTTCACAACCGTGATGATCTTGCTGTTGCAGGACTGGATCGCTGGCATTCACGGCAAAATGTTCCAGATGGAACGCCCCGCAGTGAAAAGGGCGTATTTCCGGTACCTGGCAAATTATAAGATCCTGACGCTGATCTTCTGCATCACCCCATGGCTGGCTTTAAAACTGGCCTGATACGCTGATTATTGAAACATCGCCCACGGGCCGCTAGGTCACATACAGCACGCATTTCTGTCATCCGGAGCCAGACCATGGACAAGCAAACCGAAATCGAACTTCAGGCCGCCGCATTCCGTCGCTTGCAACAGCATCTGATGGAGGACCGCACTGATGTGCAAAACATCGACATGATGAATCTGGCCGGGTTCTGCCGCAACTGTCTGTCGCGGTGGTATCAAGAAGCAGCCAACGAAAAAGGCATTGAAATGGGCAAGGACGAAGCCCGTCAAGTTTTCTACGGCATGACCATGGATGAGTGGAAAGCCAATTACCAGACCGACGCCAGCCCGGAAAAACAGGCCGCCTTCAAAGTCGCGTTCGAAGAGAATGTAACGAACAAGGGCTGACGCCCAAAACGAAAGAGGCCCGCCAATCTGGCGGGCCTTTTCTTTAGATTGCGACCTTGCGACTTTCGTCGAGATAAATCTCTCGCAAACGCTTGGCGATGGGTCCCGGTGTACCGTCGCCCAGCGCAACCCCGTCAATCTCGACCACTGGCATGACAAACGCGCTAGCCGAAGTGGTGAAAGCCTCATCCGCTTCCTTCGCCTCATCAATGGTGAACAGGCGCTCTTCGACTTCCATCTGTGCCTCGGCCGCCATGCGCAGCACGGCCTTGCGGGTGATGCCATGCAGAATGTCGTTCGACAGCGGGCGGGTGACAATCTTGCCATCCTTGACGTAGTAGGCGTTGTTGCTAGTGCCCTCGGTCACATAACCGTCCTCGATCAACCACGCATCGTCACAGCCAGCCTTCTTGGCCATCATCTTACCCATCGATGGGTACAGCAGCTGAACGGTCTTGATGTCCCGGCGGCCCCAGCGGATGTCTTCGATCGAGATGATCTTGGCACCCTTCTTGGCTGCGGGACTGTCGGCCAGGCCGGGCTTGTTCTGAGTGAACAGCACGAGGCTGGGCTTGGTATCCGCCGACGGGAACACAAAATCGCGGTCGCCATCCGATCCACGGCTGACCTGCAGGTAGATAAGCCCTTCTTCGATGCCGTTCAGCTCTACCAGCTTGCGATGAATTTCAAGCAGCTCATCCTTGGTGCAGGGCTCAGCCATCTCCAGCTCATCCAGAGACCGCTTCAGACGCACGGCGTGACCTTCGAAATCGATCAGCTTGCCATCCAGAACGCTGGTAACCTCGTAGACAGCGTCTGCAAACAGAAAACCACGGTCAAAGATGGACACCTTGGCCTCGGTCTCGGGCAGGTATTCGCCATTTACATAAACGGTGCGGGTCATGTCTTGTCTCCTCAGCCCCAGAGGTCCGCTTTGGGCGGGTGCACTCCGGCATCATCAAAAATCAGCGGGTTGTCGCGGTCTTCGGCCAGCAGAAGCGGCCCGTCAAGGTCTGTTACCATCACGCCCTGTGCCAACAGTGTCGCAGGCGCCATGGCAAGCGAGCTGCCAACCATGCATCCGACCATCACGCGATAGCCTTCAGCCAGCGCCTGCTGGCGCAGTGCCAGCGCCTCGGTCAGGCCGCCCGTTTTGTCGAGCTTGATGTTGACTACATCGTACTTGCCCTTGAGGCCCGGAAGGCTTGTGCGATCATGACAGGACTCGTCAGCACACACCGGCACGGGGCGCTCCATTCCAATCAGGGCGTCATCTTCCCCGGCGGGCAAAGGCTGCTCGACCAGGGCCACACCCAAACGAACCAGATGTGGGGCAAGGTCGGCGTAAACCGCCGCTGACCAGCCTTCGTTGGCGTCCACGATGATCGTGGCATCCGGTGCACCTGCGCGCACGGCCTCCAGCCGGGGCATGTCATCCGGTGTGCCCAGCTTGATCTTCAGCAAGGGTCGATGCGCATTGGCTGCGGCCTGCGCCTGCATCTTTTCCGGGGTATCCAACGACAGCGTATACGCTGTGATTTCTGGCCCCGGAACCGGCAGCCCGGCCAAATCCCAGGCCCGCTTTCCTGCGCGCTTGGCCTCAAGGTCCCAAAGGGCGCAATCAACCGCATTCCGTGCCGCGCCGGCAGGCAAAAGGTCCATCAGGCTGTCGCGGGTAAACTCGGCAGGCAAAGCTGCAATCTCGGCCTCGACCGAGTCCAGCGTTTCATCGTACCTGGCATAGGGCACGCATTCGCCCCACCCCTGATAGGTTCCGTCAGAAATCCGAACCGTCAGCACCTTGGCCTCGGTCCGAGACCCGCGCGAGATCGTAAAAACCTGCGCCAGCCGAAACACGTCACGAGAGATTTCTACCTGCACGCGCCAGCTCCTTCATCTTTTCAAAACATTCTCGCCGAAGGCGGACAACCCCGCCTCCGGCGCGCTTAGATCACAGTGCGGCCAGCGCATCCACCAGTTTGCCCGACCCAAAGCGGAACGGGTCGGTCGCGGGCAGGCCCATTTCAGCCTCGACTTTGGCCAGATACGCGGTGGCGTCCTCTTCGGACATATGCTGGGTGTTCACCGAAATACCGACGACCTGACAATCCGGATTGGCAACCTTGGCCAGACCCAATGCCGTGTCGCGCAGCGCTTCCAATGTCGGCAGTTGATAGGTTGGCAGCCCACGCATATGGTCGCGGGTCGGCTCATGGCTCAGGATCAGCGCATCCGGCTGGCCGCCGTGGATCAGCGCCATAGTTACACCGGAATAGGACACGTGGAACAGCGACCCCTGCCCTTCGATAAGATCCCAATGATCATCATCGTTGTCAGGTGTCAGCCATTCGACCGAACCGGCCATAAAATCCGCGATGACCGCGTCCAACGGCACGCCGTCCCCAGTGATCAGGATGCCGGTCTGACCGGTCGCACGGAAGGTCGACTTCATACCGCGCTGGCGCATCTCGGCATCCATTGCCATGGCCGTATACATCTTACCAACCGAGCAATCGGTCCCAACCGCCAAGCAGCGCTTGCCCTTGCGCTTGATGCCGTTTGCAATTGGGTATTCCACTGAAGGCACACGAACATCGTGCAGCTTGCGGCCGGTGGCCTCGGCGACGGCAACCAGATCGGGCTCATCGCTCAGCAGGTTGTGCAGGCCAGAGGCGAGGTCAAAGCCTTCCTCCAACGCCATGACCAGAACCTTCTTCCATTCCTGGCTGATCACGCCACCACGGTTGGCGACGCCGATAACCAGCGTCTTGGCGCCGGCTTCCTTCGCCTCGGTCAGGGACATGTCGGTCAGGCCCAGATCAGCCTTGCAACCTTCCATACGGTACTGGCCAACGGCATTCTCAGGACGCCAGTCCTTGATGCCGATTGCAACTTTGGCCGCCAATTGGTCGGGCGCATCGCCCAAAAACAGCAGGTACGGTGTCTCGATCATTGCGGTTCACTCCTTTGATTCTGGCGCAATCTAGGGGACGATTTCCACGAGTGTTTCGCGTTTTCGTCCGACAACGCCCCGTCACGTGGGAAATTTTTGCGCCTTCTCCCTAAATGGCGCACTGATCTTTCAAGTTTTCAAAGCGATTAAACTTTAATCACTGTTTTGACCCTGTATTGCGGCAATTGCTGCGATTGCATTGCCGCAGCTGCACAAAGATGCTTGCTATGGCCTGCGCAATTTAATACCCCATGAGGCAAGAAAATCGTAATTTCCTTTCTCGCACGAGGTCCAGATGAGCTTTCGCATCCAACCCGCCGCCCCCGCGCGCCCCAACCGTTGTCAGTTGTTCGGACCGGGATCAAACATCAAACTGTTCCCGAAAATGGCCGCGTCGGCAGCCGATGTCATCAACCTCGATCTCGAGGACTCGGTCGCGCCGTCGGACAAGGACGCCGCGCGCGCAAATGTGATCGAAGCTCTGAACACCGTCGATTGGGGCAACAAATACATGTCCGTGCGCATCAATGGGCTGGACACACCCTATTGGTACCGCGATGTGGTGGACCTGCTGGAACAGGCCGGCGACCGGCTGGATCAGATCATGATCCCCAAGGTCGGCTGCGCGGCGGATGTCTACGCTGTGGACGCGCTGGTCACTGCCATCGAGCGCGCAAAGGGCCGTACAAAGCCCGTCAGCTTTGAGGTCATCATCGAATCCGCAGCCGGCGTTGCCCATGTCGAAGAGATCGCGGCCTCGTCTCCGCGCATGCAAGCGATGAGCCTGGGTGCAGCTGATTTTGCAGCCTCGATGGGGATGCAGACCACCGGTATCGGCGGCACGCAGGAAAACTATTACATGCTGCGCGAAGGCGAAAAGCACTGGTCCGACCCGTGGCATTGGGCGCAGGCTGCCATTGTTGCGGCATGCCGGACACATGGCGTTCTGCCTGTGGACGGGCCCTTTGGCGACTTCTCAGACGACGAAGGCTACATCGCCCAGGCAAAACGTTCGGCTACCTTGGGTATGGTCGGAAAATGGGCGATCCACCCCAAGCAGATCGCGTTGGCCAACCAGGTCTTCACCCCATCAGATGAAGCCGTGTCCGAGGCACGCGAAATCCTGGCTGCGATGGAGCAGGCCAAAGCCAATGGCGAAGGCGCAACCGTTTACAAAGGTCGTCTGGTCGACATCGCCTCGATCAAACAGGCCGAGGTGATCGTTGCGCAGGCCGAATTGATTGCCGCGAGCTGATTCAATCAAAAAAGGCGCCCCACGGGGCGCCTTAAAAACCTAACTTGTATGGTACTCAGCGAGCAAAGGCGCTGTTAGGAGTCCACTTTAACTTTTCGCCCGCTTTTCCCCATTTCATCATCAGACATGACGTCCCATATTTCTGATAGTAGTAGATTTTAACTTCGTACCAACCCGCCTTGGGCACTTCGACTTCCACCTGCTCATTGGCCGAACAAGGCTGCGAGCCGCCCGCATTCCCTACATTCTGCCCGCCGATCCACGCCTCGATGCCGTCATTGGAATAAGTAGCTAATTCATAGACTCCGGGCGCGTCGAACTTGATATAGCCCTGAATATCAGCCGCTACGTTGTAATGTTCGGGGTGAGTCATAACCGGATCACCCTTGCTGGTGTCACGATAGTCCAGCCCCCGAAGCGATTGCCCCGGTTGGCTGTCGGTCTTCAAAAGCCGCTTTGCGCTGCTGATCGATTGGATTCTGGCAGGCGGCTTGCCAGCCCATGCATATTTAACTGACAAGCCAGGCTTCAGCCCCGATGGCTGCGGGCTTGCTGGCTCCAGCTTCAGCGGCGCGGACAAAGCCGCGCCAGCGATTACTGCCACCGCAGTGGCCAGCGCTCCGATCCGAATAAGTTTCATTGTCTTCTCCCTGTGTGCGGCCTTTTATGGTTTGTCCCAATTCGGCCTTTGAGAAGACACTAGGCTGCGAAAATTCACCCTGCAAGCCGGTTGAAGATCACAATTCCAACGTCAGGCGCGCATATCTTTGGGTGAATCCATCACCACATAAGACGTGATCGACGTCACATGTGGCAGTGTTCCCAAAACTTCGGTGTGGAATGTCTTGTACGAAGGTAAGTCCGCGCATTCCACGCGCAACAGGTATTCGATGGTCCCCGTGATATTGTGGCATTCGACCACTTCCGGCACACGTTGTAGGGCGCGTTCGAACCCTTCCTGTGCAGCCTTGGTATGTTCACCCAGCCCAACGCCGATATAGGCAACGAATCCGACGCCTATCTCGGATGGGTTCAGGACTGCGCGGTAGCCCGAGATTACACCCGAACGCTCCAACTCCTGCACGCGGCGCAGGCAGGCGGAAGGAGATAGCCCCACCCGGTCTGCCAGATCCAGATTACTGATGCGGCCGTCTTGCGAAAGCTCTCGCAATATTTGCTGATTTATGTGGTCAATTTTCGCCATTGATTGTGATATTAACGAGACCGCGCATTAAAACGCAATTTCATTTGTTCGGTTTGCAGCAATTATCCAACTTATGACCTACGATATCCTTCTGGCCCTGATCGCCTTTGCTTTTGTCTCGTCCATTACACCTGGACCCAACAACCTGATGCTGATGGCGTCTGGGGCCAATTTCGGTTTTCGCAAAAGCGTCCCGCACATGCTGGGGATCGGGCTTGGGTTTACCTTCATGGTGCTATTGGTCGGCACTGGACTGGTGCAGCTATTCGACAGATATCCGATCAGCTACACGGTGCTGAAATTCGCCTCTGTTGCGTATCTTCTGTTCCTTGCTTGGAAAATCGCACATGCTGCCCCGGCGAAGGGACAAAGCACGACAGGCACGCCGATGACGTTCCTACAGGCGGCAGCCTTTCAGTGGGTCAATCCAAAGGCCTGGGCCATGGCCCTGACAGCCACAACCGCCTACACACCGGATCAGACCCTTCAGGCCATCGTTGTCGTGGCCCTTGTTTTCGGAGCAGTCAACCTGCCCTCGGTCAGCACATGGACCGTTCTGGGACAGCAAATGGCGCGCATCCTGACAAACCCGCGCCGGTTGATGGTTTTTAACTGGACAATGGCGGCTCTGCTCGTCGGCTCGCTCTACCCGGTTCTATACCCGAACTGAGCAATTTCAGCGGCAGGTCTTCAGCCTGATTATCGTGAACGTGGGCCAACACTCGCAAAACGCGGTCTTCATAACGGGTCGTCATCAGCATCCTTTCTATTTGCCCCCCCTACGGATGCATATGCCGCAGCCACAAATCTCGCTGAATTCACATCGGATAACACACGTAAGAATGTTACACTGGGCGTATTACTCTCGAGATCAATAGATTATTCAACATGGTAAATGAGGACTGATATGAACAATCCATCTCGCCCGCTCCACCAAATCCTGTTTGCCGCCATCCTTGCCGCAATGCCGGCTATTGCGCAGGCCGATGACGTCCAGACACAATCCATTATTTCTGAACGTGTCAGCCAGCATAACCCGGCGCCCGAAGCCTATATCAAGGATCGCCCAATCCTGGGCTGGCAGCTGACCAGCGATGACTTCGACGCCATCCCCGAGGCGATCCGCGACAACCTCGGTTCGGTTGATGGCACCAGTTACGATCAGGCTTACCTGACCGAGAATACCGGCTCGATCATTGCGCTGCAGTTCCGCAAGGATGGCCCGGACTTCTACATCATCGGAAAGAGCACGTTTGACGAGGCCTACGAGCTGGTTTCCCTGGACGATGTTGCCGCCAAGAATACGCGCCTGATCGAACGGCTGGACATGACCCCTGAGGTCAAGGCGATGTTCGAAGATCAGGCGCCCGGCATTGTCGGCGCGCTCAAGACAACACCGGTTGATATGCTGCGCCTGTCTGATCTGGGATATGCAAAAAACGATGCTCTGACCATTCAGGCCCCATGGGGCGAACAGACCAAACCCGAAGGCGCGGACGCATTTCTGGTCTGGGACAGCGGCGAGAACCAGTACTACATGGTGAACGCTGACGAAAACGGCCTACCGTCCAGCTACGTACCTGTGAAGTGACCCATACCGACGCAGTCCTTGATCTGGGCCCGCTTTACCTTGTGTTGCATTCCTCTGACAGCAAGTTCATATAGCATGGAACTTCCGCGTTGAGAGGCGTCATGACCCAGTATCTGGATTTCGAAAAACCCCTGGCCGAGATCGAAGGCAAGGCCGAGGAACTGCGCGCGCTGGCCCGTGCCAACGAAGAGATGGACGTGGCCGAAGAAGCCGCTGCGCTGGACGCCAAGGCTGCCAAGCTGCTGGACGAGCTTTACGGTGACCTCACTCCGTGGCGGAAATGTCAGGTCGCGCGTCACCCCGAACGCCCCCATTGCCAGGATTACGTGGCAGAGTTGTTTACCGAATTCACGCCGCTGGCAGGTGATCGCAACTTTGCCGACGATCTGGCTGTGATTGGTGGTCTGGCCCGTTTCGATGATCAGCCTGTCATGGTGATCGGACACGAAAAAGGCTCGGATACCAAATCGCGGATTGAACGAAATTTCGGCATGGCCCGACCCGAGGGGTATCGCAAGGCCGTGCGCCTGATGGAAATGGCCGGACGTTTCGGTTTGCCCGTCATCACCCTGATCGACACGGCCGGCGCATATCCGGGCAAAGGTGCCGAAGAACGCGGTCAGTCCGAGGCCATCGCACGGTCGACCGAGATGTGCCTGAAGATCGGCGTGCCTTTGGTGTCTGTGATCATCGGCGAAGGTGGTTCCGGCGGTGCGGTGGCATTTGCCACGGCAAACCGCGTCGCGATGCTGGAGCATTCGGTTTATTCGGTGATCTCGCCCGAAGGCTGCGCGTCGATCCTGTGGAAAGATTCGGAGAAAATGCGTGAGGCCGCCGAAGCCCTGCGCTTGACCGCACAAGACCTGCAAAAGCTGGGCGTCTGTGATCACATCATCACCGAACCCAAAGGCGGCGCACATCGCGACCGCGCCGCAACGGTCGACTCTGTACGTGGCGCCATTGCTGCCATGCTGAAAGAGCTGGATGGCAAGGATGCAGCAGCCCTGATCAAGGACCGCCGCCAAAAGTTCCTGGATATCGGGTCTAAAGGGTTGGCGGCATAAACCGTCAGCCGCCGAGCTGGCGCAACAAAGCCGCTGAAGGCTCCCCGGTTACGGCGAAACCACTGGCGCGTTGATATGCGCTGATAGCGGATTTCGTGTTGTTGCCGATAACCCCATCCGCGCCCTGCGTGTCATATCCTGCAGATGTCAGACGGCGCTGCAGCTCTTTGCGATCCTCAAGCGTCAACCCGGTCGCATCGGGCCCGAACGAGGCCTGAAACGGCGCACCACCAGCGATCCGGTCAGACAAATGTCCAACGCCGATCGCGTAGCTGTCCGAGTTATTATAGCGCTTGATCACCTGGAAATTGCGGAACACCGCAATGCGCGGCCCCGGCGTTTGCGGCTGTAACACCGCGACCGGTGTTCCCGAAACAGTGCCAGCTTCGCCACCCCATGGCTGCCCGCGCACCCAGCCAGCCCGCGCCAGATAGGCGGCGGTCGAGGCCAAAGAATCCGTGGGATCCTCGGACCAGATGTCCCGACGGCCATCACCGGTGAAATCCACCGCATAAGCCAAGTAAGACGTCGGGATGAACTGTGTGTGCCCCATTGCCCCGGCCCAGCTGCCGGTCATGTTCGCGGGCGTCGTGTCACCCTCTTGAATGATCTTAAGGGCAGCGATCAGCTGCTTTTCAAAGAACGCGCCGCGACGCCCGTCATAAGCCAGGGTCGACACTGCCGACACCACCGGCACATCTCCCCGGCGAGATCCATACCGGCTTTCCAGGCCCCAGACGGCAACGATAACCTCTTTGTCGACGCCGTATTTTGCCTCGATCTCTGACAGGGTTCCGGCATGGCGCACCAGCATCTGCTTGCCGGTTGCGATCCTTTCATCAGAAGCTGCAATCGCCAGATAATCCTCAAGCGAGCGTTTGAATTCGACCTGATTGCGATCTCGCTCGATCACGCCCGGCAGGTACCCCGCCCCCTGAAAGGCCCGGTTGATGGTGGTCTGAGAAATACCTTGCGAGGCCGCGCGGGACTTAAAGCCGGCAACCCAGGCGTCATAGCCTGCGTTGGGGACGGCCCGCATCCGCGTTGCCGGGGCGCTGGTTGGCGTGCCACCGGAACAGGCGGCCAAAAACGTTGACCCAAGTCCAACTGAAAATAGGCGTCGATTGATCATGTCTGAAATCTGCTCTTGTTGTGATTTGGGTCAGAGTATCGCAGACCAAGTGCGCAAGCTAGTTCTGCGGTGCTTGGAAAAGCCAACCCGATCACTTCGGCGACAAGCCGCTTAACTGACCAGCATCCGCAACCCTTGGGTCACATCCGAACGTACAGCCAGCCTCAATCCGGGCTCATCCCCCGCCTTCAACGCGGCGATGATCAGCTTGTGATAATGCGGCGGTTCTGTCCGCCGCAACCGCCCGTAAAGCGCCCGCATCGTCGGTCCCAACTGAAGCCAGACCGTTTCCACAATGGCCAGCATCGCCGGAGCCTGAGCACGCAGATACAACGTACGATGGAATTCCAGGTTCGACCGTATGTAACCGACAGCATCCCGTTTCGTGACCATTTCCGCGACGGTCATGTTGATGCTCTGCAAGCGGTCGATCAGGGCCATATGTGCACGGGGCAATGCACGGCTGGCCAGTTCGACCTCGAGCAGTGCACGCAGAGCCGCCAACTCTTCGATACGGTCATTGGTCAGCTCGGGCGTGGACACCCGACCCGAGGAAGACAGAAACAACGCCCCTTCGGCCACCAGTCGCCGCACCGCTTCGCGCGCAGGCGTCATCGAGACATCAAATTCCTTGCCGATCCCGCGCAGGGTCAACGCCTGCCCGGGCGCTATGTCACCGTGCATGATACGCGAGCGCAGGGCTCGATAGACCAGATCATGAGCTGCAGGTTGGGTGTCGGTTGGGCGAGCGCTTAACATAACCCCATGTGATCACAAATCGCCGCGCGGTCAACTCGTAGTGCTATCAAATCTGTACTGGTGAAGCTGCGCCCCGTTGTCGCGCAGCCAGCGCCTTTGGGCTTTGCAGTCACCAAACAGGCGCTCGACCTGCGACCAGAACGCGGGCGAATGGTTCATTTCGGCCAGATGCGCGACCTCATGCGCGGCGACATAATGCAGGATGTCGGATGGCGCGAGGATCAGGCGCCACGAAAACATCAGACCACCAGCCGAACTGCACGATCCCCAACGGGACCGCGTATCGCGCAAGGTCAGGCTGGAGTAAGGTCGGCCCAGCATTGTCGCATAATCGTCGCAGGCCTCGGTCAGGCGATCCCGCGCCAGTTCCTTTAAGAACCTTGCCAATCGCCGGGCTTCGGCCCCTTTGGGGACTGCAACCTCTGCGTCCCGCAGCAGGACACGTCGACCCTCTGCGGGTACGATTCGCCTATCTTTGCCTTCTATGGGGATAGATTGCCCGAATCCTACGGCTGATGGGTTGGGTCGGTCCTCAAGATGCTGACGGATCCAGTCTTCCTTGACCTTGGCGAAATTCAGCGCCTCGGCTTCAGCCACACCTTTAGGGTAGGTCAGTGTAACCCGCCCATCCAATTGAGAAATCCGCAAGCTGATACGCCGCGCCCTAGCCGATTTGCGCAGCGTTAGCGGCACCGGCGGTTTTCCGGGCAATGCGTGATCCCCCATGTGCCTGTTTCTCCTGCTCAAAGGCTTTGACAGTGCCCGCTGCATGTGGCACGTGACCTGAATCATTACTACGACTCACCTGATATCAAGGGGATCTGAAATGCCCAAGGAAGAATGGGGTGTAAAGCGCGTTTGCCCGACCACCGGTAAGCGGTTTTACGACCTGAACAAGAACCCGATCATCAGCCCCTACACCGGCGAGATCGTGGAGCTTGAAACCGGCAAGAGCCGGATGATCGCAGCAGATGCGGAAGATGCCGCATCGGCAAAAGCACGCGAAAATGCGTCGGAAGAAGAACTGGTTCTGGACGATGACGACAGTGTCGACGTCGAACTGGACGATGATCTGCTGGACGATGATGACGACAGCAGCGAAGAAGTCTCGCTGGAAGAGATCACCGATATGCCAGCGGAAGACGACAGCTAAAACCGGTCCGGGGCGGCCCTTGCGCCGCCTCTGACTACCCCCGGATGTGAGGCAGAAACTTTTCCGCATAATCCATTTTTGGACTTGCACTCATTGCCGTCGTCTCATAAACGTCCGTCCACCGCTACGGCGGTACCTGGAAGGGGCCTTAGCTCAGTTGGGAGAGCGCTTGCATGGCATGCAAGAGGTCAGGGGTTCGACTCCCCTAGGCTCCACCAAAACCTAACTGAAAAATTCACCATAGTTCTTCCATTAATTCGCGCGTTTCTTCCACTTCGTGGCTCAATCGATGTGTTCAGCTACTGCCGCTTTTTGGTATTGGAAAATCTCAGCTTGGTGTGTTGCTGTTGGAGCCATTGGAATGGCTACTGCGCTCAGTACAGAGAACAGCAGTGCGGCTACGAGGCAGATGATATGACGCAGAAACGTCATACGGCGTTACTAGGTGGCATGAACGCGTCATGCTCAAAGTAGTATGCTGCGGCAGCACATTTCAACTCTATCGGTGCATCCCGGTTTGAACGCTCCAAGACTTCAATGACGTCCTTCAAATCCTGGATCGACAAGAATTCTGCCATCTCTCGTTTTTCAACTTCAAGTGGAGTAAACCCATCAGAACCGGTTTCTGCATCGGTGGTGTCAACCACCAAGCAAGACGACGCAGAAGAGACGCATATTACATCCCGCACGAAAACCCAGTTTCTCCATGGGAAATAATCAATATCGCTTAAGATTTCTCCTAAAGTAGTCTCAATCATTCTGTTCCCCAATCTGCAAAACCGCCACCTCGATTTGGGCCAGGATGCAACGCATCCTGCACCGGGCCGGGCGCAATATGATGATCTCTTGGAATTAGCTGCATCTGACCTGGTTCCGTCCCATGGTGCCATGTAACATCAGGTGTAGGTCGACCATCTGGGAAAGCTCCCCTTGGCCCGGGCCTAACACCATCAACAATACCCGGATACAAGCTTTCCATTCGAGCAGCAAATGTAGCGTCTGCTTCAAAAGATTCGTGCAGAGCCTGGTTGGAAATCTGATTATGACGCCTACGTGAAACCCCTGGATACGCGTTTGAAGGCAACCTTACCTCAGTGGCTACAGAATAGTTCGGACTATCCGCTGGGCGAACAATCGCACCGCTGGATGTCTCGATTGATGTTCTATTTGGTGCGCTGCCATTTACCTTTATACCAGTACCCTGAAGGTTTGGCCCAGGAGAGCACGATGTGATGTTGCCAGAGGCGCATTCAATCACGTCAGAAACACCTAGCGCAACGCACGTTCTAGGAGTAGCCGCACAGACAGAGGGGCCGAGCGCCACAGCACCGGTTACCACCGCTAAAAACTGCTTCGTCGCCTCAACTGTTTCGACATCGTCTAGGTAGTCAGCGTAAGCCTCAGTATAGGCTTCGGCGCAAGCACCATCGGACACGCCTCCGCAGCGGGTTTCTTGGTAGTCCTCATAGCCGTTCAGGAAGTCTATGTTCTGATAGAGTTGCTGCTGCGCAGGACCAGATACAAACAGCGCACCCGAAACAGCCAGTTGGTCAGCAGCAATTGGGCTTTCATCGCGCAGCGCCGTAAGCACTTCGTTATATTTGGCGGCTTCGGCCATGAAGCGCTCAAGGCACTCGTTGGTAAAGCACGTGTTTGCAAGCTCTCGGTCATTCTGAAGACCAACATTGGCAAAATGAGCTGCAATATCGAGCTGATCTGCCTTTGAGCATCCGCCATCCTGAGCATGGCATGCTTCAAGAGCGGCTTGCAAATTCGCCAGATCTGTATGCTTCAGGTAGTTGTTGAGGATTGCAGATTGACCAACGAATGATCCTGTACTGACGTTATCCGCTTCTCCGCCTGAAACCAGATATCCGGCAACGGCGCCAACGACAGAAGCCAATCGATTCTGTTCTTCAATGCTGAGGGAACTATTCCCGGCGATACCGGAATAGACACTGGCCGCAATTCCGGCTGCCGCTCCTGATTTACAGTCCGCACCGGACGCTTCGGCTGCGGCACATCCTGCCAAAGCATGCAACAACATATGGCCGGCCGAGCCTTCCCCACCGTTGATGGGGATACCGTTTTCGTCGGTGAACAACCCACCGATCTCAAACTGAGCATCTGCCAGCGCCAGGTTGGTGACTGTCTGTACAAGGCTTGCTGAGAAACCATCAGCGAAGTCAGTTCCATAGACGGCTGAACTCAGACCGGAGGAAATTGAGCCGTCCAAGGCTCCTTCCAGAATACCTGCCACAGTGAGTTGTGGACCTTGCGGATTACCAAGACCACTGATCAACGCATCATTTAGGGAGCTGCTTTCAGGGATGTTCAGGTTGATGCCCGAGGTCAGACCAGCAGATACACCGGAGAACGCGGCGGCTTCCAGGATCGCGTCCAGATCGAGATCTCCGGCGACGACGCCATCCAGCGTTTCGACAAGTGCCGTTGAGGTGAAGGCAGTCGTGCCGTTGTAAAGACCCGTCGTAAGTGCCGTGGCACTTTGTGCGCTTGCCGCTGTTGCTAGTTGTGGAAGCAATTCACCGACAAGTGCCGGTGCAACATACGCCGCCACCACAATTGACACCAACGCTTTGAACGCGGGCGAGAGCTGAGTTTTCTCTTCATAGAAATACTCATCCGCCAGTTCCTGGCTGATCAGTTCCAACCCGTCGATGGCCAGAAGCTCCTCAGGGTGGAGATCTTGCGGGTTGGGCGCATCAACACCTGCGGTTTGATACACCACCAACTCAGCATCGCCACCGATGTCGAAGTTCATGCCTTGTCCGGCGAGCAATTCGGTCAGAACGGCCGCTTCCGTAAAGCTGGTCTCGGTGATCGTGGTCATGGTGACCAGACCCATGTCGGTCTCGAAGAACTCTGAGCGGTGGCTGTCGATTGCGGCCCGTACCGAGAAATCACCCCCGGTTGTGATGTTCAGGTTCTGGCCAGCTGACAGCGTTGCGCCGACCAAAGTGGTGTCTGAGCCGGACACGATGCTGAGATCGAGCGCTGCCAACGCATCTGTGCCGGTGTTGATGTGATCGACCGTGTGCAACTGGCTGGATTTGCTCAGCAGCCCACCAAGGTAACTCTTCTCTTTGGTATGCGTCTCTTCAAACACATCGGTGTAGGTCCCGACGAGTATGTTGCCCTCGGTCGCAGTGAGGTTGATGTCACCGGAGGCGCTGGCGAATTCCGTCCCGGCCGTGGTCAGGTCACCTGTCTCGGCGATAACTTCGATGTCGCCACCTGCTGTGATCCCGACGCCCCGATTGGTGACGGCAAGCGTAGATCGCGTCTCCTTCTTCTTCGACAGGAACCCTCTACTGGTTTTACGGGTTTCAGATTTAGCTATGTCTTGCGCCGCAGCCAGAACTACATCGCCGGCCGCTGCCAGATGTGCTTTTCCGCCTGCATCAATCTGTGTACCGACCAGTACCGCGTCTCCGCCCGCGTTGGCGATGAAGTCCGCACCTGTAGACAGTTGCGTAACCTGGGCAGTCAGGGTCAGGCGATCCGTCCCGTTCTTCGCATCGCCCTCACTGTATTGCACGCCAGATTGCTCGGCGAGCAGGTAGAGGCTGCCACCCGCCGTCAACCGCGTGTCCCCTGTGACCTGCGCCTGAACACCGGCCAGTGTCATGTCAGCAGAGGAGATGATCGACAGGTCACCACCCACGTCAAAGCGCGAGGCAAGATTCTCGTTGATCTTGGTGACGCTTGTGTTGGTGTAATATTCTTCTGTTTGCGCCAGACCTTCGATGGTGACGCTTCCAGCAGCAAAAATTGATGTGTCAGAAGCCGATCTGATCACCAGAGCTTTACCGGAGAAATCTCCGCCTGTGATGATATTGACCAGGTCGCCACCAAGTTCGGTGTCTTCAAAATCAATGTTGCCGAACGACGTCAGGGACAGGGAGCCGCCTTCTGCAATCAGCAACCCACCAGAACCCGTGATGCTGCCGGCAGTAATCTTCAGATCACCACTTTCAGATGCATTGGCCTTATCCAACGATGCCAACACTCCGCTTTCGGACAGGCCGAACCGGTCGCCAAACCCGATGAACTCTGAGCCGGGTGTTTGGACAGCGTTGCCACCGTCAAAGCTTACGCCGTCGCTTTGATATCCGTTCCATTCGGTGGGCCGGTTGATGTTCTGGAACAGCTCATTCTGAATCTGCAAACGATCCAGGAAATAGTCGGAAGAGAGCAGGTCCTCGTGGGAAACCGGCGTTGTTCCGAAATTAGTGCGACCCTCGCCAATCAACACATCCAGGCTTGCCAGTGTTTGAAGTTCGGGCTGCACCGCGTCGAGAGATGGCAGGTTCACCACATCCGGTTGAACCGGAGCCAGTGCAGGCAGGTCCAGAACATCCGGTTGCACTGGTGCCAGGGATGCGGCCGGGACGATCAGATCGGGTAGAGGCGCCTTGCTTACGTTGGAGTTTTCTCTAGGAGAAATGACACTTGTGGCTCCGGATCGGATATCGCCATTCGTAACCGCTGTCGCGCTGCTGATGTTGACGGCTCCACCCGCCAGAATCGTACCTGTTGCTGCGTTTGCGCCATCCGCCTCTGCCCGATCCACCGGAGAATAAACAACAGTCTCCGTCCTGCGTGTCAGGCACCCGCAGCCATTGTCTCCGCCTAAGTTCTCCTCGACCGTTTCCTGGCGTGTGTACGTGGCTGTATGAGTAACTTTGTCGTCCTCATAGGCCCTGTTCTCAAAGCGGTCACTTTCAATTTCCATCCCAGCTACCGCAGAGATAAGCCCTGCATCGTTGATGACCGTGTCCGCTTGGATGACAATACCAGCACCAGAAAGGAGTTCCGGCTCGGGGCCGGATGTTGTGACTGTGCTGCCGGAGCTCCACGTCACGCCGCCGGTGTTTGATCTGACTCCGTTGAAATCGAAGATCGTCGCACAACTTCCCCCTAACACTGCACCAGAGTTGTTCTGGCGGCTTTGACTACAGCTGGATAGTTTCAGATCAGCCGGATCAATGAAGAGATTTTCGGTAAGTGTCTTGTTGTCCGGAGTGCCTGCGAAAACTTCAACACCGGGCAGTGAAGGCTCAATCAGCAATCCATCGTAACGGTTGACGAAAGTTTCGGCCTCGATGCCCAGACCACCATCTGCTTCAATACGCCCGGACTGGTTCAGCACCGTACCATCACGGGCTACTAGTTGCATTGTCTCGCCGGATTTCAACAAACCACCGCGGTTGTTCAAATCAGACCTACTGCGCAGTTGAAGATTTCCACTCGCCTTGATCGCGCCTCGGTTCTCCAGGTCTCCACCGAGATCAAGCAAAAGATCTCCATCGAACTCAACGCGTTCTGATACGGCGACAGTAAGCCCACCGGTTTCCAACGTGACCGAAAGACCATCGCCCGCGCGCAGCTGATTGAAAACCCACGCGTCTAGGCCACCGGCCAGCGCGCCCGACTGCAATTCCAGCACAGACTGCCCCACCGCCAGCGCCTCTGCGCCAAGGCTGGTCTGTCCGGAGACTGTAATATTGGTGTTGCGGGCGTTTATCTGCCCTTGAAGATCAAGGTCTCCGGATGTCACGGAAAGATCGGCCTGTTGACCTACAATCATGGTGCCATCAATTACCGCCCGATCCGTTGCTGTTACCTGCACATCTGCAATGGCTGCAATTTGCGAGCTGTCTCCGGTTTGCACACGGTCGCCGGACAGGGTGACGGACTGCCCGCGGGATCTGCCCAAATGTTCCAGTGTGCCATCACGTGCTTCGATGGAAGCACTATCCTGTGCCTCGGCTTGCCCGGCGATCAGTGCGGTTGCGCCGGAGAGAGTGATTGATCCGGCCACAAGCTCGGATGTGTCTCCGGTTGCAAGTCCGGCTCCGGCCGTGAGAGCGACCTGATTCTGAACCGCAGCCCGCCCGTTGAGAGCAATTTGTGCCTGGGCGTCTACGTCGAGCGTGTCCGCCACCAGTTCAGTACCATCCTCGATTGTGACCGACGCTCCTGTCGATGTGAATGCAAGCTCCGCCCCTGCGGCCAACTCGCCATCAATTTGGACCTGATCCGCTGCCGTCACAGTCAGGTCATCCACCGCAGCGATCTGCGACATATCGCCAGTCTCAATGGTGTCGCCAGTTATTGAAACGTTCTGCCCACGAGACACACCACTATGCTCAACCGCGCCATCCGTTGCCTCAATCGTCAACCCATCAACGGCTCGAAGTTCACCAGATAACTGCGCGGTTCCCCCGGTTAGCACTACGTTGTCGGCCAGGAGCGCCGAATCCGCTCCCGCGGCAAGCTCGGCTCCGGCTGTCAGCGACGCCGTCTCAAGGGCGGCAGCCTTGCCATCAAAGGCAAGACGCGTCTGTGCCTCAATATCCAGGGATCCAGCCAGGATCTCGGCACCCGTTTCAACAGCGACCCCAGCCCCGGCGGATTTGAGCGTCAGCTCCTCTCCGGCGACAAGTTCTCCGCTGATATTTGCCTGTTGTCTGGCAGTAACGCTCAAATCACCCACTGCGGCGATCTGCGATCCGTCGCCTGCTTGAACTTCATTGCCGGTTATTGTGACAGTTTGCCCACGGGACGTGCCCGAGTGGTGGACACTCCCACCTGTCGCCTCAATGGTCAGGTTTTCAAGTGCTTGCGCCTGACCTTCAATCCGAGCGTCACCCCCGGTGAGCGCCACAGATTCCGCAACCAGTTCAGAACTGGCACCTGTTGCAACCTCGGCTCCGGCCGTCAGCGAAGCCGCCTCAAGGGCAGCAGCCTTTCCATCGAAGGCCAGTTGCATCAGCGCATCAACATCAATGGACCGTGCAAAGACCTCTGAACCGCTGTCCAGTACCACCGAGTTGCCAGTTGATGCAGCCGCAAAGGCCTCACGCGCGACAATTGCGCCGGAGATGTTCAGCATCCCCGCGCTTTCCAGACGGATCGAACCACCCGCCGCCTGACCGTTGAAGATCAGGTCGCCATTGCTGGTTCTGATATCGATCAGATCACCACTCTCGGAGGTAATCGCACCTTCCAGAACGATTGGTCCCTGGTTACGGACTTGGACGCGTCCACCAGCACGAACCTGGGGCGTTTGGCCATTCGGCGGCGCACCCAGCGTCAGTTGCCCATCCGCGCGCAGCGCAATATTGGTCGAGGACGCCATGTCCCCGTTCAGACGCACACCCACGCCGTTCTCGGTGGCAATCAAACGGATCGCATTGGCGTACATGCCGCCAAGGGCTGCAACATCCACGGCCAGTGCCGGGGCTGCACCTTCTCCGGCCTGCTCAGTGACCCCGGTCACTGCTCCGGTTTCCGGGTCGTAGGACCAGTTATAGTCGACCTGATTGGCACCGGCGACAATGTTGAGCTGATCCGCGCGCATCTTCCCGTAGATCGCAGCCGCTCGCGCAATCACGTCCACGCGGCTAGTGTCGGTCAAACCTATTCGATTCTCAGCGTTCAAACCTCCGGTGCCGATTGTGACCGTACCGCGACGCACATCGAAGCCCGTCAACGCGCCATTGCCAGCAAACTGCGGCTTGCCTGTCGTCAGCGTTGCGCGGCCAGTATTGATGAAGCCACAGCCATCACACATTATGCCAAACTCGTTGGCGACCACCACATCCATTTGTGGCCCTGCCACTTCCAGAATACCGTTCAACTGGGTCTGATTGCCTCCGACAACCTCCCCAATCCAAAGATCGGCCTCTTGCCCCGGTGTCAGGTTGCCATTGCCTTCAATGACACCGCCAAGCTGTGTATCCGTGAGCGTGGTTGAGTTGTTCAGGATCAGGTCATTAGCCTGAAAGTTGGTGTAGACATCGTGACTGACGCCCGCACCATTTGGTGTCGAGATGTTGATGACGGTGGTGCCGATCAGCGACTGGTCCACATGTGGGCGCGGACTTGTATTCGGGTTCACAGGCTGAATGTTCTGCGCATGAAGCAGAGCTGGTTGTATCGTGAGAGCCAGCGCGAGAGTCGAAGAAATGACTTTCTCAAAAACACGTCTACGCATGGTTACAAACTCCCAAAACTATGTACGGCGAATAACTTCATCAGAACGACAACCTCAGGCTGACATACCCAACGGTCTTGTCGGAACGGAATGCAGGGTTGGTATTGAACAGAGAGTCCTCTGGCCGGCTCAGCGCATGCGCCACCTGCATTTGCAATGTGACCTGATTGTTCATGATGACATCGGCACCCAGGCTGATCCCGGCCAAATGATCCTGGGACCAACGGCGCAAGGCCGACGGTTTGACATACCCAAAATCCAGACCCGCGTTCATGCGCACTTCGAGCTTTGGCGCTTTGTACGCACTCCATTCGACAGTGTTGCGCAAATAAACCCCGGTGTCGCCAAAAAGGCTCTCGTCATGAAATCCCCGAACTGTACTCCACCCACCGATGCCGAACTGGTCGATCCCCGGCAACACATCGTCAGAGTACTGACCAGCGAGTGTACTCCGGTAGGTGAGCCCGCTTTTTCCAATTGGAACAGAAAAATCTGCGCGGAGTTTCACCAAGCGAAACTCCTGATCGATCACACTGCGCTCTGGGATATCAGCCCCCAAAGCATCCAAGCCTGCTTTCACGCCAATGTTCCAGAACAGCCGACCCTGTCCTAGCGTCTTTTCGCCTCGAAGACCCAGCGAGGCCACTGTCAGACGCTGTCGTTGGCTGGTGATGTCGATACCATTGATCGAGGTTTTGGTTCTGTTCAGCTTCAGATCCCCGTAGGCGTAAACCTTTGAGGTCTGGTTCCGCACCAACAGGCGCTCAGCCAATAGGATCAGGTATTGGCTGCGCCCCTCTGTGACGAAGGATTGATTGATGCCTTCGGTGATGAACCGATAGTCGCTGGCTCCGAGGTCCGCATTGAACAGCCAGTTGCCCACCGGCAGGCCCCAGTTGACAGAAACAGAATCCGAGTAGCGCTCCCCGCGATCCTCAAACGGCGTAGTGGTGATCCCAATCCTCAACTGGTCATTGAGGTTTAACCCGTTGTCGAGACCAAAGGTGCTGGTGCCTTTGACCCGACCGGTAGATTCAAAGCCGGAATTGTCGAACTGGAAATCCAGATACCAGGGACGGCGGTCCTGTACATCGACCTGTATGAAGGATCCTCCCGGCGTCTCTCCGGGCACCAGCTGGAACTGCCCACTTGCTGACCGTGGTGCGTTGATATTCTCGAGCCCTTGCTCCAGATCCCGCAGGTTTAGCAGATCACCACGTTCAGTCGGAAAAGCAGTATTCAGACGTGCATCCGCTAGTTTACCGGTTCCATAAACATAGCCTTCGATGCGGCCCGGTACGATACTGATTGCCAGTGACCCATCTGCCACATCCTGTTGTGGCACATAGGCACGAGTCGTGATGAAACCCAGCTCCTGATAGAACGTGTTGATCAGGTTCAGTGTCTGGGCGATGTCAGCTGCGGTCGCACAGGTGCCGATCAGATCTCGGTATCCTTCAGGCTTACGCTTGAAAGCCTCAAACCCTTCGAGGTCTATGCTGCGAATTTCGAAACAGGGACCACCCGGAGGAGGAACATAGAGTTCAGCTCCAGCGGTTTGATCCTGTGCCGCGTCTTCGCGTTCTTCAAATTCCCGGCGACGACGTTCCTGTTCTTCCGTTTGCTGGGCTTGTTGTTGTTGGATATCGTTGCCGATGCTCCGCAATTCGTCCGGCAAGATGCCTTGTGCCAAGGCGCTCGGCGCTGATATTAATGACAATCCAACAGCGGTTGTCGCGGGCAGGATAAGAGACCGTAGACTCATCAGTTTCCGCCCTCTGCACTGAGATTCCTATAGGCAGCGGTGAAGCCCTGAAGGGAAACCGGGAAATCAACAGCCTTGTCGCGCGCCGTCCAAACCCGGGCCTTTACCTCCAGCCCCTTGCGGAAGGCCGACAGGACATTCCCGTTAATCTGAAATCCAGCGTGGCAGCCAAGCTGGTCGCAGACTTCGTACAGAACCTTGAAGGGTTGGCGGTTGTCCACATGCAGCTCAACCCCCGGAGCCAAGTAGACACCAACCGGAACCGTCATAACCGCGTAGCTCTGACCTGCGCCTTCTGCCTCGAATACACTCATCAGGAATACAGGTGGGCCGTTCTCCTCAGCCGCGACGCTTTGCACCATCTGGCAGAACGTACTCTCAGCTGCGGGTTGGCATAGAACGCGCCAGTCCGAAAACACCTCTTTCGTAGACTGCGGCTCAGCCACTTGTGCCAAAGCCGTCGACTGGAAGAGGGCGAGACCTATACTCATGGCCAGCCGGTATAGAGATCCGCTCCTCATGCGCATTCAAACCTGTAGGTTATGCGAACATGCGGCGTGTTTACGGGGAAGCTCGCCGTCTGGACCAATTGCCGGGCAGCAGCATTCCACGTCTTCTGTGTGTATGTGGTCTGCTTGTTGAATGGTTCCGACACGGTTCGGGTGGTGATGGTCGCGAGTCCCGCACAAATCTCGTTGAATGCGTTCTGGCTGAACTTATCCTGCTGATCGGCATGGTTTGCGCGCACTTCTATGGAGACCGTATAGCCGCCGTCGCTCGACGGAGAGACGCCGTAGATCTCTTTCAGGCGCTCAGTCGAAGTATTTGTGCAACCGATCAGGAGACACAGAACAGAAATCGTGAAAAAAAGGGGGGGTTTCATAACAGCTAAACCAATCTGAACCGACAAGAACTCAAAGCCTGAAAGCGCGCTACTGCGCAGCCTGATCCAGCGGCATTGCTTCCCATTCGCGAGCAAAACTCTGTGCTGCCGCCAGATCTTCGCGATTCAGCTGTGCGTTCAGTGCAGCTCGCAGAACGCGAGCCTCGTCCATGCCCCGTGCGGAGGCCAGGTTGGCATAGCCATGCGCTTTGACGAGATCCTGATCCACGCCGTTTCCAGATTGATAGGCTTTGGCTAGCTCTAAGAGCCCCAAAGGGTTGCCAGCTCCTCCGGTGCGCGAGAAATTCTCAAAGGCGGCCTCGGAATCCTGGTCAACACCTGCGCCATCGCGATAGGCCTGGCCTAGATAGTTGATCGCTGCCACGTGATTTTGCTCTGCGGCTTGCTGCCAATAGGTCACCGCTCTGACCGTATCCTGATCAACGCCTTGCCCATCTGCAAACAGCAACCCGCAGTTGAATACGCTGTTGGCCTCTCCTGACTCAGCTGCCGCACAAATCAATTCCGCGGCGCGCCGATAATCCTGAAGAACCAATTCGCCATTCAGGTACATCAAGCCAAGCCTGTTCTGAGCCAAAGCGCTCCCCTGGTCAGCGGCAGCGCTATAGAGCTCGACAGCGCGGCGCATGTCTTGTTCGGTGCCCAAACCCATCTCAAACAAGCGCCCGATGTAGAACGCGCCATCCGCGTCACCGTCGTCAAATCCGGCCTGAAATTCTTCGACCGCGCTTGAAACATTACCAGCTTCAAGGGCAGCTACGCCCGCGGGAACGTCAGCAAATGCAGCACACGCAATAGATGCGGAAACTGCTCCACCAAAAGCGGTCTTCAAAATAGGCATTCCGTAACCTTTTGTTTATTTTGCTATCTTCTCGCTAACAAAAGTCACAGCACACGTTAAGGGGGAAAATTAGATCGGACTTCACTAAAAAGTTATGCGCCTTTGGTCTGTGGCTGCAATATGGCAAGTCGCGTCGATTGGAGAGGTGCATGGCCAGTTTGCCGCCACATTTGCATCCATGAAAACAAAATGTCTGAGCTTTTTAACGTTACCGAACTGACCCGGGAGACAGGTGATCCAGCTTCAGAGCTTCTAAACGACGAATCGGTTTCCGAAAATGTTACTTCGGCAGTATGATGCGGTTATCGACCAGCAGAAATACAGTAGAAGTTCGCGCTCGAGTTTCCAACGGGACAAAAACGCCTACTGGATGCCTGTAGCGCATGTCGCTCGGAGAATGACTTGGCTGGAAGATATAGTTTTTCATAAGGAAGCATAAATTCTTGGGACCAACTTGCCAGCTTTCAAACTTCGTCCCACATCTCGTCCAAGTAAGCTTTCATGTCAAAATCAGGATCGACCTCTCCGATCTAGTCTGCCCGCCGCAAAATGGGCCCTATTCCTTCCAACAAAGTCTTGTCTTTGGTCAGTTCTTCGAGCCTATCAAGCAATTGCCCACGAATATGGTTGATCTCCCGCCGGCACCTTCGAACAAAGACCACTTCGACATCGCTCACCTTGGGATTGGATACAAACCGACTGAGCCGCAGCTCGTTTCCACAGGTGATTTACGGCTAGAAACATACATTCGAGAGAGGATTCGAGGCGACAAAGCAGACCGTTGGATTGACCAACCACCTTTTCACGTTGCCACCCAGACTGCAGAGTATTTTGAGTTATTGCTTCTGAAAGGCTCGGACTTCCGGTGGCAGGATGCAACGCCCGAAGATTGGTTGAAAGCTGGTCACATCGGCTACGGTTACCTGAAACGCGGACCTGAGACGATGGTAGAAAAGCTCGAAGAATTGGAAAACAGGCGACCAAACGATAACTCCATGTATCGCTCGTGGTTTGGTGTTTTCTTTAACTGGCTCCGGCACCGAGACGACGGCTGTGCATTCAACCCAATCCGAAACCTAGTGCGGGACTTCATTTTCGAAACGTACCCAATCACGAAAGGCTTGCAGGTCCTTGGCGTCGAAAACCCCAAGCGTCGGCTTCACAGCCTGCAAACCGTTGCCAAAGAAAAACGGCTCAATCTAGCACAAACAGGGCACGCACTTTTGAAACGTGGCTATGTGCGTAGGAACATCAGCGGTCATTTCGAGCTTGTCCGCCAGATTCCAGAGAGCGTTGCTGCAGAGGTCGCCTTTGAGTTACGGCGTGTCTATGGTGCCAAACGAACTGCTACGAAATTGGGAGTGACCCGCGCGGTTCTGGATGACCTCACCAAGTATGGCTTGATTGGCCGCCATTTTCAGCATCAGAGGGCCGTCCCAGCCTATCACAGTGAGGAAATTTGGCGTTTTGCAAAGTCGGTCACCACAAATTGGCAACCCTACATTTACACCGAGGGCATCGAGAGATGGGTTTCGTTTCAAGATACCGCCAAACGTGCCAAGTGCGCGACGTGGCAAGTGCTGGCGAACGTGATCAAGCATGACCTTCCCGTCACAAACCCAAAGAAAGGGAAAACGTTGCTATCCGATCATTTGGTTTGTCCGAAGATGGTGCAGGCGGTCTTCACGAAACTCGAAGCTGGCAGAACTACATTGCTTCGGGCGGGCAAAAAGCTCGGCTGCAATACTGAAACGATTGAAAATCTGATCAAAATTGGCAAGCTCCAAGAAACGCCAGCTTACGCTCGACGTTGGGTACGAAAATTCCGCACTGTGGAAAATTACAGTTTGGCGACCCTAACCGGCGTTCAGCACTAACTTCAGTTGACCAAATTCTAGCGGGCTGGAACGCCTCCAGCCCATTTTTTTGGACGTTGAGTGGAAGAACTATGCTGAGTCTTCCACTAACAGTTATACGCCAACTACAGCTCTTCCTTCTTGGCAGCCGGAATTCCCTGCGTGGCCGAGTCGGAACTTAGTTCAACGTACAGAGAAGGGCGGGAATGAGCCCTTGGCGGTCACTGCAATTTCTTGCTGCGCGCAGGAAGCGCGAAATACTGCCATTCGTGCATCGCGCAGCATTTCTGATTCAGGCCAGGCCCCTACCCTAGTCACAGAACCGTATCTTCACGGCAGCGACATGACCCATTGCACCATTCGTCATGCAGATCATTTTCCCGCAACACTCTGAAATAGTTTCCTTTGATGCCTGAAGCAGCGTAACCTTAGACAAGTTTTGACGGCGCCGGTCTGCTATTGCAGGCTTGTGACGCAGAAAACCGGGGGAGTGAGCATGCATAAGGTAACTATCGTCGGGGCCGGGATTGCCGGGCTCACCGCGGCTCTTCGTTTGTTGGAGCGTGGATACCACGTCACGCTGTATGAGCAGGACAATTTCATTGGTGGAATGTTGCGATCCCATAAGGAGCACGACCACGGCGATTATCCGCGCGAGCACAGCTATCACATGCTGTGCAATTGGTATTACAACTTCTGGTCGGTCGCAGAAGACCTGGGGATTGAAGAGAACTTCACGCCACGCGAAGCCTTCAAGTTCCTCTATGACGGTGATCTCGACAACATGCCGGAAATGGTAAACCCGGGCGGTATTCAGGATTTCTATCGCAATCTCACCGGTGGCGCGGCGCCGCCTGCTGAGTTATTCCTCTTCATGTATTCGATGGTTGATCTGCTTTCGATCCCGGACAGTGAAGATGACAAGCTTGACCGAATGTCGTTCAACGGGTGGCTGCGTGGACGGCCCTATTGCACCGATGAGGTCGCCCAACTTCATGAGAAGATCTGGCAGACCGTCTGGGCCATCGACAGTTGGCAAGCCTCAGCGCGCAGCTACAAAACCTTCCTTAAATATGGCAACCGCGTTCCGGTTCCGCAGCTTTGGCTGTTTGATGGGTCCAAGAAGGACACCCTGATTGATCCCTTCCATGCCAAGCTCAAGCAATTTGGTGACCGGTTCGAACTCAAATACCGTCACCGCCTTCGCGAAGTTCACCCCAGCGCCGACGGCGAACGGATCGAGCGCCTGGTGTTTGACAAGGTGACCAAGTCGCCATCGGTTAATCCAGATTGGAAGGTCGCAAAGAAAGACATCGTCGCAGATGTAAGCGATGAGAATGTGATCATCAGCATTACACCTGGTGGGATGGCATCAATGGTGACCGATGATCTGTACAATGCCGACCCTGCCCTGGGCCAGTTGCGGTATCTGGAAGCCGAGCCGATGGCGTCGGTGGAGCTTTATCTCAAGCGGAAACTACCCGGCATCCCTACGGAAGTGGTGGTCTTCATGGATACGCCCTATGAGATGACGTTCCTCAACTACTCGGCGACATGGGGCCTCAAAAACACATTTCTTTATGTAACGGTATCGGATTTCAAATCACTGCTGTCGGTCCAACCCGAACGCCGGGACAAAGATCAGAACCTCATTCTGGATCTCAAAAAACCCAAAACCGCAATCGACTATATCCTTCGCGAAATCACCGCAAAATTAAAGATAAGCGTTGCCGATATCGACCTGTACCAAACCTCGGTCGATACAAATACTGGCGAAGAGCTTTTTGCCAACCTCACTGGCAGTTGGGAACATCGCCCCGAGGTCGAGACTAAGTTCCAGAACCTGTTTCTTGCCGGGACTTACGTCAGAAATTTCGCAGATGTTTCGACCGTCGAAGGAGCCTGTGCGACAGGGCTGATCGCAGCCGAAGGCGTCCGTCAGGCCGCGCAGAGAGAACCGGACAAAGGCGATGCGGGTAAACCCGTCGAAGTGATCACACCTGATTTCTATCCCAGCCAGATGTTTCAGACGCTCAAGATCGCCTGGGCACCTTATGCCGCCAGTGCAAAAGCCTGGACGCTTGCGGACAAGGCGCTGGGGATTAATAAGCTATGGCCACCGAAAGACTTCAAGTTTCCGAAGACAAAATTCACACCGAACCCCGAGGACCTTGGTTCGCTGTTTACGGATTGGCTGCCTGCAAGTAAGTGGAACGAAAAGACTTTGGGCCTGGGGCCCATGTTCTGGAACTATACAGAAGACGGCAAGCCCCGTAAAAAGTAAACAAGAATACCTCGCACGAATAAGAGACGACTGATGACAACTAAATCGATTGCGGCATGGCTGAACGAAATTGGCCTGCCACAATACACCGAACTGTTTGATGAGAACGGTATCGATCTGGACATCCTTGAAGATGTGACCGGTGACCATCTCAGAGAAATGGGTGTCACGGTGTTGGGTCATCGTCTCAAGATCAGCAAGGCGATCACGGCACTGAAACCGGACGCGGCACAGCCCAGACCTAGCGGAGCTATGACGGGAGAGGAAAGCGCCGAACGGCGGCACCTTACCATCATGTTTTGCGATCTGGTTGGCTCGACCGCCCTGTCGGCGCGGCTTGATCCCGAAGACTATCGCGATCTTATGGCGTTGTATCAGGATACCGTTTCGCAGTTGGTCAAAGATGCCAGGGGGCACGTGGCCCAATACCTTGGTGATGGCGTTGTGGTCTATTTTGGCTATCCGGTCGCCCAAGAGGACGCGGCTGAACGCGCATGCCGCGCGGCTTTGGAGATTGTCGAGGCCGTCGCCGGGCTGGATACTGCAGCTGGTGACCGCCTGCAGGTCCGTATCGGCATTGCAACCGGATTGGTGGTGGCCGGCGATCTTGACCAGATCGGAGTGAACTCGACCTCTGCCGTGGCTGGCGATACACCCAACCTTGCGGCCAGATTGCAGGGACTGGCTAAGCCGGGACAAATTGTTATCGGCAAAAGGACGCACTCGCTGCTGGGGGATATGTTCGTCTATGAGGCGCTTGAGAACATCCACCTGAAGGGGTTTGAGCCCGGTCAGGTGGCTTGGCGTGTCATATCCACGGCACAGCGTCAGGATCGGTTCACTGTCACCTCGGCACGGCGGCAACTTACACCACTGGTCGGTCGCACGCCCGAGCGGACGCACCTGATGTCAGCCTGGGAGGATGCCAAATCAGGCAAGGGGCGTGTCTGCCTTGTCTCTGGTGAGGCCGGCATTGGCAAAAGCCGCCTAACATATGAGGTGGTGGATCAGGCCAAGGGCGAAGGCGCCACCGTCCTTCACCTGCAATCCGCGCCCTACTTCGAGAACACCGCCCTGTATCCCATCCGCCGTCAGATCGAGACCGTGCTTGGGTTCACTGAAGAGGATGATAGTGACGCCCGGCTAGACAAGCTGGAAAAACTGGTCGTCGCGGAAGACAATCTGAACGAAGCGCGCGCCTTAATGGCATCGTTGTTTTCTCTACCCTGTGACAGGTATCCACCGCTGAACCTGTCGCCCGAGCTGCAAAAGACCCGTACGATCGACATGCTGATCGAGCAAGTCATCGTTCAATCCAAACGGGCACCTCTTCTGGTGCATTTCGAAGACCTGCACTGGATCGATCCCACATCACTGGATTTGCTGACCAATTTCGCCGCCAAACTTGCCGATCACCAGATCCTATTGCTTGTGACCTGCAGACCGGAATTCACCCATGACTGGCAGGCAGATCACCTGGTCACCTGCGAACTGGCGCGCCTCAAACCCGCAGAAGTCGAAGAGCTTTTGGATAGCATGACGGGGTCGGATACGTTTTCCCCTGAACAGCGCCAGCAACTGCTGGAACGATCGGACGGCGTGCCGCTATTTGCCGAAGAGCTGACCCGCTCTGCGATGGAATTCCGAAACAGTGCGGATCTGGTGCCTGAAACCCTGCAAGACAGTTTGATGGCGCGTCTCGACAAGCTAGGGGCCGCCCGCGAATACGCCCAGATCGGGGCTGTGATCGGTCGGGAATTCGATGTCGACCTGCTGTCTCAGGTGACCGGAACTCCACTGCCCGAGCTCTCTGACTCGCTTTCGCAACTGGGTGACGCAGACCTCGCATACCCGGACCAAACCGGTCAAAGCCTGATGTTCCGCCATGCCTTAATTCAGGAAGCCGCGTACCGGTCCATATTGCGGCGGCGGCGGCAACAGTTGCATGGCAAGATTGCCGAAACACTGGAAGAAAAATTCCCCGAACGCTGCAAGTCCGGACCGGAACAAGTGGCAAACCATTTTGTTGCTGCCGGTCTGGGCGACCGGTCAGTTCCCTATTGGCTGACAGCTGGCAAATCTGCCTGGAGCCGGGCCTCGATGAAGGAAGCACTGGCCCAGCTTAGCAACGGATTGGAATATGTCGGCGAGGTCGACGACCTGACTGATCGCGCCAAGTTAGAGTTGCAATTGCAGTCAACCATCGGCGTCGTGCACTTTGCGGCGACCAGCTATGCCTCGCCACAGGCGCAGACCGCTTTTGAGCGTTCCCGCGAGCTGTTTCTGGATGTTGACGACCCCGACCTGCGCGTTGCGGTTCTTTACGGCATCGGGGCATTTGAAACCATGCGTGGCGACGTAAGCTCGGGGCACGAGACCTTTGCGGCGCTCGCAGACGAGGCTACGCGCAGTGGCAACACCCGTTATGAAGTCTATTCCGCCTCGATGCAGGCATGGTCGAATTTCAACCGTGGCGACTACGCCGAGTCGGTGCGTTATGGCGAACGGGTACTTCAGCTTTACGATGAAGGCATTTGGGACCAGCCCGGGCCACGCCTGTCGGCAGCAGAACCCAAAGTAATCTCAGAATGCTTCCGGGCAGCGGCGCTTTGGTCTCTGGGCCGCCCGGATCAAGCGGTGAAGGTTGGTAATGACATCCTGAATTACACCCGGTCGCTGCCAGACCCCTACTCGCTTGTATATGCCCTGTCGAACGGTGTGATCCGCATTCACGACTGGAATGGGGACTGGGAACAGGTCATGGACCTGACCGAAGAATGCAGCGTTGTTGCCGGAGAATATGGTTATAGATTCCTGGGTGTCTGGGCATCGTTCTGGCGCGCTCGGGCCATGGCAAAACTCGGTCAACTGGAAGAGGCCGAAAAGATCACGGCCACGGCTGTTGCTGCCTGCAAGAATGCCGGTGTCCATTACCACCGCGTCTGCTTTGAAGCCAATCACGCGCGCCTGTTGCTGGCGCAGGATCGGATCGAGGACGCCGCCCGTGTTCTGGACGATCTTGACCAACCACTGCAAGTTGGCGGCGAACTAAACCACGTACTTGACCTGAGTCTGGTCAAAGGGGAACTGGCGCAGAAGCGTGGCGACACCAGCAGCGCCGAGCAGCACTATCGCGCTGCTTACGACGCAGCGCAAAACCGGTCAGCTTTGGCATGGCAACTGCGCGCCGCGCTTGGGTTGGCGTCTTTGCTGCCCACCAAAGACGAACAACGCACGCTTATCGAACCGCTGATGGCGCAGTTCGAGGAAGGGTTCGACAGCCAGTATCTGAAGGCAGCGCGCACCTATTTGTGATCAGCGCGCTTCGCCCAAAGCCCGTGTGCGATCCACAAGCGTGATCAACTTCTTCGGGTTCCGGGCAAATCGATTGGCCTCAGCTATAGCGCTGGCGGCGATCCGGTCCAACTCGGCCTCGGCTTCTGGCAAAGCGGCGCGAAAGGCCTCGGCCAGCGCGTCGTAATTGCCC
Organism: Ruegeria sp. CDSB113; assembly: GCF_059611045.1. Lineage (NCBI taxonomy): Bacteria > Pseudomonadati > Pseudomonadota > Alphaproteobacteria > Rhodobacterales > Roseobacteraceae > Ruegeria > Ruegeria sp. CDSB113. The sequence goes on from NZ_JBXWOU010000007.1 coordinate 130,964, forward strand.
GGGTTCGGATCGCAGAACATCTCGGCAATTGCAGGTTCGCGTACAGCTATTGCGGCCGGCAGGGTTAGAATCCCGTCGCGGATATCCTCTTCACCGCCGCCACCCAGGGCTTCGGTTCCACGCACGTCGGACACGTCATCACATGCGTGATACAGGGTGCCCAACAGACCACCGAAATGGCGCAACCCCTCGCTACGGTCGCCAAGACAAGCAGCCACCTCAAACATCGAACCGGTGTCTTCCTGTGCCAGCTTGCGCCAATCCTCGACTCCGCGCGGCATCGTGCGACTGTTCCACTGCGCGATCTCGGCCGCGCCAAGCCGGGACATCAGCTCGGACAACAACTCGACCACCTGCGGCTCCGTCGCCATCATCCGATAGCCTTCCGCAACCATAAACCCGGACGTCATCAGCGCCGCAAGTTGCCCAAAGGCCGTGTGCATGGTCGGTTTACCGCGCCGTTCGTCAGACTGGTCCAGAATGTCGTCCACAACCAGCGTCATGTTATGAAACAGCTCAAGCGTTACGGCCGACTGGATGGTCTCATCCGTGATCTCCTCGCTGCCGACAGCCGTCTGACAGGCAAAGATGGTCAATGGGCGAAAATACTTTGAGCCGGCCAGAAATTGTTCTTCCAACTGCGGGCGCATCTCTTCCGGCGTGGATTCAACCCACGCGCCGATGGCTGTGCGCAACCGCTCAGTTTCAGTTTCAAATCCCAGTTCCGGTATCACCCAATCGGCGCGGGCACCTTCGTTATTCATGGTTTGGATTTTGCATAGCGATGGGGGCCTTCCCGGTCGTCACCCTCCGGGCCGACCGATTTGCGAAGCTCGGCCTCGATTTCCATTAGATCACGTTGCAACAGTTTTGCCTCACTCAGCGACAGATCCGATATCTCGCGCAACACGGCACGGGCCTTGTCCAGCACGATCAGCTGTCTGGCCTCCAATGACGGGCCATCCGCGTTGGGTATGGTTGCTTCGATCGCGTCTGTCCCTTGGGTCGAGACGATGGTCGCAATCTGCTGCCAATACCGCAAAGCTGAACTGAGCCACCGGGCTTGCGCCTGCGCAAGTAGAAACATCACGTCGGGTTCGACCCGCGCACCCTTTTCGCTGTAGTCCCGCAACGAGCCCAGAACACCCTCAAGCGCCTCCAGATACATCGCCACCATATCGTCAATCGAGCCGGGGTTCCCAAACTCATTGCGTGATGATCCGTCGTCTTGATCCATCTTGCTACTCCATTGCCCGCATCGTCATAAAGTTCTGTAGATTCAGAGTTTTGCTACCGATTGTCACTGTATATTCACACCGCGTTTGGGCATGGGTTGATTTGATTTTCAGTAAAACAAGAAGATCGCCGCGCAATCAAGTACCGAGATATGTTAACCATCTTTTAACCTTTGGGATCTGCCGTCGGCATAAGACAAAAGCACCCGCCCAGCGGGTTGTCGTTCACATGGCGCGGACAGCGGTACGAAACAGATTTGCCGCGATCTACCGGGGCGAAGTTCGTGACCATGAGGCTTTGCGCCAACTGCTCCCCGTAATGTATCTGGGTCTCGATGCGACCCTGGCGGTGGTCACCAAATGAAGTGGCCCAGCAAAGAAAACGTCCACCGCATGAGATCGGCCGAAGGTTCGGTTGGGAACTTGGACGGATAAACTGCCTGCTATTAGGGCTTATTCAGGCATCGCTTGCCGTCAATATTCTCGCCGCGCAGTGCTGGTCCAAAACGCGATCCCATGTCTGATCGCCTCGTCGTTAAAATCATACGACGGGTTATGTAGCGGCATCGAATTGTTCCCTTCCACTCCGTTGCCCATCAAGATGAAGGCCCCGGGGCGGTGGGCAAGAAACTCTGCAAAATCCTCGGAGAATCCTACCCGACCGTAATCCGCATCAACGCTACCAACATCACGAGCAGCATCCGCGATCACGTCAGTGGCTCTGGTATCGTTCACCAATGGCCGGAAGGAAGTTGAGTAATCAACCTCCGCCTCTGCGCCTTGTGCTGCACATACACCGGCGACTATGGCGCGCATTCTTCGCTCGATATTCTCGGACACATCTCTGGAAAAGCCCCGGCAATCCCCCCTTAGAGTTACGTTGCTAGGCAGAATGTTGCGCGCGCCGTCTGTCAGGAACTCCGTTACGGAAACCACTGCATGCTCGCTCGCTGGAACCGAGCGAGAGACGATCGATTGCAACTGCTGCACAATTGCGGCCCCAGTCACAATCGGATCAACGCCTTTTTCCGGCATCGACGCGTGCCCGCCCTGACCCTGAACGCGGATCTCAAAATTATCCTCGAACGCGCAGAATGAGCCCGCTTGAGTGGCAAAGTGACCAAGCTCCATTCCGGGCATGTTGTGAAGGCCGAAGATCGCGACCATCGGGAAACGTTCAAACAAACCGTCCGCGATCATCGCGGCTGCCCCGTTTCCGTTCTCTTCGTCGGGCTGAAAGATGAAGTGAATGGTGCGGTCAAAAGACGGGTCCGCCGAAAGCTCCAGCGCGGCACCCAGCAGCATTGTGCTGTGGCCATCGTGGCCACATCCATGAAACTTGCCTTCCGTTCCCGAGCGGTACGGCAATTTGGTGGCCTCTTGTATCGGCAGCGCGTCCATATCGGCTCGAAAACCGATTGCGGTTTCGTCCGGACCACGGCGCAAGGTGGCCACAATGCCCGTGCGGCCCACGTCCCGGGTGACCTCAAGCCCCGCGCGTTCCAACTCGGCCGCGATCAGATCCGACGTCCGGTCAAGGTCGAAGCCCGTTTCAGGGTGCGCATGCAGATCATGGCGAAACGCAACGAGATCAAGCATCGGGAACGGCCCCTTCGGACAGCACAATCAATGGCAATTTGGCCTCGTCCGTCAACAAGGCTGCAAGCCCCGCTGCGCCAGACGGCGTGGTAGAAAAGCCCAGATCGCGCGCATGTTTTACAGCGTCCACGGCCTGCAGGTCAGTGACCGTAACCCAGTCGTCGGCGCACCGTTCCAGAATTTCGAAAGCCAACATAGAAGGCGTTTTGCAATCCAGACGCCCCATATTGGACACGGGGCCCTCAACCGCTACGATCTGTCCCGCCCGGGCGCTTTCGGCAAGGCAAGGGGCCGCATCAGGTTCGACCACTATGATCTTTGGCTGAACCGCCCAGGTGGATCGGATCATGTAGGCGATCCCCGCAGCCAACCCACCTACGCCTGCTTGCAAGTAAACGTGGCTTGGCCAATTCCCAGAGCTTTCCAACTCTGTCCGCATTTCTTCGGCGATGACGGTATAGCCTTCCATTACCAACCGCGGAGGTCCCGTATATCCAGGCCAAGATCCATCGGCGAGGTGGATTGCGCCGGACGCCTCGGCGTCGGCTATGGCTGCCGCAACGCTCGCCTCGTAGTCGTCGCCCGATCGGACAACTTCTGCGCCTTTTTCCCGCAGGCGAATTGCGAAGTCCTCTGGCACTGTCTCAGCAAGGTGAATGCGGGCCTTTGCACCAAACAGCCGCGCACCAGCGGCCACGGCCATGCCATGATTGCCAGCACTGGCACAGACAAAAGTCATCGAGCGTGCGATGGCCTTCACGGAATCGTCCAAATAGGCGTTTGGTTCCAAAGGGCGACCGACGCGCGCTTCTATCAGCTTGGCAACAGCGTAAACGCCCCCAAGCGCTTTGAAAGCACCCAATCCCATCCTGTTGGTTTCGTCCTTGATCAGAATAGGTCTGTCCTGAAGACTGCGTGTCTCCAACGGACTTGGTTTATAGGCGGGGCACGCAGCCAGCAGAGCCAGCGGTTTTGCAACATCGAGTATCGTTGGATTTTTCATACAGAAAGTTGTACACGCGAAAGGCAATCTATTATGGTCAATTTTTCCTATTTTTCGGGAAATTTTCTCGCCACAAAGGAAATTCTCATGAAACTCGATCAGTTTGACCGAAACATGCTTCAGTTGATGCAAACCGATGCCAAGATGGGCCTAGAAACGCTTGCGTCCGAGACGGGCTTGTCTGTGGCCTCTGTTCAGCGGCGGTTAAAGGCGCTCAGAACCTCGGGCGCAATACTTTCGGAAGTCGCGATCGTTGATCCCAAAAAGCTGGGTGTCGCGATGAGCTTCATTGTCATGGTCGAATTGGAGCGTGAGCGTCAGGATCAGATCGACGCATTCTCACGTCAGGCGCAATCAGAGCCTATGGTACAGCAGTGCTATTACATCACCGGAGACGCCGACTTCTGTCTCGTCTGCACCGCAAAGGATATGGATGATTTTCAGGAGCTCACGAAACGACTGTTCTTCGACAACTCAAACGTCCGTCGCTTTCGCACATCTGTTGTCATGGGAAGAAAGAAAGTCGGTTTGAGTGTTCCTGTTCAGGATGTTGGGTTGGAACGGTAAGAATCAACATTTACGTCAGCTACCGCGTCAAAGCGGGCCTTCGAATGGTGGGCAGCAGATGCGCTAATTAGCCAGCATCACGCGTCCTTGGGGTTAGGGCTTAGATTGGGCCCCTTGTTATTTTTCCCAGTGCGGGATCCAATCCCCGTCAAGGCGAAGTGACACGCCAGCATTGTCTTCTTCAAGCTTCACCACATGCAATTCGCCCTTGTCGCCCCCGTATTTTTCGCGGGCCGCTTCGAACTGCGTGCACACCAGACGTGTGGCCGGGGCGGCGGTGCCGGCGTCGTCGCAGGCCTCAACGATCAGGCCCAGATCCTTTTGGCACAGGTCCAGGGTGAAGGACGGATCATAATGTCCGGCAAAAACGGACGGGGCGTCGTGATGCATGCACCAGCTTTCGCTGGCCCCGATCTTAAGCGCGTCCCAGGCCCGTGACAGATCGACACCGGATTTCACCGCCATCACAAGTGCTTCACCCATGGCCGTCGCATGGATGGCCCAAAGCTGGTTGCTGGCCAGTTTCGTCACGGACCCGGTGCCACTGGGGCCCATATAGTAAAGCGGCCCCATCAGTTCCATAACGGGGCGAATTCGCGCGACGGTCGCTTCGTCCCCACCTGCAAATTGGGGCATGTTGCCGGTGCGTGCGCCATCGACGGCACCTGTGACTGGCGCATCAATCAATTGCACTCCGATCTCAGCAAAGGTGGCGGCAAGCTCGCGCACAAAGGCGGGTTTGTTGGTTGTCATATCCACCCAAACCTGCCCCGCGGATATGGCGGATCGCAGCCCATCGTCGCCACCTACCACTTGTTCGATTTGCTTTGGTCCAAAGACCATGGTGAACACGATGTCCGCCGCTTGCGCGGCTGCCGCAGGGGTCTCTGCCCACTTCGCCCCAAGCGCCAGGTGCTCTACTGCCCGGTTCCGATCAAGGTCGCAGACCGTCAGGTCATGCCCGCCCTTGATCAGGTTCAGGGCCGCAGGGCCGCCCATGGTGCCAAGCCCAATAAATCCAATGCGCATCTTCGCTGTCCTCGGGGTTAGTTTTATTGCTTACGCGTTCAGGATGGTGTCGGTCGAACATACCTCACCAAATTCACCCTGCAGGTTGGCAAGCGTGACGGAATGGATCTGTTCGGCGCTGTGGGTCACCCCGTCCGGCCCGGTCGCGTCATAAGCCCAGACGGCATCAGAGGCATAGACCATCTCAAAGCCCAGACTGCTTGCAGAGCGCGCGGCGGACTCGGCGCAGTGATTGGCCGTGGCCCCGCAGATGACCACACGCTCAATATTGTCGGCGCGCAGATCGGCCTCAAGCGAAGTTCCGGCGAAGGCGCTGGAGACGTATTTGATGATCACCGGCTCGTCCCCTTGCGGTGCCGCAAAGGGTTGGACAGCCGCGCCTGGCGCATCCGCATGAAATGGATCGTCGGGGTCAAGCCCGTGGTGATGCACATGGACAATCTTGTCACCTTGCGCGCGAAACCGGCTGAGAAGCCGGCCAATATTATCGCCTGCCTCGGGGCAAGATCGCACGGCACCGGCGGCATCCTCATGGGCCAGCGCCATTTGCACATCAATGACGAGTAGAGCAGTTTTCATGGCTTGGTCCTTTATGCGTTGATAGTGGAGGCTGCGCGTTCCGCGAGGATATTTTTGACGCGATCACCATAGATCCGGATGTTGATGTCGTCGCTGATCACGCGGCCTTCCTGTTCGTCATAGGTCATGATCGCGGTGACACGGGGGGTCGACCCTTCGACCTCTGTCACCCCGTGTAAAGAATAGCCACCGCGAAACAGGGTAAAAGTACCGGCACCCCGGTCAAACTTCTGCGCATGGGACATATCACCAGCAAGCAAACGATCCACCGCCTCGCGGTCTTCGGCTTCGTCGGTGCGCGAGTTTGGCAAGAAGGCAAAATCACCCCCGGTTTCAGCGGCCTGCAACAGCAGCGTCACGGTGCATTCCGTCGTATCATAATGCCAGGCGTGCCAGCTCCCTGGATGCAGGGCGACGACATTCAGCGCTTGAAACTCATCGGCGCAGCGATGCAGCACCTCTTTCTTTTGGACGCGGCGCACAAAGTCCGTCAAACGCGGCGACTGATAAAGCCGCTGAATAAGCGTTTCATTCGGCAGCTGATCATCCGCCAATTGCGTCGCCACATGCGTATATTCCTTACGACGCGGATCATCCTTGGGCAGCGACGGGTCAATTGCGCCCTGGTAGATGTTGCGCTTGATGGTCAGTACGTCAGCGGTGGGTAGCAAGGCGTTGGATTCATCGGCCAGAGCAGCCAGTGCTTCGGGACGGATAAACCCATCCAGATTGCACCAGCCATGTTCCTCCATCTGATCCTGACAGGTCTTGAGAAACGCAGCGCCCTCAGCACTTTCCAGATCCGCAATGGGATAGCGCGCCAAATCCACAAGGCTCAAAACCATGTCGGTGTCTGTATCTTGATTGATCTCCGGCATAGATCGCTCCTTTTTGTCTGGTCGACTTCGTCGTCGGTTATTTCTGTCTAGCCGCCGCCCAAAATGAAGGAAAATGAAAGAATTTGCCTCCATGCACATAAAAAACTTATGAATGGGCAATGAAAAGCAATCTCAACCTGAACTGGCTTCGCACTTTCGAAGCCGCCGCACGTCATTTAAGCTTTACCGCCGCCAGTCGAGAGCTGGGGCTGACACAAACGGCTGTCAGTCAGCACATGAAGGCGCTGGAAGGTCAGCTGGGGCAGAAACTGTTCATTCGCAAGGCGAAAAGCCTGCAACTGACGGAAATCGGCCGGGCCTATTTGATATCGGTGCGGGATTCATTGGAGCACATTGCGTTTTCCACAAACGGGCTGTTTGGGCCTGCCTTGGAGACGACGATCGTTGTGCGGGCGTCGGCGGCTATGATCATTTGGCTGGCGCCGCAACTTGCCACCTTTCAGACCGCCCATCCCGGTATCGGGATCAAACTTGTCACCTCTCTGTGGCAGAGCGGCCGGGAAGGGCATCCCGTGGACGTTGATATCCTGCTGGCTCCGCAAACTCATTCCGACACGCGCATGATCAAGCTTTCTGATGAATCCATCGTTCCGGTTTGCGGTGTGCGCACCGCGCCAATGATCAGAACACCCGAGGACCTGATGGCCCACGCTGCCATCCACGTTCTGGGGTTCGACGACCATTGGGCGCGGTATCTGTCGGCCCGTGGTCTACCCAATGCAGATGTATCCCCGCGCCTTATCGTCGATACCTCGGTTGCCGCTTGCGAATTGGTGGCCGCGGAAAGCGGCTGCACTATTATGATCAGCCGGTTCGCTCAGCAGGCCATCGCGAGCGGCCGCCAGATCAGAATTGTCGGTGCCCCCGTTGATACAGGCCAAGCCCACTACGTCTTGCAACACAAAACAGGTACGGCGGGATCACATGTTTCGACTGCCTTTTGCGAGTGGTTACAAACCCGTTTTTGACGACGGTCTTCAAAGAAACCCTCCGCCAAGTTTGTTCCGACCACAAGATGATCGCTGGCGAATGAACAGGGACGAGACAAATCTCGGTGAAAATACCAGATCACTTCTCAACTGAAATCAGCAAGACCTTGGATTTTTTCTTCTCCACTCAACCGACATGTGGAGTAACTGCCCCAATAGTCAGACCCTGGCTTTTTCAAAGGCCGCCCAAGCGGTCTCAAAAGCGTCAAAATCAAACTCCGGCTGACTGGCTGCATCCAAGACGATGCGTTCTGTCACCAATAGCTTTTGGATTGCGGCTTCTAGCTGATCGACGACATCACCGGGTACAACCAACGCGCCATGACGGTCGGCGTGCACCAGTTCGCCAGGATTTACAGTCAGGCCAAAAACGGAAACCGGTGTATCAATCTCGCGGACGTGGACGAAACCGTGGCTTGGCCCGACGGAACCGGCAACAACCGGGAACCCCTTGGGTAAATCTCCCAGATCACGCATGACGCCATTGGTTACGACACCGGACATACCAAAACCCTTGTGGACGGATGTATTGATTTCCCCCCAATAGGCTCCGATGCAATCCGGATAATCCATATCTTCGATTACCGCGACGCACAGATTGGGCGCTTCGGCCATGTATTTGTAATAGGCCATACGCCGGGTCTTGATGACGTCAGGCGGCTCAGTCGGTGGATTGACTGCCGCGATTTTGGCCGTGCGGGCATAGCCGACGATCGGAGGTTCCTCAGGCGCTGAACACAGCATGGTTCCGCGCGTGAAATCATCAAACCCGCGCTTGCCTTGCGCCACCTCAATGGCATTGCAGACGGTGGGGGTATCGACCTCGCGAAGCAGGGACAAAAGGGATGGCGTCATGTGTCCTCCAACCAACGGATCAAGGCCGCTGTGGTTTTTTGGGGTTGTTCCAATGTCGGCAGGTGCCCGGCGCCTTCGATGATCTCCAGCGCGCTGTCTGGCAATAGATCGTGCATCAACTGGTGGCGTTCCACGGGGCACAGCCGATCTTCTTGCCCACACAGAACCAAAGCCTTTCCCGTGTAAGCTGTCAGCGTCACGCTTTGGTCCGGGCGATCCATCAGAGCCTGCGATTGGCGCAAGAATACGTCAGGGCCCAAGTCGGTGGCCATTGCCATGCACAGATCCAGGATAGCCCCCCGGTTGGGCCCGTCCGACAGGTAACTGGGCTTCATCTCGTCCCGCATCACCGACCTCAGCTTGCCGTCGCGAACGGCTGCCGTCTGGGGCGCGCGGCGGGCTTTGACCTCTGGCTTTTCAGCCAGTGGATTTGTGTCGAGCAAAGCCAGGCGCGAAACACGTTCCGTGGCCTGACGCAATACTTCCATTGCCACGATACCGCCCATCGACAATCCTGCCAGCGCGAATTCAGCCGGCGCATTTTGCAGAATGTCATCTGCCATGGCTTGCACGCTGTCGTGTCGCGACAACGGGAATGTCATCACAGGCATCCTGCCTGACAGTGCGTCGATTTGCGGGCCAAAAAGGCGGGCGTCACACATCATGCCCGGCAAGAAAATCACGGGTATCATGCTGAGGCCAGCTTGGCCCCCTCTGATAGCGCGGCCAACTTGGCGTAGGCGATCTGAGGGTCAACCGCGCCGAAGCCCGCAAAAGTGCCAAAGCCGCAATCGCTGCCTGCTATCACCCGGTCCGCGCCGACGATTCCCGTAAAACGTTCGATCCGTTGGGCCACAAGTTCGGGATGCTCGACGAAATTGGTGGTGGTGTCGACCACCCCGGGGACCAGGACCTTGTCCTCGGGTATCTCGGATTTACGGTCGCGGAAAACGGTCCACTCGTGGGCGTGACGCGGGTTCGAAGTCTCAAACAGGACATAGCGCGATTTGGTTGCCATCAGGGTGTTGAACACCTTGTCCATCGCAATGTCGCAGCAATGCGGACCCTCATAGTTGCCCCAGCAGATATGCACCCGCACGCGATCCTGCGGGACGTTCTGAAGCGCGTGGTTCAGCGCCTCGACATGCATATCGGCGATTTCGACGAACGCGTCGTCTGAAAGGTCTGTGAACAGCATATGGCGCGACAAGGCCAGATCGGGACAATCCAGTTGCAGATCCAGACCTGCGGCCACGATGGTCTCGTATTCCTCTTTCATGGCATCGGCCAGCGCTGCCAGATAGGCCTCACGCGTGGGGTAGAAATCGTTCTGCAAAAACAGCGAGATCACGCCCGGGGACGCGGCATTCATGAAACCGCGCTCGACCCCATGCCGCGCCATAGCCGCTTTGAGGTTGGCGATGTCCTTCTCTAACTCGCCCTGCCCTTTTGATCGCACCTCGCCGGTACACATTGGTCGGGCGTATTGCGGCGTGCCGCCGTCATTGGCCAACCGCTGCAGAAAGCCGGGGAACATCTTCAAATCTGCAGGCGCGTTTCGAGGGCTGTCACCGGAAAACCCGGTGTAGCGGTCCTTGACATAGGTCGCATAAGAAATTTTCGAAGCCTCACCGTCGCTGACTATATCAACGCCGGACTCAACCTGTTTGCGCACCGTTTCAGAGACTGCGGCGGTCATGCACGCGTCAAACGCGGCTGCTTCATATGGTTCACAGTTTTCCCTGGCAAAGATAAGATCCACGACGTCCTGTGTTCGGGGCAAAGACCCAACATGTGTTGTTTTTACGGCCATAAAGACCTCCTTACAGTTTTCGTGCCATCAGCACAGTATGGCTTTGAGTTTCGGGGTCTTCGGCCAAAAAGCCGGTCAATTGCAGCCCGTTCTCTTCAAGGCACGTTGCATAACCGGCCGGGGATAACGAGGCGTGGTAGACAAGCTCTGATCCCACCGTGCCGCTGACTTCCCCGGCGCGTGGGCCTACGGTCAGCATCAGCATTCCACCGTTATGTAAATGGCGTGCCATGCGGGTGATGCAGCCCTTCTGCTCATCCGCCGTCAGGTGAAAAAAGCTGTTCCAGGCTATGATCCCATCGAATTGCTGATCCAGCTCAAAATCCCGCATGTCAGCTTTCCGCCAATCCCCGTCCGGCCAGCGTTCTTTGGCGATGTTCAGCATGGCTGCGGAAAAATCGACACCCGTGACGTCAAACCCTTCGGCCATAAACCAGCGCGCAATGGGATCGCCTGTGCCACAGCCCAGATCCAGTACGTGGTCACCCGGTTTGAGGCTGGCCGTGAAGCGCGCCAGCCAGCGCGCCTCGAACAGGGCTTTTGAGCGGCGCTTGTCATACTCTGTGGCTTGCCGCTCATATATGGCTTGGGTGTCGTTCGGGTCTGCGCTCATCCTGTCCAGGTCGCTCCTGCCGGTTCATCGGTTGCAGTGATCCGGTACAGGCCCGCCTGCCCGGTCATTGATGGCTGAACGCTATAGGATTCGCCGGGCAGAACCAAAGCCGTGTCGCCTGTCGAAATTGTGGTTTCGTGCCCGTCGATCAAGATACGCCAGTGACCGCTGGCTGGCATCAGAACCACCGGTTTATCCGCCGCAATCGGTTCGGTCACAGAGGACCCCCGGCCAAGAAAGTCTACCGCAAACCCCGGCTTATCCTTGATCAGCCCGCTCTCACCAATCACCTGCGCAGGCTTGTTGGCCGACAACGCCATCAAATCCCAATACCGCGCAACATATTTGCCGACGACATCCTCAACCGGAACCTCAGGGTAGCCCTTCAACTGTTCTTCGGTCAGCAAGGGCATTGGGTGCACATTATGAGGCAGCTCCTGCCCTTTCTTGGTGTCGTACAGAACGCCATTGTCGCCCAGCATCAGACCATGCGCTTGCGCATCTTCGATGACCTGAGGGGCCCAAGTGACGCCTCCTCCCGCGTCGTCACCGCCCAGGATCGCCATGATCATACCGTAGTCCTGGCCAACGTTTTCAAAACCACGGAAGATGCCGGTCGGGATGTTGAAAATATCGCCCTCCTCGGCGATGAACTCACCAGCGGTGCCATAACGGCCCCAGAAAAAGCGCCAGCGTCCTTTGGCAACAAAGAAAACCTCGGCCGTTGTGTGGCTGTGCAATGAGTTCCGGCATTTCGGCGGCTGACCCGCGGCACCGATGTTGAAGCCGATCTTGTCGGTGATGTGCACGTGCTGATCCGGAGATTCCGAGACGCCACCGCCGATGATCGTGAAATTCTCTTTCTGATCGCTGCCCGGCGTATGGGCATCGATAAACGCGGTTTTACAGGGTTGGAGCTCGCCGTAGCGGACAATGCGGGAAGTGATGGCTGATTTGGTCATGACGTATGATCCGATTTTATTGTTTTCAAGAATGCAAGCTCGTGTGCTCAGACGGCACAGGCGCTCACTCCCCTGGCGGGCGCAGATTCAGCCGCCGCGCCCGCAGGCTTTGACGGAACATATGGAAACGTCGACGGGCTCCGGCTTCACGCAGACCACCTGCAAGGATACGATATGCGACCGGACGGGCCACTCAGACCTCTCCGCTCTGCAACAGTATCTGCTTCCAGACCGAGGTTTCATCGAACAGAGTATATTCACGGCGCAACTGCGGCTGCCCCGCAATCAGTGCGCCAAACTCGGCATGGCTGATCCCGAGGACATAAACCTGTGCCCCCGTCGGCGCCCCGAACATGCCCCAGCCGTCATGCTTGCCCCAAAGGCTCCAGCGAATTGCTGATCGCGGCGGCATATCCGGGTCGTCGCGCCCGATCTGGTGTTCAATCTTGAATTCAGCATTCGGGAAACTTGCCCGCAGCCCCATCCAGAAACGATCGACGGCACCCCAGCCATGCCCCGTGGCGCCGCCCACATATTCAGACTGCACCGCACGGTCATATTCGGTCGCGATTGTGCCCATATCGGCATTCATGATGCGGTTCAGGATATCAGCATATCGCTGCCCCCACTCATTATCGTTGCCGCGCCCCTTGTAGGGGCCAGGCTGGTCAATCTCGGGGGTCAGAGGTTTGACGCAGCTGTCCTTACCGCCCTCGCGCGCAATCAGATCAGCGGCGTATTCCTTTGGGTCCCAGCCCATCTGCCGCACAATCGCGCCCTGATCGCGGATCAACCATTCGTCGTTGATCTGGTTGTCGATGGCGTGGCAGTCGGCCAGAATTCGATAGCATAGCTTTGTACCCGTAGGCTTGCCGTAAACCCCTTCGGCCAGATGCGTGGCCGTAGATAGGATGCGGTGAGAGCTGAGCATGCCTTCTTCCGGCGTGCCCGACCAGATCACATCTTCACCCATCAACTGCCGGTCCGGAAACTCGGCCAGGGTCGCCATCGTCGCGCCGATCACATTCTGATTCCCCAAAACCACCGAACCGGGTGAGCGAACGACGATATCTTCGCTGTAATACTCGTGCAGGGTTGCGATGCCCCGGTCTTCCCAGATCTCTTTGGTAATTCCGATGATATAGTCGGGAAAATCCCGGAACTTGAGATCAAAGCCTTTCATGTTTTCATCCTTTGCGGGGTCCAGCCTTTGGGCAGCCGTGCCGAAGTGCGCACGATCAACGGCCCATCAATCGCGACCTTGCGGGCTGCGGCAACTGCCGGGTTTTCAATATGGTCCAACAAGGCATCAACGGTTTCCGCAACCATCAGGTTGGCGCGTTGACGAATGGTGGTGAGGTTATAGGCAAGCCATCCGGCCTGCGGTACGTCATCGTATCCAACGATAGAAACGTCTTCTGGTATACGCATTCCGAGTTCAAACCGAATGACGTCCATCACGGCAAGCGCCATATGGTCATTGGCGACGAATACCGCGTCGGGTCGTTTTTGCGGTTCAACATCAAACATGCGGCGCGCGGCCAATCGCGCATTCTCGGTCAGGAACTCTCCGATTTCGTAGGCGTACAGATCCTGGCCTGCATCACCGAGTGCGGCGCGAAACCCGGCCTCGCGGTCTCGCTGGGTTGAAGCACCCTGCCAACCCGCAATGTAAGCGATGCGACTGTGGCCTGCGGCAATAAAGAATTCAGCGACCTTGCGACCGCCGGAATAATTGTCAGAGGTCACCGAGGTGATCCCGTCGATATCCTGACTACGGTTGAACAACACGACTGGTACACCAGCTTGTTGGCACCGTGTCGCGATATCGGACGACATCGCAACCGAGGCCAGGATCACGCCATCAACCTGATAATCAAGAATTTCCTCCATAACGTCGTCAATGTTTCCGGCGGTTCTGGAGGCCATGAAGATCAGGACGTGATACCCCTGCTCCTGCAACTCGTTCGACAACTTCTCGAGCGCTTCGGGATAAAAATAATTGTCCAGATAGGCGACGACCAAACCGATGATGCGGCTTTTGCCCGACACCATCGCGCGCGCCAACACATTGGGGCGATAGCCAAGCTCGGTCGCGGCTTTGCGCACCTTTTCTTCCGTCTTCTTGCTGACCGAGGCACCGGGCGTGAAGACGCGACTGACGGCGGATTGGCTGACACCGGCCAGTTGCGCGACCTGGAGTGATGTTACTTTCTCAGCCATCAATCTGCTGTCCAACCTCCGTCAATCAACATCGAGGTGCCTGTAACCAGCGCTGAGGCATCCGAGGCGAGGTAGCGTACCGCACCCATGATATCTTCGACCTCGCCCACGCGACCCAGTTTTATCTTTTCCATGATCCACGCGGCGCGTTCTGGGTTGTCAAAGGTGGATTGGGTCAGAGGCGTTCGAATGAAAGTCGGGCAGACCGTGTTGATCCGAATGCCCTGCTTGCCCCATTCGATGGCCATGGATTTGACCATACCTTCGAGCCCATGCTTGGTTGCACAATAGAGCGCCCTGTCTACGCCGCCCACATGGCCCATTTGGCTGGAGATGTGGATGATCGAACCTGGCCTGTCAGCCTCGATCAAGGCACGAGCGGCATAGGCCGACAGGAAGTAAGCCGAACGCAGATTGACGCCCGTGACAACATCGAAATCCTCTGGTGTTGTCTCAATTGCAGCACTGTGCCGTGCAACCCCGGCCGAATTCACAACGATATCAAAGCTTCGCGTTTCAAAAAGCTGCTTTAGCGCATCCAGATCGCCCTGATCCAGAACCAACGCCTCGGCCGACCACCCCTCTGCCTGCAGAGCAGTGACAGTTGCATTCAACCGATCTTCGCCTCTGGCAGCACAGACGACATGCGCGCCCGCCTCGGCCAAAGCAACTGCACAGCCCTGCCCGATACCCGAAGAAGCTCCGGTCACAAGGGCGGTTTTTCCGCTCAGGGAAAAAGAAGGGGTGCGTGGCAGTTCAGTCATCAGCTCATTCCATCCGGTATATCAATGCGCCCCATGTTTCGGGCCTTGTTGAATTCCCGCAGACGGGCAAAGACGTCAACGCCTAGCTGGCGATACGCATCCAGAAGATCGACCAGCACCCAGTTTTCACGAATGCGCCCGTTTTCCAGCCGCCAGAAATCGAGGCTGCGCATGGTGATTTTCTTGCCCGAGGGCGCGATCCCCATCCAGCCGTCATCAGTGACGGTCTGGATCATATTGGGCCAGCCGGTCACAGCCGCGTATTCGCCATCGCCGAAGAAGTGATAGGTGATGTCGTCCACGTACTGCCCGCGATCCGGCATCCCGTTCAGAAACGGAATCTGGTGCCAGTTGCGGAAGCCTGCATTGCCCCGTCCGGTGCCGATGCCTGAGGGGCCGTACCAGTTCATACGGGGATGCCAGAACCGCTCCATCTCCATCACCTCAGGGCCGCCTTGCGACGGGTGTTTCTTGAGGTGCTCCAGCATGTCGATGATATGCTTGCAGGTCTCTTTGCCTTTGGCCTCATTGCAAGGCCCAGGCACCAACCCGTCCTGCGCGGCCGGTCCGGGCACATGCCATTCGCGGCCAAGACTGGGGGCCATGGGCCAGGCATTGGCCTGCATCATCACCTCGGGGATATCCCAAAGGGCTTGCATTTCAGCAACTTTGCCGTTTTCGAAACGGTAAAACTCATGAAACCGCATGGTGACCTGGTGACCTGTCGGCGGGATGTCCAGCCACGGGCCGGTGAATGTACCGGTGTAGTAGCCGCCGCATCCAATCCAGTCAAAACCATGTTCATCCGGTCCACCCATGACGATGTAATCCCGCCGTTCCAGATCGGGCCAGGCAGTCAACAGGTCTTTATAGGCGCAGTCATAGAAAGCGTCGCTGCCAATGCTGTCGCCAAAGGGATGGCACAGGTGGAAAACAGCGTCCGAGGCCGTTACCTCGGCCAGTGCCGCGCGAACACCGGCCTCGGAAAAATCATACATCGCAGCCCTGAGCGGAGCGATCAGGGCCTTATGCTGAGTATGCCTATCACTCATTCAGCGGCATCCCGATAAGGCGCGGGTTCGCCATAGGGCACATTGATGCCGCCATAGCGACGCACGCGGACGTTGCACTGTTCTGCGTGGCCCACAAAACCTTCCAACATGCACAAACGCGAGCCGTATTCGCCGATTAGTGTCGCCGCCTCGTTGGTCAGAACTTTCTGATAACTGTGCGTTTTCAGGTATTTCCCAACCCAAAGCCCACCGGTATAACGCCCGGCCTTCTTCGTTGGCAGGGTGTGGTTCGTACCAATCACTTTGTCCCCGTTTGACACGTTGGTGCGCGGACCAAGGAACAACGCGCCATAGCAGGTCATATTCTCCAGAAACCAATCGTCGCGATCCGTCATCACCTGCACATGTTCCGAGGCGATATCATCAGCGACCTGCAGCATCTCGTCATACGTGTCGCAGACGATCACTTCGCCATATTCATCCCATGACACTTTCGCGGTGTCTGCAGTCGGCAGGATGCCCAACAGGCGGTCCACCTCGGACAGTGTCTCTTTGGCAAGCTTTTCAGAGTTTGTCAGCAACACGCAGGGGCTGTTGTATCCGTGTTCGGCCTGCCCCAGCAGGTCGGTTGCGCACAGTTCGGCATCTGCTGCGGTCTCGTCCGCGATCACCATGGTTTCGGTGGGACCTGCAAAGAGATCAATGCCGACGCGCCCGAACAGCTGGCGCTTGGCTTCCGCGACAAAAGCGTTGCCGGGACCAACCAGCATGTGAACGGGATCAATCGTCTCGGTGCCCAAAGCCATCGCACCAATGGCCTGAATGCCACCCATAACGTAGATCTCATGCGCACCGCCCAAATGCATGGCGGCAATCACCGCCGGGTTTGGTGTGCCTTTAAACGGAGGCGTGCAGGCAATTATACGAGGGACACCGGCAACCGAGGCCGTGGCCACGGACATATGGGCCGATGCCACCATCGGGAACTTGCCGCCGGGGACGTAACATCCGACCGATTGTACGGGGATGTTCTTATGGCCAAGGATCACGCCCGGCAGGGTTTCAACCTCGATGTCCAGCATTGAGTCCCGCTGAGCCTGCGCAAAGTTGCGCACCTGTTCCTGGGCGAATTTGATGTCGGCCAGTTCCCTATCGGTCAGTTGACCGATTAAGTCATCGATTTCCTGCTGGCTCAGGCGGAACGAGGCTGGCGAGTAGTTGTCGAACTTCTCACTCAACTCACGCACCGCAGCATCACCGCGGGTTTCGATGTCTTTCAGCGTCGCCTCAACCACGGCGCGGGTCTTGGCATCATCTTCCGCCCGGTCCGCATCGGATTTGCCGCGTTTAAGATACTCGATTGCCATGTTTCCAATCCTCAGTTTTCGGGCCGGGGTGGACATTTCTCACCCCGGTCAAATGCTTCCCAGCCTTCGCCGTTGAACAGGTCGACGCCCAGTTGCGCCGCGACATGTGCGAAATCGACATTCACCCAGTTGTCGGCGATCTTGCCGTCAACGACTTTCCAAAAATCCATATAGCGGATCTCGACCCGCTTGCCGGTAGGGGCGATGCCCAGAAACTCACCCGTATGGGTTGCTTCCTGACGGCCGAAGGCTGCTGCCCATTCGCCCATGTAAAGACGGGCCTCATCGATGCAGGTTTTGTCCGAAAACGCCGCTTGAAACGGGCGCTGCCAGTTTTCCTGAAACTCTTTCAGCCCGGTTTTGGTGCCGCAGCCTTGATTGCCCATCCAGCGGAAGCCTTGGGTGAAGAATTCTCCGATGTCATCAATGCGGTGATCGTTCAGACCATCCACCATGGTTTCGATCACGCGGCGCGTGTCTTCGGTTTTGCTCATGTCCGTGTCGCGGGTCAGGACCGCTTGTTCGGGACGGGAACCTTTCATGTCTATGTCCTTTCAGGTTGCCAGAGTGAGAGTTTGGGGATCGCAGCCCCGATACTCAGAAAGTCCCTCGGCATCCTGTTCAGCGCCGGGTGGCGCGACATGGCGTTATGGCGGGCGTGGTTGCTCATCAGCCTTTGACCGCCCCGGCTGTCAGACCACTGACGATCTGGCGCTGGAAGATCAGAACAAGGAAGATCAGCGGCGCGGTGATCGAAACGGCGGCGGCCACGGCAACCACTTGGTCTGTGGTGGTCGTCTCGCGGTTGAACATGCCGACGATGGCAGGAACCATGGTCTGGTTCTGCGCGTCCAGCAGCAACGCGGTGACAAGAAAGTCATTATAAGCCAGCAGGAAGCTGAACAGGCCTGTGGTGATCACCCCCGGCCACATCACCGGCATGATGACACGACGGAACGCTTGGAAATGGCTGCACCCATCGACACGAGCGGCCTCATCCAATTCAGCCGGGATATTCTGGAAGAACGACCGCAGCATCCAGATGGTGAATGGCTGATTGATCGCGACCAGAACGGCGATCACCGCGAAGGGCTTGCCATACAGCGTCGGTGCGTTTTCACCCAGGATCGGGGCCAGCCATTCGGCGGAATTGATGAAAACGGGCAGGTAACCTGCCACCAGTACCGAATGCGGTAACGCGCGGAACACCAGCGCCACGATCAGGATCCAGAACGCCAGTGTCGATCCCGAGCGCGCCAGACCATAGCCCGCCAGCGTGCCTACGGTCAGCGAGACTGTCACAACGCCTGTCGTCACAATCAGCGAATTCTTGAAGTTGTTCGAAAAACCCCGGTCGATCCAAACGGTCTTGTAGTGTTCAGTGGTTAGTCCCAGCACGTCCCGGCCCAAAGGTCCGAACCATGGGTTGAGCACGCTTAGAACGGCAGGCAGGACAACAAAGAACACCAAGAGAAAGCCCACCAAAACGACCAGTACGCCAATGACCCAGCCGAACCATTCCTGTCCGGGCTTCGAGTAGGATTTTACCATCGACGGTAGGGTTTTGGTGGCGATGACTATCGTCGCCCAGATCACCGCAACGCCCAGAATGATATCCAGAAGCGACAGACCCTTGCCGACGCCCAGCGTGGCCGGGCCAAAAATCACGTTCAGCGCGTTACTGTCGAACGCATCGACCGGCGATTTGAAGCTCATCACCACGATCCAGAAGATCGGGAAGGCCGCGATCAGGCACCAAAGCGCCAGAAAGATGTTCGAGGTCAGCCGCAGGCTGAGCGGTTGGCGAAGCGCGCGCGAGGACATATCAGTGGCCTCCTTTATGATCGCGCCATGTGCGGCGCAGCGGAAGGATAAGCAGGATGACAACGCCAATCATGGTCAGCATCGAGTTGGCCGAGGCCCGGCTAATCGATCGGTTACCCGCTTGATCCGGCGTCAGGTAGTCAAATGTCAGCCACTGCAGTGAGATCACGTAGCCTTGGCTCGAGAAACCGACGATCTCTTCAAAGACACGGTAGCTGTCCATCAGGTGAATCATCGATACAAAGATAATCAGCGGCATCAGATGCGGGATGACAATGTATTTCAGCCGCTGCCAACGGGTTGCGCCATCGATCACAGCGCTTTCCAAACTGTCCTGGTTGACCGTTTGCAGACCGGCATAGAAGATGATGGCCGCAAAGGGCGCCACGTGCCAGACGCGGTAGATCATCATTAGAACTTCTATTGTCCAGGCTTGGGCAAACAGGGCGATATCGCGATTCAGCCACCATTCCATCATCGCAGTCAGGATACCGTCGCCGCGGAACAGCCAATTGATTGACAACACTCCGATCACCGGCGTGATGATGAATGGCAGTAGTGAGACAAAAATCACCGGTCCGCGGATCGATCGCGCGGCATTGTTGATCAGGATCGCAATCCCTAACCCGCAACCGACCACCAGTGGCAGAGTGATCAGAGTAAATGTCAGCGTGAACCGCAGGGCCTTCCAGAAATTGATCGTGGACAACACATGCCAGCTGCCGTCACTAATGGCCCGCCATGCACGCTCGGGTTCCAGAACATTGCGATAGCTTTGCAGCCCGACATATTGGGTTTGCGTAATTATCTCCCCATGCTCGTCGAGCTTCGGTTGTGACACCTGCTCGGTCACGCAGGTCTGCGTCAGGAAGCCAGGGGTGCAGGTTTCCTTTTCGACGGTCTCATAGATCGGCTGGGTGACATAGAAACTCTGCTGGAACACGCTGACCAAAGGGAACGCGATAAAGAGAAGCATCATAAAGACAGAGGGACCGACAAAAGCAGCAAATGTCCGGAAGTTCATGGCTCTGCCTTTCTAATGGTTCTCGGGGGAAAGGGATGGGAGGGCCGTAGCCCTCCCATGAGAGGATCAGTTGCTGATCAGGCCTGCTTCTTTCGCGGCAGTGACGTAGTCCGCCTCGATATCGGCCAGAGTCGTCTGCGCGTCTTTGGCACCGGTCAGATAGTCGGCCAGTCCGTTACCCAACGAGGTGTGCATGATGCCCATAGGACCGGATGCCGGATACGCCTTGGCGCCCCCTTCAGCGGACGCTGCAGCACCTGCAGCCAAAGGACCTGCCGAATAGGCCGTGCTCAGCCATACTGCGACATCGTTGTTCGCACTGACTGTATCGGTGTCCATGCCCTCAAGTGCGACGCGGAAGGCAGCATCCGCTTCTTCGTCGCTCATGTTCGAAGCCAGAACAATACCGTCCCACCAGATTGTGGTTGCGGGCACTGCCGAACCCATCGGCGCCGCCGCCATGGTCACCTTGCCAACAACCTGGCTTTCAGCTTCGTCGTTCATCGCAGCGGCACGGCTGGCCCACAAGTTGGCCATGGCGATCTTGCCCTGCTGGAACTGCTGCTGAACATAGGTCGAGTCTGAGACCAGATATTCAGGGTCCATATATTCCGTCATGGCTTTCAGTGTTTCCAGCGCGGCCACGCCCTGCTCGTTGTTGATTGCAGGCATGTTGCCGTCGCCAAAGAACGAACCGCCCTCGCCCAGGTACATGTTGATGAATTCCTGGCCGAGGTTCCAACCGGTTTTGAACGTCCCACCGATGGGATAGTCCATGACGCCGGCTTCTTTGATCTTGGCGGCAGCAGAAAGAACGTCGCCATATGTTTTGGGTTCTTCGATGCCCAGCTCGGCCAGAACATCATCGCGATACATCAGGTGCTGAGCGTTCACCATCATCGCAATGGCCATGGTCTTGCCGTCCACCTTGATCAACTGATTAGGCAGCAAGTCCTGACCGTATTTTTCAACCAGATCGTCCAGCGGGCGGATCGTTCCCGCGTTCAGCAAAGGCACCAGTGTTGCGTTCGACACACCGCCGATCTGATAAAGTGCGGGATCAGCCGCAAAGGCTTCGGGTTGCTTTTCGCGGAATTCCTGATCCAGCGAGGCGCTGAAATTGCCGCATTCGGCCATCGCATCCGTCACCGCTTTCCAGGCTTCAAACCCGGCGGAAAGCGATTTCAGTGGCACATCATTTTCAAAGGCGCACTCAGCCCATGCGCCGGTGGCGGCGATGGACATGGCACCTGCCATAAGGATCGTCTTGAGTTTCATGCGTTTCTCCCTGTCAGGATCGGTCCGTCGTCGACGTCCGGACCGGTGTTAAGCCCGTTTGGGCTGTTTGTGGGGGTGTTCCCCAATCCGCGCACCGCTTTCAGCTTCAAAGAGGTGACAGATTTCTTTCGGCACCGAGAACGAAACCGGCTCGCCAATCTCGGCGCGGTAGGCTTTATCCGCTTTGACCGAAACCAGTGCACCGCCGACCCGGACCGAGATCATGGTCGCGTCGCCCAGCAATTCCAGCGTGTAGATCGGTGCGGTGATCTGGCCCTGCCCTTCGGCAAGGCTGGCATCCTCGGCGCGGAAGCCCAGCGTCATAGGACCGTCTGGGGCATCCACTGGGATTTCGACGTGTTCAGCACGGAACATTCCGCCTGAAACGTCGCCATCCATCAAATTCATCGCGGGTGAACCAATGAAGCTGGCCACAAACGTGTTTGCCGGCATGTCATAGATTTCCGTGGGGCTGCCGACCTGCTGCACCACGCCCTGTTTCATCACCACAACGCGGTCGGCCAGCGTCATCGCTTCGATCTGGTCATGGGTCACATAAATCGTCGTCACCGCCAGCTCGTGACTGAGGTTCTTGATCTGCGCCCGGGTCGAGACCCGCAGCTTGGCGTCAAGATTCGACAGCGGCTCGTCCATCAGGAACACGTTCGGCTCGCGTACGATGGCACGGGCGAGCGCCACACGCTGTCGCTGACCACCTGAGAGCTCGGCGGGTTTGCGATGTAGAAAATCGTCCAGCTCGACCATCGCGCTGGCGCGGCGTACCTTCTCGTCGTGGGTCGACGGGTCGATGCCGCGCACCTTCAGCGGAAAGCGGATGTTTTCATAGACGTTCATGTTGGGATAAAGCGCGTAGCTCTGGAACACCATCGCAACGTCGCGGTCCTTCGGCTCCAGATCGTTGATCACATTGCCATCGACCAGGATTTCGCCCTCGGTCACGTCTTCAAGTCCGGCGATCATCCGCATCGTCGTTGTCTTGCCGCAACCCGAGGGGCCGAGCAGGACCAGAAACTCGCGATCAGCAATGGTCAGATCGAAATTGTGAACCCCAACGAATGAGCCCCATCGCTTGCCGACGTTCCGCAATTGAATTTCCGCCATGGTGCCCCCTGCAAGGAATCATTTTGCATACGTTTGCAAAACTGTAATTCGCATACGTCAATTCAGGCAAGACTTTTTTGCATACGTATGCAAAACTAACGCAAATACCCGACTCATCCCGGCTTCGTGCCTCTCGTAAAACTTTGATCACAATGGCAAATATCGTGACCTTTCAGACAGAAAAAAAACTCGTCTCTGCGTTTCACACCGCGTTGGATTCCGCGACAGAACAAGAAATCCCGAAGGTAATGAGCCAATACTGCGCCCCGGAACTGAAGTGGCGCGGCTTTCATCCATTCAACGAAATCAATGGCGCCGAACAGGTTGCCCAGCAGTTCTGGCAACCAATAAAGAGCAGCCTGACCCGCCAGCAGAACCGTGTAGACATCCTGTTTGCGGGGCAAAACTCGCTGCGGGACGAGGCCGACGTCTGGGTCGTGTCCATGGGGCATTTGATGGGGCTGTTCGACCGTCCGTGGTTGGGGATTCGCCCAACTGGCAAGCTGGCATTCCTGCGCTATTGCGCGTTCTACAAGGTCGCCGGTGACAGGATTGTCGAAACAGCGATGTATTTCGACATACCGCACCTGATGGTGCAAGCCGGGCAGAATCCGTTCCCCCCACAAACAGCGGCGCATTTGGTGCAACCCGGACCAAGACCCCATGACGGCCTTCTGCTGAACGCACAACCCGCTGAAGAAGGCGAAAAGACGCTGGCGGTCATCAACGCGATGATCTCGGATCTCGGCCAATGGGACAGTGGGTTGTCGCTTGAGGATGAATTGGCCCAAACCTGGCACCAAGACATGATCTGGTGGGGACCCGAAGGGATCGGCGCAACCTACACGATAGAACGCTATGCCAAGCAGCACTCAGGACCGTTCCGGGCCGCCTTCTCGGACCGATCTAAAACCAATCATATCTGCCGCATGGCCGAGGGGCATTATGGCGGGTTCTTTGGCTGGCCCAATTTCACGGCCACTCCGTCCGGCGGGTTCATGGGAATGCCCGCCACCGGGAAACCCGGCGAATTCAGGGTGATCGATATTTATCGCCGCGCGGGTGACAAACTGGCGGAAAACTGGGTCTTCATCGACTTGCTGCACTTCTGGAATGGGCAAGGCGTCGACATTCTGGCCCGAACCACAGAGGTCGAAACGCCATGAGGATAGATGCGCATCACCACCTGTGGGACCTGTCTGCTGTGACCTATCCCTGGCTCATGGAAAAGGGCGTCGCTCGGTTCTTTGGCGACCCCTCCCCCATCCAACGAAACTATTTGCTGCCGGAATTTCGCGCAGACGCCGTAGCCGAGCGTTTCGGCGCCTCGGTACATATTCAGGTAGGCGCGGCCGATCCCTGGGCCGAAGCGCAATGGGTGCAATCCGTGGCGGACCAGTTCCCGGACTGGCCCTTGGTGCAAGTGGCCTTCTGCGATTTGACCGCTGATGATCTGGACAAACAACTCGACCGGCTTCAAATCCTGCCGTCTGTACGCGGCGTTCGTCAGATCATCGGCCGCGCTCCGGGCGAGGATGCAATCACCGGCACAAACACGCTGCTTGAAGATCCAAAGTTCTTGGCTGGTCTGAAACAACTGGGCTCACGCGGGCTATCCTTCGATCTTCAACTGCTGCCTGAGTTAATGGAAATGACCGCAGATGTGTTGTCGCAGGCCTCAGAAACCCGGATTGCTCTTTGCCATGCAGGGTCCCCCCACGACCGAACCGCACAAGGCTTGCAGAGATGGGCGGACGGGTTAATGTCGTTGTCAAACCTCCCGCAAGTCTGTTGCAAACTCTCCGGCCTCGGAATGTTTGATCATAACTGGAGCGCTGAAAGCGTCTCACCAATCGTTGCAACCTGCCTGTCACAGTTTGGTGCCGACCGTTGCATGTTCGGGTCGAATTTTCCGGTCGACAGCCTCAGTTCAACTTACAAAGAAGTAGTTTCCAAGCACCAGGAACTCATCCCGGCATCAAACCAGGACGATGTGTTCCACGGCACGGCAAAACGCTTCTACCTCTTTGAATAGGGACAAGTTCTTCAGCCCTATTTTAGTGACGTCTTCCCGACGGAAATTCCCGAAAGTGAGCCCAATCCGACCAACGCATTGCAAACGAACTTCAGTATTTGGAGCTTTGGTTATCTGCCGCTAGCGTGCATTTCACGCTTACGGTTCCGAGTACGCTTTGTGGCGTCCTCGGACCCATCATGATACGTCCCGAACCACTTGTCCCAAGGCATTTCCGCATTGCCGTAATTGCACTCGTAATAGCGATGATGAAGTTGGTGAAAAAATGCACCTATCAGCAAAGCCTGACGATCGCGTGCCCAAATCGCTTCGTATCCCGAATGGGACGACGCTGCGCCCAGCATCAGCCAGTATCCGAGAAAAATCATGTGGACAGGATGGCTGGGTAAGATCAGCACGATCAGAATAGCACTGAGATACCCGAAGGACTCGACCGGGTGCATCGACATACCGGACCAGGGGCCGGTGTTGACGTTGCGGTGATGCACGGCGTGCACGTGCTTGTAAATGAACGGCTGATGCAGAAACAGGTGAACGGCATAGAAGTGAAAGCTTTGCCAAAGCGCCAATATCGGGAACAGCAGAATGAACCACACAGGATGCGCGACAAAGCTGAGCGTGCTAATATAGTCATTGGCGTACATCCAGCGCAGAAAGCATTCAAACATCGACAGGATGGTCGCACCGAAGACCATCGAGTAGTAGATGTTGTCCCAGGTCTGATAGCCGAATTTATACAACGCATTTTTGCGCTTCATGTAGGGTCGGGGGTCGTATTTCAGCAACTTGCCTTGCCCGTCGACACCGTAGAACCACATATGCAGCCCACCGGCGACGACCAACAGCAACACCCAATTGCGAATGAACACCCATGACATCCAGCCAATGGCAAAAATGGCCTGATCGGATCCTACGGGCTGCAACCAGAACGCCACCAGAAAAGCCAGCGCAAGATAGATCGAACGATCCGAAAATTGCAGCCAGTTCTGCCAGACCCATTTCCCCATCACGTCGAATTTGGGTGGCCAGTGCCAATAAGGGGCGTGCTTTACCGGAAGTTCCGGGTGCCAGTGCCATTCGCGGCTCATGGGGGCGGCGTCTTCGGAGGTATGAGCTGTTTTCCGAGCGTTCGTATCTGCAGTCGTCACGGGGCTTCCTTTCCTGAACACATGTACCTTTTTTTGATCAGGATGAGGCCGGAGGCGGCTCATACGGGTATTTCCGTGACGGACGGCAGTTCATCGTGGGGCCTACTCGTGAAACGGGCGGCGCTTGTCCAGCGCTTCACGTAGTTTTTCATGCTCGCCGGGCTTCATGCCGATGCTCGTCGCAATGTCGGGATAACTACCGTCCAGAACTGCGGTACGATAGGCGGTCAGACCCTTCATCCTTTCGGCCTCCAGTTTGGTACGGGCATCCGCCATATCCGCAAAGACTTTGGCATGACGCGGAGGGTTCGGGGTATCGCCGCAAGCGTCTTCCTGGAAAAGGAAAATCACATCGGCAGCCCTTCGTCGGCCAGCAGTGCCACGGCTTTGAGACTGCGCAATGTGTAAACCGCGTCTGCCCCGGCGGTAGCGGCACGTATGCCGGCACGCAGGATGTCCTGATGGGTCTCGTAATCGCTGGCCATCAACGCAGCAGTGGTGAATGTGTCAGGCGCACCGGCGCGGACCTCGGCCAAATCGTGATCAACGATTGATAGATGATCAATGCCCGCGGCCTGAGCCGCGGCAGCCTCGGTCCGGTTCACGGCGGTCGTCTGCACGAATTTACGCGTGCCCTTGCCTGCCTTGATATCCGCCACCGTCAAGTTACGCGTCGCCGGGTGCCCTCCAAAAGTATAGATCCGTTTCAAAACCGCTGTCCCTTTCCTATTCAGCGGCTTTGCGTTCAGAGCCTTGCGGGATCACCTCGTAACCGGGTTCTTCCGGCTCATCATCCGTCATTTCCGGCGGGAAACCGGGGGCGAGAATGTCCAGACCGGTGGCCTCTTCCAAACGTTTGATGATGTTGGGCGAAAAACAACGCTCGCCATAGCGTTCGATGCCGTCCTCAAAGATCTGAACCAACATAGGCGAGATTTCCAGCGGCACATTGTGACGGTCAGCCACCTGCTGGAAAAGGCCGGCATCCTTTTTGACCAGATCCATGGTGAAAGAAATGTCACGGCTGCCGTTCAGGATCACCTGGCTTTCGGTTTCATGTACGAATGACGTGCCGGAGCTAATCTTCATCGCCTCATAGGTCGTGTTGAGGTCCATACCGGCCGCCTTGGCGGTGACAAGCGCTTCGCAGCAAGTGACGAGATTGGCCGTGGCCAGATAGTTCGTCACCACTTTCAAAACCGAAGCCGAGCCCAGATCACCAGTGTGCAGAATGCGTCGACCCATGGTTTTCAGGAAAGGCGCGATGCGATCAAATGTGGCACGGTCGCAGCCCGCAAAGATCGAGATATTGCCCGTCGCCGCACGGTGGCATCCGCCCGATACCGGGCAATCCACGGCTGCGCCTCCTGCGTCCATCACCATTGCGCCCAAGCGTTTGACCTCGGCTTCGTCGGTGGTGGACATCTCCATCCAGATTTTGCCCGGCTTCACCTCGGACAGCATCTGTTGCATGACAGCATCCGAGGCAGCGGGCGATGGCAGACAAGTGA
Organism: Ruegeria sp. CDSB113; assembly: GCF_059611045.1. Taxonomy (NCBI): domain Bacteria; kingdom Pseudomonadati; phylum Pseudomonadota; class Alphaproteobacteria; order Rhodobacterales; family Roseobacteraceae; genus Ruegeria; species Ruegeria sp. CDSB113. The sequence continues at coordinate 158,416 of NZ_JBXWOU010000007.1, forward strand.
TAACAGCATCGCAATCACGCATCAGTTGGGCCGGGCTCTCCCCCCGGGTTGCCCCGCGCGAAACGAAATCATCCACAAGTTCGGGGTTGAGGTCATGCACCGTTAGATCAATGCCGTTCCGCAGCAAACTACCGCTGAGTTTCCCGCCGACATTTCCAAGACCAATAAATCCAACTTTCATGCGCGTGGTTCCCTGTTTCATTTCCCGCCGGATGATCGGCAAAGATGTTACTTCGCAAAAAGTACAAACGTTGATGGCATTGTGTAAAACGAATAAAACCGGCAGGTATCAGCGAAAATTTTTGGTGCTAAGAATGCCGCAATCTCCTAACCCTATCTGGCTTCGGTCCTTTGAATGCGCCGCGCGGCATCTGAGCTTTACTGCCGCTGCGGTCGAGTTGGGTATCACGCAATCGGCACTCAGCCTGCATGTCCGTTCGCTGGAAGCACAACTTGGTTGCCCCTTGTTCTATCGCGCCGCACGCAACCTAAGCCTGACTGAAGTTGGTCAGGCATACGCATTTTCAGTGCGGCAAGCACTAAGAGACATCGATCTGTCAACGATCAGCCTGTTCGGGTCAAACCAGAAGCACGAGCTGGTCGTGCGCGCGCCAATATCCACGGCGACCTTGTTTCTCGCTCATAGATTGCCCGAGTTTTTGAGGATCCACCCCGATATTTCCATAAAGCTGGTCTCGAACATTTGGGCTGAATCCGCGGGCCGCGAAAATGTCGATGTCGAGTTGCGTGTGGGAAGTGGTGAGTGGGCGGATATCCCAGCTCGGAAAATATCCACTGAACGGATCGTCCGTATTGCCACCAAGATATCTGGGGGAAAAGCCCCTTCCACCGAAGATCTGCAACAACAGCCGCTCATTCACATTCTGGGATTCCAACAAATGTGGGAACGGTATTTTACCGCAACCGGGGTTCAACAAACCCAGTACGCATCGACCTTTGTGGTCGACACGACCATTGCGGCGGTGGACATCGTGGCCGCAGGTGGTGGCAATGCGATCGTTATCGAGAGGTTTGCCAAAACCGCCATTGAGACGGGAAGAAAGGTCGCCATAGTTGGTGAAGCAGTTCCAATAGAACAGAGCCACTATTTGATTGCGGGACAAAACTCAAAAGCGGATGCAGTGGCCAAACAGCGTTTTGGAGCTTGGCTGGAAGACATCTTTCGGTAGACAAGAAAACTTCTTTGTCCGAGCGGGTTTTGTTCGTGCGTATTCAGCTCTGAGATTTTGGAATACTGGTAGGAGTTTCAACGGCAAAGCCTCTGCAATGGACGGCATTCGAACGTCAGCGCAGCGCAAGTTCGCCCTGTAGTGCATTTCCCCAGTTCGAAGTGGACGCAGCTAATATCTGGAATAAGCGCCAGATCACTCCGCACAAACCAGCTTCTACAATTTCGGGCACAATGACGGAACATGAACCCGTGCCGACCTCGAATGAGATACTGAGAACGTTCAATGTAACTGCCCCAAGCCGGGAATAGGCGGTCAAAGGGGGGGGCGTGGACGTCTGATTGGTCGAACCAAAGGTGGGATGAACAGAACAACAATCAGTTTACTTTGGGGCCGACAGAAAGATTAAGTCCCACCCCATATCTATGACGCCAGCAATCCCGATATTTTGGTGGCTCCAAACTGCAACAGCGAAAGGAACTGCATCAAACTGTCCAATTCGTGACGCTGGGTTGGCGCGTGAACAGACAATGTAGCCACAAGCCTTTCGTGCTCGTCCAGGACAGGGACAGCTACGGCGGTCATCCCGGGCATGAATTCTTCGTCGTCCGTTGAAAACCCTCTTTGCGCGATGTTCATGATTTCGGCGCGCAGGGCTTCTGGGTCAGTTATTGTTTTCTTAGTGTTCGCGTTCAGCTTACGAGCGGAAAGAAACCCGTCCAACGTGTTCTCACGAAGCGTAGACAGGTACATCTTGCCGCTGGCCGTGCAATGAAACGGTACCTGGGTGCCAATCGGCAATTGAATCCTCAGGGGCCATTTCGTTTCTACCCGGTCCAGATATATCATTCCTTCCCGATCCGGGATGGCGAGGTTGCAGGTCTCGCCAATTTCATCGGCGATGCCCCGAAGGATTGCAAGGCGGGCTGTCCGAAGGTGCTCCGACGAGACCGTGTTCACTGAAAGCTGCCGCAAACGTGGCCCGGGACCGTAAGACCGCCCATCCAGATCACGTTGAAGGAACCCTTCAGTCTCAGCCGTTTGAAGCAGGCGATGAATTGTCGGCTTCGCCAGACCCAATGCTTCAATTAGGTCTGACGGTTTGACTGCGACCCCGCGCTTTGCAACCTCTTCAAGAATAACCAGCAACCGCAGATTCGTCGGGATTTGGGATTCTCTGTCTCGCGTGTCTGCGTTTGCCATCCCGCTAAACTCTAGTTGTTTGGCAACAAGATCAAGGCCAGATCAGGCACCAGAGAGACCAAAATCCACACGGACAGCAAAGCCACAAGGTACGGCACAGTGTAGCGCAGCAGCCGGAAGTAAGGCACGCCTGTCACACCGGACGCAACATAGAGGTTCAGGCCATAAGGCGGCGTGATGAACCCAATCGACGCACCCACAAGGAAGATCACCGAGAAGTGGATCGGATCGACCCCTACCGACGCAGCAATTGGCGCGAGGATCGGCGCAAGGATAATCGTCACCGGCAGACTTTCCAGCACCATGCCCGAGAAGAAGACAATGACCATCGATGTGAACAGAACCGCGTAATATCCTCCCATCGAAGTCACGAAATCTCCGATCGTTTGTTGCGCTCCAAGCAGCGAAAGAATTTGCTGCATGACCACCGAGATCGCAATCAGCGGCGCAAGGATTCCCGTGATCTGGGCCGAGCGGATCACGATCGAGGGGATCTCAGGGATCGTGAATCCTTCGACAACCAGCATTTCGGCAAAGCTTTTGTCTGTGGGCGAGATATTATCCCGCGCGCCCATGATCCGGTTGATCGGATAGCTGACCAAGCCCGCGATGACACAGAAACCAACGGTAACACCCGCCGCCTCGGTCGGGGAGAATTTGCCTGTATAGATGCCCCATAGCACGAGGCCGATGGCGAAAAAGCCGAGCCATGCACCAAATGCCGTTTTGAGAATCCGGTTCAGTTGCAGCGGGATCAGGTGCCCCCACCCGTTGATCCGACAGATGATCCAGCACGCAAATTGCATTCCAAAGACCATAAGCGCACCAGGTATGATACCGGCGACAAACAGCTCGGAAATGGGCAGGTTCATCAAGAACCCGTAGACGATGAAGATGATGGATGGAGGAATGATGATCCCAACCGTACCGCCCGCCGCCGCCGTGGCCGCGCTAAAGCGTTCGTCATAGCCGCCTTTGACCATCTCAGGGTGCAGCATTGAACCGATGGTTGCGGTTGTTGCAGAGTTCGACCCGGAAATCGCCGCAAACAATCCACATGCCCCAAGCGATGCCATAGCCAGCCCGCCGCGTATCCAGCCTAAACAGGAATAGGCAAAATCACTCAGCCGCCGCGCGATCCCCGACTTGTTGATTAGGTCCCCGGTCAGGATGAACAGCGGCATCGCCAACAGGGCGAAGCCTTTGTTAAACACGTTCAGCAGCTCTGCACCCATATTGTCGAGTGTCAGACCCAGAACGAATGAGCATCCGATCACCCAGTATCCGATAACCAGCAGTACCGGTACGCCCAACATGAACAAAAACGTGACGCCCAGCGAAATTAGTGTAACCAAAGTTCCGTCTGTCATCAGTCTGCCCCTATCACGGCCTGCTTGATCAGCGGCTCTCCGGTTTTCCAGTTGTGCAGGTCGTCAGCAAGATTCTGAAACACGCGACCGACCATCAAAAAGAAGGACACAGGCGCGGCCAACAGAAACCACCATTGCATGATGTTGTCTGTCCCAAGCACGATCTGAAAGTTCGAGGCTGACAGCGCAACGAGGCGTGTTGTAGTCACGATGACGATTACTGCAAAGATGAACCACAAAATGGCATCCAAAAACAAACACGCCAGTTGACCGCCGCGCGGCATCGCGGTGCGAAACTCGCTGAAACTCAGATGGGTGCGCAAGCGGACATTATAGGACGCACCAAACCAGGCCATTATCATGAAAAGAAGCGGGGGAATGGTGGTGGACCAGGGTTCCTGATCGTTGAAGACAAAGCGGTCGATCACACCCCAGAAGATGATCAGCGCAATGGCGAGGTACGAATACACCATGACCGACCGTTCAAAGTGGCGTTCAACAAAGGGCACTTTGCGATAGATCTGCATCACCAGAAGGCCGCCAAGAGCGGCGAAAATTGTGCCGACAACCCAGGCAGCGTCAGATTCCAATGCGGATTGAATCTCGAATGAATCACGGCTGAGCAAGGCGCCAAAAATTGCCCCGATATCTGCCCATAAAGACATGAACCCCGTCCTCCCAGTCGGTGTTTAGTGAAACCGGCCCGTGAAGGGCCGGCTCTAAATGTTAGATCAGGCCGCGCCCTTCCACCAACGGCGGGGCTCAACATTTTCGGGCAGTGTGTCTGCCGGAATCTCGCGCGCGATGTCGTAGATTTCCTGGTATGTGTCGATGCCACCAGCCCATTTATTCAGCCGTTCGCGCCACTGCGCCCATGGTTCAGGATTGAAGTTCGGCGCACACATTTCCTCGGCCAGTTTGATCTGATCATCCGCCAGGAAGGCAGGACGCACACCGTTTTCTGCGAAGATCGTGTTAGGCAATTGCGGCTCCGAGAATCCCACGGTATTCAGCAGCGCTGCCTCATTTGCACCCTGAATCAAGGCCTGCGTGAAGTAGGACGATTCCATAACAGCGTCCTGCAGTTCACCACCAAGTCCGTCGAACACCTTGGCCGACATCGACGTATGTTCAGTGCCACAGAAGAACTTGAGATTCACCGATTGCGACACCACAGGTGACATGTTGGCATAAGCCACAGCCGAGGCCCAAGTTTCGGCCCCATCAATCAGGCCCGTCTTGAGCGCATCCAGCGTTTCTTCCCATGCCACCGGCACCGGATTCAGGTTCAGAAGCTGCATGGCGATCCGGCCTAGCTGTGTCCCTGTCACACGGTTCTTGGTCCCAAACAGTTCTTCTAGTTTGGTGACTGTAGGCTTGTCAGAGAACGTCGAACCCATTTGCAGGCCGCGCAATTCACAGTGGGTGAACAGGAATTTAAGGCCGTGGCGCTTTTCGAGGGGGTCTCGCAGAATGCGCTGGCTTTCGGGGCTGTAGAAGAAGTGATACTGGGCCGCCCTGCTGGGGAACATATAGGCATAGTCCAGCACGTTCAGATATGGCGCACCGCCCGCAGAGTTTTGGGTCGACGCCGCATAAATGTCGACGATTCCCTGCTGAGTCTTCTCTACACAGCTCAGTTGTCCGCAGATCTGGTTGTCGCCAATGAACTCGATCCGAATCTCACCGTCAGTGCGTTCTTCCAAATCTCGGGCGAATTCGATGGCCCCTGCCCGTTCGATCAGCAGGTTGCGCGTATTGAAACCTGATGCACCGAATTTCAGCGTGTGCTTGGGCTCCTTCGAGAACCTTTTTTCATAAGTTGATTCTGCAGCTTGGGCCAAATTGGCCAAACTCATCGCGCCGCCAAAGCCACCCGCTGCCAGCAGCGTTGAGCTCATGCCATAACGCCCGGCCACACGAAAAAAATCCCGCCGTGAGACACCGCTTAGTTTCTTACCGATCTCCATTGCTTACCTCCCTGATCGCAATTATTGAGACGTTTTGTATCAAAAAATGCTAGTATAGTTCCGGCAATTTGCATAGTGTTTTTTTCAGTTACCTTGGGAGGAGACCGTCATGGAGGTGGATTATGCAGTCGTCGGAGCAGGCTCTTCGGGCTGCGTCATTGCCAATCGGCTAAGCGCTGACCCCAGCACAACAGTGGCATTGTTGGAAGCTGGCGGACCTGACACCAACCCGTGGATTCACATACCGGTTGGATACTTCAAAACCATGCATAACCCCTCATTGGATTGGTGTTACCGCACTGAACCAGACCCAGGTTTGAATGGACGCTCGATTGATTGGCCGCGCGGAAAGGTTCTTGGCGGATCATCTTCGTTGAACGGGCTTCTCTATGTTCGCGGTCAGAAAGAGGACTACGACCGCTGGCGTCAGATGGGCAATGTCGGCTGGGGCTGGGATGACGTTTTGCCTCTGTTCAAACGCAGCGAGGATCAAGAGCGCGGCGAAGATGCGTTTCATGGTACGGGCGGCCCGCTGTCGGTGTCCAACATGCGCATTCAGCGACCGATCTGTGACGCCTGGGTCGCCGCCGCCCAAGAGGCGGGTTACCCGTTTAATCCTGACTACAACGGGGCCGATCAGGAAGGCGTTGGCTACTTTCAGCTGACCACTCGAAATGGTCGTCGTTGCAGTGCCGCCGTTGCATACCTCAAACCGATCAGGAACAGGCCGAACCTGAACATCATTACCCGAGCATTGGTGACCAAGGTCGAACTGGACGGCAAAAAAGCAACCGGACTGCTTTATCGCGACCGGTCGGGTGAAGTGAAGTCGATCAAAGTGCGCCGCGAAATCATCTTGTCCGGTGGTGCCATCAACTCACCTCAGATTTTGATGTTGTCAGGCATCGGAGACCCGGATCAGTTGAAGGCCAACGGCATTGAACCCGTTCATTCGCTGCCCGGCGTCGGCAAAGGGCTGCAGGATCACTTGCAGGCACGCCTGGTCTTCAAGTGCAACGAGCCAACGCTGAATGATGAAGTGCGCAGCCTGTTCAATCAGGCACGTATCGCGCTGAAATACGCGCTATTCCGGGCCGGACCTATGACAATGGCGGCCAGCCTGGCCACCGGATTTCTGAAAACCCGCCCCGAAGTTCAGACACCCGACATTCAATTCCACGTTCAACCCTGGTCTGCCGACAGCCCCGGAGAAGGCGTACACCCGTTTTCTGCCTTCACAATGTCCGTCTGTCAGCTGAGGCCGGAAAGCCGCGGGGAATTGCGTCTGGATGGGCCGGATCCGGCCAGTTACGTCAAGATCATTCCAAACTATTTGTCGACGGAAACTGATTGCAGAACCATCGTCGACGGCGTGAACATCGCGCGGGACATCGCCCGGCACAATCCACTGGCGTCTAAGATTTCAGAAGAGTTTCGACCAACCTCGGACCTATCCCGCGATGACTATGAAGGCACTTTGGATTGGGCGCGCTCGAATTCAGTCTCGATTTATCACCCGACGGGAACTTGTGCGATGGGCACTTCGGAAAGCTCTGTTGTGGATCCAAGCCTGAAGGTCAAAGGGATCGAAAACCTGCGCGTCGCCGATTGTTCCATCATGCCGGAAATCGTCAGCGGCAACACTAATGCTCCAGCAATCATGATCGGTGAAAAAGCCAGTGAGTTGCTATGCGCAAACAAGTGATTTTGGACTTTTTGTGACCTTCCTTATCCGTGCCTGGATCTGACCTGTACAAGATGGTCAGATTCCATAAGTTTCACGGGCATGTCGAAGGCAATGGCCTACGGTGCTTACGCACCATGGACAGCTAGACTAATGCGCTCAAAGAACCCCTATTCTTTGCCCATCATTAGACCTCGTGCCAAGCTGGCCTCTACCACAGAGACTAGATTGAAACATGTCTGCCGTAGGATTAGCGGGACTTTGTCTCACGAGCGACTAAGTCAGCTATCGCCTCGCGGCAACCACGTTGCCAAATCGCAGCCAGCCGGGTGGAAAAAGCGTCTGCGAACTGCGTGTCGCGGCCTAAGTCACCAAAATACTGGCTTTGTTCGATCCACAAAATCGGATTGGCTTTAGAAGCCAGCGCGGTTTTTTGCAATTGCTCCCAATGAGGGTCATTTGGGGCGATTTCTGAACCATCTTCACGAAGACCTGCGCACATCCGGCACCAGAATGCTTCGGCCAGCGCAAGCCCATTTACGGACGACCCAATTGCAAGGGCATCGCGCAGCGACGGCAGTAAAAAACCCGGGTGTCGTGAAGATCCATCAAACGCCACGCGTCGTGTTGTGTCGTGGATGGTGGTGTTGGAAAATCGCCTCTCAACCAACCCAAGATATTCGGCGGCAGTGGTTCCGGGGACGGCTTCGACCTGAGGCAGAATTTCTTCCGTCTGAACTTTCCTGAAAAACGCCACAATGTCCGGGTCCTGCATGCAGTCTGAAATCGTTGGCACATTCAGAATCTCTCCGACATTTGCGAGCAGTTGGTGGCCGCCGTTCAATATGCGCAGTTTCATCGCTTCATAGCTGTGGACGTTCTGCGTCAGGGTTACTCCAACTTGCTCAAGGGGCGGTCGTTCTGCGCAGAAATTGTCCTCAATCACCCATTGGCGAAAGTTCTCATGCGTGACCGGTGCGCGGTCGTCGACGCCCAGTGCGCGGCATTGCGCTAGGACCTCCTCGGTCGTTGCGGGAACAATGCAGTCCACCATCGAGTTCGGAAATGCTCCATTCTGATCGATCCAATCGGCCAGATCCGGGTCGGATAGACGCGCCAAACCAACAACGCAGGTTCGCAGAATTCCACCGTTGCCCTGAAGATTATCGCAGCTGAGCGCGGTAAAGGGTTTCAAGCCATTTGTACGCCGTTGCCTGAGCGCCGCGACAATAGCGCCGAAAGCCGTGCGCGGCTGATCCGGGTTCTCGGCATCGTGCCGAATGTCTGCGTGATCTGTATCGAACGCATCAGTGTTGGCGTCCGGGAAATACCCACCTTCAGTTACAGTCAGCGACACAATTCGTATGGCAGGGTCCGCCATCGTCCGGATAAGCGCGGCATTGTTGTCTTCGATCGGCAGGTAATCAATCATGGGACCAATCACTTCGGCGGACATTCCTTTTGGGTCCAGTTCGATCAGCGTTGTCAGGCAGTCTTGGGCCAACAGTCGCTCTCGCATGTTTGCGTCATAGCTTCGGACACCTGCCCCGATGATTGCCCAGTCATGGGCCTGGCCCAGCTGCATCAACTGGTGAATATACCAGGCCTGATGCGCGCGATGAAAGTTGCCAAGTCCGATATGGACAATGCCCGGCGTCAGGTCCGAGCGCGCATAGGCCGGAGCCCTGACGATCTCTGGCAGGCCTGAAAGACTGTCACGCCGTAGCCGTACCGTAGGTTTTGCATTCGCCACAGGGTCCATCAGCTCATCCAGTTTCCGCCATCGACATTGTAGGTTTGTGCGACGATGTACTTTGCATCATCAGAAGCCAGAAATACCGCCATCCCGGTCAGATCTTCGGCTCGACCCATTCGGCCATAAGGAACGGCTGCAGCCACTTCGCGTTTCTTCTGGCCCAGTGGTTTGCCTTCGTGTTTTGCAAAAAACGCATCAACGCCATCCCAGTGCTCGCCATCAACAACACCGGGGGCAATGGCATTTACGTTGATTCCGTAAGAGATCAGGCTCAGCCCAGCAGATTGGGTCAAGGATATGATCGCGGCTTTGCTGGCACAGTATACGGCGACCAAGGGCTCGCCCCTACGCCCTGCCTGCGATGCCATGTTGATGATCCGACCTTTGGTTCCGTGATCAATCATGTGGCGCGCAACGGCCTGCATCGTAAACAGCGCGCCAGCAACGTTGATATCAAAAACGCGATTGTAGTCAGCACGCTCAATTTCAACGATTGGAGCGGCGGAGAAGATCGCTGCGTTGTTGATCAGAATGTCGATTGGGCCAAAATGTGCAGCCGTTTGCGCAACGGCGTCTTCTATGCTTTGTTGGCTGGTCACATCCATCTCGACGGCCAACGCGGCCGCGCCGATCTCAGTTGCTGCGTCCTGCGCACGCTGCCCGTCTATGTCCGCGATGGCGACGCGCGCGCCCTCAGCCACATATGCCTTGGCAAACGCCAGTCCGATGCCCCGCGCGGCCCCGGTGATCAGGGCAGTTTTGCCGGTCAGACGCGTCATTCGAACCGCAGACCTTTCGCGTCAAACCGGTGGATGACATCTGAGCGTGGTGTCAGATAGATACGGTCGCCGTGGCGAAAGCTGACCTCGCCATCTGCACGGACGGTGATTGTCTCGGCCAACCCTGTTTCGTGGACGTGGAAGAAAGTGTCCGAGCCAAGGTGCTCAGAAACGCTTACGACACCGGACCAGTCTCCCTCAGATTCAGACACCGCAATGTGTTCAGGGCGAATTCCGATGGTCTGGGCACCGAGCTTTTCTGCCTCGGGGCCTTCGATGAAGTTCATCTTGGGTGAACCGATAAAGCCTGCAACAAACAGGTTGCGCGGCGTACGGTACAGCTCCAACGGGCTGCCAACCTGTTCGATCACACCTGCCTGAAGCACAACGATCTTGTCGGCCATAGTCATGGCCTCGACCTGATCGTGGGTGACGTAGATCATCGTGGTCGCAAGACGTTCGTGCAGTTCGCTGATTTCCAGCCGCATGCCAACGCGCAAGGCGGCGTCCAGGTTCGACAGCGGTTCATCAAACAGGAACGCAGCCGGTTCGCGTACAATGGCCCGACCGATGGCCACCCTTTGACGTTGCCCGCCAGACAGTTGGCCGGGACGACGATCCAGGTAGTCGGTCAGGTTCAGAACGCTCGCCGCACCTTCAACCCGCTTGTCGATCTCAGCCTGATCCAGTTTCGCCATGCGCAGCGGAAATGCGATGTTTTTGCGAACGGTCATGTGCGGGTACAAGGCGTAGGATTGGAACACCATCGCCAGCCCGCGTTTGGCAGGCGGCACGTCTGTTGCGTCGGCGCCGTCAATGTCGATGGAGCCAGAGGTCATGTCTTCCAGCCCCGCAATCAGGCGCAGCAAAGTGGACTTGCCGCAACCCGAGGGGCCGACAAATACGGTGAACTCGCCATCTTCGATGGTCAGATCCAGCGGGGGAATGACCTCTACGTCGCCGAAGCTTTTGGTCACGGACTTGAGTTGAATACGTCCCATACGAAGTCTTCCTTATTTCACAGCGCCGAAAGTCAGGCCGCGGACAAGTTGTTTCTGGCTGAACCAGCCAAGGATCAGGATGGGTGCAATCGCCATGGTCGAGGCCGCGCTGAGCTTGGCAAAGAACAAGCCTTCAGGGCTGGAATAGCTGGCGATAAATGCGGTGAGCGGGGCCGCATCGACGGCCGTCAGGTTTAGGGTCCAGAACGCCTCGTTCCAGGCCAGGATGAAGTTCAACAGAACGGTCGAGGCGATGCCGGGGATGGCCATAGGCGTCAGGATATAAAGGATTTCCTCTTTCAGCGTCGCACCATCCATCCGTGCCGCTTCAAGGATTTCCCCCGGAATTTCGCGGAAATAGGTGTAGAGCATCCAGACGATGATCGGCAGGTTGATCAGCATCAGCACCACGACCAGCCCACCGCGGCTGTCCAGCAAACCCAGCTGAATGAACAGCAAGTAAATCGGGTACAGAACACCAACTGCAGGCAACATCTTTGTGGACAGCATCCACAACAGAATGTCCTTGGTGCGTTTGGACGGAACAAACGCCATCGCCCAGGCTGCGGGTATCGCAACGATCACACCCAGAACGGTCGATCCGCCTGCGATGATGACCGAATTCCACAGGAACCGCATATAGTCAGAACGTTCCTGCACGATGGCGTAATTTTCGAGCGTCCAGTCGAAGTTGAGGAAGATCGGTGGGCTTGCAATCGCCTGTGCCTCGGTCTTGAAGCTGGTCAGGATCGTCCAGAGGATCGGAAAAAAGATCAGCAGACCTACGGCCCAGGCAAGGGCGGTGTTTAGTGTTTTGCGTTGTGTCGTGACGGTGCGGGCCATGGTTTTGTCTCCTCACGCGTCCAGGTTTTTGCCAACGATGCGCATCAGGAAGATGGCAACTATATTGGCCAGGATGATTGCATAGACACCACCGGCTGATCCGAGGCCAACGTTCTGGCTTTCCAACACGCGCTGGAAGATCATGTAGGTCAGTGTACGGGTGCCGAAGGCGCCGCCGGTGGTCACGAAAATCTCGGCGAAGATCGACAGTAAAAAGATCGTCTGGATCAGGATCACAATCGTGATGGCGCGACCAAGATGCGGCAGGATGATGTGATAAAAGCGTTTAAGCACCGGCGCACCGTCCATCTCGGCTGCTTCCAGCTGTTCACTGTCCAAGGACTGGATAGCGGTCAGCAGGATCAGCGTCGCAAAGGGAAGCCACTGCCAGGAAACGATCATAACAATCGAAGTCATCGAAGCTTCGGACAGCCACGAAATCGGCTCAGCCCCGAAAAAGCGCCACAGATGGGCCAGCAAACCGTTCACCGGGTCCATGAACATGTTCTTCCAGACCAGCGCTGATACGGTCGGCATGACAAAGAATGGCGCGATCACAAGGATGCGGACAACGCCCTGCCCCCACATGGGCTGATCCAGCAGCATGGCCAGCAGAATGCCCAGAATGACCGTAATCACCAGCACGCCGCCAACGATCACCAATGTTGCTTGGACCGCGGGCCAGAAGGAACTGGAGGATACGAAACGAACGTAGTTGTCGAACCCGACCCAACCCAGATCACCTCCACGCAGCGGAAGGTACTTCTTGAAAGAAAAATACAGCGTCATCGTCAGAGGCACGAGCATCCAGCCAAGCAGCAGGACCACTGCGGGTGCCATCATCAGGCGGGCAACTGATCGAGAATGTTGAGTAGCCATAACGCAAACCCTCTCTGTTCAGGCGTAACTCAGCCTGCGAGAAAAACGCGAATTGTGGAAGGGATGAACGGGGGGCAGACCTCTGCCCACCCGTTGGGAGGATGCCTCAGTAACCGGCGGCTTCCATTTCTTCGGCTGTGAAAGCCTGCGCTTTGGCAAGTGCTTCCTCAACCGTTTGCTGTCCGGCATATACTGCCGAGAACTCCTGGCTCACCTGTGTGGCGATGCCTGCGAATTCCGGGATCGCGGCAAACTGGATGCCAACGTACGGGACGGGTTTCACCGTCGGGCTGTTCGGATCAGCTGACAGGATCGAATCCAGCGTCATCTTGGCGAACGGAACCTTTTGGTATTCCGGATTCTCGTACAGAGACGTACGTGCACCCGGGGGAACGTTTGCCCATCCTTCGCTTTCGGCCACTAGCTCAATGTAGTCCTTTGAGGTCGCCCATTCGATGAATTGCTTGGCAGCATCTTCTTGCTGTGTGCCAGCAGGAATAGCCAGTGCCCACGCCCAAAGCCAGTTGGACCGCTTGCCCAATCCTGTGTCAGGTGCCAGCGCAAATCCTACGTGATCCGCGACCGTAGAGTCGTCAGGGTTGGTCACGAAAGACGCCGCAACTGTCGCGTCGATCCACATGCCGCATTTGCCCTGCTGGAACAGCGACAGGTTTTCGTTAAACCCATTGGTGGCATAGCCGGCAGGACCGGATTCGTTCATCATTTCAACGTAGAAATTCAGTGTGTCTGCCCACTCGGGCTGATCGAACTGGGGCTTCCATTCTTCGTCGAACCAGCGGGCGCCGAATGAATTGGACATCGCAGTGATAAAGGCTCCGCCTTCACCCCAACCGGCTTTGCCGCGAAGGCAGATACCGTTGATCTCAGCGTCGCGGTCGGTCATCGCGGCGGCGGCCTCTTTGATGAACTGCCAGGACGGCGCCTCAGGCATTTCCATGCCCGCCTTTTCCATAAGGTCAGTGCGGTACATGATCATCGAGCTTTCACCATAGAACGGTGCCGCGAAAAGCGTTCCGTCATGGCTCAACCCACCTGCCATCGCGGGCAGAATGTCACCAACGTCGTATTCTTCGGACAGGCCATCCAGAGGCACCAGCCAGCCATTCGCGCCCCAGATCGGCGTCTCATACATGCCGATTGTCATGATATCGAATGTACCGCCTTTGGTCGTGATGTCGGTCGTTACGCGCTGACGCAGCACGTTTTCTTCCAACGTCACCCATTCGACGTCAATGCCGGTCGCCTCGGTGAATTTATCGGTATAGCCCTGCATCCGGATCATGTCGCCGTTGTTCACGGTCGCTATTGTTAAGGTGTCCGCATGAGCTGCTGCCGTCGCGACGAGTGTCATTGCAGTCGCCGCACGAAGTGCGTTTCTCAAATACATCCCTGTCCTCCCTGAGCTTGGATGTCGTACAGAGAACGTAATGCAAAAATTGTCGCGGCGTCAATGAAAACTTTACGCGCGTTAAATTTTAAGATTACGCGGAATCCCTTAAAACCAGCCTTGCAGGGAACAACGTTTCCGACCGCGATTCAAATTTCCCTCCACTTTCAATGAGTTCGAACAGAGTTTCGACGCTACGCCCGGCAACGTTGTCATAATCATGCGCAGCCGTGGTCAGAGAGGGGCAAGTGAACTTTGCGAAGGGATGATCGTCATTTGAAGCCAGACGCAGCGCGCAATCATCCTGTCGACCGACCCGAATCCCTTGTTCGTAGCAGGCCGCTAGAAAGCCGATTGCCAGCCGGTCATTGCTGCACAGGACCGAATTAGTTCGCAGCTCATTTTCCGCCAGAACTTTCAGCGCACCCTTGTGACCGATCTCTTCAAACGCCCAGCCCTTACCGTCGACTCTGATGATATGCGGCTCGAACCCGAGACGCTCCATGACTTCAATATAGGCTTTTCGGCGTTTATTGGCGTTTGGGTTCGCAGGCGTTCGCATTTCGAAGAATGACGGGGGCTCGCCCGTCCGGATCATGTATTCAACGGTCTGCGACACAAAGCTGAAATTGTCCGACCCGATAAACGCGGCACCCAGACCTTCTAGGTTACTGTCGAACAAAACAGTCGGCACATTCGCGCAGAACCTCTCGATCACTGATTGGTCCGAGGTCCGTCCCAATGGCGCTAACAAAACCCCGGCAGGCTTCATGGATTGCAGCCCGTCCAGAATGTCGTTTTCCAGTTTTTGTTCACCATGAGAGCTAAAGAGGGACGGACGATACCCCGCCGCAATACAGCTTTGTTCCAAATAACGCGCGATTTCGGCAAAGAACGGATCCGCCAGATAGGGCACGACGATGCCGATATTCTTGGTCAGTTTCCGGTTCTGGTTCACCGCATAAATATTGGGGCGATAGTCGAACCGCTCCAGCGCCTCTTCGATACGGGCCCGCGTTGTCGGTCGAACGCTGTCAGGATCGTGAAAGTACTTGGATACCGTAGGCCGCGAGATGCCACTGAGGGCTGCGAACTCTTCCATGTTTTTTATTTTGGTCATGTCAGTCTGCCTGCGGATCTGAGCCGCCTTGATCTTATCCTATTTTTACATATTCTTTGCGCGCGCTAAAAAATCAATAGCCATGCAAGGTCCGGGCGTTTTTGCGGGCAAGGGGATTGAATGTTTCTCGGGATTGATATCGGAACGTCAGCGGTCAAACTTGTCTGTGCGGATACCCATCGAATTCTTGCAACGTCTTCAGTAGACATAAAAACTTCCTCGCCGCAGCCTGGTTGGTCAGAGCAGCACCCGGATATTTGGTGGCAGGCGACACGCGATGCATTGAGCCAACTTGCAAAAAAAGTCACGCTGTCTGACGTGCAGGCCATCGGGTTGTCCGGTCAGATGCATGGCGCCGTTTTGCTGGATCGCGATCTGCGCCCGATCCGTCCGGCGATCCTGTGGAATGACAGCAGAGCGGTACTTGAATGCGATGAGCTGCGCGCAGCCCAGCCGCAGATCGGTCATATCGCTGGCGTCCTCCCTTTGCCGGGTTTCACGGCACCCAAGATCGCCTGGTTGAAACAACATGAGCCGGCACAATATGCGCGCCTTGCTCATATCCTGCTGCCCAAGGACTACATCGGGTTATGCCTGCATGGAGAGTTGGCAACCGACACGTCCGATGCGGCCGGTACAATGTGGCTCGATCAGGCATCGCGAAAATGGCATGTCGGAGTTGCCGAAGCCACTGATGTAGCGCCCGACTGGCTGCCGCAGGTTTTCGACGGTCACGTCGTCGTCGGAACCGTGACGGCGCAAGCCGCGGCTGAAACCGGGCTGAAACCCGGCGTGCCCGTCGTTGCCGGAGGCGGAGATGCGGCAACCGGAGCGGTATCTCTGGGCGCCACCGAACCGGGACGTGGGTTCATTTCCCTGGGGACGTCCGGCCAGCTGTTCGTGGCGGACCGCAAGTACAAGCCCAATCCTGAACGCTATGTGCATGCGTTTGCGCACACATTGCCCGACCGTTGGTATCAAATGGCCGCTATGCTGAACGGCGCAAGGCCGATTTCGTGGATTGGTGGTCAACTGGGGCTGTCCGCTGCCGAAGTTGTTGCGCTTGCTGAAACCGTCAGCGGTGATCGCGGGCCGATTTTCCTGCCGTATTTAACAGGTGAACGCAGCCCACTTGGGGATCCACATATTCGCGCCTGTTTCTTTGGTCTTGAGGATTCGACAACGCGCGCGGATCTCTGCCGTTCCGTGGTCGAGGCAATTGCTTTTTGCTTTGCCGATGCCGCGCAGAGCTTCGGAGACACGATAGAAAGTCTACCGGAACTGGCCGCCATCGGAGGTGGCAGTCAATCAGACCTCTTGCTGGGCCTGATTGCATCGGTGACAGGAAAGCCGGTGATACGCTCTGAGGGATCGGATTCCGGCCCCGCCTATGGCGCGGCCCTGTTGGCCGCCTGTGGAGTTGGTACTTTTGATCTTGCCGATCTGGCGGTTCAGCCCAAGACTAAAGACCGTTTTGAACCCGTTGACCCCGGCGCACTGCACGAAAGGCTGACTTTGTTTCGCCGACTATACACTGCAGTGAGGGCGGTCGACTGACCTCGGTACAGTCGTTTGCTTTGACCGTGTGAGCCAGTTTTTCGTCATTTCAGAAAGGCGTCTGTTGAATTCCCACCGTGTGGACAATGCAACCATTGGCTGCAATCCACAAACACCGCTGGCCTTGGTGCTGATACGGTCCTTTAGGTTTTAGCTTCGGCAATACCTGACACTCGCTGAGCGACTTGCAGGCGCGGTATTTCTGAGGTTCAAGAAACGACTTTATCCGGCGGGCGTGTACCAGATCGGCGAGCCCCAGGCGCGTTCCTGAATTGTAGCGGGGACTTCTTCCAACAAAGGAAGGCCAGAACGAACGGCATCATACGTCGACCACCTAGGTGTTGGAATCTCGATAGCACGTGCATAATAGAACGCGCCTTGCACTGGGTCGAAACCAGGGTCAGTCCAACTGCCCATCAATGTTGGGGCGCCAATTTCGTTCGTATACAGCGCAGTTGTCAGATCGACAGTATTGCCCACCGAAGGAAGTTTGCCATCTGCGGCGATCTCGCGATCGCCGGACCAGGCCACGTCAATGATCTCTTCGTGGATCTCGCCCGTTGCATCGACCCAGCCCTTGATGATCTGGATGCGATCCAGATTGGCGCCGTCCGGGTCTTTTTGCGCATATACGGTGAAAGTGGGCGCATTGTCTCCGATCAAATCACCACCCATCGGTACGCCGTTTTCATAGCCATCTTCCACCATTGCAACGGGATCGGTCGGATTGTCCGCAAGGTCCGAGCCACCGAACATCCGCACTTTGACCCGAGGCCCGGATGTAGCGAAAGTTTCACGCCGTTTCATCGCGTCCCAGATCGAGGCTCGGGTGTTTTCCTCGGCCCAGACACCAGCAAGTGAACCAATCGAAAGGTCGATCCCGTCGATCCAACCGCCAACCCCACCCTTGCGACGTCGAACGACACTGCCATCTTCGGGACCGTGACCGCCGATAAAGTCATCTTCGGCCAGATCAGACATCAAACCGTTATGGTTGTCAGTGCCGCCGATGAACCCGTATTTGTAGGGGTTTACGCCCAACTCCTGTTGGGCCGCCAATCCCAGTTTTAACCCTTCGCGCACAAAGTCGCGCTTGTGGAAATACCGGTTTGAGTTTTTCTGGATGGAATTTGCGTTTTCGAAACCGGCGAACTCATCCGCTTGCCAGAATGCTTCGTGAACCTCAGAATTGCCCTTTATCTGCATCATTTCGATCAGCGGCTCCCAAGCCTGCCGAGTGCTGGCCCAGTCCTTGTCTGGAGCTTCGCCAAAACTGTTGAGTTCGGGAAACATCTGCTGCTTTGACGCGTTCGAATTATGCGGGATCGCCAAAAGGGTTGATCCATTGTCTTGCGCGTTTTGCAGCCAGTCCCAGAGGTCTTCGACCTTGTTGGAATCATAGCTGGACATCGGAAGGTCCGGGACCACGTTATCGCGGAAAATCACGTTGCGATGCATGTTGCCACCGTTCGGCGCTGCCGACCATTCAAAGGCAATCAAGGCGGTAAAACTGCCCGGATCATTATGTTCCTCGGCGGCATCGATGATGATCTGCCAACCGGATTTGGTGGTCTCAGGCCCTTGATAGAAAGGTGGGTGGGTAGGACTTTCACCGCGATTGTTGGCGATGACGTACTTGTAGAACCAATCCTGTTTGTCTTTCAGCGTTTCCAAGCTGCGTAGTTGTTGCAGATCTTCCTGCTCGTATCCCGGTGCCTCGGGAAATATCGTCGAATACATCTCGCCCAGATATTCCACGTGATCGCTGACCGCTGCAAAGTCGAGCGGGCGCGACAATTGTTTGTGACGTCCATTTACCAAGACCGGTTCGCCCTTGGCAAAGCGCAGGCTGTCAGACGGCATCAATCGTGCACCACCGATATATGCATCCAGCGACAGTGCCGTATGCATATGGGTCTCGCCAAAGTATGCGTTGCGCATGGGGTTGGGTTCCGCCAATGCCATAGTCGAAAACGCCAAGGTGGATGTCGCAATAACAAGTGTTCTCATCGGCTTCATCCTTCAGGTGTGTACCAAATTGGCGAGGTGTAGGCGCGCTCTTGCGTGATCATCTTGACCTCATCGGGCATATCGACATTAAAGCGAACTGCGTCATAGGCGGTCCAACGCGGCGTTGGGATTTCGACAACACGGGCATAGTAGAATGCGTGTTGCGAGGGGTCGAACTCCGGATCAGTCCACACGGTACCCAGTTCGGCCCGGCCAATATCATTGGTCCAGCTTGGGATGCTCAGATCGACGGTATTTCCGACGGGTGGTAATTTACCGTCATCACCGGGCGTGCGATCACCGGCCCAAACCACGTCGTAGATTTTTTCATGGGTCTCGCCGTTTGCATCAACCCAGCCCTTGATAATCTGGATGCGGTCCAGGTTAGCACCAATCGGATCACGCAGGGCGTAAACAAGGAAAGACGGTGCATCGCTTCCCGCCAGATCACCACCCATCGGGACACCTTTTGAATAGCCGATCCGTGCCAACTCGCGGTGTTTGATGTCGTCGGCCACGAAGTCTCCGCCGAAGAACCGCACTGTGATGCGTGGGCCCGTGGTCGCATAGACCTCGCGCCGTTCCATCGCGTCAAAGATCCCCGCCCGGGTGTTTTCAGTGGCCCAGACGGCCGTCGGACCCGGAGTGGCATATTGCCAACCCTTATAGGAAATTCCCAAATCTGCATTCCCCTTGGCCACCGAGGTGGCGCGGGTTTTTGACGGCTCCATCCAAGTAAAGGCGCCAAAGAAGTTGTTGTCCAGCTGCGTGGTCAGCCCGGTGTGGATATCCGAACCACCCACAAAGCCCAGCTTGAAGGGGTTGATCCCATCGGATTGCTCAAAAGCCAGGCCATTTTTTAGCGTATTGCGCACCATTTCCGTGGCGAGCATCTCAGGCGTTTTGGCTTCGGAGACATCCAGATTGGCCCAATCCCACCGTTCGTATTCTGCAAACTCATCTGTCGGGGACAGCATCGGATGGGTTTCGCTGTCTCCTTTAGTCTGGCCAATTTCAACCAGTTTTTCCCATTGCTGCCGGGTTTGCAGATACTCTCGATCAAAAGGCGCGTTGTTGTTCAGCGTGTCATTCAGCGCAAACATGATGCCGTTGCTGAGGTTCGGGTTGTGCGGAATAGCAAGCACGTCCCCTCCGGTCTTGTCCTCATAGCTTTGCATCCATTTCCACAAATCGCGGGGATCCGGGCTGCCCATTGGAGGCGCCATCAGGAATGGAACCACTTGCAACGCCCTCTCAGGTCCATCGCGAAAGATGACATTGCGATGCAGGTTGTTGCCTTCGGTCAACGAAGTCCATTCATAAGCAATCATCGCAGTAAAGACATGCGGGTCGTTGAATTCTTCTGCGGCCTGTACCAGATCGCGCCAGGTATTGTCATAGCCTGGCATCCCGGGTTGATACAGCAACGCTTGGCTCAGCGTGCCCTGACTGAATTGCGCGATCAGGTCGATGCTGGCCTGTTTGGCGTCGTCACCGCCCTTCGCGAACGCCTCGTGAAACTTCTTGCCCTGTGCGTCCGCCATGATATTTGGCGCACCTTTTTTGATGTCGGTAATCACCCCCATGCCATCGGTGTGCTCAGTCAGCATGTAAAAGTCGAAAGGACGCTCAAGCTTGACGGGTTGCCCGGTGTTCGACGTCACCTGCTCGCCCCGGGCGAACCGGTACATTTCTCGCGGCATCAAAGTCGTGCCGCCGCCACCTGCGTCCGCCGACAATGCCGAATGGACATGCGTATCACCAAACAGGACCCTGGTTGGAAACCCCCGGTTGGCATTAGGAGAATAAGGCTGCCCCTTGAGTTCACCAGCCGCGTTGTCGGCCGAGGCCGTATCCTGCGCCAGCGCAGGTAACGTCAGCGACACCGCAAGTGCAGTTGCCAGAGTCAAATGTATGGTCATCTCAATCCCTTTCGTTCAAATATCCGCCCATCGTCATTTCGGCACCAACGGCTTTGCTGTCAGGTCAATCGTGTCTTGTGGCCCGGTGCCGGTATCATAGAAATTACGCCCATAACTCAGCTGCCACAGAACCGGGACACCGCCGAGTTTGGTCAGCTTCGAGACTTTCAGCCCAAGCGGCACGCTGGTGAATTCTGATCGGTCCCAATCGTATACGACAGTCATGTCAGATGTGCCGACCGACCAGCCCTGACCAAGCGAGTAGCTGGCGATGGGTTGCAAAGTCGAAATGTTAACGTCCGGTCGCGTGTTGTCGCCGGCAACAGTCAGAATGTTCTGATTGAATAGCCTTGCAAGCCCCCACCCGGGCCGCGCCACGAAACCAAGCGCTGGCCCCAACCCCCATTTTTCGGCGCTGACACCATCGGCGCCCGTTGGCAGCAGGGCCACTACGCCGACCCCGTAACGGCCCCACGAACGGTCAAAGGCTGCCAGATTGAATAGGGTGGCATCGCCGATCCCGGTGTCGCCATTTGTGTTATACGTAACCGAGGGAAGTGTCAGGCGGGCAATATTATTGATCCCCCCCAACTGAAACGGAATGGCGGCGCGAAACTGGGTAACGTTCTGTGCTCCGTTCGCATTATGCAAAGAAGGTGAATAGAAATTCTGCAGTTGAAACGACATCAAGGACGCGGTCGGGTCGCTGGCTTGGCTGGCCAATGTCTGACTGTCCTGCTGTGCAATCGCAGAGGCCGGAATGACCGCCATCAGGGCAATAGTCAGAATACGCCTCATCAGAACACCAGCCCAACGGTCATCCAGACCTTGTCGCTTTCAAATCGACGTTTGGCTTCGAATTCCTTGATATATTTCGCCTTGATAGACACTGGCGTCTGACCGATCTGCGTTGACCAACTAACAATAGGGCCGAGCCCATACACGCTGGCCTGCAAGCTGTCGGCCCCGAGCAATTGCTTGATCCCATCCGCCCCGCTGCCGCTGTCATCGCCAATCTGATGGTAGGCATATCCCGTTACCCCAAGGGCAAGTTTGTTGGGCAAATGCCGCATGACCGTGCCTTCAAAATGCGCCTCGGGCGCGGTCTGATAGTCGGTAGCGTCGTTCTCGGCGCTGAAGGTGACGCCGAACGATCCTGAAAACTCCCATCCTGTGGTCGGGTCGAACCAGGTCATCGACAGGGTTGGGTCAAATGCAAATCGGTTTTTCCCGGCATTCAGGGCGTCAATCGACCGGTTTGCGACGTTGATTTGCGTCGTCTGATAGTGGCCAGTAGGCAGAAAGAACTGTAGGGCCAATGTTGTGTGTAGCTTGCCTTTGCTCCAGTTGAAGAGAGGCGAAAGAACGATATCACCAAAGGCATGTTCGCCGTCATCGTTGAGGGTTCCGGAAAAGCCCGAGCTGAGGTCGCCAGAATACTGCCCGTTTGCCGAAACGTAGGGCAAATTGAAATTGAGGCCCAATCGCGCATTGCCCCACTGCGCGTCAAAAACATGAGTGAAATTGAACTTGTAGGTAAACACTTCGACATCAGGGTCCGTCACGACCACACCGCCCGAAGCCATGCTGGGAGCGGTGCCATTGAAATACACGAAATCATTATTTAGGTATGTTCCGGGAGGCGGTAGGATGCCCGACATGCTGTCGCGGCTGCCAAGAAGATAGGTCTCGATGCCTCCCTCTGCGGCTTGCACCTTTTGCGCAGACAAGAACACCGAAGCAGACAACGCAAATACCACTACTGTTGCCTTCAAATTCACTCTCCCAGATACAGAGCGCTTGTTCGCACGCTTTCATATATGATAATCCAAAACGCGTGCGGAGATTGTCTTAAATTGGATATTTGATGCAGAAACCATCCAGAACAAAAGAGATTCCGGCCTTAATGGCGGCATCTCCCTGGCTACGTGCGATAGATACACGTCTGGCTAACAGCCTGGTAAATTCAGGTCGCAGTGTGAGTGTCGAAAGTGGCGCGGGCATTTATGCACTCTCAGATCACGATCAATCCGTATTTGCCGTTGTGTCAGGCGCTGTTGGAATTCAGTTGGACGATGGCCAATCCGGGATCGTGTTGGGCCATGTGTTCGGGCCCGGTGCCTGGTTTGGAGAGGCGGCGGCAATCACCGGCTCGCCCCGACAGATTGGCGCGATTGCTCTGACAGATTGCCAACTGCTGCGGGTCCCGTACGAGGCTTTGATCCAATTAGAGCAGGACGACCAACCGATATGGCGTGCACTTGGGACACTGGCCGTCACAAATGGCGCACTTGCCATTCGCGTTGCCCGTGATCTTATGCTGGCGGATTCCAAACTGCGCAGCCTTACAATCCTGACCAGGATATCCGACGCGTTTGCGCCGACCTGCGCCATTCCCCTGACCCAACAGCATTTGGCTGAGATTTGTCGCTTGTCCCGAAGTGCCTTCGCCAAGCTCGTTGCAGAGCTGGAGGCCGACGGGTTGGTTCAGCGAAAATACGGCTCACTTGTGGTCGTTCCGCAATGATGGTCCCAGGCACAGGAGCGCTCTTTCACTTTTGTGATGTGCCGATTGCAGCAGTTGGAATCCGGGCCGAATATTCACGCATTTTTGCCTAGACCTACCTCTGCAAGCAGCATTCGGGAAGTCTTGTTACCGCGGTATTCGACGTACCGCCTGAGCGGGGACCTTGCGATCTGGTAAGGGCGCTTTTCGTAGCAATTAAGCTTGGTTAACCCCTGAAACGATAGCGCCAATTGGACTGAAAGGAAGTTTCCCATCAGCGTATTTAGGGTGTCGCCAAAAACGACAGAGCTAACCACTATTGGTTCAGATTTTTTGCAAATATGCCCAGGAGACATACCCCTTTAACCCACGCGCGCGTTGCAAGGAAACACGGCACCACCGGGTGCCACCGGTCTGCTCGCAACTGTGAACTCGAACAGCAGTTCCATTTGGAAGACCCACGATCACGTTAAAACCCACTCCAGGTCCTGCACGCAATTTCAGCATGTCTCCATCTTCAACTCCAAAAACCTTGTATCGTCCAAGAGATGCCGCTGCTGCAGTTTCAGTTTGGACAATGACGCCTATGAAAAATGCCGCTAAGGGTAAAAAGATTGCACTACGCATCACGTTAACCTGCCTGTTGCCTCAACTCCAATCGTAGCGACTCAGATCATCAAGCGGAACTACCAGACAACAGAAAACACACTTCTTGACCCGCCATTGATGCAAAATTCTCATCTGAGCTGGAGATCTGGTTTGCTCCGATGGTGACGACTGGCTGATAACTCAAAAACGTGGTGCCAAATTCATCTGCAAGCAACGGATCCACTGCTCTGCGCCTAATTTCGTTGCTAAAATAAGGTTTGAATTTGAGTGCATCCTGATGTCGAACGCCCACCGCATATCTGGTCCATCAATGACAACTGGGTTAGGTTCGTGTGACGTTAAACAAGATATTTGAGACGTCATAAAACCTTAGTTCAATCGACAGTTAAAACCTGAAAAAATCAGTGAATCGCATCGTTCAATTCTGACCCAACACGATTGACGACCATTCATTGGCGCTGCGTCAGGCGTACCAAATCAACTCAAAATCATGGCATCCAAAAAATATCTTGACCGAAAATGGCATCCAGTATTCCAAACAGCCACGAGCCCGGAACACGGTCTATTATCGTCCCATGTTCAATGACCTGATTTGCAATGAAAACCGGATTGAACACAGGCTGACAAAGCCCAGCCAAGTGTGGACCAACGGTCAGGTCGAGCGGATGAGCCGCACAATCAAGGACGCCACCGTCAAACGGCATCTCTGCATCAATCTTGATCGGCTGCGCATGCATCTCACCGACTGCATAGTAGTCCGCAGTTTCGCCCGCAGGTTAAAGACACTCGGCCTTACACCCTAAGAACACATCTCAGGGCTGAAGGTCTTTGCCGGATTGATCCGATCCTGAACCGACAGTGTTAGCAAGCTTTCGGTCGATAGGTTTGCAAACACGTCCGTGGCTTGTTTGATGCGCGGTAAGAAAGGCGCGAAATCATCTGGCTCGACCGGTGGTGACCGGCTCTCGGGGTTGAGCGCATAAAGGTACAGGATCGACGCACCGGCCCCGGCGGCTTCAATCGCCTGGCTTGTGAATTGCCCCGGTTTCGGCACAGGTGATGATGGTCTTTTTCTGTCGGGCATGGGTACAGTTTTCCTTGAAGTGGGCGACAAAACTTCAAGGTAGATGCCGAACACAGACTTGGGCACCTGCACTTCGGCGCATTGCGGCACCGATAGGAGCAAGAACCATCCAATCCACCTGAATTCCGAGGCAGCAACTGCGGTACACAAACGTCCCACTCAATGTCGGGAATCGAAGGACGAATGCGACTATCTGAAATTCAGCAAAAGGGTCATCTAAAGAGCTCCCGTTTGTTCATGGAATGTGAGGCAGTCAGAGCCAATACTTCTGAGGATTGCGGGTTCGATCCGCTCGGTGTCTTCGGGGTATGGGCCTGACATCTCAAGCGCAGCCCGCAAGCCCATTTCGGCGGGAGAACGTCGCCATACCACTCTTGTCGCGTACGGGGCACCGCCCAATCGCCAGGAACTGCCGTGCATCAACCCCGTCATAATATCCGGCCTATACGCATGAGGTGCATCCAGAGTGGAAAGGCACACGGAATGTGGCGGATGAGCGTTTTGTTCTGTCACATAGACACGCCCGTTAATAAATACGGCAGAGCCCACATAACGCGCCCTCTGCCTTGTACCGACTTTGCGATCTTCGCCCCGTTCGGATGTCCAAACGGCAACCTGACCGCCTACTTCTTTCAAAACGGTGACCCCGACTTTGATCACGTTAGGCCAGGACGGCGTTCGGTAAAATGTATTGTAAACTCCCAGAATATGCTGCCAGTCTTTGAGCGGGCTAGTCCCAAAAAAACGCTTGGTGTAGTCGAGAGAGCCCGACTCTTCTGCAGGGATCCCGTAGCCTGTGAGCGTCACCGGTGACTGAGCCTCCAGCGCGGCTGGTGCGTTTTCAGAACGGTTGCCTCTGGGGCGCATAAAGCGCAGGCCCCGCCCGTATTCCCATTGAACACATGGTTCCGGTTTTTTGTCATCGGCAAGTGCTTTGCGCAGCGCGCTGACCCGGTTGTACATCGCTGCATCGGAAACCTCTCGGCCGTTCCAAACGGTTTCGATAAGTTCCTCTTTCGTCACCACGTCACCTTCTCGGCGCACCAGGTATTGAAGCAGCGCCAGGACACCGCGCTGCATACGCATGACCTCGCCATCGACGTAAAGCAGCTTCCGCTTAACATCGAACCTCCAGTTTCCATAGCTGACCGAAGAGGGATCAAAGCCCATAAAATGCAACCTCACGCCGTCGTCCCTTGCGGATTAGGTGTAATTTAAGTGTGATTTCAAGTCAAAACTCAACTTCAAGTTAAGAAAATGGGATTTGCAGATGCAGATTTCCGCGCCGTCTGTTGTCTAGACAGGTGAGGCTACTTCGCGTGTGACCGGCACACAGACAAAAGTTCGGCATGCGCAGGCAGAGGTGGTCGCGGAAATACACGACATGTCAGCGTATGGCTTCGATCCCGTCGGCTTTTTGGGGGCAAGCCGGTTTTGCGGGTAGCACTGGCCTGGGTTCAAAAACTCAATCGCCAATGAAGAACAATAAAAAGAGTTCCCAGGGGATCGAACGGTGAATAGTAGCAAATCGAGTTGGCGTGTGAAAAATCACGTGGTCCTTGGTCGTCGGGTCGAGAAATGGAACAGCACGATCGCAAGAATTGCCCCCTCGCTGTTTCTGGTCGCTGTGTATTGCGCTACATTGCCCGTTGGGATGGTAGCAGCCGAGGTGGTCTCAGAATCCCAGAACTCTGAGGTTGTGTGTGTTGACGATGAGGACCGGGCTGTCACCGAAACAGGTTCGGTCAATCCGACTGCAGCCACTGGGATTTTCGGGGCTGTTCAATTTCTCCCCGATTTCTCCAGCTCGTCCCCAACCAGTACCGTCAATTTTGGTCCGATCACCGAGGCGGTTAACGACGCTGCACACCAATCGGCCATCGGCATCCTGCTCAACGAAGGCCTGGATGGCGACTTAATCAATTCTCTCACGATCAATGCGACGAGCAGCAATGCAAATGGCGAAGCTGATGTGATCAGAACGAATGTTCAGCGATCAGTTTCACAGGCAGGGCAGTGATGGTCATTCTGAAATCCTTGACGCAATCCGAAAATCACCAAGCAAGCTGTTGGGAAAACCTGATGAATAGACTTAATACGCGCCTTACGCGCTTTGAATGTGTCAGTCTTCTCAAGGCAACAACTGCGTTGCAAAGTGCAACTGGTTTGATCCGAGTTGGCGCGCACTTCAAAACGTCGGGCTATCTGAACTTGCCTTTGGCTTCGGTCGGTCTGATGGGCATTTGGATATTAACAGCCTCATCAACCACTGCGGCGTCCTGTGACACAAGCGATACTTCGTCCGCTGAGTATTTTTGTACCGGCGATGTTTTGGAAACTAACATTGACGCTACCGACCTTGATGACGATATCAGCGAAATCATCTTTAACGATATCGACTCGTCCGAATACGAAGGCACTTATGTGTTCTGGGTGGATAATACCGGCGATGAAGGCAACAGCCACGGCGATGATGGCGACGACGTCAACGGTATCCTTGTCTATTACGACGGAAGCGACTCCACCATCGAAGTCAGCGGGGGCGACGATACGCCTGTCATGTCATTCACTGGCGCGGGCGGGAAAGGTCACTCGGGCGAGGACAGGACCAGTGCCACCAGTAGCGGCAATGGTGGCAATGGTGGTGATGGCGGCACGCTTGAAGGAGCGCAAAGCCTAACCATTGTAGAAGGTACTGTCAGCGGCGACGGCTTTACGGCCGTGGAAGTCACGGCATCTGGGGGCAAAGGTGGTTCCGGCGGTCACGGCAAGAATTACTTGACGATCACCAATAGTACGGGCGGCAATGGCGGCAATGGGGGTGATGGCGCGGCGGCGGAACTGACTATAGATTTGAATGCGAACCTCAATATCAACGTCAATGGTGAGGACCAAGCCGGTATCTATGTCCTCAGCTCTGGCGGTGACGGGAATGATGGGGGTAAAGCCGAAAATGGTTCTGCGGCCTATGCCGGTGACGGAGGATACGGCGGCCGAGCTGGAGATGCGAATGTTTCTCAAGCTGAAGGGTCTACACTGATCGTTGAGACAGACGGCCAACTGGCGCACGCTGTCGAGGTGATCAGCCGGGGCGGCGATGGCGGCGACGGTGGAGATGCGACCAACATCCTCGGTGATGCCTATGGCGGCGATGGTGCTTCGGGCGGAGATGGCGGAACTGTCACGGTCGTAATCGAAGACGCAACGCTGACAACGCTTGGCGAAGATTCAATTGGTATTCTTGCGCGATCCTACGGTGGTGCCGGTGGGGACGGCGGTAGCGGCAACGCCGACGTTTTTGATGGCGACGGTGGATCGGCCAGTGGCTCTGGCAATGCAGGTGATGTCAACGTCACTTTCGGAGGGACCCTAACAACGACCGGCGATGGGGATGATTCCGATGACGATGGTGACGATGACACAACCACGTCCAGCGGCATTCTTGCACAATCGGTAGCCGGGTTTTCAGGCGATGCCGGAGATTCCAGTGGGACCTTTGTTGCTTGGGGCGCGTCATCGGAAAGTGCAGGCGATGGAGGTAGTGTTACGGTCACAGTGCTATCCGGCAGTACCATCGAAACGGCCGGGACATATTCCGTTGGCATCGAAGCGCAGTCAATTGGCGGCGGCGGCGGCAAAGGCGGCTCGGCTGACGCCATCTCATCTGTCGGAGGCGATGGCAGTGCTGGCGGCAACGGCGGTACAGTTGACGTTTCGGTCGAGGGCGACAACGACACGACAATCACAACGACAAATGATTACTCGGCAGCCATCAGCGCGCAATCTGTTGGCGGCGGCGGTGGCAAAAGCGGCGGCGGAACAGGGGTGGCGTCAATCGGCGGCACAGGCGGAACCGGAGGAGATGGTGGCGAAGTTACCGTGTCGTTGGCCGCTGACCTCACGACGACGGGCGACTATTCCGAAGGCGTGATCGCTCAGTCGCTCGGTGGCGGCGGTGGCGTGGGGCATTCGACAGATGGTCTATTTAGCAGTGTCGGTGGGTCCGGCGGTGACGGCGGCAGTTCTGGTGCAGTATCGGTCGAGCATGTTCTTGGAAATATTTCTACTTCAGGCATAGATTCCGACGGTGTCGATTTGCAGTCCATCGGCGGCGGTGGCGGTAAGGGCGCCTCGTCCATGGATATCGGCGTAGAGGTCAGCGTTGTTGTGGGCTCGACCGGCGGCGATGGCGGTGACGGCGGTACGGTCACGTATTCTGATATGGATGATACCGCGTACTCAATCACCACGACCGAGGAGTACTCAGCGGGCATTTCGGCGCAGTCCGGCGGCGGCGGCGGCGGCAATTCCGGCAGTGTCACGAACATTACAGCAAGTGTTGGCGTTGGGGTAACGGTTGGGTCTACCGAAGATGCCTCCAGCGGCGGTAACGGAGATGCGGTATCCGTGGAAACGCATGCGGATATCACGACTTCGGGTGAGCATTCTGATGGTATCTTTGCGCAAAGCTATGGCGGCGGCGGCGGCAACGCAGGCCAGCTGGTGAGTGTTGATGTCGGGTATGATTTTGGGGAGGTTTCCGTCTCGACCGGTGGGTCCGGTGGTGCTGGCGGCGATGGCGGGGCGGTCAGCTTAACTTCAGCCGGCGATATTTCGACGTCATCGGCGCATTCCTTTGGCATTTATGCGCAGTCAGCGGGCGGCAGCGGCGGCAAATCCAGCAGCATCTACACTGTCAATTCACCATCGGTCGATTCCATCGCTGTCGCGACCGGTGCCTCCGGCGGCAGCGGTGGAGATGCCGCTGCGGTCACGGTGAACAACTCGGGCGATGTGGCAACGGACGAAGATAACTCTACGGCGATCTATGCCCAATCTGTTGGCGGCGGCGGCGGTAATTCCGGCACGACCTTTTCGTTTGATACTGTGTCGACGGCATCGGTAACGGTCTCTGTGGGCGGAGACGGCGGAGATGGCGGCAGTTCAGACGCCGTGTCCGTGACCAACTCAGGCAAGATCACCGCAAAAGGCGAAAACTCCGACGGCATTTTTGCGCAAAGTCTCGCGGGCGGCGGCGGCAATTCTGGCAGCACCTATTCCGGTTCGGGAATTTCGGGCGCCGATGTTGCAGTTGCGGTTGGTGGTTTTGCCGGGGACGGAGATACATCCGGGGCGGTCAGCGTCAAGAACACAGGCGACATCACTGTTTCAGGCTCAAACGGAAGCGCCATCTATGCCGAAAGCCGCGGTGGTAGTGGTGGTAAATCAGGGTCGGTCATGGCTTTTGATGTGGCGTCTTATGGGACAGTGGATGCCGCAGTGGGTGGTGAAGGCGGCGATGGCGGAGCCGCAAGCACCGTTTACGTCGAAAACTATGGCAATCTGACTGTAAGCGGCGACAACAGTGTAGGCATCTATGCCAATTCCCAAGGCGGTGAGGGCGGAAACAGCGGTACCGTCATCGCGACGTCTGCTTTTACAGCTGACGCTATCAGCGTCGGTATCGGTGCTGGCGGCGGCGCAGGCGGTACTGCGGATGACACAAGCGTCTATAACTATGGGTCAATTACGACGTCGCAGGACTTGGGCTACGGAATTTTGGCGCAAAGCATCGGCGGTGCCGGAGGCAACGGCAGCTCGGTGATCAGCGCGGATCTTCTGAGCGGCATTTTGTCGATTGATACCGGTGGTGTATCGGGTGATGTCGAAGTCGCAGTCGGTGGCGATGGCGGCGACGGAGGCACCGCCGGTACGGTTTATGTGGAAAGCAACGGCGCAATTTCGACCTCAGGTGAGAAAGCCTACGGCATTCTGGCTCAGAGTATTGGCGGCAACGGTGGATCAGGCGGATCCGCATATACGTTTGACTTCAACTTCCTGTCGACATCCTCGGCGACGATTAAAGTAACGGTTGGCGGCTCCGGTGCCGAAGGGGCTGCATCGGATGCAGTGCAGGTGGTCAACAATGACTGGATCATCACAGAT
Organism: Ruegeria sp. CDSB113; assembly: GCF_059611045.1. NCBI lineage: Bacteria > Pseudomonadati > Pseudomonadota > Alphaproteobacteria > Rhodobacterales > Roseobacteraceae > Ruegeria > Ruegeria sp. CDSB113. Next base: position 189,253 of record NZ_JBXWOU010000007.1, read on the forward strand.
GGTATTTATGCCCACGGCATTTTTGGGCAAAGCGTTGGTGGTTCCGGAGGGACCGGCGGTAGCGTCACTGCGGTTGGGATTTCGACGACAACGGAATATGACTTGGGTGTTTCGGTTGCGGTTGGCGGAGAAGGTGGCGATGGCTCTGCCGGTGCCGAGGTGGATATCACAAACAACGGCGCTATCAGAGTTCTGAAAAATGGGGCTGCCGGCGTCTATGCGCAAAGCATCGGCGGGGATGGTGGCGATGGCGGTTCCGCCACGACATACGTTCTGGATTACACCGCCGGCACTGGGAACAGTGGTGGTGTTTCGCTCTCTCTTGCAGTCGGTGGCGAGGGAGGAACAGGAAATGACGGTGATATAGTCAGCGTAACTAATTCCGGCTCGATCCATACGCATGGCTCCAGCGGCGATGGCATCTTTGCGCAGTCCGTAGGTGGTGGTGGTGGTGATGGCGGTTCGGCCGAGGCGACCTCAATAGCCTTTGTTTCAAGTGCAGAAGATTATACCAACATTAGCTTTGAGGTTGGTGTCGAACTTGGTGGTTCGGGCGGTAGCGGCGGCGACGGTGGCTTGGTTGATGTTGTCAACGAGGGTAGAATTGTCACAACAAATGACGTCTCGGTCGGCATTTTCGCGCAATCTGTAGGCGGCGGCGGCGGGACCGGCGGGGAATCCGGATCGACCAGCTCGTCGTCTTCGGATGGGTCAACATCCTGGGTCGATATCGCCGAAGAAATTGCCAGCGATGTTTGGGACACCGGTGTAAGCTTTTACACGGTCTATTCCCTTTACCAGAACTACAGCAGCTATTTCACCAACTGGACTGTCTCGATCGGCGGGGACGGCGGCGCGGCCGGGGACGGCGGCCAGGTGGATGTAAGTAACAGCCACACAATCACCACCTACGGTGTCGATTCAACAGCGATCTATGCCCAGTCCGTTGGCGGCGGTGGCGGGTCCGGCGGTACGGGCACCGGGGCATCGATCAAGACTAAAGTAGAGATTGGTGGGACCGCAGGCGCAGGTGGGCATGGCGGTTCCGTAAACGTCGTAAACTCCGGCGATATCACCACAAGTGGGACGCGCGCCAACGGTATCTGGGCGCAGTCGGTTGGCGGCGGCGGCGGTGATGCCGGAGATGTCGAAGGCGCGTTTGGAGCAGGCGTTGACGACCTTTTTGGTTCCAATTTTTCGATTGATATCGGCTTTAACTATGACGGCGACGCAGGCAATGGGGGTGACGGGGGTGACGTGTCGGTGCAATCCACCGATGCCGACATCAATATCTCTGGCGAAAACGCGGTGGGCATCTGGGCGCAATCTGTTGGTGGCGGCGGCGGTACAGCGGGCAGTATCGCACTGTCCTTCTATTTCGCAGGTTCAAACGGTGCCGAAGGCGACAGCGGTGACGTAGATGTGGCACTGGACGGCGCAAACGTCATCTCGACCGGTGACTATTCGTTTGGAGTCTTCGCACAATCCAGCAGTGGGTCTTATGAAACATCTGATGTCAGTGACCTGGACGACTATTTCACCTATGACGGTGACGCCTCCTACGAATCCGGCGATGTGAACATCAGCCTGTCAAACGGATCAAGCATTGACGTGGCAGGAGAGTACAGCCGGGCCATCCTGGCCGCATCAACTGGATATGACAGTGCTGGTACGATCTCCATCAATGTCGGAGAAGGCAGCTCAATCTCCGGCAGTGATGGCAATGCTCATGTGATTTCGCTCTATGACGGCAACAGCAATCTGATCAACAACTACGGTACGATTGCAGACAAAGATTTCACCGACACAAGCCGCGAAGACGACGTGTATGTGATCTATACGGATGTCTCCAGCGACGATTACGACAGCACTGGCACCGACGGCCAGGGCGCGATCACCATTTCCAACTACGGAACGGTTTCCGGCTCGATCAAACTGTTCGAAAATGCGACGGGCAGCACGTTTCAAAACGAGTCCGGTGGGGTGTTCAACATGGGGTCCATTGTCGATCTGGGTAGTGGTGGCGGTACCCTGAACAATCTGGGTACCTTGTCGCCCGGAGGGTCGGATCAGATCTTTACGTCGACAATTTCAGGCGGTGCGCTGGCACAGGGTAGCACTGGTTCGCTTTTGATAGATCTGGAAATGAACACGGCCTCCGACGATGAAAATGTCGACGTGATCATTGCCAATAAGGTGACCTCTCTTGAAGGGGCTGTGAAGGTAAACGCGACCGGGATCAACAATGTTTCACATGGGACCAGCGGATCAGTTTTCGTTTTGGTTTCTGATGACCTTAGTGAAGAGGATCTGACCGTATCGGACACAGCGCTCGTTGACTATGATGTCGCGCTCGTTACGGGCGAAGATTTCACAATCGACGGGACGACCTATTCGGACACAAACGCCGTCGAATTGACCTATGCAATCAACGCAGCGCCTTCTGGCACAAATGAGAATACAACCAACATTGTCAACTACTTCGGGCAAGGCAATACGGCCGCAACAGGGTCAGGCAGTTCAACTGATTCCGAGACGGACGGATCTGCCGGCGGATCAAACGTACAGGCTGCAGTTGCTACAGTCTTCAATGAACTGTTGAACGCCGAAAGTGTGGAAGAACTCGAAACGATTTCTGCAGGCCACATTGTCGACGAAACAGGCGCCGCGCTGTTCGCGTCACGTCAAGCAAGCCACACCGTGCACAATAACTTGCGCTCTTGCCCTTCCCTAAATCGAGAAAACCCCGGTGGTTTCCTTCGTGAAATGGACTGTGGCTGGGTTGGTTTTATTGGAAGTGTGAGCAACTATGAAAACGCAGGAGGAGGCGCTTCCGTCGACGAAAGTACGTATGGCTTCACTGCCGGTGGACAGCGTATCGTCGACTCTGGGTTGATCCTGGGTGGGCTGCTTCAAGGTGAAGACGTGACGCTGTCTGGATCTGGATTCGATCAAGATGGTCACAGGTTCATTGCGGCAGCTATTCTTAAATATGAAAACGGCCCGCTAACTTTTTCCCTCTCAACGGCATATGGTCATCAGAACCTTGATCAACAGCGTCAATACACCGTCGGCGGGGTGGGTCACGAAGCGAATTCAGATGTGACAAGTCACAGCTTCTCAGCTGATGCGCGTGTAACTTATCTTCAGGAATTCAAAGCGAACTATTTGCGTTGGGGGATGGGATTGGGGCTGTATCACACTCGCCAGGATGGCTTTAGTGAATCTGGGGATGGCGCCCTGAATTGGGCCATTCAAAGCTCGGATGATACTGACGTGGTGCTGAGACCAACCCTGGAATTTGGCCGTCTATTTGGAGAGGGCGGTAACCTCGGACGAGTATACGCCTCTGCCGGGCTATCGGTAAATCTGACTGATCCAAGCAATCAGGTTAACGGCAGTTTGATTGGCTTAAGTGGTGATGAGCAGATGGCGCATGTGTTCAACTATGATCGCTACGCCGCTGAAGTTCGCCTTGGCCTGGACTATCAGATAGAGGAAAATACGCGGATCACCGTCCGAGGCGGCGGAACCTTCTCAGAAAACTCCCGTACAGGTGACTTGTCGGTTACTGCACGTTGGATGTTCTGAGGATGAATAGGATTTGCCTCGAAGACAGGTCGTTGGTCAGGTGGGGTCGAACGCAAAACGGGCTAAATCACTCTTTGCGTTCGGCTCTTGCACCATGACCAGCTGTCCTAACTTCAGGGCTTCAACAAAAAAGGAAGCAAGAGTGGCTGGAGATGGTAGTCCTTTTCTGGGCCCATCGCGAACCACCTTAGAATGATGCGACGAGACAGCAGAACGTTCGCTGCAGCCCTAAGCAGAGGAACAATGCTGGTTTTCATGGCTTGTCAGAGCTGTGTCTTATCTGATGTTCAGGCTACGGAAACACTTGACGAAAGTGGCCCTTTCAATGACAGCGCGCTCGAAAGTGAAACACGCTCCAACCCGAACTCAGCAAGGCTGCCCCCTACTCACTCCGTGTACACGGTTCTCAGATACCCATGTGGTCGGCCCCTAATCCGAAGTCTCTGCCCCGGCTCAAGGACGCCCATTCGTTGATAGTTCTGGAAATCGTCATTGATTTCACACTGAACTTTTTAGTCAATTGATTTCGGACTTTCATGCACACTGCAGCGAAAGGTTATGCAGACTGTGTTCAATGCCAGAATTGGACCGCTCTCTCATGTTAATTCTCTCAAGAGCTTGATTTCCTACATTAGGTGTTCTGGTCACATAATTATCAAAAAGGCTGGTGTGCTCATCATAGGGATGGACAGTAAGCGGGAATTGCGAACCTTTTCTATTGTCGATGTAGAGGATCTGCAAATTTGTCCGTCATTGAGCAACGCTACACCTATGCCGTCTCATCCTCGCTGAGTGGCACAACTGACCATCGCCGTCTTGCGTTGGCTTGTGAAGCCGTGGGCTCTGACGAACCAGACCGCAACTTTCTCACCGCGCGGGCACTTTTTCCTGACGTCACGGCGCGATCGTTGCGGGCCGTCTCGGAAATCGTCGGGTCCCGGTTTTACGTGCCGCCATCTATGCTGGCGCGCATTTTGCGCGAAGCTGACCCGGTCGCGACGGTCAGTCCGGGCGCAGTCCGATTTGAAGGGTTTTCGGCATGTTGCAGCGCCTACATTCGCCTTGACCTTGGAGATGCAGCATTGGAGGTGAGCCACCGCCAGAATGGTACAACAAATGTGGACTTCGGATCCGAGTTGCGGAGCGCCCTCGCCACGATCGAAAGGGACGCGATTCTGGATATTGGAATTGGTTCTCAGTCCGTCGAATTCGTCCATGACGGCAAGGCGCTGGTCGAAAAGAAGGTGCAGCTGCCACCACGTTGGATCAAGGGGTTTGCCGAGGTTCAGATCATCATGTCAGGGATGAAACCTGCGTTCCGCCTCTCTTGTGTCGCAGCACAGCGATTCTTTCAAAGCTTGCCGCGCAGCAAGGATGATACCATGCATTGGGTGTCGCTTTCCGGCGGCCTTGCCCGGTTGTCGGCACGTGAAACGCAGGGCGCTGTGCCCTTGCGGGGCGGACACCGTCTGCGCGCGCTCGACAAATTGGTTCCCAAGGTCGATGGCATTGATGTCTTTGTAAACAACGAGACGGGTGCCACGGCCTGGGTGATGAATCTGGGTGCACAGCGCTTGCACTTGGTGTTGAATGCCAATCCATGGCGCGGCTTTTCCGGCGACGGTGGCCTACTGACCCAGCTTGCTACATCTGATGGTGTGGCCACCGCAGCCGTACGCGCCCAATTAAATTGGCAAAGTCGGATAGACGTCGACGTGATGTCCGAAGCAACAGGCCTGTCGCACAATGCCATAGGTGCGGCGCTGGCAGAACTTGCAGCAATCGGTTTGGTCGGTTTCGATCTGAGCACTGGGTCATATTTTCACAGGGTCCTGCCATTCGATCTGGATCGCGTCACATCGCTGAACCCAAGACTGAAGGCGGCGGGAAAACTGTTGGCCAACGGGGCTGTAAAGATTTTGGATGACCTGACGGCCGACGTTGTCAGCGATGGCGTCATCTACCGTGTGCAGCACGATGCTGAGAACCGGCGCTGTACCTGCCCCTGGTATGCCAAGAACGGCCAGCAACGTGGCCCATGCAAACATGTGCTTGCAGTTGAGATGTTTCTAGAGCAGCAAGAATGACCGAAGAGGACCTCATCCGGTTCATCTGTAAAAACAAGGCTGGGACCGTTCTCCAGCACATGGTCGACATGCCATGGACCGACCGGCGCAATCATTCCAAAGCCATCATGCATCTCTTCAAGGCGACGATCTGGGTTTATCACAAAGATCCGGACCGACCGAAGATCAAAGATGCAGATGCTGTCATCGTGGCTGTGTTGGCAACCGCAACCCTGTCCGAACTGAAATCCATCAAGCTGTGGCAACTGCCCAAAAATCCCCGCATCGACGATGTGTTGCGAGCCCTTCAACCAGACTGGATCGAGGCGTGGGTCGCCTCTGTGATCGAAGACAACCCGCACATAATCCCGCGTATCGCATCGATCTGGGAAAATGGTCTATGCCCCCACCCAACCAGCGACGCGTTTATCTTGGGATATTACGCGCAGGGAAGCGTGCAGAGCAGCGGCGAGATCAACGAAGAGGTCTTTTTGTCACAAGACGTCTGGCGGTTTTTTGAGGTTGAGGGAGGCGGCGAGTTCAGTCTTGCAGCCTGCGATAAATACACCACGCCCAGGTCTACATGGGAATACAAGTTGCTGCGTTACGCTGAGGCTGGCAAGCTGGATCGCGGTCGGCTGCTGGATGCCTCGCTTGACGCACTGGATCGCGACTTTGGCCAGTTTGTTGCCGGTTGGTATTCGCGCTTTCACAAAGCCCTCAAACCTACACAACAGGAAATAACAGACAGAGCACCGAGATATCTGAGGCTGTTGTCATCGGCAGTGCCACCGACTGTCTCGTTTGCGATCCAGGCTGTACAGACAGCCGATAAGGTGCAAGCCATTTCGTCAAATGCGCTACTCGACGCACTCGAACCTACCTTGCTCGCGCGCGCCAAAGGTACCGTGTCCGCAGGTCTGCGACTTGTGGCGAGAGCGGCGAAGCGCGACCCATCCTTGTCGGCAAAGGCAGCTCAGGTCGCTACGCTTGCCTTGGCCGCGGAAGACGCGGGCATCCAGAACAAGGCACTGGATTTGATAGAAAAGTTGGGTGGGGCGCAGGATTCTGCGGTGCGTGCGACGGTGGCCGACTATGTGCCATTGGCTGCCCCATCAGTACGCGTGCGTATGGCCCAGCTGTCTGGCGTGGAAGGTGATGACCCACAGGAGGCCACACTTACCAGACAACCGGCCAAAGCCACTGCCATCGCTCCAGTTGCAGAACCGGATGAGGCACTGGCGCTATTCCTGTCGGTTCTGGAGAACCATCGCGACCCGTTCGCGATTGAACGCGCGATGGACGGTATTTCGCGGTTCGGCGCGTCACTGCGTCGTTGCAACGATGTCCTGTCCCCGTTGAGGAAACGGGCGCGGCAACTATTTGATCGATCCAATGACAGCACCGTGCGACTAGCACTGTCCATAACGGGTTGCGATCTGGCAGAGGGAACGGAGCGACACACGCTTTGGCAGGACCTGGACAAGTCCGCCCCCCAGATGGGTTTGTCCAATGGGACATTTGGCCGCCTTTTGATGGATCGCAATGCCGAGATCGTTGCGATGGTTATCAAGGGGCATGCTTTGCCGATGCTCTCTATGCCGTCAGACACGTCCGGCCGTATCACAGCGGATGATTTGGTCACACGTCTGATCGCGTATCGTGAAAGGGGGATAGAACCGGGCAGTGTTGATTTGCAGGTTGCTCTGTTGCGACTTGCACGAGTTGATGGCGCAGATGCGCTGTCGAAACTAGTGGGAGAGACCGAGTATGAAAGTGCCGTGATGTATGCATTGGGGGCTGATGTAGTACCGGGCAAGACCGCGCCGCTTTGGGCGGCCGCCTGGGCAGCGCGTCAACCGACTGACGTGGACCGGCGTGTCGCTGATCTGTTCAAACCAAATCTGCCCGATTGCGGTATTCCGGCCCAGACGTCGCTAAAAACCTGGCGCGAAGACGCAATCGATGGTCCGTACTATTGGCCCCGCATCGCGATCCCTGTTGAGAATCTCAACCGTTCGAACCCAACTGCCGCTATACCAGCGATGTTCTATCCGCCAAACCCGGAGTACGATTGGAACGCCGGAAACTGCGGCAACGTGATTGAGGATGTGGCTTGGGTATCGCTGCTGCGGCCAGGCTGGCAAGAATCCTTTTTCCGTCAGGGCATCTTGTCACTCGAGACCGACCAAAAGCTGTCGGATCACTACTGCCTGGGGTTTATGGAGCCCTTGCTGAGGCCGGGTATCACCGTCGGTCCCATCGGGCATGCCATGCTGGTTTATTATTTGGCATCCGCGGACAATTCAGTCACTACTCTCACGTCAGATGTTATTGCAGAGTTGGCCTTGTCGAACAAATTAGATGTGAAACTGTTCGCAGACGCACTCAAAAAATTCTTGGCGATTGACGCACTTCCGACGGGTCGTTGGACCAAAGGGCTCGCTGCCATAGCGCAATCAGGGGCGGGCGACTTTAGCCGTGACGTGATGACATTGGTTTTGAAATTCGCACCGGATAAGACACCGCGAAACATCGGTGGGATGCTGGAACTGCTCTATGAGCTTCATATCTCCAGCAGCACCGTCCCTACTTGCCCAGAAACATTGGCCTGGCTCAAGGGGATACCCCGGGGCGGGAAGGCAGCTAAGTTCGCTATTAAGCTCTTGGGGCTAAAAGACCAAAACTGACGACCACAGCAAGATCAAGAGACGCGCTATCGGCGTTCCGGACCAATTTAGACGGTTCAAATTGACTGCTTATCGTAGCAGCGGAATGCTCTTGGGGGAGACGGCATTCAAGGGAGAAATCTATTTGTAAGTGCTTTCATGCGTGCGTCTGCCAGGATCGGGAGGCGTTGGTTGCCGCGTCCCAATTTCTTTGCTCTACTGATACATCCCAACTTCGGTCGAGATTTGCTCTTCGACGTGGGATTGGTTGGTTTCTTCTATCCTCTTGGAGTGTGAGGACCGAGCTTACACCAACACAACGGGTCGTTGAGAACACGGTTAACATTGCGTACTTGGCCGCAGCAGATGTACTTGTAGTTGAACTGTTTCAACACTCAATCGGTGGATGGCAAACGCACCAAATCTATCATGACCGCTTACTTTTGGATTTTTGCTGAACGCGTTTGAATTCGTGCTATCTACTTGGATAACAACTTCTTGGGGCACAAAACCCAAAGCTCATTGACGTAAATTGGGTAAAATACCGGCCTCGACCAAAACTCATCCAAAAACTCAATGGCCACCAACCAGATCTTCGCGGCGGGAGAAGTACTTGGCCTCAGCGACGGCGGCAATGCACAGGAAGCGAGCAATAAATTAAAGATGCTGTGTTTTTCAACCCTGGACAGTTGCGGTGCGGACGATACCCACGTTCGGCTTCCCTGCGCAAAAGGTTAGTGTCCGTGCATCACGACCGAAGCGGAATTCGCCTGGACACATTCGGATACCTCGCAGCAGACGCGAACAGAAATTGAGTTACCCGCCATCTTTCGGATAGATAAACCCGTTTACCGGGTAGAAATTGCCATACTGGCCCGGCTTGGTTTCGACCCGGACCAAGGTCCAATCATTGTTTTTGGATACGTCCCTGACGCCCATTTTCAACGATACTTTATTGCGGTGCCAGTTGGCGTGATTCACGATGACTTCCCGGTCCGTGACAATACTGGACACGACAGCCACATGACCCAAAGGCATCCCGCTGGTTGCTCGAAACGACATCACTGCACCGACGGCTGGTTCATTACCCCGTTCAAAAATACTACGCGCCCTACCCCACCAATCCTTGGCGTTGCCGCGAATTTGGATACCGCTGAGGTTCCGTGCATAGGGCACGCACCACACTCTTTGCCCACGGGCTTGCTTTTGCGCGACCTCGCGCAGAGCCATTGACTGACGTTCCGGATTAAGGTCCGCATCGGTTGGACTCTTAGCGCAGGCAGAGAAAAGACTAAGAACCCCAATCGCGATCGCGGTTCGGGCGGTACCAAAAAAGCGTGGCCAAATCGTATTTGTTTTATGGGCGCTGTTTTGCAAGACGCTTCATTGCCGGTTCGAAGATTAACGGGTTTCTACGCTGATTTGATCAAGAATGAAAAGAGGCCTGCCAATTCCCCAGCAAGATATTGCCAGTTCCCTGTGCCACCGTTAGCCCAATGGCTTAGATGAAAGGCGCATATGCACTTCTGGTGACAAATTCTGCGCTTGGATAAGGAAGTAGCAAAAGGCTCAGAACCGACGTTCACGAAACTTCGCTCGCTATCTGAATTGCGGACAAATCTGTTTGGCGCACAAGCAGCGTGATCACTAGCTCAGCCGACATTAACTACACTCAATTTTTGGTTGTACAACTCTGGTCGGGCCGAATTCATAAGACAGTTTGGAGAATTTTTGCTAGTCTATCTTATTGTCACTGCACTCGACTTTGCGTGGAGGCGTTGGTCTTTTGAAGAATTCAATTTTAGCAGCAGCGGTCATTTTGAGTACATTCTGTCCGCTTAGTCCGGATGGTGTTGCGGCGCAAACCGCAGAAGAGGTTGAGACGGGCAACCGACTAGCGGCGGTATTGCGAGCCGGCCGAAGTGTGGTGTCAAACAGCCAGGAACTAATCAACGATCCAACCGTCACTGACAAAGGTCTATCCGGTGACGTTTTTTACGAGAAAGTTATTCAGGCCTACTTGGAGGCCAATGGCGAACCACCGCTGCATGATGGACTGGACCCATTGGAGCGTAAGCTTACTGAAACGCAACTGGACGCTATGGTCACTGTTATCGACGCAAACCAAGAGATAATAAATGCTGAAGGAGTGGCTTTCAAAGGTTTTATTCCAGCGATTTTTGCCCGGTTGGTAAATGAACAGTTCGCAGATGAAATTGGCACATCTGCAGTGGTCAAGGTAACGGCGCCCTCGGAACTTGTCCGCAATCGCATGGCCCGTCCCGATACTTGGGAAAACTCGGTCATCGAGGAAAAGTTCAAGGACTCTTCTTGGGCGGAAGGTCAGCCATTTTTTGAAGAAGCTGACGTTTCAGGAACACCCGCTTTCCGTATGCTGATCCCCGAATACTACTCTGATTCCTGTCTTTCATGCCACGGATCGCCAGCAGGTGAAACGGATGTGACCGGTTTCCCAAAGGAAGGTGGGCAACTTGGGGATCTGGCAGGTGCAATCAGCATAACCCTTTTTAGATGAAACAAGAATCTGGTTTGAGTAACAATTGGAAGTGGGTGTCCGAAAACACTATTCCGGTGCGCATTGGATCACTGTCAGCGCTATTGTTAACCGCTTTGGTCGTGAGCACGATCGTGATGGTCTACGATCTGGCGCGGAACCAAGCCCGCATACAAGACGCAAATACTGAGTTTCACCGGCTGGAAGTGGCAGGCCAGGCAGATCGTCAATTTGGAGAAATGAGGTACTGGCTGACGGATCTTTCTGTCAGCTTACTGACCCTTTCAGAACGGCGCGCGAACGAAGCAAGCACGAAACTCAATAGCAGCCTCGAACAGCTCGCCGCTTTTGCACCCGAGTCCGCAGCCAGTGTACAAGAGCAGGCAAACTCCTATTACGAAACTTCTATGCGAGCGGCCGATGCTTACACAGATGGTAACAGGGTGCTGGGAAACACTTTACTTGCACAGGCCCGAGTGGCCAGTGATGCCGTCGACAAGACGCTGACGCAATTGGTCGATGACCTATCGGAAAGTGCCGACCGAACCAGAAATGAAGCAACGGTTGCCGCCAAGGCTGCGATGAACCGAGCGATCATTGCATGTGTTGTCATTGTGATATTGGGAGCGCTTCTTACGTGGCGTGCTCTGAGGTCAATCGTTGTGCCACTGCATGCAATCAACATTGCGATTTCAGGCCTAATCCGGGGTGAACGGGATGTCACGCTGCCGCCCGAAGGCCCTGATGAGCTGGGCCGGATGTCCCAAGCGCTAAGGGCCCTTCGCGACAGCCAGGACAAACGGCGCGAACTAGAAGAAGAAGCGCGTGCCCAGCGCAATACAATCCTCACTGCGATTGAAACAATCCCAGATGGATTTGCGCTGTTCGACAACGAGGATCAACTCATACTCTTCAACGACCGGTTCCGCAGCATTTTTGCACATGTAGACGACATACTTGGGCCGGGCACGCGGTTCGAGGATATCTTGCGGCTGCAACTGGAACGAAAATCGGTTGATACCGATGGTGTACCTGACGAAGAGTGGATTAGCAGCCGGCTTGAACGACATCTCAGTCCTGATGGGGATCACCAAGAAGTCTTACTGGGTGGCGCCTGGATTCAGGTATCGAAACGCAGGACTCCAGACGGGGGCACGGTCGCCGTTTATAGCGATATTTCTGACCTTAAATCCAAACAGGAACAACTTGAAGAAGCCAACGCGCAGGCGATCGCCGCCAGTTCTGCAAAAAGCCAGTTCCTGGCTTCCATGAGCCACGAGTTGCGTACACCGCTGAACGCGATCATCGGTTATAGCGAAATGCTGTCCGAAGATGCGCAGGATATGGGGTTCGAGACTGCGACGGATGATCTGGAGAAGATCATGGCATCCGGGCGGCATCTTCTCTCGCTTATCAATGACGTTCTTGATCTATCCAAGATCGAAGCGGGCAAAATGGAAATGTACCCGGAACGCTTCGCCCTCCGACCCTTGTTGGACGAAGTCGCTTCAACGGTGGTGCCCTTGGTGAGCAAGAATGGAAATGAACTGGTTCTCTCTTGTGATCTCGCAGACACTGACGAGATCGAAACCGATAAAACCAAGCTCCGGCAGAACCTTTTCAACCTGTTGTCTAACGCGGCGAAGTTCACCGAAGGTGGTAAGATTGAGCTTCTTGTCTCCAAACTGGAAAAAAACGGCCAGGACTACTTTCGATTTTCAGTGACAGACGAAGGTATCGGCATGACGCCGGAGCAACGCGACAAGCTGTTCCAGGCGTTCGTCCAAGCTGATCAGTCTACTACGCGAAATTTCGGGGGTACCGGGTTAGGGCTCGCCATTGCGCAGGAATTTACGCGTATGATGGGCGGAAACATAACTGTCGATAGCAAAGAGGGTGTTGGATCAACCTTCTCTTTTGAAATTCCGGCGCGCTATGCTGCTGTGTCCACCTTGGTTGACGATCACAGTGAAGCGTCACCGGACACTGCTTTGGGCCGCGTTCTGATCGTGGATGATGAAGAAGACGCACGGAACGCGGTTGCACAAATCGTGCGCGAAGAAGGGTATGATGTCTTGCTGGCATCGAACGCAGCGGCGGGCATGGAAATGGCACGCGCGCAAAAGCCCGACGTCATTCTTCTGGACGTTATTATGCCCGAACGCGACGGCTGGTCTATGTTGAAAGAGCTCAAGGCAGACCCGAAGTTGTGCGAGACACCCGTTGTCTTGGCCACGATTGTCGCGGATCGCGACATGGGTCTTGCCTTCGGAGCGATCGAACACCTGATTAAACCCATTGATCCAGCACGGCTGATTTCAACACTAGATTCAATCGCCACGGGGCGTGACAAGGATGTGCTGATCGTTGACGACGATATGTCAACGCGGAACCTGTTTCGCCGTATTTTGACGCGCAACGGTTGGACAGTGCGCGAGGCGGCGGACGGTCACGGCGCGCTCAGCCAATTGAAATCCAAAAGGCCGACTCTGATGGTATTGGATATCATGATGCCGAATGTTGACGGTTTCGATGTTCTCAAAACGGTTCGCACAACCGATGGGCTTGCAGATTTGCCGGTGATCGTAGCCACATCCAAGGACCTCACGCGGGACGAGCTGGATTGGTTAAAAGCCCATTCAGATGAAGTCATTCGCAAAGGCGATACGGGTCGAGGTGATCTGATTGCGGCACTGAAACGTCAGTTACAGGATTACTCATAAATCGGAAAGTCTAAGGCGATGGCAAAGATACTTATTGTGGAAGACAACGATATGAACCTCGACATGCTGTCGCGCCGACTGCAGAGAAAAGGCTACGAAACCGTATCGGCCCGCGATGGTCAGGCCGGCGTTGAACAAGCCCTATCGGATAAACCAGATCTGATTTTGATGGACATGAGCCTGCCTGGAATCGACGGTTGGGAGGCGACAAGACAGATAAAAGCAAACCCAGACACGAAAGCTATCCCCGTTGTCGCTTTGACCGCCCATGCGATGCAGAGTGATCGTGACAAGGCCATGGAGGCAGGTTGCGACGAATTCTATACCAAGCCGATCGAACTGCCTGGGTTGCTGGAGATTATTAAAAAACTGCTGGACGGGTAGCGCTGCATGGTTTCAACAAACCGAAAAGACAAATTGGCTTTAGCCACCCGCATTTCCCAGAACCTTAATGGGCCGTCAGAAGCGATTGTTGGGTTTCATAACCTGCTGATCGAGGAAGTACGCAGAACAGGGCCAGAGGCTGCGCTGGAGGATTTGCAAAAGATTGGCGTTGCCGCCAGCAACCTTGTTCAGATGATCGAATTGTTGGGGAAAGGTGCGCACCAAATCACCGCCGACAAAGACGCTCAGGCAAAATTACGGCATGACTTACGCTCACCGATCAACGCCATCATTGGTTATTCGGAAATGGTGCTGGATGACTTCGAGACAGATCTGAAGCCGTCCGCTTGCAGGGACATAAACGCGATCCTGAGCGAAGCGCGTAAGCTGGCGCTACAGATCGACAGCACCATCAGTGATGCAGACATTCAGAATAACGCTGAGGACATTGACCGGGATCAGGAAATTGCGGCCAGCCTTGAACGCAGCCTTGCGAACTCTGATGCCAGTCGCGAAGCCCTGACCGGACGTATCTTGGTGATTGATGACGAGGCGGCCAATCGGGAAATCCTAACTCGTTTGCTAGAGCGCCGAGGGCACAGTGTGCGATCGGTTGGCTCGGCTAGCGAAACTTTTGAAGCACTAGATCGCGAGGGGTTCGACCTTGTTCTGTTGGATATCCTAATGCCAGAGGTAAATGGCATCGACGTCCTCGAAAGAATGAAAAAAGATCCGTCTTGGCGCGAAATACCCGTAGTTATGGTTTCAGGTCTGAACGAGACGAACGCTATTGCCAAATGCATCAGTGTCGGCGCTGAGGACTATTTGCCAAAACCTATCGACCCGGTGTTACTGCACGCGCGTGTGGATGCTTGCATGGAACGCAGTCGCTGGCGCGCCAAGGAATTGGCGTTCACAAATGAGATCAAATACGAACGTGACAGGGCAGACAAATTGCTGCACTCGATGCTGCCCGCGCCGGTTATCAAACGACTAAACGATGGCGAGACAAACATCGCTGATCGCTTTGTCGGCGCCACCATAATATTCGCGGATATCGTAGAATTTACACCACTGGTAGCCCGCATGGACGCCGGTGACCTGATCCTTGAACTGTCAAACTTGTTTACTGCTTTTGATGACCTGGCCACCCTGCACGGCATCGAAAAAATCAAGACGATTGGAGACGCCTACATGGCGGCATCGGGTATCCCGTTGCATCGCGAGGACCACGCCCACGCGGCAGTAAACTTTGCACGTGACATCCTTAGAACGATGTCTGATAGCACAGTAAGTAGCGCGGGTTTGCAAATCCGCATTGGCATCCACTCCGGACCGGTCATTGCTGGTCTGATTGGGCGAAAACGGTCAATTTATGATGTTTGGGGGGAAACCGTGAACCTTGCCAGCCGTCTCGAGGCCACAGGCAGGTCGGGGCACATCCACATCTCTGCCGAAACCAAGGATGCGCTGGGTGACCATTTGCCCAACGCGGAAGCGCAAACTCATTTCGTTAAAGGAGTGGGAGAAATAACGTCCTACTTCGTATCATAAGGCTTGTGATACGGCTTTGAGGGGCTTTGTTGCACAAATCGGCTGATGGGAATCACTGTGTGAATCCATCGTGATAGCTGAGGGGCATGAGCAGTTGGTCCCCTACGAAGTACAAGACCAGGAACTGGCCTTCGTACAACACCGCGCTGAAGCAACGCGGCTCACTTTCGATTTGGTTTGATCCAGAGATGGTCTGGGTGCCACCACCGGTGGGCAAACGTGGTCGGCAACGCCAATTCAGTGACGCGGCGATACAGGCCTGGAGCGCACTTGAGCGCCAGTTTGGCATGACCCAACTGAATGTCTATCTCTTCAATCCAGTCTGATACTTCGGCCGGCAACGAACTGTCTTTTCTGCCAGTGACACCGATCCCGGTTATTCCGACTGCACATCAGTTGGAGGCAATAATGGAACAACCCACGTTCGATAATGATAGGTTCGTATCCGAAGAGGGCCTGCGAATTATTGTTCAGGTACCCGATGCACATGCACAAAAGATCGTGGATGCGGTTCTGATCGAGGATGGGCTGAAGTACGGCAGCTATGATTCCGTGACATATAAGACAAAGTCGTGAACCCAGAAATTTAGGTCACTAGGGAGCGGACGCAATGCTGCGACAGAGAAAGCGGTCGAAGTACCTTGCGTGGAACTATCATTTTTCTTGGGCTGTGACGAAGCCCAAGCCGTGCAGGTTCTGAAGGCCATTTATGCATCTCACCCCTACGAAGAACCGGTTGTGTTTTTGAGCCAGTGTCTCCGGACGCTCCACATTAGCGGAGTCGACGAAGACAATCCCAACAGATTCTGGAACAGCGATGCCGAAGACTGGGTTCTCGAAGAACACCGGTAGGCGTGCGCAGAAAGGCGCTGTTTGGGTATTGCCAAGTTGTTCGTCTGTCTTGACCGGGTTGTCCGCGGGTCATGAACATTCCGACCAATCTGCCGCGCCTGAAAGGGTTCCGTTAGCCTCGTGAGATCATTGCGTATGCTGTCTGGGCGTACCACCGCTTTGCACTGAGCACGGCAGATGTTGAGGACCTTTTGGCAGCGCGGGGCGGGATTGTAAGCCGGGAAGCGATCCGGCTATGGGTCAATCGGTTTGGGCGGCATTTCGCAGTCCACATTCGGCGAGATTGTCTGCGACCGAACGACAAGCGGCACATCGACGAAGCCGTGATTTCGATCCGCGGCAGAAAACACCGGCTATTGCGCGCTATCGACGAAAATGGTGACGTGCTCGACGTTCTCGTGCAAACACTTCAGAACTTAAGAGCTGCAAAGCGGTTCTTTCAAAGGCTGGTGGCCCAATTCGGTGAACCGAGGGGCGTAATCACTGACAAGCTGCGCAGCTACATCAATCCCGTCAGCGACTTAGCTCCGCAGGCCGACCACCGGGCCCACAAAGGGCTAAACAATACAATCGAAGCGTCGCACAGGCCGACACGGAAGCGAGAAAAAATGTTTGGGCGGTTCAAATCACACCGGCAAGCCCAGAGGTTTCTGTCTGCGCATGACCAGATCAACATAATCTTTCGTCCGCGTCGATACCAACTCACCGCCATCTCATACCGCCACTCACGGACTGATGCGTTCGCACTCTGGGATGAATAGGCAGCAGAAATGAAAGCCTGAGCGCGGAACAATATCACTTTTCATGCATCCTCAAACAACTGGGCAATGCCCGCCCCCGTCATGGCAAAAGATCGGATACCTTGCTGAACCCCGTCAGATCAAATCCAAAGGAGATCGGGTCTCCTGCGGTATTTTTACTTTCGATCGTCAATTGGTTACCAGTCCGCATCGCAGACATCCATTCGGACGAGACAGGGGAACGGGCAAAGCAGCCTTGAGCCTCGCAGGTCAGAAACTCCAGGCGAGCAATTTCGACGTCATCGACTTTCGCTATCAGCCCCTCAGAAAACAGAAGACCAAACGGCAAGGTCAGCACGGCTTCGGTCTCATCTTTCCCCGCAGGCTTCACGAACGCAATGGAGGTAAGCCTCTGATTGTTTTCGGTCAAAACAATGCTCTGGGTCATTTCACAGACCAGCTCGGTTCCGTTGCCCGGATTTCCACAATTTACCGACCACGGGAGTGTGCCGTTCTCTTGCGCGGCAAGAGGTTGTGCCAAACCCAATGAGACCCCTAATGCGCCAAGCCAAATTTTCATACTGCTGTCCCTCATTGCTTAAAATTGTAGCCCAAGGCCCAGACCAACTTGGAGAGCCTTGGTTGAGTCCCCGAACATATGGTCGAGGCTCAGATTGATAAAGCTGCTATCATCCAACGCAAACAGCCCCAATCGCGCCGAAACCAGCCCATGGGCGTCTCCGATAAAGCTGGTATTCGCAAACCCGCCATCGGCTGCGCTTGCGCCTGCAAAACCGGCGCTTACTGATACTGTGTCGTTCGATGAGATGATAGCGCCGGCGCGGAAACTTACGCGTAGTTTTTGAGAGGCGCTGAGAACCTGTTCCGTCCCTATCTCAAGCGATGGGGTCACGGAATAGATCATCTCGCTATCATCCTGCAGGGCGATCCCCGAAAGGGTTGCATCACCGTTGCTTTCCGTCGCCAGACGGGTGGCGTCAACGGCGATCTCGGGTCGCAGATAGGAACTGCCCCCGGCAAATCTGTGATCATAGGCAAAACTCAACCGCAGGTTCTGCTGGTTCATCTTGTGCTTGATCGAACTGACGCCAACGGTGTTAACCACGTTTCCGTTGGGCAGCACACCACTGATCCCACCCGACCGGTCTGTGTCATAGCTTGACCAACCGGCTGACAGCATGGCCGCGAACTCCCACGGGCCGGTGTATTTGGTCAGCGAAGCACCCAGATTGAACCGGTCACCGGTCGCATTGTACTGCGATCCATTCCGAAGGCTTATTTGGTCGTGACCCAGCGCGAAACCGGCATAGAGTTCATCCCCAACCGGCAAACGGACACCAGCAGACAGGTTGGTATTGTTGATGTCCAACTCATCGTAGATACCGGTCTGGTCACGGTCGTAGAAGGACCTTCCTCCGGAGAACCAGACGCAATTGCGTGGATCGTCTCCGGCTTGGTAATCGGTAAACCGCTCGCAATTATGCAGTGCGTCTGCGAATACCCGAGTACCGTAGTAGGCATCTACCGCATCCGCGGCATAATCGGCCACAGTGAATGCACCAATTGCCGCGATAACGTCAGCTTCGGAGGTCATATTCCCGATCAGAGCGAACAACTCGCCCTGTGCCGCCGAACCCTGCCCGTTCAGCACCTGATTGATGTAGTCACCAACGGCCGCCTCGTTCGCGTTCATATTCGCGGTCGAATAGTCCGGAGTTATCACCAGATCAATCGAACTGCCGTCCGACGTCGAACCGTTCAGGCCAATCGAGTAATCCAGCACCACAGTGTCCTGAATCGTCGTGCCCGCATCCGCTGCTGTCCCATTCGGGTTGACGATGACTAGAGGCAACGCCCGTTGAAGCGTATTGAGCTGTGGTGTCAAGGTGCCGCCCATAGTGGCGTCACCGCTGACATTGACCAGATCGCTATTGCCACCCGATACACCCGTGGTCAGGAAATATGCGTCGAAGGTCGAGGAAGCCGTCGCACCAAAGGCCAGGCTTCCAGTCAGGTTCGTGGTCTGGCTGACGTTTCCGGTAAAGACAAAGTCACCCGACTTAACGGTCGGTGTCATGTCCGTATTCAGACCCCAGTCCGCTCCCAAAACAAAGTCGCCATTCACTTGCATCAACCCAGCAGCGCCCAGATTGACCGTGTCCAGCGCATAAAAGGCGCCCCCTTCCTCGACAGTCAGACCGTTGGTGCCCGCTCCAAGGTCCAGATTGCCAAGGGCTGCACCTGAAAGTGAGATCTGTTCATTGCCGTCTCCGCCATTCACCAATTGGTCGTTCCCGGAGAGAAGCACTGTGTCTTTGGACAAAGTCAGCGCGTTGTTCGCGCCGCCGTCCACGACGATTGATGCAACTGCGTCTGCTTGCCCGGTCCCGCCCATGACGACGCCATCGAAGCCAAGTGTGATTGCACCCGCTCCGTCGCGCCCCTCGGATTGGGCCAGAACGCCGATGCTGCCTTCGCCCACGGACAGGATATTGCCGTTCAGCGCCATGTCGATGGTGCCACCGGCCCCGGCACCGCCCGCGGATCCACGGAAGACCGAATCCACCATGCCACCGCCACCGCCGAGCGACTGCGCCACAACACCAATCGCGTTTTCGCCGGTGGTAACGATATTACCGTTTTGGGTGAACGTAATGTCACCACCGTCACCGCCATTAGCAGGCGAGAGATTCACGGTGATTTGGCTTGCATCCAAATCTGTAGAGACGAGGCCGCCGCCGCCGCCTATGCTTTGGATTACGAAACCATGAGACCCAGAACCGTTGGTGGTGATGCCCCCGATATTGGTAAGATCAACGGTTCCGCCGTCACCGGTTGAATCGTCTTGCGCACCCAAAGTTACATCCAAACGTCCTAGTCCAGCGACAACGACCTCGCCGCCACCCGCGCCAATGCTTTGGACACTCTGACCAAATGACCGATCACCCGTAGTGGTAACGTCTCCGTCCAGAGAGAGGTCGATATCACCGCCGTCATTGCGGAAACTTGGGTCAGACCCCAGGATCACCGAAGCCGCTTTGTTTGTATTCGCGGTGCCAGCGCTGTTCAGCACAAGTTTACCACCCCCGCCTCCGATAGACTGAGCTGCACCTGCAGACGAAAACGCGCCATCGGTGCCCACATCTCCGGTCCGACTGCCGGTGACCTCGCCGCCGCCAGCGTCATCCGTGTTGATCGCCCCCAAGCGTGCGGTGATGTCGATACCGTCCCCGTCCTGAACATTGATATTGTTAGCGGAGGTACCGCCACCGCCGCCAATGCTCTGCAGCATCAAGCCGGTCGAGCTGTCGCTTGTCGTCGCGATATTGCCGGTATGTGATTGCGCAACCTGACTGCCAGCCATGTCTGAAACTTCATCGCCACCCAACGAGATGTCGCTTATGTAGACACTGTCTGTTCCACCAGCACTGGCGGTCTCGGTCGTGAAATTAACCGAAGTTTCTACATTGCCGCCGCCACCATTCACGGACTGAGCGAAAATAGCCTCGCTGCCTGAACCGTTCACAAGAATGTCCCCGGTGGTATTGACGGTAACGGTTCCAACCGACCCAGTGGCACCCTCGCGCGCACCAAGCAGTTGCGACACCGTGTAATCCAATGCCGAAACCAGCGGGGATGACACTGAATATCCGGCGTTTCCGCCGCCGCCACTAACAGATTGCGCAAAGATGCCAAACCCGTTTTCTGCATTCACGACAATCGCGCCTGTATGGCTGACCGTGACGTCTCCACCATCTGCGCCATCCCCGCCCGAACCGCCAATGGCGATCTTCGAGTAGGACTTGCCGGTCATGGTGTTCTTGAGGTCATTTACATCCATCGCAACGGCCAGCCCGCCATTGCCGCCACCGCCGCCAACGGATTGCGCCATAATGCCGTATGCACCCGTACCATCAACACGGATGTCACCGCTGTTTGTTACGACCACGTTGCCGGCGATGTTGCCGCTGCCTCCGGAACCGCCAATATTCAACTGCGCGGTCGGAGAACTGCTGTCGCCTGTCTTCAGTCGCAGCGTCCCAGTGATCGAACTGCCACCATTGCCACCACCACCACCGATGGATTGGGCGAAGATACCATGCGCACCTTCACCAGTTGTCACGATCGTCCCTGCATTGGTCACCAAGACGTTGCCGCCCGTGCCCCCAGTACCTCCCGATCCGCCAAGACCGAATTGTAGTGCCCGCCGCGTGCTGGCCTCCGCCCCGCCATAGCGGCCGTCGACCGAGATCGTAGAGCCACCATTGCCGCCGCCGCCGCCGATGGACTGCGCAAGGATGCCATGGCTCTCCTTCCCGGTGGAGCGGATAGTGGCATCAGCTTCATTGACGACAGTTACCGTGCTGCCAGACCCGCCAGTGCCACCCGTGCCACCAATCAGAATTGCATTTGTCGTTGCCCCGTCTGAAGACCGGCCCAGAATGATGTTGCGCACCTGTTGCGCATCGCCACCCCCGCCGCCGACAGACTGCGCGTAGATGCCAATAGACTTGTCACCCGTCGTCTGGATTAGGTCCCGATTTGTGAGGGAAACCGCTGCAGACATTGCTCCGGTTCCGCCATTGCCACCAATGGACAGAGTCGCTGTGTTCCCGATATCTTTGCGCAGGCTGATGATCCGATTTTCAACCAGACCACCCATACCGCCACCGCCGCCAACGGATTGAGCGAAGATGCCATGAGCCATCGTGCCCTCGGTCGTGATGATCCCATCGCTGACGACAGTCACGGTGTCCGAAGTCATGCCGTCGCCGCCTGTGCCGCCGATGTTAACCGAAATAGTCGTGCCGACCGTCGACGGATTGACCACGGCTTTGATGGTGTCGAGGTTCGATTGACCCGCCTGAACCATGCCGCCGGTGCCACCCGCACCACCGATGGATTGCGCCATCAAACCAACTGAACGATCGCCGAAGGTCGCAATTCGTGCAGTGTTGGACACGTCGACTTTGCCGCCTACGCCACCTGTGCCGCCCGTGCCACCAATGGAAAGCGCAACAGACGTACCCTTACCGGCTGAATTGCTGGCCTTGCCACCATTGCCACCGCCACCACCGACGGACTGGGCAAACACGGCGTGAGCATCCGTCCCCTCTGTGACGACTGTTCCTGCGACAACCGTCGTCACATCGCCCGCTTCGCCACCAGTGCCTCCTTCAAGCCCGACTGACAAGCTGGCTTTGTTGCCCTTGCTGTCGCCGGTCTTGGGCGTACCTATGCTGACTGATGTCGAGGACGAATTGCCGCCGCCGTTGCCGATGGACTGAGCGAAGAAACCATATGAGCGGTTACCAGCGGTGCGAACGATGCCATTCGAGCTTGCATAGACATCGCCACCGCTACCGCCGGTGCCACCGGTCCGACCGATTTGAATGTTCACGTTGCCGCCATCTACGGATGTCGAGGCAGAGTTGTAGCCCGCGTTGCCGCCGCCGCCTCCAACAGATTGAGCGAACAGACCATGAGAGTCTGCGCCGCTGGTCGTGATGTCCCCGGTATTGCGAACATCAACCGAACCGCCGATACCACCCTCACCCGTACCGCCACCGATTGCTAAGCCAAAGCCCTTGTTGGTCGCGTCTGAAGCCAGTTCGTACGTCATACCAAGGTTCAAAGCCGCGTTGCCGCCGCCGCCACCAATGGACTGGCCAAAGACCCCGTGACTACCGTCCTGCAGCGTCACGATATCGCCATAGTGATCGATATCCACAGTGCCGCCGTCCCCGGCCGTTCCAGCATCACCGCCGATGGCGATAACAGCCGACACGCCGGTTTTATTGCCGGAGGAGTCGGCCGGGTTCACCTTGCCTTCCAACTCATCGAGAACGGCGTTGTAGTTGGCAATCACCGAGTCATCGACGCCCGTGTTGGTGGGCGTTTTTCGGTCAGTTGAATCGCCGGTTCCGCCGTTGCTTTTGCTTCCGGTGGTTTTACTGATGCCCACAACTGCGTTGATACCGGCATCACCGCCGCCGCCGCCAATGCTTGAGGCTTCGATCCCGTGCGAACCGGCACCGTCAGTCGTGATGGTACCCGCCGCCGCCGCCGCGGTTCCACGCGCGACCGTGACATCGCCTGCATCTCCGCCGCCGCCGCCAAAGCCGCCGATACCCATTGCAATTGGCGAGCTGTCTTTCGTGCCGACGAAGGTCGCATTAATCCCACCGGTGCCACCGCCGCCGCCGATGCTTTGGGCAAAGATACCGCGCGCGTGATAACCATTTGTAGAAATATTGCCGGATTGCGTAACTGAAACACCACCAGCATCCGCGCCGGTACCGCCGTGGCCACCCAGACCGCCCACAATGCTCAGATCGGTCTTGCCGTCGGAGTTGTTAGAGTCGCCATAGTTCAGCTGTCCGGTCACGTTCAACGCGCCGTTGCCCCCGCCGCCGGCGATGGACTGGGCCAAAACACCGTGCTTCCAGTTACCCGCCACCGAAACGGTGCCGGTGTGGTCCACGGTCACATCACCCGAAACATTGCCGTCGCCGCCAAAGCCGCCGACGCCAAAAGTAACCGAAGGGATCTTGCCATCTTTGCTCAGGGCGATGCCGCCCGAAACGTTCAGACCTCCGTTACCACCGCCACCGCCAATGGACTGTGCCATCAAACCAGCTGAGCCATCGGTATCCGGTTTTTCTTCGTTGAATACACCCATATCAATGAACAGACGTTCGAGGCCAAAGGTAGATGCCAGCTCTTCGGTGTCGTCAACAATCGTGTCGCCGAGGAAATCGCGCAGCTTGTCTTCAAATGTGGTCGTATCGGGGATAGAGATATCGTCCGGGTTGGTAGCGACTGTGATGTCAGCCTGCGACGTGACCGTGACGTCTCCTGCCTTGCCGCCGTCACCGGCGAAGCCCCCAACACCAACAATCAACGAGCTGTCGGATACAATACCACCCGACACATTCAGGCCGCCATTGCCGCCACCGCCGCCAAGGGATTGAGCCAACAGACCGGATTGCCCGGTTCCGTGCGCCCTGATCGTGCTGCCTGCACCGATATTCACATCGACATTCCCAGCATCACCGCCGCCACCGCCGAACCCACCGACGCCCACGACCACTGCATAAGATTTACTGCTGTCCGTTTGGCCCGCACCCGGCTTGCCGCTGATCGCGATGCCGCCGGAGACATTGGTACCGCCATTGCCACCGCCACCGCCCAGCGACTGCGCGATGATACCACTGGCGCCTTTGCTTTGGTCGACGGCAAATGTGCCGTCGGGTTGCCTGACCATCGGAACAGCCTGAACATTTCCGGTGTAGTCCAGATCAACATTGCTGGCATCGCCACCCGATCCGCCAAAGCCGCCAACACCAGCCGCGACCGAAAAGATTGTGTCCGACCCCGAGGGCTTTGTCAGCGCCAGAGAGCCAGAGATATTCACGCCGCCTGTGCCGCCACCACCACCGAGGCTCTGCGCAAATACGCCATGTGATCCGTCGCCAGCTGTGACTACATTACTTTCCACATCCAGAGTTACCGCCCCGGCATCGCCGCCGCCGCCGCCAAAGCCGCCAAGGCCCAAAGTCACCGCCGCGCCGGATTTACCAGTCAGGTTAACGGCACCCGAGACGTTGAGGCCGCCATTGCCGCCGCCGCCGCCAACGGATTGCGCCATGACACCGATGCTGTCAGCACCGGTTGTGACAACCGAGGTCGTCGCGGTTCCATCCGTGCGGGACCGCAACGTGCTGATCACTTCGCCAGCGTTGCCGGCGCCGCCACCAAAGCCTCCAACGCCAAGGCTGACCGATCCACCATTTTCCTGACTGATGCCCAATGAGGCCGAGATATTCGTGCCACCATTGCCACCACCGCCACCGAGACTCTGTGTCAGAATACCTGTGCTACGATCTCCACTGGTGGAAACCCCACCGGTGATGGTCGATTGCGCCAGTGCGCCAGCGTCCGCGCCACCGCCACCGAATCCACCGACACCGATTCCCACGGCCGCATTAGCCGACCGGGACAGGGACAAAGCGGACGAGATATTGGTACCACCATTACCGCCACCACCGCCCAGGCTTTGCGTCAAAATGCCGACTGAATCATCTCCCGTCGTTGTTACATCGCCCGTGACTTGCTGCGTGACGTTCCCCGCCGCGCCACCGTCGCCACCAAAGCCACCAACGCCGATCCCGAGACCGCCTGAATAGTTGCTGGCCACCGAAATCGCGCCGGAAATATTCGTGGCACCGTTACCGCCGCCGCCGCCGAGGCTTTGGGCAATAATTCCGGCCGAACGTGAGCCCGAAGTGCTGACATTGCCCGAGAACGTATTGTCGACGGCCCCGCTGGTACCGCCGCTGCCGCCAAAGCCGCCCACTCCGATGCCTGCAGCACCGGACCCTGTGCGCGCAATGCTGAGGGCGCCTGAAATGTTGACGCCGCCATTACCACCGCCGCCTCCGACGGACTGAACCAGAACCCCAGTTGCGTTATCGCCGCTTGTGGTTACGTCTCCGGTCACCGAGCCTGTAGCCATGCTTGCATTACCGCCGTCACCGCCAGACCCACCGATGCCAATGCCAATAGCGCCGCCGCCGGAGCCCGAAATATTCACGGCCGCAGAGACATTCAGCCCTCCGTTACCGCCGCCGCCCGCGGCAGACTGAACCAAAACACCGCCCGAATTATCGCCGGCCGTTGTGACATCACCCACAACCGTGCCGTTGGCCGTATTGGCATCACCGCCGCTGCCACCGCTGCCGCCAAGTCCAACAGATGCGCCCCCGCTGCCGGTTCCGGCAACCGTGACTGTGGCAGAGACGTTCATGCCGCCGTTGCCGCCACCGCCGCCAAGACTTTGAACTATGAACCCGCCGGACTCGTCTCCTTGGGTCGAAACGTTGCCGTTCAGAGTGGCCTCAGCCGTTCCTCCGTCGCCACCCGTTCCAGATGCGCCACCCAGACCAACGGATGCGCCACCCGATCCCGTACCTGCCGCTGCAACCGCGACTGAGATGTTCATTCCGCCATTACCACCACCGCCGCCGACGGATTGCGCCAGCAGACCGGTCGAGGTTTCGCCCAACGTCACAAGGTTCCCCGTCACGCTTGCTGTTACCGCTGAGGCATCGCCTCCGCCAGTTCCCCGACCACCTAGACCCACTGCAGCTGCGCCAGAACCAGTTCCGGCACCGCCGACGGATGCAGAGACATTAAAGCCGCCGTTGCCGCCGCCACCACCGATGGACTGGGCAACAACCGCGCTTGATTGCGCGCCTTCGGTTTGCACATTATTCGCAACCGTCAGACCAACGACACCGCCGGTGCCACCGCCACCGCCAGATCCGCCCAGACCGACGCTGATCGCGCCTGAACCGGTGCCCGCACCAGCCAATGCAGGTGAAATGTTGAAGCCACCATTGCCGCCGCCGCCGCCAACGGACTGTGCCAGAATACCAACTGAAGCATCGCCTTTGGTTACAACGTTGGCCGTTGTGCTCGCGGTCACCAGGCTGCCGTCGCCTCCGTCCCCGCCTGAGCCCCCCAGCCCAACCGAGACTGAACCCGCTCCGACGCCTGCGCCTGACAAGGTCGGCGAGACGTTAAAGCCGCCGTTACCACCGCCGCCGCCAAGGGATTGCGCAACAAAACCGCTGGAAGCGAAGCCATCGGTCAGAATAGTGCCATTTGAGGTCAGCGTCACGTCGCCGCCATCGCCGCCCGTATCACCAGACCCGCCCAACCCGACGCTGACCGCGCCACTACCGGTACCAGCACCCGACAGAACCGGCGAGACGTTGAACCCGCCATTGCCGCCGCCGCCGCCGATGGATTGCGCCACTACGCCCGAGGACTGGTTACCACGGGTTTCAACCGCATTGTTTGACGTCGCGATAACAGTGTTGCCATCGCCTCCGCCTGCGCCATCGCCGCCAAGGCCAACCGAGACTCCGCCCCCGCCAACGCCAGATCCCTGGACCGAAGCACTGACGTTGAACCCGCCATTGCCGCCGCCACCACCGATGGATTGTGCCAGAAACGCCGTTGCCGAGTCGCCCTGCGTCAGGATTGTCCCGCCCGAGGTCAGAGTGACCGCGCCACCATCACCACCGCCGTCGCCGTCGCCGCCAAGCCCCACGCTAACTGCGCCGGACCCGACACCGGCGCCCGTGCCGGTGCCTGAGACGTTGAAGCCACCATTGCCACCGCCGCCGCCAATCGACTGAGCGACCACGCCGGACGACCTGTCTCCGGCCGTTACGATTGCATCCGTGGTCGTCAGATTTACCGTGCCACCAGTTGCACCTGTGCCGCCGCTGCCGCCCAGCCCGACTGAAACGGCACCGCTGGCCACACCCGCTCCTGCCAGTGAGGCGCTGACATTAAAACCACCATTGCCACCGCCGCCGCCGACGGATTGGGCCAGCACAGCTGTCGCATCTGCGCCGCCGGTGCTAACGGTTCCGCTGACCTGGGCGGTCACCGATTGTCCGATGCCACCGCCAGACGCGTCTCCGCCAAGACCAACCGTCACAGCTCCGCCGCCTGCACCTGCACCCGCGATCCCCGCCGTCACGTTGAAGCCGCCATTGCCGCCGCCACCGCCTATGGATTGGAACACAACGCCGCTAGAATTATCGGAGAGCGTAGTAACGTTGCCCGCCACCTGGCCTTCAACCACGCCACCATTGCCGCCCGTTGCACCGTCACCGCCAAGACCAACGCCAATTGTTCCAGCACCTGCCCCCCCGGCAGCCACACCGGCCGTCACGTTGAAGCCGCCGTTACCACCGCCGCCGCCAATCGACTGGATCACAACGCCGGTCGAGCGCATACCTTCGGTGCGCACGTCACCATTGACACGAACACCGGTGACGCTGCCGCCGATACCGCCACTGCCGCCATCGCCGCCAAGCCCGACATCAACAGTTCCTGCACCGGCACCGCCTGCGGCCAGCCCGGCTGCAACACTAAACCCGCCATTGCCGCCACCGCCGCCGATGGACTGAACCACAACAGCTCCAGAGTCATCACCCCGCGTTGTGACGTCTGCGTCAACCTGAGCGGTAACTGCGCCGCCGTCACCGCCACCGCCAGCTTTACCGCCAAGGCCAACGCTGACGGACCCAGCTGCGGCACCGCCAATATCGGCGCTGGCTCCGACGCTGTAGCCGCCATTGCCGCCGCCGCCGCCAACCGACTGCGCGACTACGCCGCTGGAAAACGCTCCGCTGGTTTCAATTGTTGTCCCGCCGGCGATCAGAGTGACGTCGCCACCGATCCCGGCACCACCGCCATCGCCGCCAACACCCACGTTGATCCCAACTGCAGCCCCGGCGCTTGCACTGATGCCCGCCGCGACGCTGCCACCGCCGTTGCCGCCACCGCCGCCAACCGACTGCGCGATCAGCGCGCTTGAATTGGTTCCGGTCGTTGTGATGTCTGCCTTGGTGTAAACCTGCACATCACCGCCGTTGCCGGCACTGCCGGCCTGACCGCCAATTCCAATCGAGACATTGCCAGAAAACAGCGCAGAGGCGCCTCCGGTTGCAGCCACGGCCAAACCGCCATTGCCGCCACCGCCACCAACGGATTGGAACAGCATACCTGTCGAACGGTTCCCAGTTGTAACTATAGTTCCCTCAAAACCCGCAGCCGTAGCAACGCCGCTGCTGTTGAACTGACCAACAGTGACCGTGCCGCCTTCACCGCCCGTGCCGCCGTCGCCACCGACACCAACTGCCAGCGAACCCGAAACCGGACCGCCCGAAACAGCAACCGAAACCGCGTATCCACCATTACCACCACCGCCGCCAACGGATTGCAGCATCACGCCGATTGCATCGTCGCCTCCGGTCTGCACTGAGGCCGACCCGCTGCCGCTAATCGATACATCGCCGCCGTCGCCGCCATCTCCAGCGGAACCACCAACCGACACCGATGCAGCGCCGAAGGCCCCAACCGCCACAGACACTGCACCGCCGCCATTGCCGCCGCCGCCGCCGACGGATTGCGCGAACACACCGGTCGAGCGGTCGCCCGAAGTTTGAATTGCCGATGGCTGACTGCTGTCAGTGTTTGACAATGTGACATCCACGTCACCGCTTTCACCTCCGGAGCCGCCGTCGCCACCGATGGCCACACCCACGAATGCGCCGACCGATCCGGAAGAACCGCCATTGCCGCCGCCACCGCCGATGGACTGGGCCAGGATGCCCATCGCATCGTCTCCGGTCGTTGTAATGATCCCGTCATTGACGATGGTCACAGTTGATCCAGCGCCACCGCCGCTGCCGTTGCCGCCAACGGAAACCATGCCGGCGGACGAGCCACCATCGCCGCCGCCACCACCAATGGATTGGGCAATGATGCCCCGCGCACCGTCGCCTCCGGTCTGGATTTGTCCGTAGTTGCTTACGCTAACCGCATCACCTGTGCCGCCCCGCGACCCGGTACCACCAATTGCGACCAGACCGTACGAGTTCGCACCAGTCCCGCCGCTGCCGCCAATGGACTGCGCCATGACACCATCAGCACCTTTGCCCGAGGTCAAAATGCTGCCGCTGCCCTGAACCGTTACGCTGACAGCGCTGCCGCTGCCGCCATTCGATCCGACACCGCCCAGAGACAACGCAACCAACCCGCCCCCTGCGCCGCCGGAACCGCCGCCACCGCCAATCGACTGCGCCACGATCCCGCGCGAGAAATCGCCCTGTGTCTCAATCGCGCCAGCATGAGAAACCGTGACCGTGCCACCGTCACCACCGTTGTCGGCACCACCAATCAAGGACACCAAAAGGTTGCCGCTGGTGCCCGCAGACCCGCCGGACCCGCCAATCGACTGGGCGTAAATCCCGTTAGCATAATCGCCGGTTGTCAGGATGCTGGCGGTCGATGTGGTGTTGACGGTTACGGCTCCGCCGCTGCCGCCAAAGCCGCCGTCGCCCGAAGAGCCCACCAATCCCCATTGAGACCCTCCATTACCGCCATTGTTCGAAACGCTCAGCGCGTAGATACCATCGGCTGAGTCTCCGGACGTCGAAATCGCACCTTTCTGTGTGACGGCTACGTTACCTCCGTCTGAAGAATGTCCCCCGGTACCGCCAACTGGAGCCGCGAATGCGCCGCCGCCATTCCCTGCCTTGCCACTTCGACTGAATGCGAAAATTCCGTCGTTGTTGCTGCCCGATGTCTGAATAGTGCTGCTGCTTTCCTGCGTTGCGTTAACCGTACCACCCTTGCCTCCGTCACCGCCATCACGCCCGTCCCAAAAGCTCAGATACGAATCCCCACCGTTTCCTCCGTCGCCGCCGACACTACCGACCTGCCACCCGATATTGCTGGTTGCGTTGACATCGCTGCTGAGGTTTTTTGTCTGCGTCGGGCCGGTATCACCATTGCCACCCGAGCTCGGTGGCACGAACAGTGCGCCGTCCCTACCATTGCTGCCACCCTGACCATAGACAACTTGGTTCACGCCGTTTGGTCCGGACACATCTTCGGGCGGCGTTACTGCGCCAGGGGTGCCGGAACTATTGAAGTTGTTATTATATTGCGAAAGGGTCAACTGAGTAGACAAGCTGGCCGTTTCGGATGCCTCTGAATTGCTGATCTGAGCTGTTGTTCCAGAAATGGAAACAATTTCGAATGCTAGCGGAGGATTGTCGGAATTGTAGATTGTGTCGCCGACATCTTTGACTAGGAAAACGTAGCCATCTGCTGTCTCAACAAATGCTGTTGTTCCGGCTGTGGGCGTCGAGGCCGGGTCGACAATCAGTGCGCTGACAGTGGTGTCCATACCTGTCACCGGGTTGGCCACCGTGTCGCCAACTTTTGAGTCTGCCGTGGGTGCTGCGAATAGAGACGTTGAAATTAATACATAAAAAGAAACAGCCAGCAGCAAACTTGATTTCTTGGACACCCATACACCCCACACATTACTTAGTGACAACGCATGGGGGCAAGCTGCTATCGCGCACAACAACAACCCTCTATTCGGATTTCCCCATCACACCTCGAAGGAGAACGAACACAAGATTAAGGCAAAAATTCGACTCAAATTCGCCACATGGGCGATACCGGTCGCGCATTTCAACAAAGCAATAAAGCAACAAGAAACTTCACAAATTTACGCAAACTGTTGGTTGGACACGTTCTTCGTCACCAAAAACCGTAAGTGGCATCAAGGTTTCAGTGATCGAAAACACTGCTACTAAAAGCGAAGGATCGATAGAAAATTAATGTCTTGCGAAATTTTGACCACGTACGTTTTTACGGACAGGGCGGGTTCTGTTGCACTCTTTTGAGAACGGCGACCAGTTTTATTGATTACAGTAGAGCTAATCGGCCAGTTCTGCGAATTCCAGACTGTCTGAAACAAGCATCCCGAAACAAGCCAAGCATCCTTGAGCCCCGTCAACGGCAATGCCTCTAAAATCTTCTGATTTGTTTGGTTCGTACCGACAATTCGAACAAACTCTGTTGCATCCATCTGTATCACTTACCTCTGGTATTTTCGGTTGATACGTTAGCGCAACTACATCCCGGCGGCGTGTAGATGCCAACACTTTCGTACGTCAAATGCCATTCTTCACCACTCTTTCTGCTAAGCGGCATCATCACTTTAGAGCCCTGACCTGCCGTTACCATTCGCCTGAGATGCTGCGAACGCATTCGGCAGGTCGCAGCCCACAGCGGACCTTCATTTTGCGCCCTCGTTTACGGGATCGTGAGGAAAACAGCCGTTTACAAGAACGCAATCTCAGATTGCAAAACAAATCGGCAGAAATTGTTGTCCGGTGCCGGTTCCCTGCTGCATAGTCGGATTAACCTGATTGCCGGAGTTCAGAAATGCCCCAAATTAGCCGACGTAGATTCTTGAGAACAGGGATTGCAGGCGCAACCGCCTTAACGCCGCTCAGCGGTGCGTTCGGCCAATCCAATTCGCTATCAGATTTGGGGACGGCAATCGTACCACTTCCTACGGTGACGGTTTACACAGCCAGAGAAATAGTGACGCTTGATCCGGAAAAGCCTTCGGCAGAAGCCGTCGCCGTCGTGAACGGTCGTATCCTCTTGGTCGGAAGCCTTGAGGACGTTCATGGCATCCTGAAAGGGCAGCGCCACACAGTTGACACAACGTTTGCCGACCACGTCATTATGCCGGGATTTATTGCCCAGCATGACCACCCACTTCTGGCGGCGCTCACGATGTCTTCGGAAATCCTTTCGATCGAGGACTGGGTTTTGCCCTCTGGCACAGTTCCTGCCGTAAGGGACAAAAACGACTTTATCAACCGGCTAACCAATGCGGTTGAGCAACGTACCGATCCGTCTGAACCAGTCGTTTCATGGGGGTATCACCCTGCCTTTTTTGGTCCGCTTACGCGGGAGGAACTTGACGCTATAAGTTCAACCCAACCAATCCTTGTCTGGGCACGGTCTTGTCATGAGATGATCCTGAACAGTGCCGCATTGGAGATGGGAGGTGTCACGCAGGACATCATCGACGCGTTTACCCCGACGGAGCAGGCCCAATCCAGAATTTTGGAAGGCCGTTTTTGGGAGCAGGGCCTGTTTGCGGTGCTGCCTTTCATTGCGTCGCTCGCCGCGACACCAGAACGATTGCAGTCAGGTTTGGAACTGACCCGCGATTACATGCACGCCAAGGGTATCACGATTGGCAACGAACCCGGTGGCATTCTCGCCAAACCCGTTCAGGACAGCATCAATGCTGTTATGTCCAGCCCCGACATGCCCTTCCGCTGGTCCTTCATGCCAGATGCAAAAACCTTGGTTAGCACCCATCCCGATGATGCTCAGGTGATCGCCGAGACCGAAAAACTGGAGGGCTGGTATGGGGGGATGACCAGCCTTGCGCCCAAGCAAGCCAAGCTGTTTGCAGACGGCGCAATCTATTCGTTGCTCATGCAAGTGCGTGATCCATATCTGGATGGCCACACTGGCGAATGGATGATGGACAAGAGCCTATTTGATCGCGCATTCCGCATCTACTGGGATGCAGGTTACCAAATTCATGTGCACGTGAACGGAGACGCTGGACTTGATCGCGTTCTGGACGCGCTTGAAATGAATCTGAGACGCAATCCGCGCTATGACCATCGGACCGTTCTGGTTCATTTTGCAGTCAGCGCAGAAGAACAGGTTCAAAGGATTTCGGAGCTTGGAGCCATCGTCAGTGGCAACCCATACTACGTCACCGCCCTTTCAGACCAATATTCTTCTGTCGGCCTCGGGCCAAAAAGAGCGGACGCAATGGTACGTCTTGGCGATGTTTCGAGGGCGGGGATCTCCTGGTCACTGCATTCCGATATGCCAATGGCACCAGCCGATCCTCTTTTCCTGATGTGGTGTGCCGTAAACCGTGTGACGTCCTCAGGTCGTGTTGCAGGCCCAGATCAACGGGTGGGTGCGGAGAAAGCGCTTCGTGGTATCACGATTGAAGCGGCCTATTCGCTCAAACTTGAAGACGAAATTGGCAGTATTGAACCCGGAAAGCGCGCCAATTTCACCATTCTCGACGATAGTCCTCTTTCAGTGGACCCCATGAAAATCAAAGACGTTAAAGTATGGGGAACCGTCATGGAAGGTCGGGTGCTTCCTGTGGCAAAACCCGAGAGGAAGGCCTCAGTGGTGCCTATTAGATATGACTTCGGCTTTACAGACACCGATTTCGCGCGAGCAACTTTTGAGCATGCGCTTAAAGTTGTTCACTCGCATCTCTAATTCTGCACTTAACGCGCGGGAGAGAACGAGAGTGATCCTCATGGCGTCCGCTCTTCTGGACTTGCAGTCGAGTTTCACTGTGGTTTGACCAAATGTACGCAGTCGGCCGACATCAAGGCTTTGCAACGTCTGCTTCCTGCGCCTTGCTGCCGTTCGTGCTGCTCCGCGCTGCAAACGCAGCGAACAGCAGCTCGGTGGCCTGAATACTGTTTTTTGCAGTTTGACAGAATGATACAATCGCAAATGACGGCGGGCCCTCTTTCCCTTCATGGGCCAGCGGGAATTAGACAAGCCAGACGCCCTTGGCCGTCAGAGAGGACGCTGCCTCCCCCTCGAGCAACCCTATTGGAAGGGGTCGTGTCCTCGGCTGCACCTGCGGGCCGCACTACCCCTATCGAATAGCGTTGTCTCGCCCCCTCCCGCGTTCGTCACGAGGCAAATTAGCAGGAACAAGCAACCTTGCTGTCTGGTCTGCAATTCAGCCCTGATTTTCCGAAAGGGAAGTCAGATCAAACCAAACTGTCTGCGGGAGTATGAAATGAGCGCGGCGTTTTAGTTGATGACGCAAAGGTCAAATTTAACTGATGTCCAACGTTGGGGGCGCCTTCTGATGTCGAACGTTCACCTAGTTTCTGGTCCAACTATGACGGTTGGGTCAGATTCGTGTGACGTTCAACAGGAAATGTGGAACGTCACAGACCTTTGACACAATCGGCTACCAAAACCTAAAGACACACATAAATTGCGTCTTTCAATTCTGACCCAAACGTCAAGCATTTCTGACCCAACACGATACCAAAAGCACGACGAGGGGCCGTTAGGCTCCTCGTCGTGCTTTTGAGAAATCGCATACTTGGTTCAGACAATTTGGAACAAGAAATCATCTGCTGTGATCAAAGCGCTGTCGATATCTGACAATCTGATGGAACCATGACCACTCACATCAACTCTGGTGTCCGTCCCATCCTGAGATACAGTCAGGTCTTCTATGCCAACACCGCCAATTTCGATTTGCATCAGATCTACATCATCTTCAAAGTCGGTAAGCGTGTCGTTTCCAAAATTCGAGTTGAAAACGAAATTGTCTGCATCGCCGCCGCCAGTCAGAGTGTCATTGCCAGTGCCACCATCCAGTCTGTTCGCTGCACCCGTCCCAATGATTATGTTGTCACCGGACCCGGCAATCACATTCTCAATGTTCAGAACCTGTTCAACACCACCGTTGTCAAACGTAGCCGTTCCTTGCGACAAGTTCAGAGTGACGTCATTGCTCGTATAGGAGAACTCGAGGGTGTCTACGCCGTCGCCCCCGTCGAAAAGGTCTGCCCCTGCGTTGCCGACCAGAACATCGTCACCGATCCCGCCATAGTGGTTGTCGTCGCCGTCACCGCCGTCAATGCGATCATTCCCTTCATCGCCCTGAAGATTGTCGTTACCGTTATTTCCAAACAATTCATCATTTCCGGTGCCGCCCCAAGCAAGGTCATCCCCGTCCCAAGCAACAATTAAATCATCACCTGCACCACCATAGTGTGTGTCATTACCAGCTCCGCCACGTACTTCATCATTGCCGTCGCCTCCATGGATCGTATCATTTCCAGAGGAGCCAAAGAGATAGTCATCTCCCAGGTTTCCTCGCATGACATCGTCACTACTAAACCCGACTAGAGAGTCATTTCCTGACCCGCCTTCGAGGACCTTACTCCGAATACCTTGTATCCCCAGCACTGTGCCGTCGGCAAAGACAATCTCTTCGATGCTTTCTGCCCAGTTGGAGAAATGGTCCGTCACGGTGATCGTCTCAGCGCCTGCAGTCATTACAAGATCACGGCCCGAGTTGTGTGTGAAAGACACATCCCCAACATTCAGGTCCGAGAACGCCAACCGGTCCGGCTGACCGCTCGTGACCGAGTAATCAGCGATCGT